>NZ_LMKX01000007.1:187500-913790 GCF_001421685.1 Sphingomonas sp. Leaf28 | reverse complement strand
AGCTCGTCGGGGCGACGCCGTGGAAGCAGCAGGTCGGTGAACGTCCGMTTGTGATGACGTGGACGGCTCTCCAACCCTCCAGCAGAATGTCCTGCGGAGAGTCGAAGGAGAGCAGCGATGGGAAACGTCACAACGATCGGTCTGGATATCGCGAAGAACGTATTTCAGGTGCACGGAGTGGATGCTGATGGCGCAGCGGTTGTTCGCCAGCGTCTGACGCGTGGGCGGATGTTGAAGTTCTTCGCCAAGCTGCCCCGGTGTCTGATCGGCATTGAGGCGTGCGCGACATCACACTTCTGGGCGCGCGAGCTGGTCGCGCTCGGGCATGACGTGAAGCTGATGCCGGCGCAGTACGTGAAGCCGTACGTTAAGCGAGGCAAGAACGACGCGGCTGATGCCGAGGCGATCTGCGAGGCCGTGACCCGGCCGACCATGCGCTTCGTCGGGATCAAGTCGCCCGAGCAGCAGAGCGCGATGATGCTCCATCGTGTCCGCCTAATCCTCAACCGYCAACGCACGCAGCTGTCGAACGCGATGCGGGCGCACTTGGCCGAATTCGGGATTGCAGCGCCGATTGGCAGAAACGGCATCGAGCAGCTCCTCGACGTGATCGCTGATCCTACCGATGANGCGATGCGGGCGCACTTGGCCGAATTCGGGATTGCAGCGCCGATTGGCAGAAACGGCATCGAGCAGCTCCTCGACGTGATCGCTGATCCTACCGATGARCGCGTACCGGCCGATGCGCGGTTCTGCCTGGAGRTGCTGGCAGCCCAGYTGCGCATCGTAAAGGAGCAGATCCTCGAGAACGATCGTCGCATCCTGGCGAGCGCACGCGAGACCGAGCTTGGTCGCCGACTGATGGAGATACCCGGCGTGGGTCCACTGCTCGCCAGCGCCATCGTCGCCACGGTTCCTGACCCCGCGATCTTCCGCTCGGGCCGCAACCTCGCTGCTTGGATAGGCCTGGTGCCGCGGCAGAACTCGAGCGGCGGAAAGGAGCGGCTGGGCAGCATCACGAAGGCGGGCCACCAATACCTGCGTCAGATGCTGATCGTCGGCGCTATGGCAGTCGTGCGCTATGCCGAGCGGAACGGGGCTAAGCGGCCCTGGCTTGTGCAACTGCTTGCCAGGCGGAAGACCAAGGTCGCCGCGGTCGCGCTCGCTAACAAGAACGCCCGCATGATCTGGGCGATGATGGCCAGCGGCGAGCGCTATCGCGAGCCGCAGATCGCGTAACAGGATACGATGGGGGCGACCGCACCGGACGAGGTTGGGAAGGGCGGATAGGAGCTAATGCAACAAGCCGGTTGAACCGCCGGATCGGGAAAACCCACAATGACCCAAGCGCATCAAGCGCGTGTAAGTGATCGGGACCCGAACCGCGCGAATGGCATTATGGCCAGCGGCACTATGAGCCGCACCAACAGGTCGGACACATGGCCGCACCAACCAGCATTGCAACGCGACTGTTCAAGCTTGCCAACGGAGGGCCGTCCACACATGGGTCGTTTCGATATATGGCTGAGACCGCCGATAACGGCGGACTAGAATGTGATACCAATCGGTATCAGATTCTGGTCCGCCGTTGAGTGCGCCGGACACTGGCGAATGCAATGTGAACGACCGTTCGCTTCCGGGAGGCCGCATCAATCGCGCGAACGGCTGACTATGCGTCAGCGCCGCCGGCACGCTGGCGGCAGCTCTCGACCAACTCATGCCGTTCTTCCGCAAAGGTGTGAGCGGCGGCTTCTCGCAAAACATCCTACGCCAACACAATGCGCGGCTTCGTGACCCATCCCAGGCATCCCTCTGTTGAGTGAGTGGCGAGTGACCCGCCATGTCGGAAAACACCTGTTTATCGCACAGTGGTGAAAGAGATCAGTTCGGCGTGGCAATGCAGGGGGACACGAACAGGTTGCCGCGCCAGCCACCCGCGACCGTCTTGGCGCCGACTAGCAGCCACATCGCTGCCAGCGCGATGGTGAGGAAGGTGCCGACGATCCCGAAAAAGCCGAGCTGGAGCGTCGTACCGAGCTTGAAGGTGGCGACCGTGTAGACGCCGAGCGGGAAGGTGTAGCCCCACCAGCCGAGGTTGAACGGGATACCCGCGCGCCAGTAGCGGATCGTGATCAGCGTCGCGAGCGCCAGCCACCAAAGGCCGAAGCCCCAGAGTAACAGCCCGGCAATCGTGCCGATCCCCTGCGCCACCGCGCCGATCGAGCCAAGCCCGTTGGCGACGAGGATCGCGGGGGCATCGCTGCCGAGCACCAGCATCCCGAGCGCACCGGTGCCGATCGGGCCGAGCGCGAGCCAGCTCGATGCGGCCATGCTCTCGTGCGGCAGCTTATGGAGCGCCATCCGCAGGATCAGGATCGCGAGAATGCCGAACGCTACCGGCACCGAATAGGCCCAGAGGACATACGAAGTCGCGAGCACGACGAACTGGTGATGCGCGTCCGCCAGATGCGGGGCGAGCAGGCCTCCGCTCGCACCTGCGACCTCCGCCGCGACCACCGGCAGCAGCCACACCGCGGTCATGCCGTCGAGCGAATGTTCGTGCCGGGTGAACATGAGATACGGGATCACCACCCCGCAGGAGAGCGACATCGCGACGTCGATCCACCACAGCGTCTCGGCGATCGGGATCACGCCTGCGCCGAACCGCGGCAGGCCGAATGCGAGGCAACCGTTGATGATCGTCGCGAGGCCCATCGGGATCGTGCCGATGAACATCGACACGGTGTTGTGCCCGAAGATCCGCCGCGCCTCGTGCCCGTACATCGTCCAGCGCGCGGTGTAGAGCCCGGCGAACAGCGTGAAGAGCGCAATGTTGAAATACCACAGCGCCTCGCCGACCGGGTGCAGCGATGCGCCGACGCCCGGCACCTGCGGCAAGGCGAGCGCGAGGATGCCGGTGCCCATCGTCGCGGCGAACCAGTTGGGGGTGAACTGCCGGATCATCTCGCGCGGAGAATCGAGCTGGCTGAGCGGCTTCAGGCCACCCAGAACGGGGTTCAGATCGGGGGTCACTTGCCAGTCTCCCTGATGAGATCGGTCAGCGCATCGGCCGCCCGGGTACGATAGCGCTCTTTGTGCCGCAGCGCGTAGAATGGACGCCGCGGCAGGCCGAGCGGTAGATCGTGCAACGTTCCCGCCGCGATTGCTGGCGCGACGACATGCTGCGACAGCACCGCGACGCCTGCCCCGGCCTCGACCGCGCTACGTACCGCCTCGTTCGACGGCAGGGTCAGCGCGGTGGTAAGGTCCGACGGAACGATGCCGCGCTGACGCAAAACCTCTTCGAACGACGAGCGGGTGCCCGACCCCTGCTCGCGGACGATCCAGCGCGCGGCGCGGATCCAGTCTTCGTCGATCGTGTCGACAGCGCGGTCGCTCACGAGTATCATGCGGTCGTTCGCGACCGTCCAATGCGCGAGCGCAGGCTCGTCGATCACGCCTTCGACGAAGCCGAGTTCCACCGCGCCGTCGAGCACGCGCGCCGCGGCCCCTTCGGTGTTATCGATCGCCAGCTCGATCGTGATGGCCGGGTAGCGCGCATGGAACGCCGCCAGCTGGCGGGGCAGCCAATAGCCCGCGATGGTCTGGCTCGCGACCAGCCGCAGCGTGCCACGCTCCAGCCCGGCATATTCGGCAAGCGCAAGTTCGGCGCTGGAGGCGCGTCCCAGTACTGCGCGTGCCTCGGTTAGAAACATGCGCCCCGCTTCGGACAGTTCGATCCCACGGCCCACACGGTGGAACAGCGGTACCCCATGTCGAGCTTCAAGCGCGGCAATGGCAGCGCTTGCGGCCGACTGCGTCACATTGAGCGCTTCGGCAGCGCGCGTCATGTGCTCGCGCTCTGCGACACCAACAAAAATCCTGAGTTGTTCGAGGGTCATGCCCGCTCTCCTTGATCACCGAGATACGCGCCGCTGATCGATCGAACCAACGCATTATTCCTGTCGTATCAATACGAAAAACAGAACGATCTGTCCTGTCGATACGAATCATCAGAATCATGCGTTGGACGATATGGCCTCGCCCGAACAGGTTGAGCGCATTGGAGAAATTGATGAGACTTGGAATTGCCCTGCTCGGGATCGCGGCACTTTCGGTGTCGACAGCGACGCTAGCCCAGACAGACGGCTTCGCATCGGCAATGGATGAGGCGATGGCGCGGATGCATGGCGCGATGATGACCGGTTATTCGGGCGGTCCCGATCGCGACTTTGCGAAGATGATGATCCCGCATCACCAAGGCGCGATCGACATGGCCGAAGTCGAACTGCGCTATGGCAAGGACGAACGCCTGCGCCGGCTTGCGCAGGGAATCATCGTCGAACAACGCCAGGAAATCGCGGTGATGCAGGGCATCCTATCCGACGACGGCGCGTTGCCGCCTCACACCGAACCGACCGCGACCGGTCACCCCCATCACGGAGACCGTCCATGAAGCGTTTGACCCTAACCGCCTGTGCTGCCTTGTCTTTCTCGGCCCCTGCATTTGCCCAGCAGGTACCGAACGCGACCCCCGACATCCCCGTCAGTGCGCAGGACAGATTCTACACCTCGGACCAGTTTTCCAACACCGTGTCGGTGATCGATCCGTCGACCAACACGCTGCTCGGCGTCATCAAGCTCGGCGACCAGACCCCCGCCAATCTTAGCCCGCTCTACAAGGGACAGCTGCTCGTCCACGGCATGGGCTTCTCGCCCGATCGCAAGACGCTGGCGGTGATCTCGATCGGGTCGAACTCGGTGACGTTCATCGACACCGCGACTAACGCCGTGAAGCACACCACCTATGTCGGACGCTCGCCGCACGAGGCGTTCTTCCGTCCCGACGGTCGCGAAGTCTGGGTCGCGGTGCGCGGCGAGGACTATATCCAGGTGCTCGACGGCAAGACGTTCGCGCCGACCACGCGCATCCCCGTCCCCAACGGTCCGGGCATGACGATCTTYTCGCCRAACGGGAAATACGGKTACGTCTGTTCRAGCTTCTCGCCCGAGACMGTYGTGATCGACACCGCCTCGAAGAAGATCGTCGGTCGCGTCAAGCAGGCGAGCCCGTTCTGCCCYGAYATCGCCGCGACGCCCGACGGYAAGCAGGTCTGGYTGACGCTCAAGGACGTCGGCAAGGTCATGGTGTTCGACGCCAAGCCACCCTTCGCAGTGCTCAAGACGTTCGATACCGGCGCGATCACCAACCACGTCAANTGACGCTCAAGGACGTCGGCAAGGTCATGGTGTTCGACGCCAAGCCACCCTTCGCAGTGCTCAAGACGTTCGATACCGGCGCGATCACCAACCACGTCAACATCGCCCGCACCAAGGCCGGCCAGTTCGCCTATGTGACGGTCGGCACCGAGAACGTCGTCAAGGTATTCCGCACCGCCGACTTCGTGCAGGTCGCAAGCGTTCCGGTCGGCGCGCTCCCGCATGGCCTTTGGCCGTCGGGCGACGGTACGCGGATGTATGTCGGGCTGGAGAACGCCGACGCGGTCGCGGCGATCGATACCGCCAGCAACACCGTCATCGCGACGATCCCGATCGGTCAGGGGCCGCAAGGCGTCGCCTATGTCCCCGGCGCGGTGGCGGTAGGCAATGGCCGTGCAAACCTGGTGCCGCTTGCGCAGGCCGGCATGAAGATTCAGCTGACTCTCTCCGGGACTGGCCGCAGTCAGGTCACGCTGTTCGATCAGGGCCAGGTCCAGATCCTGCAGGCGGCGGTTGCGGGCCTCAGCCCAAAGATGCCCTATGTCCTTGGGCTATCCTCCCGCGCTGATGGCAGCGGCGTGATCCAGCCTCTGGCGAAGTTCATGACCAATCCGGCGGGCGGCGCGATCGTCAACACGCTCGGACCGCTCCGCCAGATCGTCAACGACGCGAAGGGCGACATGCGCCGGTACCTCGTCATAGCGCCGGGCAACCCGATGGCGCCGGGCGTTGTCGTTCAGGTGCAAAAATGAGGGTCCAGGTGAAACCTGCGATCTGCTGTCCGTGTACGGTATATTTGTCATGACGGTGGAATAGGCCGTCGCAGCGTCTCGGGACTGTCGGGAAACACATGACTGGCGACGCAGCCCACCGCGAAATTTGGAGAATTTCAGCGTGCGCGGCGGCGCACTTACTCTACGTTCGCACTATTGTGCGAGATCCCCTGTCGGATCGAGAAAGTGCGCGACAACCTCAAAGGCGGGGTTTTTCGTTAGGGGAGCAGCGGCGTTATTTTGTGGTGTGAGATCCAATCCCCGCGGAGTCGCATGCCGTGCATGCTGGCTAGTTGCCGAGTAGATCTCGGAAGCCCCGCGAACGGCCAGCTCATCCGAAACCCGACATTCCCGGCAGATTGCCCGAATGACGGCTTCGTCCCAAAGCTCGCCATTTCAGTGCCGCTACAGGGTGATCGAGAACCGATGAGTGAGTGTCCGGAGTTGAAAAACCGCAAGAAGGGTGCTGAGCGTCTATGAATGGGTCTCCGCGCTCAAAGTTGGGCGCTCTCACAGCCGCACTATGGTACCGCCGATTAGTCGGAACCGAGTTCTACAGCGGTCAAATCCTGTCCCCGCAACCAACCTCATACCACGACAGCGCCGCCCTCACGGGCGGCGTTGTTGTTTGGGGTTAAATCGAACATTTCGGCGCGTTGGCCAGCCCGGCCTGCGTTCGCGAAAGATCGTCAAGGCGTGTCACACAGGGTTAAGATGCGCGCCGTAGCGCGCGGTCATGACATATCGAACGTTCAGGACCTGGTCGCACAGCATGATGGCACGGCTGATGGTGCCCGTCGCCATCATGCTCGCGCTGGTCTGCATTCTCGGCCTTATCGGGCTTGGTACGCGCAGCCGGGTCCAGACGGCACGTGATGCGGCGAACGACGGGCAGATCGTGCGGGTTCACTTGATCGAAGTGCGCTCACTGAGCCGGTCGTTGCAGCGGGACGCGCTCAACCTGCTGCTCGAACGCGATCCGCGTGAACTGGCGATTATCCACGCAAAATTCTCGCAGCGGTCGCTCCAGATGCGCGCGCAACTCGCTGGCCTGGTACGGCACCGCGCCGCCGGGCTGACCCGGGACAGCGGCTATATCCGCAGCCAGATGATCGTCCTGCGCCGGCTTGCAACGGTTGCCGATGCCGCCAATCGGGGTAGCCAGGATCGGGCCTGGATGGTCTTTCGCAGCGAGGTTCGTCCCAACGAGCGCAGGGCCTCGACGATCGCCGATGCGCTGATCGCCGGGCAGGAAGCCAAGGTCGACCATCTGTTCCGCAACGCGCACGCGCTCGAGCAGGAGGAGGTCACGATCAGCATCGCGGCCAGTATCATCCTGTTTTCGCTCGCCGCTTATGGCACGGTGCTGATCGTGCAGCGGACGATCGTCCGGCCGTTGCTCAATATCGAGCGGACGATGGCGGTGATCGCGGCCGGGAATGCCGAGGGCCGGACGCCGCATGGAGAGCGGCGTGACGAGATCGGCCGGATGTCGCGCGCGATCGACGTCTTTCGCACCTCGGTCGCCGAGCACGGGCGGCTGGAGGCCGAAAACGGCCGGCAGCGGCTGGCGGAAGTCCAGCGCGAGCGCAATATCGAGACCGCGCGGCGCGCGAACAAGGCTGCCGAGGCCGAACGCGATCGGATCGTCCGGCAGGCGGCGACGACGCTCGAAGGAGAGGTCGCGGATGTCCTTGCCGGGCTTCGCAGCGCGGCCAGCCAGCTATCGATGACCTCGGGTGAACTGGAAGATCATTCGAAAGGCGCGACGCGCGAACTGGGCAGCGTCGGCGTGGCCGTGCGGCGCGCGATCGATGGTGCGACCGACATCGCGGCCGCGACGACTCAGTTCATGGGCGCGATCGGCCAGTCCAGCCAGGGCACGCGCCTGTCCGCCGACCTGAGCGCGCAGGCGGCGGACCGCGCGGTACGGCTGGCGCAGGACATGACGAACGTCCAGGACGACGCGCGCGCGATCGGTGCGATCGTCGGACTGATCAGCAGCATCGCGGCGCGCACCAAGCTGCTCGCGTTGAACGCCGCGATCGAGGCTGCACGCGTCGGCGAGGCGGGCAGGGGGTTCGCCGTGGTCGCGGACGAAGTGAAGATGCTGGCGACGCAGACCGCGGACGCTACGGGGGAAATCGCCCGGCAGATCGCCGACATGCAACGCGGGACCGAGGCGGCCTGTACGGGTCTGCTCGACATTCGCGAGATGGTCGAGGACATGGCGCGCGGCACCGATGATCTTGCGTCGAGCATCGGAGAACAGGCGCAGAGCGGACAGGTCATCAGCCGCAATGTCGATGGTACCGCGACAGACCTCGACCTGATCGGGCGTCTGGTGAGCGACGTGTCGGTCGCGACCAGGAATACCGCGGGCATGGCGTCGCGCGTCAGGACCGATTCACAGCGCGTCGAGGATGGTGCATCCTCGATCGATGGCGCCCTGTCGCGCTTCTTCGGTCAGTTGCACGTCGCGTAGGGCGCGCGACGCCCGGACGCGGTTCAGCGCATGCCGCTGCCCTGGAGCGCAAGGACTGCGGATCGCAGCGCGACGATGCGATCGGTCGCGGTAGGGGAGAGCTGGCCCCAGGAAAATGCCGATCGATCCGCCGCTCCCTCGCGCCACATGCGTGCAGCGACGCTATCGAGGTCTGCGGTCGTCGGGAGCCGTCCCGTCGACACGCAATCGACGATCTGGTCGGGTACAAGGGAGCTGGCACTGAACATCGAACACCCTTTCAATCGAGATGTCCGCTTTAGCGGTGTTTGATGGCATGGGCATGACAGGCGCGATCGTCGGGAAGGTGGCGAGGCAGGGCGCGGCTTCCGGGCCTTACCAGAACCGCTTCGCACGCGTCAGATTCTCATACGCTTCGGCCGCATGGGACAGCAGCGTCTCCCTCTCGATCGAAGAGGTCGACGTCTCGGGTTCCAGACCAAACCGCTCGATCAGAGCGGGTGCCGTCGCCAGATCGTTCAAATGGCCTAGATGATCCTGCAACGCTTCGAGGCGCTTTTTAAACGCCTTCAATCGCCGCCGCGACCGTTTGAGCGGGTAGAGGCTCTCGAAAAATCCGGTCGCGTAACGCAGTTTTTTGGCGGTGATCCGGATCTGGTGACGCGGCTCGTCGTCGAGCTGGTCGAGGTCTTGGCCGCGGCGCTTTATCCGACGGTTGAGGCCGCCGATCGCGGCGCTGGCGAAGAGCGCCGCGGGGGCCTGCACCATCGCTGGATCCAAGGGCTGCAAACGCCATGCGCCCAGCGCGGTCCATTCGACCAGGTCGATCATCAGATCGCGAGTCCGCTGCGAATCCAGCGCGGCCAGAGCGGCCGCATAGGCATCGTCGCGCGCCGCGGTGAGCGCCGCGTTCGAACCCTCGCCGAGCCGATCGCGCAGCACATCGATGTCGCGCGCAGGGCCGAGCGAGGCCGCGAGCCATTTGAGTTCGCTCGCGACATGCGGGAAGCGGGCGTCGACGACGACGCGCTTGAACAGCGACAGCGCGGACCGCAGTCGTCGCAACGCGACCCGTGTCTGATGCAGCGCCTCGGCATCGGGCGCGCGCCGCAGAAGATTTTCATTCAGACGGAAGTGCCGCAGGCACGTGCCGACGATCTGCGCGAACGCTTCGGCGGTGGTCGTGTCGGCCGCAAGCTCCAGGCGCTCGGCCTTGATCGCGCCGAGCGTCGCCGCCGCGATCAACCGATAGCCGCGCTCCCCCTTGGTCAGGACGCCGAGGCGGACGGGGATCTGCTCGCCGAGGTTGCGCGCGAGTGCGAAGATCGCGGTCGGCGTCCCGCCTTTCAGCTCGAACTCGAGCTCAGAAACCGGCGTCGTGCGATCGCTTGCCGTCACGCATCCCGTATCCGCGACGATCTCGACCGTTCCGTCGTCGCGCGTGACGAGCCATTGCCGGCGCTTGATCGCCACGGTGAACGCAGGCCTGACCGTCCTGAGCCTGTCGTGCGCGACGATCGCGCTGATTGGCGAGCCGGGATCGAGTTCGGGCTCCAATCCTGCCACGTCATGCTCCCATTCCGGACGGGCAAACAGGCCTGCCGCGGCACTGCCGACCGCCTTGATCGTCTGGACATGCCTGCCACCCGCCGTCCGTATCCGGAGCGTAAACCCCGCCGCACGCAGATCCTGCTTCGGCGTGTCGAAATAGGTCGATAGCTGGTCGACGATCTTGGGCGTGACGCCGGACAGGGGCGGCATGGCCGCGAGGTGGTCAATCCACACGGGATCGATTTCCAGCTTGAGCTCGATCTCGTTGGCCTCGTCGCTCGATGCCAGGCTGTGCGTGGTCTCGTGGGTCATGGGGAGATAATCGTTGGCCAGCCGTATCGATCCGGCGGACGTGGGGGATGCCACGCGGTTCGTTGCCCTTGCTGCGCTGCCGCATGTCGCTTAGGCTGGTTGCGTGACCCTCCACCATTCCCGGACCGCCGTGCTGGCGACTCTGCTGGCGTTCCTCGCCGTGCTGGGGATGACTGCACTTGGCGGGTGGCATGCGGCGACATTCCATGACGACGTGCCCGATGTGGCGCTTGCGGTCAGCCATGTTCATGTCGCGGACGTGATGGATGATCATGACGACAATGTCGTGCATGTCGCAGCGCATGCGGTCGCGCACGCCTTCGCGGTGCCCGCGGACGTCGCGCCATCGTTTGCGTTGGCCGAGGTCGCGCCCGCATGGCCGACACGGGAGAGCGTCGACCGGGCGGGAACCGGACCGACATCGCTGCTGAGACCGCCACGAGCCTGACTTTCACGCGTGCCGATGCGGCGCGCGAGAATGGTTCACTCGTGCAGGATTACAGAAATGAACGGCAATATTGGCCGGTGGCGCCTGCGTGCGCGTGCCGGTGCGTTCGCGGCGCTAAGCGTCGTGGGCGTTATGGGGGCAGGGATCGCAGCCGCGGATCCCGCGCCGCCCTTCGCCGCGTTGTTGCGGCAGACCGAAGCGTCGCCGCGCGTCGCGATCCTCGATGCGGGCGTGGCGCAGGCCGAGGGGCTCGCAGACCAGGCGCGCGCGCGGCCCAACCCGACGATCAGCGTCTATGGCGAGAATTTCGGGGGCTCGTCGCCTTATGGCGGGTTCGGACGGACCGAGACGACGCTGCAATATAACCACCCGTTCGAACTGGGCGGCAAGCGTGCCTCACGGATCGAAGCCGGCCGCGCGGGGATCGCCGCGGCGCGCGCCCGCGGTGCCGAGGGACGCGTCACCTATGCATACGAGTTGGCGCGCGCCTATGCCGGGGCGGAGATCGCCGATCGCCGGATCGCGCTGGCCCAGGACGAGGTCGAGGAGGCCACTGCCGACCTGAAGGTCGCGCGCGCGCTGGTCGGTGCGGGCAAGGAGGCGCGGCTGCGCGAGCTTCAGGCCGAAACCGAGCTGAACACGCTGCAATCCGCGCTGGAGGCGGCGAGAGCCGGGCGCACCGTCGCGTTTGCGGCGCTGTCTGCGCTCGCCGGTGTCGAGACACCCTATACGAGCCTCTCGGAATCGCTGCTCGATCGGCTGGCGGCACGACCTGCGACCGGCCCGATCGATCCGCTTGCCAGCGTGGCGGTGCGTGCGGCGCAGGCCGAACGCGATGCAGTCGAACGGCGGATCGTCGTCGAGCGCAAGCGGGCAATCCCGGACATAACCGCGCAGGTCGGCGTCCGGCGGCTCGAGGCGGACAATGCGACCGCGCTGATCGCGGGCGTTTCGTTGCCGCTCGCCATCTTCGATCGCAACCGCGGCAACATCGCCGCCGCCGAAGCCGAGTTGCGCGGGGCCGAGGCGCGCGCGGCGGTCGTCAGGCTGGAAGCGCGCGCGGCGGCCAGTTCGGCGCAGGCGCTGATCGAGTCCGCCGACCTGCGCGCCGCCGCCGCCGAGCATGGTCTCGCGACCGCGGAGGAGACGTATCGGCTCGCGCGGATCGCCTATGAAGCGGGCAAATCGCCGCTGATCGAACTGCTTGCCGCGCGCCACGGGCTGGGCGTGGCGCGCGGAGTCATCCTCGACGCCGCCGCTGCCCGCCTCGACGCGCGCGCCGGCTTTGCCCGCCTGTCGGGCCGCACCATTACCGGAGACATGCTCCCATGACCAAGAACCGTCTCTATGCCGGCACTGCCGTCGCGCTCATCGCCGCCGCCGGGCTGGGGTTCGGCATCGCGCGCCTCACTGCGCCGAGCGCCGTGCCCGTCGTTGCCGCCCCGACCGAAGCCGCTGCACCGGCGTCCGATGACGCCGTGCCGCTCTCCGCTGAGGCCATCCGCATCTCCGAAATCGGGGTCGCGCCGGCGGCGTCGGGTGAACTCGATGCGGCGATCCCCGCCTCGGCCACCGTCGCGGCGACGCCCGATGCCGAAGCGGTGCTGACCGCGCGCGCGGCGGGCACGGTCACCCGGATCCTCAAGCGGATCGGCGATCCAGTCCGCGCGGGCGAGACGATCGCGCTGGTCGAAAGCCGCGAGGCCTCGTCGATCGCCGCCGATCGCAGCGCCGCCGCGGTGCGCGTGACGCTCGCCGGGCGCCAGATGGCGCGCGAACACTCGTTGCTCGCGCAGGGCGTCAGCCCGCGGGCGGATTACGAGTCCGCGCAGGCCAATCTGGCGGTCGCGCAGGCGGATTCGCAGCGGGCGAGCGCGGCGGCGGGGGCGGCCCGCATCACCGGCGATGGCCGGTCGGTCGCGGTGGCCAGCCCGATCGTGGGCCGGATCACCGCCGCCCCCGCCAGCCTCGGCCAGTATGTCGCGGCCGAGACCGAGCTGTTCCGCGTCGCCGATCCGCGCCGTCTGCAGATCACCGCCAACGTCCCCCCCGCCGATGCGAGCCGCGTGCGCGCGGGCGACCGGGTGGAGCTCACCACCAACGACGGGCGGATGATCGCCGGGCGGGTCCGTTCGGACACCGGCGTGGTCGATCCCGAAACGCGCTCCGCCACGGTCGTCATTGTCCCCAGTGCCGGAGGTTCGACCCTGGTGCCGGGACAGCTCGTCCAGGCGCGCATCTTCGCGAGCGGCGGCGCGGTCCGCGGTGGCGTGATGGTGCCGCAGGATGCGGTGCAGACGATCGGCAACCGGACGGTGGTGTTCGTCAGGACCCCGACCGGCTTCAAGGCGCGGACGGTGCAGGTCGGCGCGCGCAGCGGCGGCCTCGTCGCGATCGTGTCGGGGCTCGCGGCGGGCACGCCGATCGCGACCGCCAACGCGTTCCTGTTGAAGGCCGAACTCGGCAAGAATGCGGGAGGCGAGGAATGATCGCGCGCATCCTCAGCCTGTCGGTACGCGGGCGATGGCTCGTCGCGTTCCTCACGCTGCTCGTCACCGCGTTCGGCGCGTGGCAGATCACGAAGCTGCCGATCGACGCGGTGCCCGACGTCACCAACCGACAGGTCCAGATCAGCACGTTCGCGCCCACGCTCGGGCCCGTCGACATCGAAAAGCAGGTCACGTTTCCGGTCGAAACCGCGCTGGCGGGGATACCCGGGCTCGAGATGACGCGCTCGATCAGCCGCAATGGCTTCAGCCAGATCACCGCGGTCTTCACCGATGCGACCGACATCTATTTCGCGCGCGCGCAGGTGACCGAGCGACTGGCGCAGGCGCGCGACAGCCTGCCCGCCAACATCCAGCCGCGGCTCAGCCCGCTCGCCACCGGGCTCGGCGAGATCTTCATGTATTCGGTCGCGTACAACCATCCCGACGGCAAGGGGGACGAGCACCGTGCGGGCAAACCCGGCTGGCAGCCCGACGGCGCATACCTGACCCCCGAGGGCGAGCGGCTGACCACGGAGCTCGAAAAGGCGGCGTATCTGCGCACGGTGCAGGACTGGATCATCCGGCCGCAGATGCGCGGCGTGGCCGGTGTCGCGGGCGTCGACTCGAACGGCGGCTATGTGAAGCAATATGTCGTCGAGCCCAATCTCAACGCGCTGTCGACCTATGGCCTGTCGGTCACCGCTCTCGCCGACGCACTGGAACGCGCAAACGTGTCGGCGGGATCGAACTATATCCGGCGCGCGGGCGAAAGCTTCCTCGTGCGCGCCGATGCGCGGCTGAAGTCTATCGCGGATATCGAGGACGCGGTGGTCGCGGCGCGTGGAGGCAATCCGGTGCGCGTGCGCGACGTCGGGCAGGTCGTGATCGGCGGCGCGGTGCGCACCGGCTCTGGCAGCCTGATGGGCTCCGAAGCGGTCATCTCGACGATCCTGATGCTTACCGGCGAGAACAGCCGCGTCGTCGCGACTCGTGTCGCAGACAAGCTGGCCGCGATCAACCGCGTGCTGCCGCCCGACGTCACCGCGCAGCCGGTCTATAACCGGTCGAAACTGGTCAACGCGACAATCGCGACGGTCGAGAAGAACCTGATCGAGGGCGCGCTGCTCGTCATCGTCATCCTCTTCGTGCTGCTCGGCAACGTCCGTGCGGCGCTGATCACCGCGGCGGTCATCCCGATCACGATGTTGATGACCGCGGCGGGGATGAACGGCCTCGGCGTGTCGGGCAATCTGATGAGTCTGGGCGCGCTCGATTTCGGGCTGATCGTCGATGGCGCGGTGATCATCGTCGAGAACGCGCTGCGCCGGCTCGCCGAACGGCAGGAGCATGAGGGGAGGCTGCTCACCCGGTCCGAGCGGATGGCGGAAACGACGCTCGCCGCGCAGGAGATGGTGAAGCCGACCGTCTATGGCCAGGCGATCATCTTCCTCGTGTTCGTGCCGCTGCTCACCTTCCAGGGTGTCGAGGGCAAGACGTTCGCGCCGATGGCGATCACGCTGATGGTCGCGCTGGCGTCGGCGTTCGTGCTGTCGCTGACGTTCGTGCCCGCGATGATCGCGCTGCTGGTGACGGGCAAGGTCAGCGAAACCGAGGTCGGGCCGATCCGCTGGTTCAAGGCGAGATACGCGCCGCTGCTCGAAAAGGCGGTCGCGCGGCCGCTGCCGTTCGTGCTCGGCGGCGTCGGCGTGTTCGCCGCCGCGGTGCTGATGTTCGGGATGCTCGGCGAGGAATTCATGCCGCAGCTCGACGAGAAGGACATCACCGTCACCAACTTTCGCGTGCCCTCCGCCTCGATCGATCAGTCGACGCAGATGCAGCTCCGGATCGAGGATGCGCTGAAATCGCTGCCGGAGGTGGCGCTCGTCTTCTCGAAGAATGGCAATGCCGATCTCGGCACCGATCCGATGCCGCCCAACGCGTCCGACACCTATGTCATCCCCAAGCCCGAAAGCCAGTGGCCCGAGGGCGTGACGAGCAAGGCCGACATCCTCGCGCGGATCGAGGCGAAGATGAAGCCGCTGATCGGCAACCGGACCGAGATCCAGATGCCGATCCAGATGCGCTTCAACGAGCTGATCGCGGGCGTGCGCTCGGACGTCGCGATCAAGCTGTATGGCGACGATCTGGAGGCGATGACCGAGCAGGGCGCGAAGATCGCCGCGGCGCTGCGGACGATTCCGGGCGCAGCCGACGTGCAGGCCGAGCAGACCGACGGCGCGCCGACGTTCGACATCCAGGTCGATCGCCAGGCGGTCGGGCGGTACGGCCTGTCGGTCGAGGAGGTCGCGAACACCGTCGCGGCGGCGCTCGGCGGGCGCGAGGCGGGGGTGCTGTTCGAGGGCGACCGGCGCTTCGACGTCGTCGTTCGCCTGCCCGATGCGCAGCGCGACGATATCGAGACGCTGGGATCGATCCCGGTGATGCTGCCCGCGGGCGATGGGCAGTCCGCGCGCTCGATCCCGCTGCGGGAGGTCGCGCGGTTCCGCTATACCGAGGGGCTGAACCAGATCAGCCGCGAGGACGGCAAGCGGATGGTCGTCGTCCAGGCGAACGTGCGCGGCCGCGATCTCGGCGGGTTCGTGACCGAGGCGCAAGCGCGGATCGCTAAAATCGCGCTGCCGCCCGGCATGTACACGCAGTGGGGCGGCACGTTCGAGAGCCTGCAATCGGCGCGGCTCAGGCTGGCGATCGTCGTGCCGATCTGCTTCGCGCTGATCTATGCGTTGCTCTACATGGCGCTCGGCGGGTTCGTGCCGGCAGCGATCGTGTTCAGCGCGGTGCCGATGGCGCTGGCGGGCGGCGTGTTCGCGCTGGCGTTGCGCGGGATCCCGTTCTCGATCACCGCGGCGGTCGGGTTCATCGCGCTGTCGGGCGTCGCGGTGCTCAACGGGCTGGTGATGATGAGCGCGATCCGCAAACGCCGCGAAGAGGGCGAAGGCGACGATGCGGCGATCGTCGGCGGCGCGATGGAGCGGGTCCGCCCGGTGCTGATGACCGCGCTCGTCGCCAGCCTGGGCTTCGTGCCGATGGCGCTGGCGACCGGCACCGGGGCGGAGGTGCAGCGCCCGCTTGCCACCGTCGTGATCGGCGGGCTGATCACCTCGACGATCCTGACGTTGCTCGTGCTACCCGCGATCACCGCGTTGGCGGCACGCTTTGCGCGGCGGGAAGAAGGCCACGTTACAAGCGTCTAGGATGGGGGCCGTTTCGCGGTAGCGGGGCGGCCCTGTCCTTGCCGGTTCCAACTCACGCGGTACGTGACCCGAAATGCGTCGTGATCGGACAGTTTCGGGCTGCCGGCGGATCCGTCGAACAGCGCCTCGACACGGATCGGAGCGATCTGCACGTCGGCGCCGCTCTCGAACAGCTGGAGGTCCTGCGTATCCATCCACGGTTCGTCGCCGTCCCACGAGATCCGCGTATCGCATCGCAGCGGCTGGTCGACGCACCATTCGTGGACGATCTCGAAGGGTTCGGTGACGTTGCGGAACCGCTCGAACCGGATCGCCGAGCGGCGCATGTTGAAATCGCCGCCAAGTACCGTCGGAACGTCCGGACTGCCGACCGCGGTGATGAAATTGCCCAGCTCCTCGACCTGCAGCCGGTGCGCGCGCGCGTGCCGCTGCGGCGACACGCGCGACGCGCGTTGCGAATTGAGGTGCGTGTTGAACAGGTTGATCGTGCCGGGAACGCCGGGGATCGCGATCCGCGCATAGAGCATGCCCTTGTTGCTCAGGCAGTCCAGCCCCGCGCATCGCCGCCGCCCAAACGGCTCGGACTGCATCTCGAGGATCGGAAACGCGCTGACGATCGCCAGCCCCGACCCCGCGATATGCAGGCCCAGTTCGCCTTTCTTCCATTTGTACGGCCCGGGCATCCGGCTGCTGCCGACAAGGTCCTTTCGCTGCGTCCGCGACGGCCCCGATACCATGTTCGGATAGTCCCACCCGGTTACCGCGCGGACCGCGGCCGGGCTGAACATCTCCTGCACCATGATCACGTCGGGCGCTTCGCCGCGCGCCGCCATGCCGCGCAGCACCGCACCGATCCGCTCGAGCGAGGGCCCGCGCCCGCGTCGGGCGGGCCAGCCAAGCCCCTCGATGTTGAAGGTGAGCACGTCGAACGTCGTGCTGGCCCTGGCCCCGTCGGCAGAAACGATGATCGGTTTGACGGCCTTGACCGGGCCCTGATTCATCACCGGCGGCGGCAGCGTCGCGCACCCCGCCAACAGGCTCAGCAGGCCGACCAGCGGCCAAGCGCTGCTCGGTGCGCGTGAGTGGCGGGTGTTGACTGACAGCATCTCAGGGCTGCGCTGTGCGAAGAACCCGCAAGGAAAGCAAGCGCAGCCACCGTCGGGCGGCTAGCGCAGATAGCTGGACAGGCTGAGCCCGGAGAGTTGCGCGAACACCGAATAGCTCGCCTGCAGCATCGTCTTTTGCTGCGCGAGGTCGATCGCCACCTGGCCCAGATCGGCATCCTCATTGTCCTGGATGATCCCCTGCAACAAGGTGCTGCGATCGCCCGCGCGCACCGACAGCGTCTCGGTCTGCGCCTGTTTGCGGCCATTCTCGGCATTGACGGTGCGCAGGCTCTCCAGTCCGGTATCGATCTGCCCCGCCGCGGTGGCCAGGATGCCGAGCTGCGCGGCGGTTGGCGGGTCGCCGATCGCGCCTGCGCCCGCCAGCGTCTGGAACGCCGCGTACAGCCCCGATCCGATATCGCTCGCGGTCACGCCATATTCGACGTCGAGCCCGTCCGCGGCGCGCACCGTCGCCTTCACCCCGTCATTGGCGAAGGCGGCGCTGGCGGGGACGCCGATCGTGCCGGCGAGCGTCTCGGGCACGAACGGCGCGCTGTCGCTCTGCGATCCGCCGAACAGCGATCCGCCGCCGTCGCTCGCGTTAAGCGCTGCACGGAACTGACCGAACGCCGCGGTGATGCTGTCGCTCAAACCCGCCGCGCGGCCGGTGCCGACCGCGGTCATCAGCTCCTGCTTCAGCGTACTCGCAGCGCTGTCGATGGTGGCCATGTGCGCATCGTTCAGCGACAGCGTGGTGGCGACGCGCGTCGCGACCGCGACATAGGCGTCCTGCTGCGCCATCAGCGAATGCGTCGACAGCGTGCGAACCGCCTCGGTGCCGAGCGAGGCATAGTCGGGCGCCTTCTTGCCCGTCGCCAGCTGCTGCTGCGTGGTGGCGAGCAGCTGTTGCGCGCGCTGGATCGCGACCGACATGCTGCGCTGGAGCGGGATCGTGGCGACGCGGGACATGGGCGTTTCCCCACCGGTTTTGCCCCGCGTGCGAGGCAGGGCCGGGTGGGCTGGAACGCCCACCCGATCGTCACACGATCCGATCACCGCTTGAGCGCGTTCATTTCCTGCAGCATCTCGTCGACCGTGGTGACGATCTTCGACGAGGCGCTGTAGGCGCGCTGGAAGCGGATCATGTTGGTGAATTCCTGCGCGAGATCGACCGTCGAGGCTTCGAGTGTCTTGGCCGAGATCATCCCGGCGCCAAGCGAACCCGGCGCGTTGATCGCGACGCCGCCGGAATCGTCCGAGACGGCATAGGCGTTGCCAGGCAGGCGGGTGAGCGCGTCGGGGTTCTGGAAGTTCGCGAGCGGCAGCTGATAGACCGCGCGCGTCGTGCCATCCTCGAACACCGCACTGACGATGCCAGCATCCGAGATCTTGACCGAGGCGACGCTGCCCAGCAGCCCGCCATCGACGGTCGACGAGATCAGCGACGAGGTACCGCCGAACTGGGTGAGCCCGTCGAGCCCGCCATTGGTGCCGAGCCCGATCGTGATCGGCCCGGTGCCCGCGCCGTTGGTCCAGGTCGGCGTGAGCGCTGCGAACATCCCCGGATCGGACGCTGCCAGATCGAGGCTGCCGTCGCCGTTGAACGCGACCGCGCCGCTCGCGAGCAAGCCGCCAGTGGCCGTCACGTCGGAGGCGGGCGTCGCGTAGATTTCGCCGACCCAGGCGTTGGGCCCGGTCTTGAGAAACGCCAGCGTCACGGTGTGCGTAGCCGCCCTGCGCGTCGAGCGGCCAGCCCTGCAGGAAATAGCCGCTGGCGTTCTTCAGATACCCGGTCTTGTCGGGCGTGAAGGACCCTGCGCGGGTATAGGCGACGTTCGCGTCCGCGTCCGGGCCGTCGCGGGTGACGAAGAAGCCCGCGCCGTCGATGCCGAGGTCGGTCGTGCTACCCGATGCGGTCAGAACGCCCTGTTTGGAGACGAGCGCGTGCGTGACCGCGGTGACTCCGCCCGCCGAATAGGTCGCCGCGCTCTTGCTGCCCGAAACCAGCGATCGGAACTGTGCGTCCGCGCTCTTGTATACCCCGACGGTGTTCGCCGAGCTTCCGCGGCTGCTCGAACGCGCGGGGCCGGGGCGGCCGGGGCAGGGGTCGATCACCGGGTTGTTCACCGTGCTGGTCGATGGCGACGATCATAACGAGCCCGTTGCCGACGCGGTCCGCGGCATCCTCGACGGGCATATCGTCATCACGCGGCGCATCGCCGAGCGCGGCCGCTACCCTGCGATCGACATCCTCAAATCGGTTTCGCGGACGTTGCCGCACGCGCTGACCGCGGATCAGAACGCGCTCCGGCTGGCCACGCGCGCGCTGCTGTCGACCTATGGCGACATGGAGGAGATCGTTCGTCTCGGCGCGTACAAGACCGGCGCCAATCCCGAGGTCGACGCTGCGATCCGCCTCGCGCCGCGGGTCGAGGCGTTGCTGATGCAGACCAAGCGCGATCGCGGCGACATTGCCGACAGCTTCGCGGCGCTCGGCAGAATATTGGAAGATTCCGAGGAAGCGGTCCTGGAGGATGCGGCATGATCACCCCCTATGACGCGGCGCTGCGGCTGCGGATGCGCGAGATGGACGATGTGCGCCTGTCGATCAGTGTCGAGGTCAACCAGATCATCGTCCTCGACCGGCACCGCGATACGATCGACCGGTCGGTGAAGCAGGAAATGTCGCTCGCCGGCAGCGATCCGCTGCTCTCCGCGCATGCCTTTGCCGGGCGGATGCGCGCGCAACGCGACGCGCTCGGCCGCGAACGCAGCGCGCGCGACGGCCGGCTCGCCGCGCTGCGCGCGCAGGCGGCGGAAGCCTATGGCGCGCTGCGCGCGATCGAGGGCGCGGCGCTGCGGCATCGCGAGGACGTCGCCCGCGCCGCGGCGATCGCCGAACAGAGCCAGATGGACGATTTCGCCGCGGCCGGCTTCGCGCGGTCGATCCAGGCCGCGCGTCGCTCGCGCGCCATTGGCAAGGAGCGGTACGGATGATCGTCTCGGCAGATCTGGCGCGGCTGGCGCCCAGCGAAAAGGCCGCGATGATCTATGCCGAGGCGCATGGCGACGTCGCAAACCGGCTGTGGCGCGCGGCGCTCGGCGGTGACATGGGGGACGCCGGCAACCGGCAGGCGAGCATTACCGGACCGCGCACGGCCGAGCCGGCCGGCTTCGACATCGATTCCTTAATGTCGCTACTGGTCCCCCGCAGCAGCGCGCCATCCGCCCCGCCTTCCGCTGTCGATGACAGCACGGCCGCGGCGGCGCCGTGCGTGGTCGGCGCGACCGAACCGGGCAGGCTTGGCGGTCTGGGACCCAATGGCCGGTTCGGCGGCGCACTGGAGGCGGCTGCGCGGCGGACCGGCATCCCCGCGGCCGCGCTCGCCGCGATCGTCGACGCCGAGGCCGCCAAGGGCTGCGACGGCAGCTGGAAGACCAATTCCCGCAATCCCCGGTCCAGCGCCGCAGGGCTCGGCCAGTTTCTCGGCGCGACCTGGCAGGGCGAGGCGGAACGCGCGGGCACATGGCTGCACGGTATCGCGATGGGGCAGGGGTGGCTGTCCAGCGACGGCCGTGTCCTTCCGGGTGCGCGCTCGGCGCTGCTGGCGCTGCGCTACGATGCCGCGACCGCGATCAACGCCACCGCGGATTATGCGCATCGCAGCGTGACGCTGCTCAAGAAGGCGGGGATCGCGATCGGCGAAGATATTACCACGGTCGCGCGCGCGGCGTATCTCGGCCACCATCTCGGCACGGCCGATGCGGTACGGTTCCTCAAGGGTGGCCTGGGCAGCGGCAGGGCCAAGCTCTTGCTGCACGCGCAGGTGGGCAGCGCGGCGGCCAGCCGGCGTATCGCCAGCGTCGGCGACGCCGCGAGCGCGCACCGGTCCTGGTTGCTCGACTATATCGACCGGCACGTCACGCCGACCCGATTCGCGGTCTGACCGCTCCGGCGGATAGTTCCAACAATATTGGATCTATAGGTAGTCCTACATATAGGACTGGTTAGAAACTTTTACGAAAAATACCCCAAAAGAGCGCAAGGGGCGAGCGACCGGATGTCGGACAGCCCCAGCATCTAGGGGATTTGTATGTCGAAGACCACGATCGCATTGGAGGCCGCCGTCGCCGCCGTTCTCGCCCAGCTGCCGAACACGGAGGGGCTGTCCGCCGCACGCCAGCGCGCGAATATCGACAAGGCGTTCACTGCGATCCTGAAGCTCATCGCGCCGCGCATCCGCCATTTCATCCGCCAATACGGGCTGGTTTCGCATTGGGAAGACGCGGAGCAGTGCTGCGCGATCGCGGTCCACCGCGCGCTCCAGGGCTATGATCCGGCCAAGACGCAATTCACCACCTTCGTGAACTGGCAGATTCGCGGCGAGCTGCAGAGCCTGCGCTTCCGCCTGATGACCGACCAGCGCCCCTCGGCGAAGAAGGTCGATGCGACGACGGTGTCGCTCCATGCGGTCACCTCGAGCGCCGATGGCGAGGAAGCGACGCTGGAATCGATCCTCGAGGACGAGGGCGCGCTGGCCCGGACCGAGTCGGCCGCGTCGGATTATCTCGCTCACGCCGCCACGCGCACGCTGGTCGACGCCTATGTCGAAGGCGAGCGTGCCGCGGCGATCGAGGTGTTGCGCAAGCGTCCCCGGCCGAAGCGGACCGCACGCCCCGAGCCGATCGATCACCGCACCGCGATGCTGCGTCGCCCGCGCACGCACGGACTCTGCCCGATCGAGCTCGCCAAGCTCGAGGAACGGCTCGTCCGCGACAAGCAGATCGTCGAACTGCGCGTGTTCGATGCCGGCGACCGCGATGCCGCTGCCGCCGAGACCGGGGTCACCAAGGAGCGCGTCCGCCAGATCACGAAGCGCGCCACGCGCTCACTCGCCGAACTGGCCGGCAGCGATCCCCGGTTTGCGATGATGGCCGAGTATCGCAAGCCCAAGCGCCCCGCTTCTGCCAAGCCGCTGTCGCCCGCGACCGCGACGCCGGTTGAGTTGCCCAGCGCGATCCTCCCTGCGTTGGGCCAGCTTCACAACACGCTCTCGCGCGTCGTCGCGATCGCGCCCGACCGGCAGGGGCTCGGCGGCACGCCGCGGAGCGCCGGCGATCCGGCCCTCCTGCCCGAGACGCTCTCGGTGGCGACCGCGACGCTCGCGGCCCAAGCGCCGGGCAACCGAACCCGCCACTGATGGCGATCGGGCCAAGGCGCGCAAGGCGAGGGGGATCCCGCGGTCGTCCCCCGAAACGCGGAGGATTTGCCCGCGCCGCCTGCGCCCGGCGCTATGATATGTGCATGGACTTCCTCCCTCACTTTCACCCGTGATGCCGGTTCGCGACCATAAACCCCCGACTTGGCCCGTGGAGCTGCCGGGCGAGACCGCAACGCTGGTCGACATGGCGCGTGCCATTGCCGCGCATGCAGGACCGGTATTGTCGTCGAGCGGTTCGACGCTGTTGACGTTGAGCGCGACGACGCCCCCCGGCGCGGACCCGGGCCGGATCGACCTCGCCTGCTGGGACGGGCGAACACCGGTATCGGCGCCCTGGCGTCCGCTGGCGATTAGGGGGGGCTCGGACACTCCGGCGCTGACTGCGCTCGAACAGTCGGGGCGACTGCTGCTGGCCGGGCTGCTGCCGCGCTGGCCGGCCAATGCCCGGCCGCCCTCGATCGGGATCGTCACCGATGGTCACGGCGTCGCGTTCTCGCCCGATCATCCATCGCCGGGCAGCGCCGGCTGGCTCGGCTGGCAGCTCGGTGGCGCCTGCGCGGTGACCACGCTGCTGCCGTTCGCGCCGACCAGCCGCTGGGCCCGCCTGACCGCGCCCGACGATCAGAATACGCTTAATGGACTATTATTGTTTAACCGCCATTGATCCTATATGGCGCGGGCATGCGGGGATAGCGGGCATGCGCATCACCGCCTGGCATCGCGAAGGATCGAATGGCTCGTACCCGCACCAACAAGACACCGATCATGCCGGACCAGGTCGCACCGCGCGCAGCGGCGGCGATCGTCCTGGATCCGTTTCGCGCCGTGATCTTTCCCAACCGGATCCGTGAACTGCGCCGCGCCAACGGCTTGCCGAAGCTGATGGCGCTGAGCGATCGCCTGCCCGACATCCCCTATATCCGCCTCTCAAAGATCGAGCGTGGCGAAGTGGTCGCGCGCGCAGACGAAGTGCGGACGATCGCCGCCGCGCTCGACACCACGCCGGCGGCGTTGCTGGTCGATGTCGAGGCGCCCGGTTTCGACATCGCGGTCTGGGCGCAACCGTTCCAGGACGGACGCCCCGTGGCAATCGACGAAGAGCGTGTCGCGGTCATGCTCGCTGCCGCGCTGCGGATGCTGCGCGGTAACGATCGCGCGCTGACGATCTCGGTGCTCGACACCGAATACGGTCTGCCGCCGGTGATCCTGTCGCGGTTGGAAAATGCGCACAAGACGCTCGATCGCTGGAATGCGGCGACCGTCGCGGCGCTGTGCCGCTTGTTCGACGTCGCCGACGAGGCGGCGTTGCGCAAGCATATTGACGGCCTCTACCGGCGCGGCGAACTCGATGGTCAGGTCGGACGCATCGTCGATCCGCAGATCCGTATCGCCCGCACACGCGAGCGCAACGCGGCGCTGATGCAGGAACTCGAATCCCCGCCCGAACGCCCCCGCAAGCGCACCAGCACCACCGCGGCGAAGGCGAAGCGGCCCGCGCGCCCCGCCGCTGCGGCCGGGACGGCAGCCGCCGTGCGCACGCTCCCGGTTTACGGCACGGCGTTGCCGGGCGGGCTGATCGCCGGAACCAGCGTCGACGCGGCGATCGACGCGCCGGGGCTCGCAGGACCGCGCGCGTTCGGTTTGCGCGTCTGCCGCGCGACGCTCGGTGCAGGGCTGCCTGCGAGTGCGACCGTCGTCGTCGATCCCGACCGCCCGCCCGTCGTCGGCGGCCTCGCCGCGATCCGCGTCGATGACGGCTATCGGCTGCTGACCGTCGCCTGCGATCGCTCGGGCGCGACGATGGGGTACAGCGTCACGCCCGATATCGCGGTCGCGCTCGACGATCTCGACCCGGCACAGGTCCACGCGATCATCGCGGCGATCTTCCCGACCTAACGCCCCGCCGTCTGCATCGCGGGGCCGGGGATAGGGGCCGCGACAGGAACGGCGGCGGCGGGCTTGGGGATCGGCGGCACGACCCGCCGCCTGGGCGTCTTGCGCGCCAGCGACATGCTCAGATCGGCCGCCCCCGCCGGGCTCATCGCCGCAAGGATCATCGCGGTCGATCGCTGGCGCATCCGCTGCGCGACCTGCATCTGCACGTCCATGTCGAGCTGTTCGAGCACCAAGGCGGCCCTGGCGGGCTTCATCGCCTGATAGATGCGCGCGAGATCGTCAAATTGCGCATTTTGCGCGGTGGTCTTGTCGCCCGGCGCGGCAGAGGCGGTGGCCGTGGCGGCGGCTGCCGCCTCCTGCTGGCGCGCGCGCGCATTGGCCTTGATCCGTTCCTCGGCCGCGCGCGCCACCTGTTCGCGCAGCCGACTATCCGTTCAAGGTTGGTGCGGTCCTGCAATTACATCCTGAATGCGCTGTCCGGATTCTCGAAGGGAATGGTGCACGACAGGCCCTGGGGGCATCGGGCGGATCTTCCTGCCCGGAAAGGAAAGACGCGGAGCAAGTCGCCAGGCGCTCCACGATCGACGAGGCGCCTCCGATCGGCGGCAAGCGCAGTACCGGCACACCCCGTCCAGAGACAGGGCAGACAGGAAAAACGAATGTTTCAGCGTTTCACGGCATTGCTGAATCTGGAGCCCGATCCGGGCATCGTCATCGCACAATATGGCGAGCTGCGCCGCCAGAATCCGATGCTGTACGCCCTGCTCATCATCAACACGCTCGCGGTATCCTATACGCACTATGCCTATGCGCCGGTCTGGCTGACGGTCGGGGCGGCGGGGGTGTTGGTTGGTTATTGCGTTGGGCGCTTGATCTTCTGGCTGATGTTTGCGGAGCGGGCGAGCACCATCACGGTCGAACGCGCGGAGAGCGCGCTGCGCGGGACGATGATCCTGGCGGCGTCGGCGGCGATGATCTTCCTGGGTTGGGCGGCGCTGCTCGACCAATATGGCGGACCGCTCGAGCGCGCGCATATCGCCGTATTCACCGCGGTCACGGTGATCGGCTGCATCTTCTGCCTGGTGTACGTCCCGCAGATCGCGTTGATGGTCAACGGCCTCGTGATGACGTCGGTGCTCGTCTATTACCTGTATATCGGCAACGCCGTCCTGATCGGGATCGCGCTGAACGTCGCGCTCGTCTCCGCGGTCATGATCCAGGTCCTGCTCAACAGCTTCGACGGATTTGCCACGCTGATCCGCTCGCAGGCGATCCTCGCCGCGCAACAGTTCGAGACCGAGCGGCTGGGGCTGGACAATGCCCGTCTCGCGCTGACCGACGCGCTGACCGGACTGCCCAACCGCCGCTTCTTCTTCTCCCGCCTCGACGACATCCTGCGCGAGCACACGGAAAGCGGCGAGCGGTTCGCGATCGGCGTGTTCGATCTGGACGGGTTCAAGCCGATCAACGACACCTATGGCCATATCGTCGGTGACCGGCTGCTCGTCGAGGTCGGGAGTCGGCTTGCGGACGTCGCGGATGACGACCTGATCGTCGCGCGGCTCGGCGGCGACGAGTTCGGACTGATCGTCCAGACCGACATCGACGACGTGCAGGCGACCGGGCAGCGGATATGCGAGCTCTTGTCGCAGCCCTTCTACATCAACGAGCAGCGCCTCACGATTGGTTGTTCGGGCGGGGTGGCGATCTTCCCCGATGCGGGCAAGACCGCGAACGCGCTGTTCGACCGATCCGACTACGCGCTCTACAACGTCAAATCGACGCGGCGCGGCGGCTGCGCCCTGTTCTCGGCGGAGCAGGAAATGCGGATCCGCTCCGATCGCGCGGTCGAGGCGGCGCTCCAGTCGGCCGATCTCCAGGCCGAACTCAATGTCGTGTTCCAGCCGCTGATGTGCATCGACACGATGACGATCCTGGGGGTCGAGGCGCTGGGGCGCTGGACGAGCCCGCTGGTCGGAGCGATCGCGCCCGAGCGGTTCATCGCGACCGCCGAGCGCATCGGCCTGATCAACCAGATCACGATCATGCTGTTCCGCAAGACGCTGACCAACCTCGCGGTGCTGCCCAAGACCATCGGGCTCTCGTTCAATCTCTCGGCGCACGACATCGTTTCGGCGAAGACCGTCGACCAGCTGATCGAGGCGATCGCGCAGCAGGGCGCCGATCCCGCCCGCATCACCTTCGAGTTGACCGAGACCGCGCTGATGCGCGATTTCGATTCGGCGATTGTCGCCATCGGTCGACTGCGCGCGCTGGGAATCCAGATCGCGCTCGACGATTTCGGTACCGGCTATTCGAGCCTGAGTTCGCTCCACCGCCTCCCGCTGGACAAGGTCAAGGTCGATCGGAGCTTCATCGCGCGACTGGACGATGACCCCGGCAGCAAGATCATGGGGGCCATTCTCGGCCTGTGCACCACGCTTCACCTCGCCTGCATCATCGAGGGCATCGAAACCGAGCAGCAGCTTGGCGAGGTCCGCCGCCTGGGATACTCGATCGCGCAGGGCTATCTGTTCGCGCGCGCGATGCCGATGACCGCGCTGCTGGCGTGGCTTGCGAGCGGCAGCGGCGGCGCGCTCTACGCGTGTGCGATCGAGCGCGCGGCACGCAGCGGTGCGGCGAGACCGGTGCCGCGGCTTGTTCGATCGGAGCGTAGCGCCGGCCAGTGACGCGGCGGCGGTCGGTCAGTCCCGACTGACGATCTTGGGGTGTCAGCCCTGACTGACGATCTCGGGCGCGGCATCGATCAGGTCCGCGATCCCCCCGGCCGGGCTGGCGGACGGGATCGCAGCCATTGCGGCGCTCAGTGCTGCCGGATCGACCGCCCCGACTTTGTCCGTCAGCGCCGAGAATGCCGCGGCGGTCGGCAGTCCGGTGAAGGCGCCGGCATAGCGCGCGCGCAACTGCGCCAGATCGCCCTCACGCCCCAGCATTGCCAGTGCAGTGGCATAGCGGAGCAGTCGCGCCTGCATCACCGAGTTCATTCGCGTGCCGCCCGTGAGCGAGGGGGGAGCATCGGCGGCTACCGTCTTCCAGTCGTGATGTTTCCACGCGATCTCGGCCCGGATCGTGGCCGCGTCGGGTACGGTCTGGAGCACCGCCATTGCCTCGGTCGTCCGGCCGAGCTGGTCGAGCGCGACCGCTTCGACACGGTGCCGGTCCCCCAGCATCTCGTCGGGATAGGCATAGGTGTCGGTATCGCGGATCGCCGACAGCGCGCGCGCGGGTTGCGCGGCGAGGATGAAGAGCGACGCGACGCGCGCCGACAGCGGCCCCTGCGCCAGATCGCGGGTGCGCACGCGCAGCTGGTGATCGAGCAGCTCGCCCGCGCGCTCGTACAACCCCGCCGCCTGCAACCGATCCGCCAACTGCGAGACCAGCAGGTCGCCCGCGGCGGCGGCGGGGGCCAGATCGCGATACTCCCAATAGAGCCCGGCGATCCGGTCGAGCGGCAACGGACTGTCCGGCGCCAGCAGTTGCGCGAGCGTCGCCTGAAGCTCGGTGATCAGCGCGGTCCGATCCGCGCCCCCGCTGAAGTAGCGGAACAGAGTCGCGCCGGCTTCGAGCGTCCCCGCCAGGTCGTGCGCGCGGCGGGCGGCGTCGATGCTCAGGCGAAGCGCGCGCACCTCGATATCGTCGCCGCGCCAGTCGAAGCGGATGCGGCGCAGCGTCGCCGTGTCCGCGCCGCTCAGGCCGCCCTTGCGCGCGGCGAGTTCGACCAGGCTGAGATCGGCATCGATCCGTTGGCCATAGTCGCCGCTCTCGCGCGCCCGTCCCAGCCGCAACCGCCCGCCGGGTTCGTCGCCCAGCGCGACGGTCGCACGGCCGCGCAACAGGTTTGCGGGGGGGTCCCGGTCGGGGAGTGTCTCCAGCAACTGTATCGTCATCGCGGGTTTGCCGAGATCGGCGGCGGCGCGCGCCGCGGCGAGCAGGAACGGCGCGCGGGTCGCCGCGGCTCGGGCGTTGAGCGCCGGCACCGCGCAATTGACCTGACCCAGCGCCGGCCCGGGCAGCCCGCCGCGCGCGAATGCCAGCATCCGCCACGCACATGCTTCCGGATTATCAGTCAGCGCATCGTTCGTCAGCGCGTCGATGGCGAGCGTCGCGCGATCGAGCATCGCCAAAGTCGTGCCAAGCGCAAGCCGGAACGCCGGCACCAGCATCAGGTCGGGTTCGTCCTGCCGCATGACGTCGAGCGCACCGATCGCCTCCTGCGCGCGGCCCTGCGCGATCTGCGCGTTCGCATAGGCCCATCGCGCCGCCTGCCGATTTGCCGGGCTCGCGACGATCAGGCCCTCCCAACCGGGGCGACCCGCGCTTTGCCAGCCCTGCGGCCTGGTCAGCAGCGGCAGTTCGGAAAGACGCGGCGCGAACGGCGGCAGCGCTGGTCTGGCAGCCGACTGCGGGGCGGCGTCGGATGCCGATCCGCCCGCGTTTGTGGCATCGGTTGCGGCAGCCGGCGTCTCGCCCGGAACTGGTGCTGGTGTTTTGGTACCCGTCGCAGAGCTCGGGGACGGAACAGGCGCCGAGGCCGATGCGAGCATCAGCGCGACGATCGACGCGAACCGCACGCTCACCGTCCCGCCAGCAGCCACGGCGTCAGTGCGACCCCCGCGGCCCCGGCGACGCACGCGAACAGGAACAGCCCGGACAGCAGCAGCGTACGCGACTGTACCGGCGCGGTGGCGGTGGGCGCGCCGGGATCACCAGTAGCTGCGGCGGTATCGTGCGCGCGGCGCTGGGGTGGCGCGCTCGATGCGTCGGGCGCGATCATCACGGTGCGGGCCGGTCTCTGGTCTCTGCTCATGGCGTTCCCGGGATTTGGTCGATCTCCTTCTTTATAGAGGAAGGGCGCGCGCGGGCTGGCCTGACCCGCGGCGCCGCACGCTGCCCGCTATCCGTAGAAGCACGTGGTTCTGCGCGTCGCTGGCGATCCGCACCGGCGAGCCGCTATAAGGCCTAAGATAGTCAACACCTTGAAAAAGGGCCTGTCGCATGACCGTTCTCTCCAACCATGCAGAGTCGCTTCGGGCGATCGAAGCGCAGCTCGCGATCTGCCTTGAACTGGCCGACGACCTCCAGGAGTTCGTCGTGGGTGCGCAGATCTGCAGCGCGCATCAGACGACGCTGACCCGGCTGAACGAGCTTGCGCGCGGCGCCCCGTCGATCAAGGCGGTCAGGACGTGCTGCAGCGAGTGACAGCGCGAGCCCTCCCGAAGACTCTATCGTCTATAATGGATAGGGCCGGCGACGAGATGCGGCCCGTTGCCGGAGTCCGTCCCATCGCCACCATGCCCCTGAAGCTGGTCCTGCTGTTGTCGCTGATCGCAGGGATCGCCGAACCCGCCGGAGCCAGTACCGAAACGGCGCACGAGCCGCCGCAGATCCTCGCCATGAAGCCGCTCGTCGTGCCGATCGTCTCGTCGGATCGCCTCGACGGCGCGCTGCGCGTGACGTTCGCGCTGACCGCCCCGAACGAAGCCGCGCTCGCGCGCCTGACGCAGAGGCTTCCCGAGCTTCGCGCGATCTCGGTCGGCGAAGCGATCGAATTCTCGCGGCTGCACGTCTCGACCCAGATGCCGGTGGACGCCGCGCGACTTCGGCACGCGTTGACGACGGCGTTGCACGACAGCGACGTCGCGTCCGTTCTGATCACCGAGGTTTCCGCGACGGCGTGACCCCGATCCGCGTAGCGACGCGCGGACAGGCCTGATACGGACGCGGCTCCAAAGCCCCTGATCGGGCATCTTCGTGGAGACGCGCACATGATCTTGCACAGCGATGAGACGCTCGATGTCGACGTCCCGCACGGCGGCGCGATGCACATCCACCTGTTCCGTCCCGCGGTCGAAGGACGCTTTCCGGGCATCCTGCTTTTTTCGGAGATCTATCAGGTCACCGCGCCGATCCGCCGGCTGGCGGCGATGATCGCGGGGAATGGCTATGTCGTCGCGGTGCCCGAGGTCTATCATGAGTATGAGCCCGCGGGCACGGTCCTCAACTACGACCAGGCCGGTACCGATCGCGGCAATGCGCTGAAGATCGCCAAGCCCGTCGCCGCCTATGATGCCGATGCGCAGGCCGGGCTGACCGCGTTGCTCGATCACCCCGCGTGCAACGGCAGGCTGGGGACGTTCGGCGTGTGCCTTGGCGGCCATCTGGCCTATCGCGCAGGCCTCGATCCGCGCGTGTCGGCCGCCGCCTGCTTCTACCCGACCGACATCCATTCGGGCACGCTCGGGGAAGGGCGGTCGGACGACAGCCTGGCGCGGATGGCCGAGCTCAAGGCCGAAACGCTGTTCGTCTGGGGGCGGCAGGATCCGCACGTTCCCTATGCCGGGCGCGCCGTGATCCGGACGCGGCTGGAGGAGATCGGCGCGTCGTATGAATGGCATGAGCTGAACGCGCAGCATGCGTTCCTGCGCGATGAGGGACCGCGTTACGATCCCGCGCTGTTCCTCCAGGCGATGGCGATGACGCTGGGGTTCTACCGCCGTACGCTGGGGTGAACCTCAGCGCGCGGCCTCGACGAGCGTCGTGCCCGACGCCGGCCGCATCGTGACGCGAACGGTTGCCACTGCGCCGAGGATCATGAGCGCGCCCGACAGGTACAGGATGTTGCGCGGCTCGCCGCCGAGCACCGAATGGTAGAAGAGCGGTACCGTCAGGCTCTCGATGATCATCGGGATGACGATGAACATGTTGAAGATGCCCATGTACACGCCGTTGCGCTCGGGCGGGATCATGTCGATCAGCATGATGTACGGGTTGCCCATCATGCTCGCCCAGCCAATGCCGATCCCCAGCATCGCCACGAACAGCCCCGCCTCGTCGCGGATGCCGGGGATCGCCAGCATCGCCACGCCTGACGCGAGCAGGCAGGCGGCATGCGCGCTCTTGGCGCCCCAGCGGCGTGCCAGCGGGACCAGCGCGATCGCCGCAACGAACGCGACGGCGTTGTAGAAGGCGCCGAGCTGGCCGACGGTCAGTACGGTATCGCGGAACGCGACGCTCTTGGCGTCCGACGTGCCGTGCAGCGACCGCGCGACCGCGAAGGTGATGAACTGCCAATAGGCGAACATCGCATACCATTGGCACAGCATCGCCAGCGCCAGCTGCCGCATCGGCCTGGGCATCTCGACCAAAGCGGTCCGCAGGTCGCGCAGCGTGCCGCCGAGCGTCAGCGGCTCCTTCGCCAGCCGCGCCTTCTCCTCCTCGGGCAAGGGCAGCTCGGGGACGCGCAGCACCGACCAGAGGATCGTCGCCAGCGACAGCACCGCGCCGATCAGGAACGCGATCCGCGTGATGTCGGGAATGCCGTTGCCATCGACCGCGTCCTTGTTGAACCCGATCCACACCAGCAGCGACGGCGCGAGATACGAAAGGGTCTGCGCGAGCCCGGTGAATGCCGATTGCGTCAGGAAGCCCGCGGCGCGCTGGTCGTCGGGCAGGCGATCGCCGACATAGGCGCGGTACGGCTCCATCGTCACGTTGTTGGCGGCATCGAGCACCCACAACAGGCTGGCCGCCACCCACAAGGTCGGGCTGTACGGCATGGCGAGCAGGCACAGGCTGCACAGCACTGCGCCGATCAGGAAATAGGGTGTGCGGCGGCCGATCCGCGTCGAGGTCCGGTCGCTCATCGCGCCGATCAGCGGCTGGATCAGCAGCCCGGTCATCGGCCCGGCGAGCCACAGCAACGGCAGGCTCGCCTCGTCCGCGCCGAGATAGCCATAGATCGGCGCCATGTTCGCCTGCTGCAGGCCGAACGAGAATTGCAGCCCGAGGAAGCCGAGGTTCATCTCGATCAGCCGCATCAGCGACAGCCGTGGCTTGGTCAGGAGGCCGAGGTTCGTCATCGTCATGCCTTCTCTACCATTCCGATACGACGCTTTTGCCGTTCCCCTGCCTGCGCGGGAGAACAGGCTCGGTTCGATACGTCATCACCCAGCCGGACCTGCCCAGACGACGCCCCAGGGTTCGATCGGGAGCGTTTCGCCGCAAATGCGACCCGAGACCCGATCGCGCAATCCGTCGAGCCCGTCGACCGGCACCGACGCGTCGGAGAAGTTCAGGAACACGCGGTCTCTGCCGCAACCGATGCCGAGCAGGGCAGGGACGCCCGTCGCGATCGCCACGGGCGAGCCGGCACCGCCGCTGGCAATCCGTGCGGCGCGCAACGTGGCTAGGTCGCCGCTGATCCGTCGCGCGGCGGGGCCATCGAGCGCTGCCCAGTCCATGTCGGGGCGGTGCAGCCAGCGGCCTTCGTGCGCGCGCTCGGGATCGTCCAGATAACTGGTGTCGTTCAGCAGCCCGGCTTCGTCGCCCATATAGGTTGTAGCCAGGCCACCGCTCGCGATCGACAGCGCGTTGAGGAGTGTGATGCGGCGGAACGCCATCTCGCGTGACTCGTCGTCCGTCGCGGCTTCGAGACCGGCGAGCGAGGCCATCGTCCCGTTCGAGCCGTGCAGCACCGATCCGTCGGACTGGAACGGCGCGCCGCGCGCCCAGCTGCCGTCGCCGCCTTCGAGGAAGCGCGCCGCCGTTTTCAGCCGTGCGACCGGATCCGGATCGATCCCCGCGAGATCGCCGATCACCGCGCCCCAGCCGATATCGTCGTGGCAGCGCGCATAGCTCAGCCAGTTGGCGCCGCGCGGCAACCCGCCGCTCGCCTCGACGATCGCATGCGGCAGCGTGGCGGACTGTTCGGCAAGCGCGACCCAGCCCGCGACCATCAGCGAATTATTGTAGACGAGATGGCATTCGGGTTCGAACCCGCCATCCCAGTCCGCGCCCTCGTCCGCGCCGAAATAGGGGGGGACGAGCGCGGTCGGCACGATCGCCTCTGCCTTGAGCAGCGTGGCCGGCGCGACGATGTCGAGCGCGGCGCGGAGCGCCCGGACGATGAAATGCGCCTCTGGCCGGTTGCGGCAATCGGTGCCCAGCTGTTTCCACAGGAAGGCGATCGAATCGAGCCGGAACGCCTCGAACCCGTGATTGGCCAGCCGCAGCATCGTATCGACGATCGCGAGCATGACCTCCGGGTTCGACCAGTTCAGGTCCCACTGGAATGGATAGAAGGTCGTCCAGACCTGCCCGCCCATCGCAGGAACCGCGGTGAAATTGCCCGGCGCGGTCGTCGGGAACACCTCGGGGAGGGCGGCCTCATAGGCCTGCGCCTCGTCCTCGCCGAGCACGTGGTAAAAGGCGCGGTAATGCGCATCGCCCGCCTGCGCGGCCTTCGCCCAGGGGTGATCGTCCGCGGTGTGATTGAGCGCGAGATCGACGCACAGGCTGATCCGCCCCGCGCGGAGCCGTGCCGCCAGCCGCTCGACATCGGCCATCGTCCCGAGCCGCGGCTCGATCGCTAGATAATCGGCGACCGCGAAGCCGCCATCGCTGTCGCCCGCGCGCGCCTTGAGCAGCGCGAGCAGGTGGAGATACCGGACGCCGAGCGATTCCAGATGATCGACCCGCTCGGTCAGCCCGTCGACCGTCCCCGCAAACCGATCGACATAGGTCGAATAGCCCAGCATGTCGGGCGCGACGAACCAGTCGGGGTCGGCCAGCCGCGCGGTATCGAGCGCGACCAGCGCGTCCGGGCGTTCGGCCGCCCGGTCGCGCAGGATCCGTTCCATCCGCGGCCAGAGCGCCGCCAGCCGGTCCGCCCCGTACAGCCGTTCGAGCTGGCGTTTCAGGCGGGGGGCCAGCGCCTCCAGGCGGCGCTCGGTCGAGGATGGCGTCATGGTCACCGGTCCGATCAGAAGCCGACGCGGACTGCGGCAGAGATCGTCCGGCCGGTGATCGAGCGTGCGCGGACGATGCCGTTGCTCGGGATGTTGCCCTCTTCGGCCTCGGTGATGCCCTTCACGTCGAACAGGTTGTTGCCGTTGACCGACAGCGTGACATTGTCCGCCGGGCGCACCGACACGAACGCGTTGACCTGCGTATAGCCGGGCATCTTGAGCCCGTTATTGTCCTGCGCGAAGCTGTCGGTCGTACCGATCACGTTCGCACCGACGGTCAGCCGGCCGACATCGACCTGTGGGGTCGCCTGGAAGATGAACTTGGCCTGGCGACGCGGGCGGTTGCCCTCGACCGCGGGGTTGAGCACGTCCTTGGTGATCTCGGCATCGGTATAGGTGCCGCCGGCCGACAGCGAGAACGGCCCGCGTGCGATCCGACCCTCGAGCTCGACGCCCTTGGCTTCATATTCGCGGTTGAAGAAACGCTGCGTCGTCGCCTCGAAATTCTGCTCCTCGGTACGCGCCCAGAACCCGGTGGCGTAGAGCGAGAGGCCGTTCTGGCGATATTTGAACCCGCCTTCGAGCTGGCGGACGAAATCGACCGCTGCACCCTGGTCTGTCAGGCCGCCGGTCCGCGTGTTGATCGACGGGCCGAACAACAGGCGATCGGCGTTGGCGCGGCCGCCGCGGCTGTAGCGCGCGAACACCGCGGTGGTGTCGGTCAGGCGGTAGTTCGCGCCGCCCGAATAGGACAGATAGTCGTAATTATAGTTCAGCGGCGACCGGACGTTCGGGATCACCGCGACCTGGCGCTCGGGGGCCGAGATCACGCCGTCGCCGTTGATGTCGAACGTCGTGATGGCGCTACCGAAGCCCGCGCCCAGATCCGAACCCGCGACGCTGCCGCGTGCGCGACCGAAATCATAGCGCAGCGAACCGTCGATGTTGAACCGGCCGATCTCCAGCCCGAGCTGCGCGAACGGCGCATAGGTCGTGTAGTCGAGATCGTACGACCGGCGGCAGCAATTGCCGAAGAAGCTCGCCGAATAGCCCGTGACGCCGTTCTGCGTGACCGGCACGCCGGCAGCGGTGCGGACGTTGACCAGCTCGGACCGGCCATTGTCGGCGACGGTCTGCACGAACGAGGTCCACAGCCAGTCGCTCTTGATGTCCTGACGCGAGGCGTAGAAGCCGCCGGTGATCGACAGCGATCCGGTACCCACCGGCACCGAGCCGTTGAGGCGGATGTCGTTGGTGATGTTGTTCAGGCTCTTCAGGTCGACGTCGAACAATACGACGTTGGCGAGCAGGCCGTTGCCGTTGAGCGATGCGGGGTTGGCGATCCGCTGGCCCGCCTGCGATCCGCTGGCGTAGAACAGCTGTGCGCCCGCGCCGCCGATGCCGTTGGCGATCGACTGCGCCGACCCGACGGCGGCGGGGAAGGGCGCGGTGAAGCCGCCCGAAATGTCCGAATAGCGGAACCGCTCGACCACGTTCCAGCCGTCCGCGACCGGGATCTGCGTCTCCAGCCCGGCCGAATAGACCACCGGATGCTGGCCGTCGGCGATCGAGCGCGTGACGAGCTTGTTGTCGCCGTCGAGCGTCTGCACGGTGCGGATGTTGCCGCTGTGCAGCGTGCCGTTGTTGATCGAGAAATTGGTGATGTTGCGATAGGTCGGGTCGCTGTCGGAGCCGGTGACCTGCACCGGGTTGGGCAGATAGCCGATCGCGCGGTCGTCGAGATACTTGCCGTACAGCCGGACATAGCCGCCGTCGCCGAACGACTTGGTGATGTTCGCCTTGAACTGGCCACCCTTCACGCCGTCATAGCCGACCTGACGCTGACCGTCGCCGATCCGGTAGAAGCCGCCGAAATGATAGGTCAGCGAGTCGGACAGCTTGCCGCCCTGGTCGAAATCGACGCGGAACTCGCGGTAGTCGAGCCCGCTCGACAGCTGGAACGCGCCGCCTTCCTGCTCGCCCGTCTTCGACAGGAAGTTGATCACGCCGCCCGGCGAGTTCGACGCGAAGGTCGAGGCCGACCCGCCGCGCACCGACTCGACCGTCCGCACGTTGAAGTCGGCGCGCAGGAAGATGTCGGCGTTGCCGAAGGTGATGTCGCCGAATTCGAGGATCGGCAGGCCGTCTTCCTGCAACTGCAGGAACTTCGAGCCGCCCGACGCGACCGGCAGGCCGCGCACCGAGATGTTCGCGTTGCCGTCGCCGCCCGAGGCCTCGACGCGGATGCCCGGCAGGTTGCGCAGCAGCTCGCCCGAGGTGCGTGGTGCGAGCTGGATCAGCGCATCCGACGTGATCGAGCTGGTCGTGATCGAGGTGTTCAGCCGGTTCGTGCCGCGCGCGACCGCGGTGACGACGATGTCGTCCTGCGGGACGTCGGCGGCCGGGGCGGCGGGTGCGGCGGCGGGGTCTGCCTGCGGATCGGCCGCCTGTGCGGAGGCGACGCCGGCAAATGCCGTGGCGAACGAAGCGGCGGCGATGCCGGCCAGCAAAACGTGACGTACTTTCATGCGATCCTCCCTGCGGGGCGGCTTTCTATGAAGCCCAGAATCGCGTCCTACTATTTTCGCAATCGATTGCAACAATTTTTCACAATCGATTGCGAAATTCAGCCGGATTGTCGCGCAATGAGCACAGGGGGGACGATCGCGGACTGGGCGGGCTCGCCGGCGATCCGTTTCAGCAGCCGGTCGACCATCAGTTCGGCACCGATCGCAAGGTCCTGGCGAACCGTCGTGAGCGAGGGCGAGGTATGCGCGGCGAGCGTCACATCGTCATAGCCGACGACCGCGGTGGTGCCGGGAATGTCGATCCCCGCCTCGGCCAGCGCGCGCAGGACGCTCATCGCCGCCACGTCCGACGCGGCGAAGATCGCGTCCGGAACGGTGCCGCCGGCCAGATGCGCGGCCATCGCGGCATGAACCGCTTCGGGCATCATAGGCGTTGTCAGCACGTCATGCGGCAGCCCCGCGTCGCGCGCCGCCGCGGCGAAGCCTGCGAGCCGATCCGCGAACTCGGGCGGGGCAGGGTCGCCGACGAACAGCAGGCGCTGGCGGCCTTGCGCGATCAGATGCTCCGCTGCGAGCCGGCCGCCCGCGACATTGTCCGATCCGATCGTCAGGTGATGCTGGTCGGGGCGATGCGCGCCCCACACGACCAGCGGGGCATAGCGTTGCGCCACGCGCTCGATCACCGCGAACTGGTCCGACTGGCCGACCAGCAGCAGCCCGTCGATCCGGCCGCTGTCGACCACGCGCTCGAGCCAGTCGTCGGCATCGGGAATGACCCGCGACAACAAGATGTCATAACCGCGCTCGACCAGCAGATCGGCGAGGAAGCCGAGCAGCGTCAGGAAGAACGGATCGGTCAGATGCTGCGTCCGGGCGTGACCCAAAGGCAAAACCAGGCCGATCGCGCCCGTGCTCTTCAGGCGCAGGTTGCGCGCCAGCTGGTTGGGCCGGACGTCATGCTCGCGCGCCAGCGAGCGTATCCGTTCGCGCGTTTGCGCATTGACGGACGAATGCCCCGCGAGCGCGCGCGATACCGTCGCGGTCGAAACGCCGGCAAGTGCGGCCAGATCGGCGAGTTTCATGGCTCTCGAAATCCTCGACGATGCCGGTGGGATGTCTGCCCTACAATTTGCGCCCCCGGGCTGCAAATATGCGGCAGCAGCGGGAGTGCGGCGCTGCGATCAGGTCAGATAGGCGTGGACGATCTCGACCAGCTCTTCGGCCGCGACGGTGCGCGGATCGTCGCGGGAGGTGTCGGGATCGATCATGTGCTCGCGGATGTGATCCTCGATCACCTCGGCGATGAAGCCGTCGAGCGCGCCGCGGCACGAGGTCGCCTGCTGCAGGACGCGCGCGCATTCGCGATCCTCCTCGATCGCGCGCTCGAGCGCTTCTATCTGTCCTTTCAGCCGCTTGAGCCTGTTGAGCAGCTTCTTTTTCTCTTTTTCGACATGGCTCATGGCCGACGCACTGCACCCCCTTGATCTATAGCCCCCTAGGGTATAGCGGGCCCTCGTCGAGCCGCCAAGGGCGGTCGGCGGGTGTCGCGATTCCCGGCACCGGCATTGAACAGGACGCGCATGAAACCCCGATCTACCCCCTTGTCCGGCGATGGCGACAGTAGCGGCTTTGCCCTGCTGACGATCGCCGCTGGACGTCCCGGGTCCGGGTACGCCGTTCAGGGATCGCAGGCGCGGTCCGGCTGAGCGTCTGTCCCGGACTCGTCACACGAGCCCGGAAGAGACGCCTGATGACCACCACGAGTTTCCGCGCGATCCAGCATGATCGCGCCATCCACGCCGCAATCGCCGCCGCACCGCTATATCGAGGCCGTATCCTGCGAGGGCTGGCGGTGAGCGGCTGCCGCTCGGTGACCGAGCCCACGGCATGACGCACGCGTGTCACGCGGCGACGTTACCGCACCGCAGCTTCGGAGAAGGACGGCGTGGTGACTGACAGGGTTGCGATGGGGTCGCAGGCGTCCGGTTCGCAGGCGGCCGGTGCGCAGGCGGGGGGCCGGGTGCGGTCGTTCTCGCGCATCCTGCGCGTGACGCAGCCCAACCGGGCCGATGTCATCGCGCTCGTGCTGCTGATCGGGATCGCTGCGCTGCTGGTGCGCGGCGCGGAGGGCGTCGCCGAGCCCTTGTCGCGGCTGCGCGTCGAGCCCGTTACGCTCGATCCGCGCTACCTGCCCTATTACGCGCTGCGCACGGTGATCCGCATGTTCGCCGCGCTCGCGGCGAGCCTGGTCTTCACGCTGGTCGTCGCCACCCTCGCGGCGCGCAGCCGGCGTGCGGGCCAGATCATCGTTCCGATGCTCGACATCCTGCAATCGGTGCCGATCCTCGGCTTCCTGACCTTTACCGTCACCTTCTTCATGGGGCTGTTCCCTGGCCAGATCCTGGGCGTCGAACTGGCGGCGGTCTTCGCGATCTTCACCAGCCAGGCGTGGAACATGGCGTTCAGCTTCTACCAGTCGCTGCGCTCGGTGCCCTCCGATCTGGACGAGGTGACTCGCGGCTTCGCGCTGTCGCCGGTGCGCCGCTTCCTGCGGCTGGACCTGCCGTTCGCGACTCCGTCGCTGGTGTGGAACGCGATGATGTCGATGTCGGGGGGCTGGTTCTTCGTCGTCGCATCGGAGGCGATCACGGTCGGCAACACCACGGTGACGCTACCCGGCGTCGGATCCTGGCTGGCGCTCGCCATCGCGCGCAAGGATTTCGGCGCGATCGGGCTGGCGGTGGTGGCGATGGGGATCGTGATCCTGCTGTACGACCAGCTGGTCTTCCGGCCGGTCGTCGCATGGGCGGACCGGTTCCGGTTCGAGCAGACCGCCAGCACCGAACGGCCGCGATCCTGGGCCTATGACCTGTTCCGCCGGACCCGCCTGTTACCGGTGCTGTTCGCGCCCGTTACCGCGCTCGGCCGGCTGCTGCTCACACTCGATCGCGGCGGCGCCCGCCCGCGCGAGCGCCGCGTTCGCGAGCCCGGCATCGTGCTGGAGCGGCTGTGGCAGGCGACGATCCTGGTCGCGGTGCTGGCCGCGCTCTGGCTGGCGGGGCGCTATGTCTTCTCGACGCTGCGGGTGAGCGATGCGGTTGCGGTGTTCGGGCTTGCCTGCATCACGATGCTGCGCGTCGTCGTGCTGATCGCGCTCGCCAGCCTCGTCTGGGTGCCGATCGGCGTCTGGATCGGCCTGAACCCGAAATGGGCGGAGCGGCTGCAACCCGTCGCGCAGTTCCTTGCGGCCTTTCCCGCCAACGTCCTGTTCCCGTTCGCAGTGATCGCGATCGTGCACTGGCGGCTCTCGCCCGACATCTGGCTGTCGCCGCTGATGATCCTGGGGACGCAGTGGTACATCCTGTTCAACGTCATCGCCGGCGCGAGCGCGATCCCGACCGATCTGCGCGAGGCGGCTGGCATGTTCGGCGTGCGCGGCTGGCAATGGTGGCGGCAGGTCGCGCTGCCGGGCGTTTTTCCCTATTACGTCACCGGCGCGCTGACCGCGTCGGGCGGATCGTGGAACGCCAGCATCGTCGCCGAAGCGGTGTCCTGGGGAACGCAACGGGTCGAGGCGCACGGTCTCGGCACGTTCATCGCCAAGGCGACCGAAGCCGGCGACTATCCACGCGTCGCGCTCGGCATCGCGGTGATGTCGATGTTCGTGATCGCGTTCAACCGGCTCGTCTGGCGTCCGATGTACGCCTTTGCCGAGCGCCGCCTCCGGCTCGCCTGATGTCGAAAGGACAAGACATGGCAACAGCATCTCTCCGCGCCCCGGCCAGCCGCCCGCTCGTCGAGGTCGCGCATGTCAGCCACCGCTATGGCCGCGGCGACGGCGGCGCGCCGGTGCTCGACGATGTCAGCCTGACGCTGCACGAGGACGAGGTCGTGGGCCTTCTGGGCCGTTCGGGCTCGGGCAAGTCGACGCTGCTGCGGTCGATCGCTGGGTTGATCCGCCCCGACGAGGGCAGCGTCCGCTTCGCCGAGGTCCCGGACGGGCCCGCGCACACGATCAGCATGGTCTTCCAGACCTTCGCGCTGTTCCCCTGGCTGACCGTGCTCCAGAATGTCGAGCTGGGGCTGGAGGCGCAGCGCGTGCCCGCCGACGAGCGGCGGACGCGCGCGCTGGCCGCGATCGACCTGATCGGGCTCGACGGGTTCGAGAATGCCTATCCGAAGGAATTGTCGGGCGGGATGCGGCAGCGCGTCGGGCTGGCGCGCGCGATCGTCGTCAACCCGTCGCTGCTGTTGATGGACGAACCCTTCTCCGCGCTCGACGTGCTGACTGCCGAGACGCTGCGGACCGACCTGCTCGATCTATGGGCGGAAGGGCGGATGCCGATCAAGTCGATCCTGATCGTCACGCACAATATCGAGGAGGCGGTACTGATGTGCGACCGCATCCTCGTCTTCTCGTCCAACCCGGGCCGCGTCGCCGCGGAGATCGTCGTCGACCTGCCGCAGCCACGCGACCGGCTCGATCCCGCGTTCCGCGCGCTGGTCGACGACATCTATGCGCGGATGACCGCGCGCGCGCCCGCCGAACCCGTCCGTGACGGGCTGTTCCCCGGCACCGGCATCCAGATGGTGCTGCCCCGCGTCTCGACCAATGCGCTGGCGGGGTTGATCGAGGAGGTCGACGCCAGTCCGTTCGATGGCCGCGCGGCGATGGCGGACCTCGCCGACCAGCTCCAGCTGGAGATCGATGAGCTGTTCCCGATGGCCGAGACACTCCAGTTGTTGCGGTTCGCCGAATTGCGCGGGGCTGATATCCTGCTGACCCCGACCGCGCGGCGCTATGCGCAGGCCGATGTCGACGCGCGCAAGGCGATGTTCGCGCAGGCGTTGCTGGCGCACGTGCCCCTCGCGCAGCACATCCGCCGCATCCTCGACGAGCGCGCCGGGCATGTCGCCCCCGCACGCCGGTTCCGCGACGAACTGGAGGATCACATGTCGGAGGACTATGCCGACGAGACGCTGCGCACGGTGACGCATTGGGGCCGCTACGCCGAGGTGTTCGCCTATGACGAAGACGCGGACCGGTTCAGCCTGGACGATGCGGTGTGATGCAGTGGTCGTCGTCGCCTATCGCTACGTAGAGGCGCAGGGGAGACGTCGTCCATGGACGCTGACCGCGCCGGTCTGTAGCGGTGGCGGCGCGCCTTGCAGGAATGCGTGCGTGTCGATTTGGCCGAGCGCGGGGTCGGCGCGGGCGAAAGCGGACGCTTTCTAGGGCGTTGCGCTGCTGATCGCGCCGAACGGAGCCCTATGATGTTCAAGAGTATGATCCTGGCTGCCGTCGCCTTGTCTTGGGCGCATCCCGCTTTTGCGGACATGACGGCGCATTACGTCATCGACGGCGACCAAAGCATCATGACGATGGAGATCGCCGCCAACGGTGATGTGCGCGCCCGGTTCGGCAGGGACGCGAGTTACTTCCTGACACGCGCCGGGCAAAGCTATTACGTCAAGGCAGGCCCTGACGGGCCGTTGGTGATGCGCCAGGAAGACATTGCCGCGGTCATGCTCGAGCAGCTCGCCGCCGAGCCTAATCTGCCGTCGCCGGATCCGCACGCCAAGGACGTCCGGCTCGTGGCGCGCGGCGCGGTCAGCATCAGGGGGCGGAAAGGCGTGGCCTATATGGTGAACGACAAACATGCGCGGGGCCCCGACGATCCGCCCTTTCTCGTCGTGAGCGACGATCCGGCGCTGACGCCGCTGGCGGTGGCGGTGCGGACGCAGTTCAGCGCGTCGCTCGGGCCGATCCGCATCCTGTACGGTGACGCCGGCGGATGGGACGACATGGTCGCGCTGTTCGCTCGGGGAGCGCCGCTGCTGTTTCTCGGCATGGAACTGGGCAGGATCGACCCGGCGCACCTGCCCGCGTCGCGGTTCGCCCTTCCTGCATCGCCGCTGTCGCGGGAGGCGGTCCGGCGCGATTTCACCGCGAGCCGCTAGCGCATCGGCGGTTGCCGATAGCGGTGTCCGCTTTTCTTTGACGCGGTCGCGCAATGTCCCCATCGTGATGGTGGGGGAGGGACTGCGTGCGGCCAACGATCAACGACGTGTCTCGGCTTGCCGGCGTGTCCATCAAGACGGTGTCCCGCGTCCTCAACAATGAGGACCGCGTTTCGGATGCGACGCGCGCGCGGGTGACCGCGGCGTTCGCCACGCTGAAATATCGGCCGAACATGGCCGCACGGACGCTCGCCGGGCATCGCAGCTTCCAGATCGCGCTCGCGTGCGACAACCCCAGCCCCTATTATGTCTACGAGATGCAGTCGGGCATTCGCGATCGCTGTCTGCTCGACGGCGTGCGGATGGTGGCACAGCCCTATCACCATGATTCCGACCGGCTGATCGACGATATCGAGAGCCTGATCGACGGATCGGGCGTCGACGGGCTGATCCTCACGCCGCCCGCGACCGACTATCCCGAGGTGCTCGCGCTGATGGCGCGGCGCAAGGTGCGGTTCGTACGAGTCTCGCCGGGCACCGATCTCGATCTGACCGCGTCGGTGTTCATCGACAATGTCGGTGCCGCGGCTGCGATGGTGCGGCATCTGCTGGCGCTCGGGCATCGGCGCATCGGGTTCATCACCGGGCATGCGAGCTATGCCACCAGCGCGCAGCGGCTGGCCGGATACCGGGCCGCGCTGGACGAGGCGGGCATCGCGTTCGATCCCCTCCTGGTGCGGCCCGGTGACTATGATTTCGCGTCGGGTGCGGCCGCGACGGAGGCGTTGCTGGCGCTGCGCCTGCCGCCCACCGCGATCTTCGCGTCGAACGACGACATGGCGGCGGGCGCGCTCAGCGTCGCGCACCGGCGCGGGCTGTCGGTGCCCGCCGCGCTGTCGATCGCGGGTTTCGGCGACGACGCGATCGCGCGCTACGTCTGGCCCGCGCTCACCACGATCCGCCAGCCGACGCGACTGCTCGGCTACACCGCGGCCGATCTCCTGCTCGCGCCCGAGTTCGTGGTGAAGCGGATCGACGTGCCGTTCGAGCTGATCCGCCGCGAGTCTACCGGGCCGGTTCGATCCGCGGGATGAGCAGCTGGACGACCCCCAGCGCCAGCAGATAGCTGACCGCGCAGATAGCCAGCATCGGCGCATAGCCGAACCCGTTGCCGAGCGACCAGGCGGACAGCTGGATCATCCCGATCGACCCCATATTGCCGCAGAACGCCGCGATCCCGATCGTCGACCCGACCGATCGCGCCGGCATCACGTCGGTGGTCAATGCGAACACGTTGGTCGAGAACCCCTGATGCGCGAATAGCCCGAGACCCAGGACCAAAGCCGCGGTCCACGGGCTGTGCAGCGACAGGACGACCGGGACCGGCAGGATGAGCAGCGCATAGAGCAGCAGCGTCGACTTGCGCGCGCGATTGAGGCTCCAGCCGCGTGCCATCAACCGCGTCGGCAGCCAGCCACCCGTCAACGCGCCACAGGCCGCCAGCGCATAGACGAGCGCGACGGGCAGCCCCACCGCGCCCTGTTGCAGACCGAACAGCCGGTGGAACAGGTCGGGCAGCCACGACAGCATGAAGAACCACACCTGGTCCGACAGCACCTTGGCAACCGCGATCGCGAGCGTCCGGCGATCGCGGAACAGGTCGATCCAGCGGATCGGTGCAGGCCCACCCGTCTCGGCGATCGCGGCGGGCATCTTGAACGCGAACCATGCGACGACCCAGACGATCCCGAGGCCGCCTGCGACCAGGAACGCCGCGCGCCAGCCGAACGCGAGTGCCAGCGCCGGGATGACGAGCGGGGTGATGACCGCACCGACATTGGGCGCGGTGTTGCCGATCCCCAGTGCGATCGACCGGTCCTTCGGCCCGAAATAGGTCGCCGCGGATTTGACCGCGGCGGGCGTGCCGATCGATTCCGCCGCGCCCAGGACGACGCGCGCGCCGATGAACCCGGTCACGCCGCTGACAAAGGCGTGCGCCATGCCGGCAAGGCTCCACACCAGCACGCCCGCGGCAAAGCCGATCCGCAGTCCCACCCGGTCGATGAACCAGCCCGTCCCCAGAAACGCGATCGCGGCGGCGAACTGGAACGCCGAGGCCATGTTGCCATAATCCTGATCGGACCAGGCGAACTCGGTTTCCAGCGTCGGCTTGAGCAGCGCCAGGATCTGCCGGTCGACATAGTTCAGCATGATCGCGAAGAAGACGAGTGCGACGACTCCCCAGCGCGCCCGCGAGTGCGCCGGGGAGGGGGCCTGTAGGTTTTCCGTCAAAAGTTCAGCCTTGCGGTGATGCCGGCGTAGCGATCGGCTTCGCGCGGGATGATGTAGCGATAGGCGCCACCGGGTCCGCCGCTGACGATCGACGAGGCAAAGCTGGTGTCGAGCACGTTCTTCACCTGGAGGACGATCCTGAACGCATCCTTGGCATCGACGATGCCCGCGGAGAGATCGAGCAGGCCATACGCCTTGATCGTCGTCGCGGCGCGGATCGCAGCGCTCGCGTCGAACTGCGAGATCTGGCTGGACTGGTAGGAGCTCTGCGCGCCCAGCGTGAAATCGACACTGCCGCCGGTGCGGATCCGGTAGTCGGCGCCGAGCGATCCCTTCCACCGCGGCGCATAGCCGAGCTGCGTGCCCGCGGGCACGACGCCGGTGGTGACGCCGTTGGTCGGGACCCGGAACTGGTCGACATGCGCATCGGTATAGGCGAGCCCGCCCGAAATATTCAGGTCGCGGACCGGCCGCACGATCAGGTCGAGTTCGCCGCCGCGCGTCGAGATGTCGCCCGCATTGGTGAAGCGCGTGACGAGCACGCCGGCGACCACGTCCGGGTTGTTCGCCTGGAAATTATGGTATTTGGCGTAATAGGCCGCCAGGTTTACGACCAGCTTGCCGCCGAACAGCGTGTTCTTCAGCCCGACCTCGTAGCTGTCCGCGGTCTCCGGATCGATCACGTTCGTGCCAGTCGCGCCCAGATTGTAGAAGACGTTGAACGCAGGCCCCTTATACCCGCGCGAATAGGTCGCGTAGGCGGTCGATTCCCGGACCACGTCGAACTGCAGCCCGGCCTTGCCCGACCAATTGGTGTTGGTGGTCTTGCCCGCGAACGGACCGAAGCTCGGATTGATTCCGGGCCCCGCGAGCGTGGTGACGCGGCTGTGGAAGACGTCGAGCTGGTCGGCGGTGTAGCGCACGCCGCCGATCGCGCGGAAGCGATCTGTCAGGTTGAACACGCCCTGCCCGAAAAAGGCGAGGTTCTTGAAGGTCGATCCGAACACCGCGGTCCCCGTCGGCCGGGTCACCGTCGTGCCCGCGGTCGAGCAGGGAGTGAGCACCGTCGGCGTCGGCGTCGCGGTGCAGACGACGTCGTCGCGGCGGAACGTCCGCTCGGTAAAGGCGCGCGAATAATAGGCGCCGACGACATAGCTGAAGAACTGGTTCGACGGCGAGGCGACGCGGATTTCCTGCGTGAACGTGTTGCTGACCTGCGGCCCGAAATCGTGCAGCTGGTTGGCGCCGACATAGGCCCGCGGCAGCCAGTCGCCGTCGCGGATCTCCGTGTTGTCGTATTCGCGGTAGGAGCCGATATACGTCACGGTCTGCGTACCGAGCGTCGCATCGGCCTGCAGCGAGACGCCCCAGCTCTTCTCGTCGGTATGCGTGATCAGGTCCTGGTTGACGGTGCGCGACTTGTTGCCGTTGCGATCGGGCAGGACGCTGGCGGTAAGCCCTGCGGTCGGCGTGGTGCCGATGACCTCGGCGCAGCAATCGTCATTGCTCCGGCGATAGTCGCCGATCAGCGTGAAGGTGAGATCGGGGGTGGCATCGGCGACGACCATGCCGCGGAATCCGTAATGTTCGTAGCCGTTCACGCGCCGGTTATCGTGCGCGATGTTGCGGATGTTGCCCGCATAATTGCCGTAGAAGCCGGTGAAGCGACTCTTGATCGTATCGCTCAGCGGAATGTCGAGCGCGGCGCGGGTGCGATATTCGTTGCCGTTGCCGGTGTAGAACGCGCCCTCGACGAACCCGCCAAGGACGTCGCCGGGGCGCTTGGTGACGATGTTGATCACGCCCGCGCTGGTGTTCTTGCCGAACAGCGTGCCCTGTGGACCGCGCAGCACTTCGATCCGGTCGATGTCGATCAGGTCGCTGAACGCCTCGCCCGCGCGGCTATAGACGACGCCGTCGACGACGGTCGAGATCGACGGCTCGCCCGCCACCGAGAAGGTCGAGGTGCCGACGCCGCGCAGGAACAGCGACTGGTTGATCGTCGTGCCCGATTTGCGGAAATTGAGCGTGGGGACGAGATATTGCGCGCTCTCCAGGTTCACGCCGCCCTGCGCGGCGATCTGGTCGCCCGAGATTACCGACACCGCGACCGGCACGTCCTGGAGACGTTCGGTGCGTTTCTGCGCGGTGACGACGATCTCGCCGGGCACCGACCCGTCGGCGGCGGCGGGGGCGGCTTGATCGTTCCGGGCCGCGTCGCTCGCGGCCGGGTCGGTCCCGGACGGAACGACCTGCGCCCAGCTCGGTGTGTTCAGCCCAGCGGCGAGTGCCGCACCTGCCAGCAACCAACGGTTCTTCATGTCGCCCCCTCCTAAAATTCCTACTCGTCCGGTAGGCTATCGAATGTCTCGCGCTGTCATGCATGAGTTTGTCTTGGGTACCGCCAAGCGCGGCTTCATTCAAAACCCCAATTCGGCCATCTCCACGACGCGGTTCGTGCGCGCGCTGATCTCGGCGGCGGTGCCGATCGCGACCGCCATCAACCCGTCGCGCGCAGTGACCTCGACCGGTCCCTCGCCGCGCACCGCCGCGATGAACCGCTGATGCTGGTAGAAGGTCGAGCCGTGATGGCTGCCCGCGTCAAGCGCGGTCTGGTCGACCTCGATGACGGATCGCTCGACCTGTTTCGGGTTGAGGAACCCGGTGCGCGGGCTGAACACCAGCGCGCCCTCGGGGATCAGCACGTCGAGCCGGGCGGCGTCGCCGACCGCGGTGATCTCCTCCTGGTTCTCGGCGCCGTCCGCGAACATCGACAGGTCGAGCATCGCGCGGACGCCGTTGGCGAACTCCACGGTGGTATAGCTGTTGTCGATGATGTCGGGACGCTCGCCGTCATAGCGTTCGTCGACATGGTTCACGTCCATCGCGCCCGAGCAATAGACGCGGACCGGCTCCGACCGGACGATCAGACGCATCAGATCGAAGAAATGGCAGCATTTCTCGACCATCGTCCCGCCGGTGTTGCGGCTGAAGCGGTTCCAGTCGCCGACCTTGGGCAGGAACGGGAAGCGGTGCTCGCGGATCGACAGCATCCGCAGCGCCCCGATCCGGCCGCCATGCACCTGCTCGATGAACGCCGCGGCGGGCGGCATGTAGCGATATTCCATCGCGGTCCAGAACGGGCGGATCATCTGCGCGGCGCGGTCGACGACCCAGCGGGCATCCTCCAGCGTCGTCGCCAGCGGCTTTTCGCACAGGATCGCGATGTCCGCATCGAACAGTGGCTCGAGCACGTTGCGGTGCGTGTAATTGGGGCTCGCGACGATCACGGCATCGACCAGCCCGCTGCGCGCGAGCGCCGCCGCATCGGCGAATTCCTGCACGCCGTCGCCCCGCTTACCCAGTGCATCGCGCGCCCAGCCCAGCGACGTGGCCACCGGATCGGCGATCGCGGTGACCACCGCGCCGGGGGTGACCGCGAGGTTCTGGAGGTGCTCGACCCCCATCATGCCGGTACCGACCAGCCCATAACGTACTTGCTCGACCAAGCCTATTGCCCCTATTGAATGACAGCGATGTCGCATCTTGATCCTACACCCAAAGCCATTCCCCTCGGCAAGAGCGGAATCCTTGTCAGCCCGATAGCCTGGGGCATGTGGCGGTTCGCCGGAGTCGGCGTCGCCGATGGCCGACGCCTCATCGAAGCGGCGTTCGAGGCGGGCGTCACGCTGTTCGACACCGCCGATATCTACGGGTTCGACGGAACCGGCGGATTCGGCGATGCCGAAGTGCTGCTCGGTCGCATCTTCGCGGAGTCACCGGAGCTGCGCGCGCGGATGGTCCTGTCGACCAAGGGCGGCATCCTGCCACCGTTGCCGTACGATTCGAGCCCCGCCTATCTGGCGCAGGCGCTCGATGCGTCGCTGACTTGGCTCGGGGTCGACCAGGTCGATCTCTACCAGATCCACCGCCCCGACATCCTGACGCATCCGCAGGAGGCGGCGCGCGCGCTCGAGGATGCGGTGGCCGCCGGCAAGGTCCGCGCGGTCGGCGTGTCGAACTACACGCCCGCACAGGCGCAGGCACTCGCGTCGTTCCTGACCATCCCGCTCGTCAGTCACCAGCCCGAATTCTCGCCGCTGCATCTCGAGCCGATCGAGAACGGTCTGTTCGACCAGGCGATGGAGCGCGAGATGGCGGTGCTCGCCTGGTCGCCGCTGGGCGGCGGCCGGATCGCGGTGCCCGCCGACGACCGCAGCCGCGCAGTCGCCGACGCGCTCGATGCCAAGGCCGCGCAGACCGGCGCGAGCCGCGCCGCGGTCGCCTATAGCTGGATCATGGCGCATCCGGTGCGCGCGATCCCGATCGTCGGCACGCAGAACCCCGCGCGCATCGCCGAACTCGCGCAGGCCTTCACGATTCCGTGGACGCGGCAGGACTGGTACGACATCCTCGTTGCTGGCCGCGGCGAGCGACTGCCGTGAGTAACTCCGCCGCGAAGGACACCGGCAAGTGACGCAAGCCTGTGAAGTCAGTTGGTTCTCGGCGCTGTGCGACGATGACTACGAGTTTCTCGGCGTCCCCGATCCCCGGCTGCACTCGACCTGGGAGCATTGCCGCGACATCGTCCTGCAGGCGGAAACCGGGGGATATGACAATATCCTGCTTCCCTCGGGCTATGCGCTGGGGCTGGACACCACCGCCTTCGCCGCCGCGATCGCGTCGATGCTCCGCCGGATGGCGTTGCTGATGGCGGTACGCGTCGGCGAGAGCTGGCCGCCGCAGCTCGCGCGCCAGATCGCGACGATCGACCGGATGCTCGGCGGGCGGCTCAACATCAACATCATCTCGTCGGACCTGCCCGGCGAGACGCTCGCCTCGGGGCCGCGCTATGCGCGCACGGTCGAGTTGATGCGGATCCTCAAGACGCTGCTGAACGGCCAGCCGCTCGATCATGTCGGCGAATTCTGGAAACTGAAGCTCGATCCGCCGCGGATCGGCACGCTCTCGGGCAAGGCGCCGTTGCTCTATTTCGGCGGGCTCTCGCCCGACGCGCGCGAGGCGGCAGCGCAGGAATGCGACGTCTATCTGATGTGGCCGGACACGCGCGAGAAGGTCGCCGAGATCATCGCCGACATGACCGCGCGCGCTGCCCGCCACGGCCGCACGCTGCGGTTCGGCTACCGCGCGCACGTCATCGTCCGCGAGACCGAGGACGAGGCGCGGCTTTATGCCGACCGCCTCCTGTCGAAGCTCGATGCCGCGCAGGGGGCGGCGATCCGCGCCCAGTCGCTGGATTCGCGCTCGGCGGGCGTCGCGGCGCAGGCGGCGCTGCGCGCGGGTGCGTCGGCGGATGGCTATGCCGAGGACAATCTGTGGACCGGTATCGGGCGCGCGCGCTCGGGCTGCGGTGCGGCGATCGTCGGCGATCCCGACCAGGTGCTCGCCAAACTCGCCATGTACCAGGAGATGGGTATCGAGGCGTTCATCCTGTCGGGCTACCCGCACGCCGCGGAAGCCGACCTGTTCGCGCGCCACGTCCTGCCGAACATGAAGCACGCGCCGCTGTTCGACCGCGTCTGACAACCCCGGTGTAAGTGCCGAGAACGCCCGGGCTATTGTCTTCCGGCGCGTGTCGAGGCAACGCCGACCGCGATGGATACCGAGACCGACCTCGAAACCGTTCTGCTGGGACCAGTCCTGCCGGACCGCGACTGCGGCGACTGTACGGCCTGCTGCACCGTCCTTACGGTAGACACCCCCGAGTTCAAAAAGCCCGCAGGCACGCCGTGCGTCCACCTTTCCGCGCGCGGCTGTGGTATCCACGCGGTCCGCCCGCGCATCTGCCGGACATGGTTCTGCGTCTGGCGCAGGGTCGCGAGCATGCCCGATGCGGCGCGGCCCGACCGCTCGGGTCTGATCGTCTCGGTCAACTTCGTGAAGGCGCCGCAGAACATATTCGAGGGTGTCTCGATCAACGTCCGCGTCCTTCCGGGCAGCACCGCGATCGAGAATGGCATGGCAGCCACGATCCTCGACAGCGTGTGCGACGGCCTGGTGCCCGTGTGGTTCAGCGACGGATCGAAGAAGATGCTGATGCACCCCGACAACGAGGTCGCGCGTCACGTGATCTCGGGGGATCGCGCGCCCGCGCACCTGCACGCGGAAGTCAGCGCCTGGCGCGAACGATACGGTATCTTCGGCGCAAACCCCTGAGGGGCGCTCAGCCCGGCGTCTTGGCCGGCTGGATATGCAGTGCGTCCTGATGCGCGATATAGCTGTCGAGCGCGCTTGCAGCGTTGAGCATGTGCGCGCGCATCCGGCGGGCGGCTTCGTCGCCGTCGCCCTCTGCGATCGCACGCATGACCGCGTCGTGTTCCGCGCGGGATGTGACGAGACGGCGGTCCTGGCGGAGCTGCATGCGGCGGAACGCATTGAGGCGGGTGCGGACCGCGATCGCCTGGTCGGCGAGGAAGTCGTTATGCGCGGCGCGGTAGATCGCCTCGTGGAACTCGCGGTTGAGCGCATCATACGCATCGACGTCGCCCGCCTCGACCGCAGCCTCGCTTGCCTCATGGATGCGGAGCAGGCGGCTTCGCTCGAGCGGGGTGATGCGGTAGGTCGCGAGCCGGACGCAGACCGCCTCGATCTCCGCCATCGTCTCGAACATGTCCATCACCTCCTCGGCGGTGACGTGGCGGACGATGACGCCGCGGCGCGGGCGGACCTCGACCATGCCGCTGGTCGCCAGTTGGCGCAGCGCCTCGCGGACCGGGGTGCGCGAGGCGCCGTAGCGGTCGGCGAGCTGCTGTTCGTCGAGCGTGGTGCCGGGCGCCAGTTCGCCCGACGAGATCGCATCGGTCAGCGCGTTGCGGATCCGGTCGGACAGCAGCCCCGTGTCTTCGGTGTCTATATCCGCCACGTGCCCTCAGCCCCCCACGATCGCGCGGACGATCAGGTACAGGATCGACGGCGCCACCAGGCAGCCTAGCCCGGTATGGAAGGTCGCGGTCAAGGCGCCATAGGGGACGAGGCGGCGATCGGTCGCGGCGAGCCCGCCCGACACGCCGCTGACCGTGCCCATCAGCCCGCCGAACACCATCGCGCTGCGCGGGTTGTTGAGGCCGATGAGTCCGGCGACCAACGGCGTGCCGACCATCACCATCACCGCCTTGAACACGCCGGTCGCGATCGACAGCGCGATGACCGGCGAGCTCGCACCGATCGCCGCGCCCGTGACGGGCCCGACGATATAGGTTACCGCGCCCGCGCCAATCGTCGTCATCGACACCGCATCGGTATAGCCGAACGACGCCGCGACCAGCGCGCCGACGATGAACGGCAGGATCGTGCCTAGCAGCAGCGCGACGACGCCGATCAGCCCCGCCTTCTTGGCCTGTTCGACATCGACCTCGCACGCGGTCGCGACGATCGCGAAGTCGCGCAGCATCGCGCCGCCCATCAGGCCGATCCCCGCGAGCATCGGCAGGTCGGCGAGCCCCTTGTGCCCGCCGGTCGCGATACCCCCCCAGAAGGCGAGCGCGAGGCCGATCAGGATCGCGATCGCCGAGCCATGGACCCGGCCCATCGTCAGCTTGGCAGACAGGATGTTCGACAGCCACATGACGATGCCGACGACCGCGAACGCGGTGAGCAGCGCATTGGCGGTCAGGACCTTGGTGATCATTTCCATGACAATCGCCTCAGTGCGTCGTTACGGGGGAGGGGGCGTGGGCTGCGTCGAGCGCCTCGCGGGCTTCGCGCGCCTCGATCTCGTCCATCGTCTCGGGCGTGCCCGACAGCCGGCTGATCAGCGCCACCGCGCTGAAGCACAGCAGCAGCGCGCCGACGCCCGCGATCAGCACGATCGGGCCGCCCTCGACCGCGGCAACGACATCCTGCTGCGCCGCCATCGCGACGACGATCGGGATATAGAGCGCGCCCCAAAAGCCGATCCCGCGCGACACGCCTTCATTGTAGCGACCGCGGGTCTTGAGCCACATCCGCGCGGCGATCAGCAGGATCATCGCGATGCCGACCCCGCCGACATTGGCCTTCACGCCAAGCAGCACGCCAAGGCCTTCGCCAAGCAATTGCCCTATCAACGTACAGATGGCGAGCAGCGCGACTCCGGCGATCATGCGCCGCGTCCCGCGTCTGTGGCGGCAACGGGTAGGGACTCGCTCATGGCATATCCTCTCACTGTATTCGATCTATCGTCTTATACGTCTTTAAGTATGCACAGGGTTGCGTTTGGGGCAATAGGGAATACAAGAAGCGTAGAATAAGCGTCAGGAGGCGATGCGGTGCGGCAATGGAATACGCGCAAGCAGATGCGCGAGGAGCGGATCGCGGCCGGTCGGGGCTTTGCCACCGGCAAGCTGGTCGATCCCGAAACGCTCGTCGACTTTCTCGAAGCGGTGCTCAGGCCCGGTGACCGGGTCTGCCTCGAGGGCGACAACCAGAAACAGGCGGACGTGCTGGCCAAGGGGCTCGCCGCGATGGACCCTGCGCGGATCCACGATCTGCACATGGTGCAATCGGGCGTCGTGCTGCCCGAGCATCTCGACGTCTTCGACAGCGGGATCGCGAAGCGGCTCGATTTTTCCTATTCGGGGCCGCAATCGGCGCGGATCGCGAAGATGCTGTTCGGCGGCAAGATCGAGCTTGGCGCGATCCACACCTATCTCGAGCTGTTCGCGCGCTATTTCGTCGATCTGACGCCGCAGGTCGCGCTGATCGCCGCGGTCAGCGCGGATCGCCACGGCAACCTGTATACCGGCCCCAATACCGAGGACACGCCGACCGTCGTCGAGGCGACGAGCTTCGGCAGCGGCCTCGTGATCGCGCAGGTCGGCGAGATCGTCGATACGCTGCCGCGCGTCGATATCCCCGGCGACCAGGTCCATTTCGTGCTCGACGTAGGGCGACCCTTCTATGTGGAGCCGCTGTTCACGCGTGATCCCGCGGCGATGACCGAAACGCAGATCCTGACCGCGATGATGGCGATCAAGGGACTGTATCAGCCCTACGGCGTGCGCCGGCTGAACCACGGCATCGGCTTCAACACCGCGGCGATCGAACTGCTGCTGCCGACCTATGGCGAGAAGCTCGGGCTGAAGGGCAAGATCTGCACGCACTGGGCGCTCAACCCGCACCCGACGTTGATCCCCGCGATCGAGGCGGGGTGGGTCGAGCAGGTCCATTGCTTCGGCTCCGAAGTCGGCATGGAGGATTATCTCGCCGCGCGGCCCGACATTTTCTTCACCGGCCCCGACGGCTCGCTGCGCTCGAACCGCGCGTTCAGCCAGACCGCCGGGCTGTATGCGTGCGACATGTTCATCGGCTCGACGCTGCAGATCGACCTTGCCGGGCATAGCTCGACGATCACCGCGAACCGGATCGCGGGCTTTGGCGGTGCGCCCAACATGGGGTCGGACGCGCGCGGTCGGCGTCATCCGAGCGCACCGTGGTTGCAGGCCGGCGCGGAGGCGGATCCCGACACCGCGGCGCCGCTGCGGCGCGGCCGGAAGCTCGTGGTGCAGATCGGCGAGACGTTCGGCGAGGGCAACGCGCCGCTGTTCGTCGAGAAGCTGGGGGCGCTCGAACTCGCGGAAAAGCTCGATCTCGATCTCGCGCCGATCATGGTCTACGCCGACGATACGACGCACATCGTGACCGAGGAGGGCATCGCCAACCTGCTGCTATGCCGCAACGCGGACGAGCGCGAACAGGCGATCCGCGGGGTGGCTGGCTTTACCGAAATCGGCCGCGGCCGCGACAAGGCGATGGTCGAACGGTTGCGCGAGCGGAAGATCATCCAGCGGCCCGAGGATCTCGGGATCGACCCGCTCGACGCGAACCGGAACATGCTGGCCGCGCGTTCGATCAAGGATCTCATGCTCGCGTCTGGCGGGCTCTACCGGCCGCCGAGCCGGTTCCGGAACTGGTAGGAGACGACGCATGGAAATTCTCCATTTCGATATCGCCGCGCCGAGGCCGGCGGGCGGCACGCGCAAGATGGCGCTGGTCGGTGTCGTTGCGTCGGGCAATCTCGAGGTGCTGGTCGAACGCGGGGACGCGGCCGATCGGTGCGCGATCGAGATCAGCACGGCGGCGCACGGCTTTCGCGATCTGTGGGACGCGGTGGTCGCCGATTTCGTCGGCCGGCGCGCGGCAGGGGGCTTGCGGATCGCGATCAACGACGGCGGCGCGCGGCCGGATACGGTATCGCTGCGCCTCGCGCAGGCCGTCCGCCTGATCGAGGAGCCCGAGGCATGAGCAACCTGCGTCACAGCTGGTACGAAGCCGGCGCGCGCGAGCGGATCGCCGCTTTGGTCGATCCGCGCAGCTTCGCCGAATTCGTCGGCCCCGAGTGTCGCGAGACGAGCCCGCATCTGGGCATATTCGATCTGCCCGCGCAGTTCGATGACGGCATCGTCGTCGGCAGCGGGTCGATCAACGGCACGCGCGTGCTCGTCGCAGCGCAGGAGGGCCGCTTCATGGGCGGCGCGTTCGGCGAGGTGCACGGTGCCAAGCTCACCGGGCTGCTCCGCGCCGCCAAGGCGCTGGCACGCGACGTCGTCATCGCGTTCGACACTGGCGGCGTGCGTTTGCAGGAGGCCAATGCGGGCGAGATCGCGATCGCCGAGATCATGCGCGCGATCGTCGAGGCGCGGCTGGACGGCGTGCGTGTCGTTGGGCTGATCGGCGGGCGCGCGGGCTGCTACGGCGGCGGCGGGCTGATCGCGGGGTGCTGCTCGACGCTGATCGTGTCCGAACAGGGCCGCATCAGCGTGACCGGGCCCGAGGTGATCGAGACCAACAAGGGCGTCGAGGAATTCGACTCGCGCGACCGCGCTCTGGTGTGGCGAACGATGGGCGGCAAGCACCGCACGCTGATCGGCGGCGCGGACGTGTTCGTCGACGACGACGCAGCGGCGTTCCGCGCCGCGGCGACAGCGGCGCTCGCGCGGCCGGCCAAGTTCGACGCCGCCACGCTGGCGGCGGAACAGGCGCGGCTCGAACGCCGGATCGCGCGGTTCGGCGACATGAGCGATGCGACCGACATCTGGCACGCGCTCGGCATCGACGATCCGAAGGCGATCCCCGACATGCCCGCCGATGCCTTCGCGACCCTAGCCGCCCAGTACCGGGAGAGCACCAATGACGCCCGCTGAGATCCTCGATTCGCTCTTCCCCGCAGGGCATGACGTCACGACCGAAGGCGATCTACTGCTCGGCCGCGCGACGTTCGGCGACGGCATAGTCCATGTCGTGGGCGCGACCGGCCGCGCGCCGATCGGGATCGACCAGGCGATCCGGCTATCCGCCGCGGTGCTGAAGATCGCCTCGAGCGACGACGCCGCGCCGATCCTGTTCCTCGTCGACAGCGCCAGCCAGCGGATGAGCCGGCGCGACGAACTGCTCGGGATCAGCGAATATCTCGCGCACCTCGCCAAGTCGCTGCTGCTGGCGGAGGCGCAAGGCCATCGCACGATCGGGCTGCTCTATGGCGGCAGCGCGGCGGGTGCGTTCATCGCGACCGCACTCGCCTGCGGGACGCTGGTCGCGCTGCCCGGCGCACATCCCGAGGTGATGGACCTCGCCTCGATGGCGCGCGTCACCAAGCTGCCGATCGACGTGCTCGAGGCCAAGGCGAAGACCACGCCCGTCTTCGCGCCCGGCCTCGACAATCTGGTCAGCGTCGGCGGGATCGCGACGGTCTGGGATGCGGGCAAGAGCCTCGCGGAGCAGTTGCAGGCGCTATTGGCACACCCACGCGCGGGGGATGATCGCTCGGCTCTAGGGGCGGAACGTGGCGGGCGGCCGGCATCGGCGCGGATCGCCGGCGCGGTTGCGACTGCGGCGCAGGGGTGATGCGGTTCGATCGGCACCGGCTGGTCTATCTCGATCCGGCGCGTTGGACCAAGATACTGGGCAGCTATCCGGCGTTCCGGGAGATCCCCGCGGTGGTCGACTGGGTCGCCGCGGGGTATCCGCTGATCGCGCGCCGTCCGCTGTGCGACGACGGCGCGGGGCTGGTGCCGCTCGGCCTGCCGCTGCCGCCATCGCTCGGCAAGCTTCGGCTCGCGCTGGCCGTCTCGCCCGATGCGATCCTGTCCGATGCACCGCCGCCCTTGCTCGCCGAGGCGGGGCGGACGGCACCGCCGGTGTGGCAGCTGACGATCGCCGCGCTGGTCGCGCGCGATCCCGACACGAGATGTTTCGGCAGCCTGGCATGGGCGCACCTGACGGGCGTGCCGTATCTGTCGGAGACGTCGGATCTCGATCTCGTCTGGCAGGTTGCGCGCGCCGATGACACCGTGCGGCTGGTGGCGGCGCTGGTGCGAATCGAGGCGGATGCGCCGATGCGGCTTGATGGGGAGATCGTCCCGCCGACGGGTTTCGCGGTCCAGTGGCGCGAATATGCGTCGGACGCGACCGAACTGCTGGCGAAGGCGGCAGATGGCAACCGCATGATCGGCCGCGGCGAGATGTTCGCGTGATCGCGCTCGCACGCGCCGCAACGGCGGTGGCAATCGACGGCGCCGCCATCGGCCGCCGCGCGGCCGACTGCCTCAGACAGGAGATCGCGACCTATCCCAAGCCCGGCCTCGTCAGTCCGGTCGATACCGGCGCGCACGACGACATGGACGCCGCGATGATGGATCGCAGCGCCGACGCGCTCGCCCCCTTCTTCGCGCGGCTCGCCGAGGCGGGGGCGGCCGGGGCTGGAATGGACGTCCTCCGCGCGATCGGGATCGAGGCCGAGCACGCGATGATGGCGGCGAGCGGTGGCGTTAACACGCATCGCGGGGCGATCTTCGGGATGGGGCTGCTCTGCGCCGCCGCCGGGTTTCGCCTGGCCTATGGCGCACCGGGAACGCTCGGCGCGATAGTCGCGCAACGCTGGGGCGCGGAGATCGTCCGCGGGCCGATCCCGCTGCACAGCCACGGGACGATGGTCGCACGCCAGCATGCCGCGGGCGGCGCGCGTGCCGAGGCCGCGGCTGGCTTTCCCGCGCTCTACGCCATCGCCTTGCCCGCGCTCGCCGCCGCACGCGACCTGACCGCCGCCCGAGAGGCGCACCACGTCCACGCGCTGATGACGCTGATCGCCGAGGTGGAGGATACAAATCTCCTCTATCGCGGCGGCGCGCACGGGCTGGCGTTCGCGCAGTCCGAGGCGCGCGCGTTCCTCGACGCCGGAAGCGTGGGCGCCGGCGACTGGCACGCGCGCGCCGTCGCGATGCACCGCGCTTTCACCCACCGACGCCTGAGCCCCGGCGGCTGCGCCGACCTGCTCGCCATGGCGCTATTCGTTGAGAGCGCCACGCCATGACGCTCGCGTTGCTGTGCTCGGGGCAGGGGCGGCAGGATCGCGCGATGCTCGAAATGTTCGCCGACGATCCGCGCGCGCAGTCGATCCTGACACATGCCGGCGCGCTGCTGGGGCAGGACATCCGCACGCTCCTGCAAACCGCCGATGATGCGACGCTGTTCGCCAACCGCACGAGCCAGATCCTTTGCGTCGCGCGTGGTCTCGCCGCCGCCGCCTGCCTTGAGCCGGCGTCGCCCTTCACGGCCGCCGGCTACAGCGTCGGCGAGATGGCGGCATGGGGTGTCGCCGGGATCTGGTCGCCCGAGCGCACGCTCGACCTGAGCGCGCGCCGCGCCGAGGCGATGGACTCGGCAAGCGGCCCCGACGACGGCCTGGGCTTCGTCCGCGGACTGCCGGAAGACCGCGTCGACGCGCTGGTCGCCCGGTTCGATTGCCACATCGCGATCGTCAATCCGGCGCTGCTCTTCGTGGTCGGCGGCAAGCGCGACGATGTCGAGCGCTGCTGCGCCTCGGCGCTGGGGGAGGGCGCTGCATCGGCGCGGCCGATCGCGGTCCATATCGCGTCGCATACGCCGCGCCTGTCGAACGCGGTCGCGCCGTTTCGCGCCGCGTTGGAGGGATCGGCGCCCGGCAGGCCCGGGCGTGGCCGCACGCTGATCGGCGCAGCGACCGCCTCGATCGTCAGCGGCGCGCGCGACGTGCCCGGGCTGGCGGCTCAGCTCGACACGACGATCGACTGGGCCGCCACACTCGAGGCGCTGTTCGAACGCGGTGTCGATCGTATTCTTGAACTCGGTCCCGGCACCGCGCTGGCCGACATGGTGCGCGCGGTCGACCCCGCGCTCGACGTCCGCGCGGTCGACGATTTTCGCAGTGTGGCGGGGATCAGCGACTGGATGGCGCGCTAGGCCACACCGCCGCCGTCGGATCAGGCGGCCTTCGCAGCCATCCGCGCGGCCAACTTCTCTTCCTCGGTCCAGACCTTGCGCTCACGCGGCGGCTTGGCCGGCTTCACCTGCTTGACCGGTCCGCCACCCAGCACGGGCGCGCGCTTGGTCGAGTGCCGCGCCACTTCGCAATGCCATTCATGATCGTCCTGCACGGTCAGCGTCCGGCCGATCTCGCGCTCGACGTCATGCAGCCAGGCGCGCTGCTCGGCATCGCACAGCGTGATCGCAAAGCCGCTGCGGCCCGCCCGGCCGGTGCGGCCGATCCGGTGGACATAGCTTTCCGGCAGGCTCGGCAGATCGTGGTTGAACACGTGCGTGACGGTATCGACGTCGATCCCGCGCGCGGCGATATCGGTCGCGACCAGCACCTGCACGGTTCCGGCACGGAACGCGTCGAGCGCGCGCTCGCGCTGGCCTTGCGACTTGTTGCCGTGCAGCGCCTCGGCGGTGATGCCGGCTTCGCCGATGAAGGCGCATACGTCGTTCGCTATGTTCTTCTGCAGCGTGAAGACGACGGCCTGGCCCATGTCGGGCGTTTTCAGCAACGCCAGCAGCGCCGCCTTCTTGTCGGCTGCGTCGAGGAACATCACCGACTGATCGATACGGTCGACCGTGGTCGACGGCGGCGCGATCTCGACCTTGACCGGATCGCGCAACAGGCTGTCGGCGAGCGCGGCGATCGATTTCGGCATCGTCGCGGAGAACAGCACCGTGTGCCGATCGACGGGCAGCGTCGCGACGAGCCGCTCGATCGGCTTGGCAAAGCCCATGTCGAGCATCTGGTCGGCCTCGTCGAGCACCAGCGCCTCGAGCGCGGACAGGTCGCAAAGCCCCTGGTCGACCAGATCGAGCAAGCGGCCAGGTGCGGCGACGATGATGTCGACGCCGGTCTCGAGCGCCTTGACCTGGTGGAACTGGCTGACGCCGCCAAAGATCGTCATCACGCGCGGCTTGATATGACGGCCGAAGCTCTCGAACCCGGCCGCGATCTGCGACACCAGTTCGCGCGTCGGCGCGAGGACCAGGATGCGGGCGCCGTTCCTGGGCGCCGGGCGCGGGTTGGCGGCGAGCCGGTGCAGCAGCGGCAGCGCGAACGCGGCAGTCTTGCCGGTGCCGGTCTGCGCCATGCCGAGCACGTCGCGGCCCTCCAGCAGCATCGGGATCGACTGCGCCTGGATCGGGGTCGGGCGGGCATAGCCCTCCTCTGCGAGCGCCTGCAGCAAAGTCGGCGCGAGGGAGAGATCGGCAAAGGTCATGGTCATGGTCACGCGGCGCCTCCAGCGCTGAGCAAAGCTGCGCCTGATCGGGCTTAGCGTAGGGAGAGCGCGGGCTGCTAGGTGCGATGCTGCACTGCGTCAATCTAAAAGCCGGGACGGTGTCCATTATGCCCGGCTTTTCCTCCGACCGCGCCGTATCGCGAGATACGTGCGCGGCCGGAGGCGCGTGTGCGCTACTTCGTCAGGCTGGTCATCAGCGAGCGATAATAGGTGATCGCCAACGGGATGTTGTCGATCGGCGTGCGTTCGTTTAGCCCGTGGCTGAAATCGTCGGATTGCTTGATGAATGTCGGGCTGACGCCGTAGCTCGGCACGCCGACCGAGCGGTACCACATCGAATCGCTGGCGCCCGCGGACATGCTCGGGAACACCGGCACGCCGGGCCGGATCGCGCCCATCGCGGTCTTGACCGCCCCGGTCAGGTCGGCACGCAGTGGCGAGGCGTCGGTCGGGTTCGAGCCCTCGGTGACGTCGCTGAACGTCACGCCGGGGTCCGCGGCGACCTTGGCCAGTTCGGCCATCACGGTCGCCGGTTTGACGCCGGGAAAGATCCGGCAGTTGATGTTGGCGGTCGCGCGCTGCGGCAGTGCGTTCAGCGCATGCCCGCCGCTGATCCTCGTCGTGACGCAGGTGGTGCCGATCTGGCCGACATAGCCGGGATTGGCGGCAAGCGTCTCGATCGCCGCCTGGTCCTTCGGGTTCGCCGCAAAAGCGCGCATCGCTGCGCCGATCGCGGGCGTCTGGCGGGGGGCGACGCCCTCGAAATAGCCCTTGGTGATTGGCGACAGCTGCGGCGTGAACCGGTAATTGCCGATCCGGACCAGCGCCGCGGACAATTCGTTGATCGCGTTCACCTTGCGCGGCGCGGACGAATGGCCACCGGGGTTCGTCACCGCCAGCTGGAAATCGGCATAGGTCTTCTCGGCTGCACCGATCGTGAAATATTCGGCCTTGCCGTCTTCGGCGTACAGCCCGCCGCCGCCGTCGATGTTGAGCGCCATCTCGGCGTTCTTGAGCTTCTCGGCGATCAGCGACGAGGTCTTCATCACCGTTTCCTCGTCACCCGACAGCGCCAAAACGATCCCGCGCTTCGGCGTGTAGCCCGCCTTCTTCATGTCGAGCAGCGTCGCGATCGCGAGCGCGGCGTCGAGCTTCATGTCGGTCGCGCCGCGGCCGTAGAGATAGCCGTTTTCGACCACGGGGGTGAACGGATCGCGCTGCCAGTCGGCGGGTTTCGCCTCGACCACGTCGATATGGCCGGAGAAGACGATCGGTTTGAGCGCGGCGTCGCTGCCCTTCCACGTCGCGATCAGATAGGCGGTGTCGTCGACCGGGGTGACCGTCACGTCGCTTGCCGCAAAGCCGCCGCCGACCAGCACCGACTTCAGATAGGCGGCCAGCTGCGGAGTCTGGTTGCCGGGGCCGCGGACGCTGCGGAAGGCGATCATCTTCTTGGCGATGGCGAGGCCGTTGTCGGCGGCGGTCTGCGCTTGCGCGGGAAGGGCGGTCATCGCGGCAGTGCAGGCGAGAAACAGCTTGAGCTTGGACGTCATCTTCATCTTTCTTTGGAGTAAGCCGATCCTCCCCTGGCGGGGGAGGATCAGCGGGTCATTCCGGTCTAGAATTTCGCGCCTGCGCGCAGGCCGATCGTGCGCGGCGTGCTGGTGACGATATAGGTGCGTTGCGAACAGGTGCCGCATTGCTGGAAGCGCGACAATTGCGCGCGTTCGTCCCAGAGATTCTGGACGAACAGTTCGAACGTGAAGTTCGACAGCTCGGCACCGACCGAGGCGTTGGCGGTCGTATACGCCTTGAGCCGGCCGAAACTCGCGGCCTGTTCCAGTCGGATATCTGCCGCCGCCGAACTCTGATGCGCGACCAGGCCCTGGATATAGGCTTTGGCCGCCCCGATCGGCATGCTGTAGCGCGCGGTGCCGCTTGCCTTGAAGCGCGGGGTGATCGGCAGGCGCGTGCCCTTGGGGGCGAGCACATCGGTGCCGTCGCCGCTACAGACCTGCGTCGCGCACAGGTCGTTGCGGGTCTTGGCATCGGTATAGGCACCCGCCGCGGTGAGCGAGAGGCCGCCCGTCGCGTAGTTGGCATCCGCCTCGATCCCCCTGATCCGCGCGTTCGGCCCGTTCTGGATGATCGTGAAGCTGTTCAGCCCGAGGAACGAGAACTGGAACTTGTCCCACGCCTGCTGATAGATCGACGCGTTGAGCCGCAGCCGGTCGAACAGTGTCGTCTTCAACCCCAGCTCGTAATTGGTCAGGAAGTCCGCGTCGTACGGCGCGACGTCGCCGCGACGGTTGATCCCGCCCGGCCGGAACCCGCGCGAGAAGGTCGCGTAGGCCATCACCTTCTCGGTCGGCTTGTACGTCAGGTTGAAGCGGTAGGTGGCGCCTTGTCCCTCCGTCTTCTTCGGGCGCAGCCCGGTGGTCGTGTACGTCGCCAGGTTGGTGCAGGGCGATCCAGATACCGCCGCGGGCAGCAGCGTGGAGGTATCGCCGCCGCTCAGATACGCCTCGCGCAAGGTCTGGCCATTCGCGAGATAGCAGCCCGCGACGCCGGTCTGGCTGCTGCCCGCGGCGTTGAACGGTGTCGCGCTATAGGGCCGGCCGTCGTCGGGATCGACCGCGGGATTGCGCCCGAACCCGTAGAAGCCGATCAGCGAATTGTCGTAGATATAGGCGCGGCCGCCCGCGGTCGCGGTCAGGTTGGGCAGGATGTCGAAGCTCGCCTCGCCGAACATCGCGTAATCTTTGTCGACGCGCTTCTGCTTGGTCAGCCACAAGGTGCCAGGGGAGCCGTTGACCGATACCGCGGTGCCGAGATTGGCGATCTGGTAATCCTGGAAAATGGCGTTCGTCTGGCGCTGGTAGAAGGCACCGGCGACGATCCGGAACCGGGCCTCGACGGGTGATGCGACGCGCAGCTCCTGGCTGGTCTTCTTGAAATGATCGGTGCCGATGATCTTCTGGCGCGGATCGATCGTCCGCCCGGCATTGTCCTGGTAATAGAAATAGCCGGCCAGCCCGCCGACCGACGAATAGGCGGAGTCATAGGCCTCGGCGTAATCGGTATAGTCGCTCGACGTGTAGGTTTTCCGGTCGAGATACGCGCCGGCATAGGTGACGTCCCAGTTGCCCAGCTTGCCCTCGATCGTCAGTGCGCCCTGGATGAACCGATCGCGGCGATATTCGGGGAAGAAATGCTGGAGCTGGAGGTCGCCGACCTTGGGGTCATAGCCATAGGTGCCGTGGTTGCGCTGTTCCTGGTACAGCACGGTCGGCGTCACGGTCCAGTTGCTGTCGAGATCGACCTTCAGCGCGGCGCGACCGCCATAGGTCTCGGTGTCGTTATAGTTCTTCTTCACGAACGCGGCATTGTCGACGACCACGCCGCCATTTGCCGAGGTGCACGAGGTCGCGGTCGGCTCGGGCAGGTAGCTGCGGCAGCCCGCGACATTGTCGATATAGCCGGCGTCGCGCTGATAGAAGCCGACGACGCGGAGTGCGGCGGACTGCGATAGCGGCATGTTGAGCATGCCCTCGATCTTGCTGCCAATGCCGCCCGACTTGACGCTGTTCACCTCGCCATCGACGCGCCCGTAAAAGTCGCTGGTGTCGGGCTTGTTGGTGATGATCCGGATCGTGCCGGCTTCGGACGACGCGCCGTACAGCGTGCCCTGCGGCCCTGCGAGGCTTTCGATCCGGGCGATGTCGTAGATGTGGACGTCGAGCGTGCCGCCGATCGTCGTCACCGGCTGCTCGTCGAGATACGTGCCGACCGAGGGCAGCGGCCCCGAATGGTTGCCGTCACCGCCCGACGCGACGCCGCGCATATAGACGACGGTCGATCCGGGCTGCGTGGTCTGGAACGACACGGACGGCAGCAGCTGGGTATATTGGTTGAAGTTGGAGATGTTGAGGTCGTCGAGCCGCTTGGTGCCGATCGCCTGGATGCTGATCGGGACTGCCTGGATATTCTGGTCGCGCTTCTGCGCGGTGACGACGATGTCGCCCTCATATTCCCCGGCGGTCGGCCCCGTATCGGTCTGCGCGGCCGTTTCGGGCGCGGCGGTGTCGGTCGGCGCCGTCTGGCCGAACGCGGGCGCCGCAAAAGCGGCCGACGCCAGGAGCGACGCGATCCAAACGCGACGATCGAAAATATGCATGCCCGTTGCCCCCACGACGATTTATGTCGGCAGAGTGTGTTGCGGCGCAACAAAGGTCAAACAAAGCTTGGTCGATGATGAATTAATGTGACGCGTCCGTGACGTTTTCGCCACGGGTCAGGTCGTGGCGGCGAGGCCCAGTGCCGTGCGCAGCGGTCCGAGCCACGCGTCATAGGGGCGCCAGGCATCGACGCCGTCGCGGTTGATCGGCCTGCGGACCTGTTCGGAACTGGCGGTGCGCACCGCGCGCTCGGTCTGGTGGAACGCGAGACAGGCGGGCTCGAACGCCAGTCCGCAAGCCGCCAGCAGCGCGCGGACCTCGACCTCGGTATTCGCGATCAGCGCTTCGTGGTCGACGCGGTGGACCCGGCCGGGCAACACCGTATCGACATGCGTCATCAGCCGCACATAGTCGGTGTAGTAGCGGCCGATATCGTCGAGCGCATAGCTGAACGCCTGGCCGCGCGCATAATGCTGCTTGAAGTTCGAGAAGCAGCAATCGAGCGGGTCGCGGCGTGCGTCGATGATCCGCGCATTGGGCAGCGCGAGGTTGATCAGCGCGATATGCGCCCAGTTGTTGGGCAGCTTGTCGATGAAGAACGGGCGATCGGTACGCCGCTGGATCGCGGCGCGGCGCAGATACTCGTCGCCGATGTCGCGCGCTGCATCGCCGGACAGCGCCGCCAGACCCTCGGGATAGGACGCGATCCGCCGTGCCAGCGCGGGCATGTCGGGCAGTTCGGTCGTCCCCTCGACCAGGCTGTGGCTCGCGAGGATCTGTTCGATCAGCGTCGAGCCGGCGCGCGGCATGCCGAGCACGAAGATCGGGTCGGGGGCGCTCGATCCATAGTCGCGGCGGGCTGCGAGAAAATCGGGGGTGAGCAGCGCGATGCTGCGGTCGACGAACGCCTGCGTCTCGTCGGCGTCGTACACGATCCGCGTCCGGCGCAGCGCGTTACCCGCCGCATAATGCGCGAAGGATCGCACCGGATCGCGCCGGTCCTCGAACGCCTTGCCGAGCGCGAAGTCGAGGTGGAAGCGGTCCTCGTCATCAATGTCGTCGCGCGCGAGGGCTGCCTCCATCGCCGCGATATCGGCCTCGTCGAACCGCACGGTCTTGAGGTTGGCGAGGCTCCACCACGCATCGCCGAGCGTCGGCAGCAGCGCCAGCGCGCGGCGATACGCGGCGATCCCGTCGTCGCGTCGGCCGACGGTCTTGAGCATATGGCCATAGCTCAGCCACACGCGCGGCTGGCCCGGCGCATCGTGCAGGACCTTTTCGTAGAGCGCGATCGCGTCCTCGAACCCGCCGAGCCGGCCGAGCGCGGCGGCCTTCAGGTTCGCGTGACCCGGATTGTCGGGCTCGTCGGCGATCACCGCGTCGAGCAGCGTCAGCGCCTCGGGCGCGCGGTTCTGGCGATACAGCACGAGCGCGAGGTTCGCGCGCGCCGCGGTAAAGCCGGGCGCCAGTTCGACCGCGCGGCGCAGCAACGCCTCCGCATCGCCGTAGCGCCCGATCCGCCCGGCCAGCTCCGCCAGCATCCGGATCGCGCGCGCGTCGAACGGGTCCTGCTTCAGATACGCCTTCAGCAGCGGCTCGGCGATATGGAGCTGGTTGTCGTGCAGCGCGAGCGCGGCCTGCATCAGGTCGCTCGGCCAGCGGGGATTTGGGGGAGGCGCCATCGCTGCCGACAGTCGCGACGCACAAGCCGGGCGTCAAGCCGTCCATAGTGGTGGCGCGGCGTCAGTCCCAGTCGGCGAGCTTGCCCAGCGCATCGCGCGGGAGCGCGGCCCCGAACTGCATGCTCTTCGGTCGTTCGGGGCCGGCCAGCTGATCGGCGATCGCCTGGTCGATCCGCGCGGAGAGCAGGTCGGGATCGGCCGCGTCGTCGCGGACGATGAACGCTTTCAGCCGTCCGTCGTAGCCCAGCCGAACCGCGGCATCGACCACGCCGTCGAGCGTCCGGAGCATAATGGCGACGCGGCCGGGCCACACATTATGCCCGCCGACCTGCACCGCGCCGTCGCGCCGGCCGGTCGGGCGCAGGCCGCGATCGCCGATCCGCTCGATATGATCGGGCAGCGCATGGCGCCCGCCCCGGTCGTCGCCGAGTTGCCAGTCCTTGTCCTTTGGCAGCAAGTACCAGCGGGGCAGCAGCGTATAGGCGGTCGCCGGCAGATCGCGCAGCGCGATGCCGCCCGTTTCCGACGATCCATAGATGTCGAGTAGCCGCGCGAGTCCGTCCGCCAGCAGGTCCGCGGCTAGCCGGTCGTCGAGCGCGCCGCCCGAACTCACCCCGACGATGTCGGCCGGGAAACCGCGCGTCAGCCGAAGCAGCGCGCGCCACTGGTCGGGCACCGCGACGACGAGGTCCCCGGGCGCGAGATCGAGCGGGGTGCCGATCGTCCGCGCGACGACCTCCACGCCCAGCGCCGTGGGCAGCAATGCGGTCCAGATGATCCCGTAGAGGTGATGCGCCGGGACCAAAGCCACCACGCGGCGGCGGCCGGGGATCTGCGTCGCCAGAAAGGCGGCCTCGTCGAGCAGGTCGGCGATGGCGTGGTCGCACGGCTTGGGCCGCCCGGTCGAGCCCGATGTCCGCACCGTCATCCGGCCTTCCGCCGCGGCATGCCCGCGCAGGATCCAGTCGATCCAGTCGCCGACCCGCGCCGGCGGTTCGCGACCCAGGTCGCTGTCCTCTAGCCCGAACGCCTCGGCCAGCGCGCCGAGCGCGATGAGCTGTTCGATCGAGTCGAGCCCGAGCCCGTCCTCGCCGATCGGCAATACTTCGGGCCAGGTGTCGCGATCGGTTGGCGCCGCGCCGGCCGTGCGCCAGCGCCGCAGCTCCGATGCGACCACCGCACACGCGATCCGGTGGACGGCGGCGCGCGAAAGGGCGGGCAACGCCGTGGTCACGCCGCGTGTGCGTCGGACCGATAGACCCGGTTGCGACCCGCGCGCTTGGCGGCATAGAGACGCTCGTCCGCCAGCGCGATCAACGTATCGATCGATCCGCCCGCCTCGTCCAGCGTCGCGCAGCCCAGGCTCGCCGATACCGTCAGCGGGCCGCGCGGCGTGTCGACTTCGATCGCGCCGATCGCGGTGCGCATCGCTTCGGCCAGCCCGATCGCCTGGTCGTTATCACGGCGCGGCAGCAGCGCACCGAACTCCTCGCCGCCCAGTCGCGCGAAGACGCCGCGCGGGGGAAGCAGCATGGTGCAGACCTCCGCGACGCGACGCAGCAGGATGTCGCCGACCGGATGCCCATGCGTGTCGTTGACCGTCTTGAAGTGATCGAGATCGAGCAGGACCAGCGACAAGGGCTGGCCCACCTCGCGCCAGTGGGTCTGCTCGCGCTCCATGATCTGGCTGAAATGGCGCCGGTTCGACGCGCCGGTCAGGTGATCGCATGTCAGCAGCCGGCGCATGTCCTCCGCCGCGCCCTCGCGGCCCGGCACGTCGCGCAGGATCACGGAAAAGCCCGACGGACGGGGATCGTCCGCGTGATCGGAGCGCGCGACCACGAGCCGCTGGCACCAATAGCGCCCGCCATCGGCCCGCCGCTGCCAGCCTTCCTGGAGATGCCAGCCGTCGCGCCCGGCGATCTTCACCTGCTCGCTGAGCCGAAGCGCGGCCCCGGCCGGATCGGTGTCGAGCACGTCCGCCAGATTGCGGCCGGTCACCGCGGCGCAATCATAGCCGGTCTGCCGCGTGAAGCAGGCATTGGCCGACGTGATCAGGCCATCCGCCGTGATCGTGAGCGCGGCATATTCGTTGGTCCCGTCGACCAACGTGGCGAACCAGCTATCCGCCTGGCGCAGCCGCTCCTCCTGCACCACCTGCTCGCTGATGTCGGCCAGCGTCACCATCAGGCGGTCGACGCCCAGTTTCATCACCGTGCAGCCGAGCACCTTGGGCGCCTGCGCACGGCGGCCGGGACCGAGATCGACGAAGATCCGATGCCCGTCGCAGATCTTGCCCGTTGCCGGGCCATAGTCCGCGACGATGCTGCGCAATTCGGGCGCATGCTCCTCCAGCGCCTTGAACAGGTTGCTCGAATCGCGTGGGCCCGCGAGCGGAAGCAGATGCTGCATCGCGTGCGGGTTCATCATCGCGATCTCGCCGGCGCGGTCGCACTCGATCAGCCCGACCGGGCAGGCATAGAGAAATTCGAGAAGCTGCTCCTCGCTCGACGTCCCGTTCATGCCGGTCGGCTCACCGTTCGATCAGGATGTAGCGTCGTGGCGCGTCAGGCCGCGCCAGCAGGCGCAAGCGGACCTTGGTCGGCCGCATCCGCAAGGTGAGGACATAGGGTACGATCGCGTCGAGCACGGGTTCGTCGTCGAACCGCTGCGCCACCATGAAGTTGTTCATGCACTGCGCGACGGCATCGAAGAACGGCACCCCGATGACGGTGGCGGGGTCGAGCCCCGACATCCGCGCCTCGGTCGCGTTATACGTCTGCACGACGGTGTCCGCCCCGAAGCCGACCACCCCGAACGGCAACGCATCGCGCGCGTCACCGCCCATCGATTCGAGATCGTCAACCGAGATTGCATCGAAATTCGCTTGCGTATTCAACACTAACCTTGGCTCCCTCAGCGGTCGGGTCATGCCTTGTGACCGTTAAACTTAGGCTAAAACGCTTGGCTAGGGCCGTCGCGCTCGACTGCCCGTAAACGTCGGCCCGCCGATCATGGGCCCATCGTCGGATCGCCTATCGTACGGCACGGCCGATCACTCGATCCGTAACCCCTGCGTCAGGAGTTCGAGCAGCGCGTCGACCTTGGGGGTGAGCTGCTTGCGTCTCGGCCACACCAGGTGCAGCGGCAGCCCGACCGTCGCCAGATCGGGGAGGATCTCGACAAGCTCGCCGCTGGCAAGTTCGGCCTTGATCAACCAGGTCGCGAGCTGCGCGATGCCGAACCCCGCCTTGACCGTCTCCACCTGTGCCTCGGCGCTACCCAGCACGATCCGCCCGGTCATCGGACGGTCCTCGACGCGCCCGCCGTCGCGCGCGAACCGCCAGTTGATCGTGCTGCCGTCGCCGCGCCCATAGAGAATGCAGTCGAACGCCTCGAGGTCGTCGACGCTGGCCGGCGTGCCCCGTCGTGCGAGATAGGCGGGCGCGGCGCACCGGATGACGCGTTCGCTGCCGAGATAGCGATGACCCAGATTGTCCGGCCAGGGCTCCGAAGCACCGATCCGGATCGCGACGTCGACGCCCTCCTCGACGATATCGATCTTGCGGTCGGTGAAGGTGATGTTCGGCCGCACGTTGGGATGCCGCTCCGCAAAGGCGAGCAGCAGCGGCATCGCCTGCATCCGCCCGAACGCGATCGGCACGTCGACCTTCAGTCGCCCGACGATCTCCGACCGATGCGAGGCGAGCACGGCTTCGGCATCGGCAAGGTCGCCGAGCACGCGGACGCATGTCTCGTAGAACGCCGCGCCGACATCGGTCAGAGTCAGCTTGCGCGTCGTCCGCTCGAACAGCCGGCTGCCCAGCCGCGCCTCGAGCCGCGCCACGCTCTTGCTGACCGCCGAATTGGTCAGGTTCAGCCGCGCGCCGGCGGCGGTGAAGCTGCCCGCATCGGCGCTGCAGACAAAGGCTTCGATGCCCTTCAGGCGTTCGGAGGGAATCACGGTGGCGCTTTCATTGTGGAAACTTTGTCGCGTTATACGCGAATTAATGCCGCACGACGCTCGTTTTCGTCGCGCGTAGAGAGGGCGCCATACAGGAGTCTTGTCAATGTCGTCCCCCAGCCAATCCACCCATGCCGCGCCGCCGGGCAAGAAGTCCGCGGGGCATGGCCTTGCCGTGCTGCTGCTGGCGGTGTCCGCCTTCGTGATCGTCACGACCGAGTTCATCATCGTCGGGCTGCTACCCAGCCTCGCGCGCGATCTCGGCATCTCGATCACCGTCGCGGGGCAACTCGTCACGCTGTTCGCGTTCACCGTGATGCTGGCGGGGCCGTTCCTGACCGCGATGCTTTCGCATTTCGAGCGCAAGCGGCTGTTCGTCGTCATCCTCGTGATCTTCGCCGGCGCAAACGCGTTGGCCGCCGCGGCGCCCGATATCTGGGTCCTTGGGCTCGCGCGTTTCCTGCCGGCGCTTGCGCTGCCGGTGTTCTGGGGAACCGCCAGCGAGACCGCGGGCGAACTCGCCGGGCCTGAAAAGGCCGGCAAGGCCGTCGCCAACGTCTATCTCGGTATCTCGGGCGCGATGGTGCTGGGGATTCCGCTCGGCACGCTCGCCTCGACCGCGTTCGGCTGGCGCGGGACGTTCTGGGGGCTGTCGGGCCTGTCGCTGCTGATGGCGGTGCTGCTGCTCGTCGTCATGCCGACGCTCGCACGGCCCGCGCGCGTCAAGCTCGCCGAACAGGCGCGCATCCTCAAGGATCCGTATTTCCTCGGCAACGTCGTGCTGTCGGTGATCGTGTTCACCGCGATGTTCACCGCCTACACCTATCTCGCCGACACGCTCGAGCAGATCGCGCATATCCCGGCAGGGCAGGTCGGCTGGTGGCTGATGGGCTTCGGGATCGTCGGGCTCGCGGGCAACTGGCTTGGCGGGCAGTTCGTCGGCCGCGGACCGCTGATGGTAACCGCGATCACGTCGCTGGTGCTGGCGGTCGGTATGGCCGCGACGACCCTGGTCGCCGGGTCGCATGTCTGGCTGGCGATCGCGCTCGCCGTCTGGGGCATCGCCAACACCGCGCTCTATCCGATCTGCCAGGTGCGCGTGATGCAGTCGGCGAGCCATGCGCAGGCGCTGGCGGGCACGCTCAACGTCTCGATGGCCAATGCCGGCATCGGCCTCGGCGCGATCATCGGCGGCTCGGTGATCCAGCATCTGGGGCTGGGCGCGGTCGGCTATGTCGCCGCCGCGATCGCGATCCTCGCGGTGCTGGTCACGCCGGTCGTGAACCGCCTCAAGAGCCAGGGCGCGAGCTGATGGACCCGCGTCCGGATACGGTAGCCGCGGATCTGGCCGGGCACGCCGCTTATGCGCGCGTGTTCCAGCCGGGCCGGCTGACTCTGGGCTTCATCGCCCCGCTCGAGGCGTATCCGAATGCGCCTTGGCCGACGCTCGCGGATCACGCGGCGCTGGCGCGCAAGGTCGATGCGCTCGATTTCGCGGCGATCTGGCTGCGCGACGTGCCGTTCTACGACCCGAGCTTCGGCGATGTCGGGCAGGTCCTCGATCCGATGGTCTATGCCGGCTGGCTGGCCGCGCAGACGACGCGGATCGCGATCGGTACCGCGGGGATCGTCCTGCCATTACGCGACCCGCTGATCGTCGCCAAGCAGGCGGCGAGCGTCGATCAGCTGCTCGGCGGACGGTTCCTGCTCGGGCTGTCGACGGGCGATCGTCCGTCCGAGTTCACCGCGTTCGACAGCGATCTCGGCGACCGTCCCGAACGCTACCGCGATGCGATCGGCGTCATCCGCGCGGCGACCGAGCAATCCTTCGCCCGGCATGCGTCGGCGCATTACGGAACGCTCGACGGCACGATCGACATGGTGCCCAAGCCGGTCGGGCCGCGCCTGCCGATCCTCGCGATCGGACGCGCCGGGCAGACGCTGGAGTGGCTGGGCGCCAATACCGACGGGTGGATCTGGCATCTCAGCGACGCCCGGCGTCTGCCCGACGTGCTGGCGCGGTGGCGCAGCGCGACCGCGGGCGGCGCGTACAAGCCTTACGGCTATGGCGCGATGTTCGATCTGCTCGCCGACCCGGATGCGCCGCTGACCTATGCCGCCGGCGGCATCCGGAGCGGCCGCAACGCGCTGATCGCGCTGTGGCAGCGCCAGCGTGACGAGGGCGTCGCGCATGTTGCGCTCAACCCCAAGCCGTCGCGCCGTCCGTTCGCGGACGTCGCCGACGAACTCGCGACCTACGTCCTGCCACATTTTCCGACCGACGCGCGTTAAGCCCCCTTCATCATCAGGATGTCCCCCATGCCCAAGGTTTCCACCACCACCGATTATGCCGCGCGCGACGCGAGCATCGCGATCAACAGCTACACCACCGTGCTGCGCCGCCCGCGCGTGCCGCACGACGTGTTCGCGACCTATTGGCGCGACGTCCACGGCCCGCTCTGCTCGCGCATCCCGGGCCTCGCCTGGTACGTCCAGAACCATCTCGACCGCGAACAGGACGCGCATCTCTGGCCGGCGATCAACGGTATCGCGCCGTTCGCGGACTATGAACTCGACGGCGGGGTGGAGATCGGCTTCGCGTCGAAGGCCGACCAGGACGTCTTCAACGCGGCCAGCCACATCCTGTTCGCGGACGAGCAGAACATGTTCGCGGCCACCGTCGCTTATGCCCTGCCCAACGGGTCGCGCACGTTGGTCGATCGCATCGCCGATCCCATCCCCAATGGCGACGACGGGTTCGACCGCATCCACGTCCATATCGGCGCGGCGGGCAGCGAGGCCGAAACGTTCGCGACGTTCATGACCGACTTTGCCCAGACGCTTGCCGCCGACGCCGCGGTGCTGAAGTTGCGGCTGCATTTGCCGGATCGCTACGACAATGCCGAACCCGCTCCGCCGGCGCCCAACGTCGATCACGAAGTGCCCGCCGAGCGCGCCTTGATCGCGGTGCTCGAGCTCGCCTTCGAAAGCCCGCTGACACGCCGCGCGTTCTTCGAATCCGACACGTTCACCGCGACGCACGCCGCACAGCAGGCGCATATCGCTTATGTCTCGGCATTCGCGGTCAGCGGCGTCTATACCTATGTCCGCGACAAGCAGCTGACCACCGCCGGGCTTCGCGGCAGCCGTCAGGCACAGCTGATCGAGCGGCTCGGCGCCAATAACCAGCTCGCCGACGACGTGCGCGGCCTGATGCACACCGGTACCGTCGACTAAAACCCGCGGATCGCGACCGGCCGTGCCCGTGTCACTGATCCGTCCCCGCGACGTCATCAAACTGTACCCCCGGCCGCATACCGGCTGGGGGGATGACCGCGGCCAACCTCACCACGACCGATCCCGCGCCCGGCCGCCTCTGGCAGGGCTGGTCGCGGTTGCGTGCGCAGGTCGAGCGGCTGACGCGGCGGGCCGATGGCGAGGATCTGCTGCACGATGCCTATGTCAGCATGGCGACGCTCGCCGCCGCGCCGCGCAACGACGAGGCGTTCCTGGTGCATGCCGCGGTCAACCGGGGGCGCGATGCGTTTCGGCGCGAGGCGGTTCGCGGGCATGGCGACGCGGCGGACTCGATCGCCTGGCTGCGCGATCCCTCGCCGATCCAGGACGAGGTGATGATTGCGCAGGCGCGGCTCGCGCGCGTCCGCGACGGCATCGACCGCCTCAGTCCGCGCACCCGCGAGATATTCCTCATGCAACGCCTCGATGGCCATAAATATCGCGAGATTGCCGAGCGACTGGACATCAGCCAAAGCGCGGTCGAGAAGCACATGGCCAAGGCGATGAGCTTCCTGGCCGATTGGACGGAGGGTTGGTGAGTTTCGCGATGCCCGGCCGCCGCTCCCCGAACCCCGGCAATACGTCCCATAGTGATGTGAACCGCAGCGCGGCCGAGTGGATCGCACGGCTCAACGCCGATGACTCCACCGCTAGCGACGCCGCCGACTTCCGCGCCTGGCTCGCCGCGAACCCCGATCACGCCGCGCGGTTCGAACGCGCCACCGACCTGTGGGACATGGTGCCGGGGACGGCGCCGTCGCGCGCGCCCGTCACGCGGCGTCGCGCGATCGCGGGACTCGTCGCGCTGACCGCGACGACCGCCGGCGGGACGATCGCGTTCCAGGCTGCGCATGCCGCGACGCCGTACGAGACGGGGATCGGCGAACAGCGGCGGATCGCGTTGCAGGACGGATCGTCGCTGCTGCTCGATGCGACGACCCGCGTGCGCGTCATCGCGACGGCCGCGCGGCGGCGGCTCTGGCTGGCGCACGGCCGCATCGACCTGACCGTGGCGGCGCTGACGGTGCCGTTCACGATCGACGCGGGGCAGGGGGACCTGACCGCGCAGGCGGGGCGGTTCGACCTGCGCCGCGACCGCGACGACCGCGTCGCCGTCACCGCGATCGAGGGGAGCGCAGCGCTGGGCGCAACGCGGCGGATCACGGGGGGCGAGCGACTGGCCCAAGGCCGGATCGACCGGCCCGACCTTGCCGCGACGCAGGCCTGGACCAGCGGCCGCGCGGCGTTCCATGACGATAGTCTCGCGACCGTCGCCGAGGAGGCGAACCGCTACAGCGCGACCCGGCTGGTGATCGCCGATCCCGCAGTCGCCCGCCTGCGAGTCAGCGGCATGTACCGGATGGGCGACAATGTTGCGCTCGGCCGCTCGCTCGCGTCGTTGCTCGCCGTGCGGGTGCGCACGATCGACGGCGCGGTCCTGCTCGGCGGATAAATTTCGACGCGGGGGGTGGGGTAGATCGATCCTCGCCCGTCGAGGAGGTGCGGCACCATCGCCGCCTTCCTTGGGGGGATGAACACCGTGACGACCAATCGCCGGCGCCTGTGCCGATCGTTCGTGCTGGGCGCCGCCTTCGCTGCGCTGTCGACCAGTTTTCTCGCCACCGCCGCCAGCGCGCAGGCGCGTCCCGTGACCGTCCATCTCACCAGGCAGCCGCTCGGCAGGGCGCTCGAGGCGCTGGCCCGCCAGAGCGGCACCGACATCCTGTTCACCCCCGCCGCGGTCGCCGGGATGACCGCGCCTGCGCTCAACGGCACGATGCTGCCGCACGCCGCGGTCGAGCGGCTGATCGCCGGCACGCGACTCACCGTGCGTCGTGACCCCAATGGCGCGTTGCTCGTGGCCGCGACCGTTGCTCCGCCGCAGACGGTCGCGACCGCGTCGCGCCCCGATGACACCGGCCCAGCCGAAACCGCCGACGTCGTCGTCACTGGCTATGCGAGCAGCCTCACCACCGCACTCGCGCAAAAGCGCAAGGCGACCAACGTCATCGACGTCGTCAAGGCCGAGGATATCGGCAAGTTCCCCGCGCAGAACATCGCCGAGGCTTTGCAGCGCGTCCCCGGCGTCTCGATCGTCCGCGATCGCGGCGAGGGCGTGTTCGTTCGGATCCGCGGGCTCGGCGCCAATTTCCAGGTGGTGACGCTCAACGACCGCTCGGTCGCGGTGAACGAGAATGTCCGCGACAGCGGCCAGAGCGGGCGCCAGTTCCGTTTCGACACGCTCCCCTCCGAGCTCATGTCCGCGGTCGAGGTGATCAAGAGCCCGCGCGCGAGCCTGGACGAAGGCGGCATCGGCGGCATCGTCAACCTGCGCACCTTCCGCCCGCTCGACCTGAAGAAGCCCGTGCTCGCGCTGTCGGCGACCGCCAGTTCGCCGCGCCTCGCCGGTGCGGTCGATCCGCGGCTGTCGGGCATGGCGAGCTGGGCGAGCCCGGACGGCAAGTTCGGCGCGCTGATCGCGGGCGTCTATGACGAGCGCACCACGCGGCAGGACCGCATCACCGGCGTCGGCTGGGCGGACGGCAAGATCGACACCGACGGCAACGGCTCGCTCGACAGCGCGACGATCCTGATCCCCACCGCGATCCGCCCGACGCTCGAACGCGAGAATCGCGACCGGATCGGCATCAACGGCGCGGTCCAGTGGAAGCCCGACGACCGGTTCGAGCTGAACGTCGACGGGCTCTGGAGCCGGCTGAACGTCGCCTATGACGAGCTGACCTATTCGGCGGCGGATGGCTCCAACCTGCCGCGCGGGATCGTGCCGGGTAGCGCGGTGATCGAGAACGGCGTGCTGACCGGCGCGACGACGACCGCCTCGACCACGCAGATCGGTCGCGAGACGTCGGTGCTCCAGTACAAGAACTGGCTGGTCGGCACGAACGCCAAGTGGCAGGCCGGCGGCTGGACGATCGCCGCGGATGGCAGCATCGGCCGGGCCTATTCGAACACGCCAGAGCCGATCTACCGCACCCGCCTGCTCGGCACGGTCGGCGCGACGACGTTCGATTTCGGCAAGGCGGGCGACCGGCTGCCCAACGTCACGCTGCTGAACGCCGACCTCTCGAACCCGTCGCTGCTGCCCGGACGACGGATCGAATACCGCGTCAACGACTCCAAGGACCGGGAGCGCGCTGCCAAGCTCGACGTGACGCGCGACCTGACCGGCGTCGTCAGCGCGCTGCATGCGGGCGTGAAATATCAGAAGCGCACACGCGCCTATGATCGCCGCGACATCAACTTCACCAGCGGCATCACGGGCAAATATTTCGATGCGAGCTATTTCGTGCCGTTCCCCGTCGACGATTTCCTGGATGGCGCGAAGGGCACCCTGCCAACCAGCTGGGCGATACCCGATCCGGCCAAGTTCCTCGCCGCCGCCACCGGCAAGGAGGCGCTGCTCGCCGCCCCGCTCGCGCGCGGCGATCTGCGCAACAGCTATGCGATCGGCGAGGAGATCGTCGCGGGCTACGGCATGGCCGATTTCGCCTTCCCGCTGGGCGGCGTCGCGGTGCGCGGGGATATCGGCGTCCGCTATGCCCGGACTCGCCAGACCTCGTCGGGCTATGCCGATGACGGCAAGGTCGCGCTGCCCGTCACCTACGACAAGACCTATGACAATATTCTGCCCTCGTTCAATCTGGTCGCCGAGGTCTCGCCCGATCTGCAAATGCGCTTTGCCGCGTCGAAGGTCATCACCCGGCCATCGCTCGCCGATCTGGCGCCGCGCCTGACGATCAATTCGAGCCCGACCGTCCTCACCGCGGTCGGCGGCAACCCCGAGCTGAAACCGTTCGAGGCGTGGCAATATGACGCCACGGCCGAATGGTATTTCGCGCCGGGCAGCGCACTGGTCGGCGGCGTGTTCTACAAGGACATCACGACCTTCGTGTTCCAGCAGACGCGCGATTTCGTCCTCGACGGCCAGACCTATCGCCTGACCGCGCCCAAGAACGGCGGCGACGCCTATGTCGCGGGGATCGAGATCGCCTATCAGCAGCTCTTCAAGATGCTCCCCGCGCCGTTCGACGGCCTCGGCGCGCAGGCCAACTACACGCACACCAGGACCGGCGGCACCTATGCGCTGGTGACCGGCGGCACGTTCCGCGATGCGCTGGTCGACGTCGCCAAGGACAGCTTCAACCTGACCGCCTTTTACGAGAAGGAGCGCATTGGCGCGCGCGTCAGCTACAGCTGGCGCGGCAACGTGCTGCGCGACGTCGGCGGCGCGGGACTTGCCGCGAACAACGACAGCGCGTTCGGCAGCCTCGATTTCGACATGTCGTACAAGGTGACGCCGAACGTGACCTTCGTCGTGCAGGGCATCAACATGGCCGGCGGCGTGCAATGGCAGTATGTACGCGACAACCAGTTCGCGGGCTATACCGATTACGGCCGCACGCTCACCGCCGGCGTCAGGGCGAAGTTCTGATGCGGATCGCCTCGCTCGCGGCCGGCCTCGCGCTGGTGGCCTCGACGATGGGGGTGGCACAAACGCCATCCCCGCCAAAGGACAAGCTCGAACGCGTCGTCATCGTCATGCGCCACGGCGTGCGCAGCGCGATGTCGAGCCCGGAGGAGCTCGGCCGCTACAGCCGCCGCGCCTGGCCGCGTTTCGCGGTGCCGGCGGGGCATCTGACCGCCAATGGCGCGACGCTCGTGACGATGCTCGGCGGCTGGTACCGCGCGCATTACCGGCAGCTAGGGCTGCTCGGCGCGAGCGACTGCGCGGTCTATTACTGGGCGAACCATACGCAGCGCACCGAGGCGACCGCGACCGCGCTCGCCGCCGGCCTGACGCCGGGGTGCGCGACACCGATCCACCAGTCGGCGGCCGCGCCCGATCCGCTGTTCGAGGCGCCACAGACCCCGCTCGCGCCGCTCGATGCCCCGCGGATGCTCGCGGCGATCTCCGCGCGTGTCGACGGCGATCTCGCGGCGTGGGACGCGCGGCAGACCCCCGACCGCGACCGGTTCGAGGCGCTGATGCTGCAATGCCGCCGCATCCCCTGCTCGTCGGCCGAGCGTGCGAAGGTCCAGCGCCGGCTCGGCGACACGCCCATCGCGATGCGGATCGACGGCGGCAAACCCGATCTCACCTCGCCCAGCCTGCAGGTCGCCGGGATCGCCGAGAGCCTCGTCATGGCCTATGCCGACGGGCTCGCGTTCGACGGCTGGCGCGGGATCGATGCGGCGACGATCGGCCGCGCGCTCGTCGTGCACGGTGCGGGCATCGACCTGCGCACCCGCACCCCGGAGGTCGGCCGCCAGACCAGCAGCTATCTCGCGGTGCGGCTGCTCGCGACGCTCCAGCGCGGCGCCGGCGTCACCGCGCTGGCCGATCCGATCGGCGACGGCGAGAAGATCGTCGTCCTCAGCGGCCATGACGGGACGGTGACGATGCTCGCCGGCCTGCTCGGTCTCGACTGGACACTGCGCGATTATGCCGTGGGCGAAGCGGCCCCCGGTGGCGGGCTCGTCTTCGAAGTCTGGCGTGTCGCCGCGACCGGGCAGCAGGTCGTCCGCATCCGCTACGTCGCGCAAGGGCTCGATCAGATGCGTCGCCGCACGCCGCTGTCGATCGACGCACCGCCCGAGATCGCCGCGATCCGCATCGCCGGTTGCGGTGATCCTTGCCCGCTGTCGGACTTCACGACGCACCTGCTCGCCAGCGTGTCGCCGGTCGCGCCGCACTGACTGCCGCCCGCACGTCGTCTTGCACTAGCCTGGACGCGTCAGCCTGCTAGGCGGGGCGACATGCTCAACATCCGCAGCGGAACCAGTATCGTCGAGGTCGACGGGGTCAAATATGAATGGCAGCTCCAGCGTGAGCCGCAATGGTCGGACGCCGACGGGTGGAAGGGCATGATGGTGTCGCTGGTGCAGAAGGACACGCAGCGCGCCGCGATCCTGGAGTTTCCCCCGCCGATGCGGCTGCTCAAGGGCCTGCAGCGCGGGCGCCTCCAGGTCAGCGACGCGCTCGTCGCGCGCGGCGTGCGCGCGGCGCTGGGGGCCGGCTGGGAACCCGAATCGCGCGGCAAGCCGATGGTCTTCACGGTCGACGCCGACGGCAATTGACGCGCCGCCGGGGCCGCGCGCGCTGACGAGTCTGGCACCGATCGATTGAACCGATCGATTGCTGTCATCCAGATTCCCCGTTTCGGATGCCGCGAACGCTCGATCAAAGGGTCCTCCTTGCCGCACGTCCTGTGCGGGCACGCGTCGCCGTACGCGTGCACAGACAGAGGGTCCCGATGAAGAACTTGAACAGCCGTCAGGCGATGGCGGCGATGCTGCTCGCTGCCGCCTCCACCAGCGCCCTCATGGCTCCGGCCGCCGCGCAGACGATGCCGGTCGCCGACACGCAGGCCGAGACGCGGATGACCACCGCGGCCGCCCCGGTCAGCGCCGGCAAGCCCGCGCTCGCACAGGCCGGCGTTGCCGGGACCGTCGATGCGAAGGGCGACGCAGGTAGCGCCGCGGCCCCGCAGATGACGCGCGACAATGGCGCGCCGATCGGCGAGAACCGCCACTCGAAGGCGGCGGGCGACTTCGGCCCGGTCCTTCTCGAGGACACCACGCTGATCGAGAAGCTCGCCCGCTTCGACCGCGAGCGTGAGCCCGAGCGCGTCGTCCACGCGCGCGGCACCGGCGCGCACGGCGTCTTCACTGCCACCGCTGACATCTCCAACATCACCAGCGCATCGCTGTTCGCGTCGGGCAAGCAGACGCCTGTGTTCGTCCGCTTCTCGACCGTGATCCATCCGTCGGGCAGCCCCGAAGGGATGCGCGATCCGCGCGGCTTCGCGACGAAGTTCTACACCGATCAGGGCAATTGGGATCTCGTCGGCAACAACCTGCCGATCTTCTTCATCCGCGACGCGATCCAGTTCCCGGACATGATCCATTCGCTGAAACCCTCGCCCGTCACCAACAAGCAGGATCCCAACCGCTTCTTCGATTTCTTCTCGGCCACGCCCGAGGCGACCAACATGCTCGCGCACGTCTATTCGAACCTCGGCACGCCCGCGTCGTACCGCACGATGGATGGCAACGGCGTCCATGCGTTCAAGCTGGTCAATGCCAAGGGCGAGACGGTGTTCGCCAAGTTCCGCTGGATCAGCCGCCAGGGCGTGAAGAACCTCAACGGCGCGCAGGTCGCGACCGCGTCGTGGAACTATCTGACCGACGATCTCTATGGCGAGATCGCGAAGGGCGATTTCCCCGTCTGGGATCTGATGGTCCAGACGATGAAGCCGTCCGAGTTCGCCAAGCTCGACTATAATCCGTTCGACGATACCAAGGAGTGGCTGGGCGTGCCGTTCCGCAAGATCGGCGAGATGACGCTCAACAAGGTGCCGACCAACTTCTTCGAATTCACCGAGCAGTCGGCGTTCGCGCCCGCCAACATGGTGCCGGGGATCGAGGCGTCGCCCGATCGTATGCTCCAGGGGCGGCTGTTCTCCTATTCGGACACGCAGCGGCACCGGATCGGCGCGAACGTGATGCAGCTGCCGGTCAACCGGCCGCTCGCCAGCGTCGTCAACAACAACCAGGATGGCCAGCTCGATCACGCCACGAAGACCTCGGACGTCAATTATTTCCCGGCCGCAACCGCCGCGAAATCGACCGATGCCCGCTACCGCGCCTCGACCTATGCGGTCGATGCGACGGTCGACGCCAAGCCGATCGCCAAGACCAACAACTTCGCACAGGCAGGTACGTTCTATCGTGCGCTGACGGCCCAGGATCGCGCCGATCTCGTCACCAACCTGGCGGGCGATCTGAACGTCGTGACGTCGGCTCGGACGAAGACGATCATGGTCAGCTATTTCTACCAGGCGGACCAGGATTTCGGCACGCGCCTCGCGACCGCGGTCAACGTGCCGATGGCGGACGTTTCGCGCGCCGTCGCGGACTATCGCGCCGCCAACCCGGCGCAGACCACGCGTCGCTAAAGCGGGGCAGGGGGCGCGGTTAGCTCCGCGCCCCCGACCTCGTCGATCAGGAAACGAGACTTACGATGCTGATATTCTTCGCCGCGTTCGCTAGCCTCGCGGCACCGCAGGCCGCTCCTGCCACCACGCCGGTTGCGCTGCCATCGCCCGAGCGCCGCCAGCAATTGCTGTTCGACGCCGCGCGGCTCGGCCGCACCGACATGATCGATCCGCTCGTCAAGGCGGGTGCGGACATCAACGCCTATGACGATCGCGGTTTCACACCGGTGATCCTGGCCGCCTATAACGGACAGGCCGCAACCGTCGACGCGCTGATTGCCAAGGGCGCGAACGCTTGCCGCCCGGACCGCGATCAGGGCAACACCGCGCAGATGGGCGTCGCCTTCAAAGGCGAGGACGCAATCGCCGCGCGCCTGCTGAAGGCCGGCTGCGACGTCAATGCACGCAACAACGCCGGCCAGACCGCGCTGATGATGGCGTCGCTCTTCAACCGCACGCATCAGGTCGACATGCTGCTGGCGGCGGGTGCCGATCGCACCATCCAGGACGCCGCTGGCCGGTCCGCCAGCTCGGTCGCGGCGGACCAGGGCAACGCGCCGATGGCGACACGCGTCAAGCGCTGAGCCGCCAAACCCTGCCGCACGTGCTACCGGCACGTGCGGTCTTGCGATGGGGCCGCGGTAGCTGACGGGTATCGACTTCGGGCATGCCGCCGTTGCGATCTCCGATAACCACACGCGTCAACAGGGACGCGTAAAGCGCCCCTGTCCGGATCAGTATTTCACGCGCAGGCGCGTGTAGTAGAAGCCGCCGTTGAACCCGAACGGGCCACCTCCACGGGGATAGACCTGACCGTCGGACGTGCCGCCGGTGAGCGGGTAGAGCTGTACCGTGCTGTTCGCGGCGAGCCGGTCGGGATGCTCGTCGGTGAAGTTCTGCGCGCCGATCGACAGCGTGAAATGCTCGGCGAAGGTGTAGCTCATCTCCAGATCGGTGACGAACTTGCCGCCGAAGACCTGGTTGGGCGTCGCCCCGGTCACGACGCCGTTGGTGACGATGTTGGTCACGCCGTAATCCTGCGCCGCGGTGAACGAACTGTAGTAATTCTCGCGGACGTTGAAGCTGAAATTGCCCAGCGCCCAATTGGCGTTGAAGACGATGCGATGCTTCGGCGCGAGGTTTTCCGCATCGATCAGGATCGGGAAGTTGATGACGCGGGCGTCATAGTCGGTGACCTTGGTCTTGTTGTAGTTATAGGCGAGCGTGAAATTGAGCTGCGCCTCGCTCAGCTTGGTGCGGTAGGTGCCGACGACGTCGACGCCGCGGGTCCGCGTCTTGAAGCCGTTGGTGAAATACTGCACCTGCCCGTCGATGCCGACGGCCTGCAGCGAAGGTTGCGCTGCGAGATCCGCGGCGGTGACGATGAACGGCGAGGTCAGGCCGATCCGGTTGCGAAGGTCGATCTGATACCCATCGACCGTGACCGTGAGACCGCGGACCGGCTCCAGGATGACGCCGAGGCCGTAGTTGGTCGATTTTTCCGGGGTCAGCGGCTCGGCCCCGTAATATTGCGCGGGCGCGCTGCCGACCGGATAGGTGCCGGCCTGGAACGCGTTGCCGCCGTTGAACGACGTCGTCACGATCGAGACGTTCGACTGGCCTGGCGACGGTGCGTGGAAGCCGGTGCCGACGCTGCCGCGAACCGAGAAGCCTTCGACGAACTTGTAGAGCGCGTTGACCTTGCCGACCCAGGCGCTGCCGAACGTGTTGTAATGCTCGTACCGCCCCGCCGCGCCGACCGTGAGCGCGTCGGTGAGATCGGTTTCGAGACCGACATAGGCGGCATAGGCCTTCTGGTCGAAACTGCCCGCGGTGGCCGGGCTGGTGCCGGCATAGCCGCTGGCGCCGACGCCTTGCGCCGCGGTCGTGCCGGAGAAGGTGTACACCCCCGGCGCGGTCAGCGTGTAGAGTTGCTGCGCGACGGCATAGGGCCCCGCGCTATAGGATTGCAGGTCGCCCGCGGTCTGTTCGTAGGTTTCCTTGCGGAATTCGCCACCTGCCGAGATCGTCAGCGGCGCCGCCAGTCCGACCTCCGCCGCATAGGTGAAGTCGGCGTTAAAGTTCACCTCCTTCTGGATCAGGTCGCCAAAGTCGAAGCTCGTCTGCGTCGCCGGCCCGTAGGAGAAGTTGGCCGAATTATACATCGACAGAGACAGCTTGTTGCGCGCCAGCGTGCCCGAGAGGTCGTAGGTGAAGTCGCCGCTCGTGCCCTTATAGCCCAGCACGCCATAGAGTTGCTGAGTCTTGCCGACGAAGCGCGGCGTGAAGCCCGCCGGATACAGCTGCCCGAACTTGAACGTGTTGCCGTCGCGCACGAAGCCGCCGCTCGGGCAGGTCGCGTTGCCGGCGGGGCAGGGGGTGAGGAAGAACGTGTTGTTGAACGCGCCGTTCGCGTTCTGATTGCGCACGACGCCGTTCGTGTCGACCGCGGTGCTGCTCACCGGGGCGCGATAGTTGAAGCTCTGGTTGCCCTTGCTCTCCGCAAAGTTGCCGAAGAAATACAGCTTGCTGTCGGGCGTGACGTTGATCGCCGCGTTCAGCACCGACTTGAAGCCATGCGAGGGCGAATTGCCCCAGATCTGCACCGGCAGCGGATAATTGGGCAGTTGCGATGCCAGCGCGGGGAAGTTCTGCGCGAAGTTCGCGGCCGACGGGCGAGTCCGGCCACGGCTGGTCTGTCCCTCGTCGACATATTCGCCGGTCGCGTTGATGAAGCCCCAGTCGCCCTTGATGCCGGCATTGCCCGCAATCTGGTAGCTTTCGCCGTCGCCCGCATAATATTGGCCGAGGCGCCCGACCAGTTCGATCCCCTGATCCTCTCGCAGGCCGTAGTTCAGCACGCCCGCGATCGCATCGGAGCCATATTGCGCGGTCGCGCCTTCGCGCAGCACCTGCAGATTGCCGATCGCGAGCGACGGGATCGCCGAAATGTCGGGCCCCTGCGCGCCGCGGCCGAGCCCGGTGTCGCTGCCGCCATAGACCTGCACCAGCGCCGACCGATTGTAGCGCTTGCCGTTGAGCATCACGAGCACCTGGTCGCCCGACAGCCCACGCAGCGAGGGCGAGCGCACGAAGGTCGACGCGTCCGAGATCGAGTTTTGCCCGGCATAGAAGGAGGGGACGATGTTCTTGAGCGCATCGATCATGTTCGCGGCAGGCTGCGTCGTCAGGTCGGCCGAACTGATGATGTCGACCGGCGAGGGCGAGTTGGCGAGCGTCCGGTCGGTGCGTCGCGTGCCGAGGACAAGGATGTCGCCGGCCGGTTCGTCCTCGACGGGTGCGACGGCTTGCGGCGTCGTGTCCTGTGCCGGCGCCGGGACGGCGTCCTGGCCCGCACCTGCGACGGCGGCATAGGCCGGGGATCCGGACAGCAAGGCGACCGCCATTGCGACGGTTGAGGTCGTGTATTTCATCATCCTAAGCCCCTTTAAAAGTAGCCGTCAGGATCCGCCCCTAATGCGACCTCGCTTTGGACCGCCGATTGCGTTCGGCGTGGCTGCGAGTGTCTTTGTAATCGGTGGCGCGCGTGCGGCGCGGCTCGGGCTGCAGCCCAATGAGCCCAGCTGTCCGCGGCAAGGCGCGTGGCAGCGGGCGCTGCACGGAGAGATTTGTCGAACCGGCGGGGCGCGCGGCGGAGCGCACGCGGTCCAGACGCCGATGGATGAGATACCGATGGGTGAAATGGGGATTGCCGGCGGGAATTGCCGTGAGGGTCGCTGACCCGCGCATCAACCCGCCGCGACGCATCGTAGTGCCGGGACGGCGACGGGAGGACGGACGCTAAAGCGCAATTTGAACCCCCTTTCCGGCATAGCGACGATGCGCTGCGATCCCCACCGAGGGATCACCCGGCGGGAAACAATATTGCAACAATTCGCCATAGTGGGGGTATTATTACAATCTAAAATGCGTCCGGACTGAACGGTTCTGATGTTTTGTTGCAATTTTGTCTCAAGCCGTGGTGCCCGGCAGGCTGCGCAGCTTGGCGCGCCATGCGGTGCGATCGCCTAGATGCGCAACGAAAAGGGGCTTCCGTCCTGGGACGGAAACCCCTGCGTGAGCGCCTATCTTGGTCGCTCGGGGGCGCCGAACTTGGTCGCCCCCGACGGTCGTGGCCCGTGTCAGCTAATGTGCACGGCCTTGGTGATCAGATGCGCGGCGATGCCTTCGGGGCCATCCTCGGATCCGTGGCCGCTTTCCTTCACCCCACCGAACGGGCTGTCCGGATAGCTCAGCCGGACGTTGTTGATCGCGATCATGCCGGCCTCGATCGCATCGCCCAGTATGTTCTGGCGACGGCCATTCTCGGTGAAGCAATAGGCCGCCAGCCCGAACGGCAGACGGTTGGCCTCGGCGATCGCCTCATCGTCGGTCCCGAAGCGGCTGAGCAGCGCGAGCGGCCCGAACGGCTCCTCGTTCATCGCGCGTGCCGACAGCGGCACGTCGGCCAGCACCGTCGGCTGGAAGAAGAACCCACCCTGGCCGCCATATTCGCCACCCGCGAGCAGCTTGGCGCCGTGGCTTGTCGCGTCGCCGACCAGCTCGGCGATCGCATCGGGGCGGCGGGCATTGGCCATCGGGCCCATCTGGCTCGCCGAATCCATGCCGTCGCCAATCTTCAGCCCGCGCGTCCGCTCGGCAAAGCCTGCCGCGAACCGGTCGTAGATGCCGTCCTGGACATGGAAGCGGGTCGGCGCGACGCAGACCTGACCGGCGTTGCGAAACTTGTGCGCGACCAGCGTGTCGAGCGTCTTGTCCAGATCGCAGTCGTCGAACACCAGCACCGGGCCGTGCCCGCCCAGCTCCATCGTCGTGCGCATCATCGTATCCGCCGCCAGCTTCATCAGCGCCTTGCCGACCGGCACCGATCCGGTGAAGCTCAGCTTGCGCGTGATCGGCGAGGCGAGCAGCTGGCGCGACACCATGTCGGGCACGCCGAACACGCACTGCGCGACGTCACCGGGCAGCCCCGCGTCCTGGAAGCAGCGCATCACCTCGACCGCGCTGCCCGCGGTTTCCTCGGACGGCTTGATGATGATCGAGCATCCCGCCGCGACCGCGGGCGCGATCTTGCGCACGACGTTCATGATCGGGAAGTTCCACGCGCAAAACGCGGCGACCGGCCCGACCGGCTGGTGCAGCACCAGGCTGCGCGACCCTGTCGGGCGCGAGAGTACGCGGCCATAGATGCGCTGCGCCTCGGCCGCGTGGAAATCGAGCAGCGCGGCGGCGAACGCGACCTCGCCCTTCGCCTCGGCCTGGATCTTGCCCTGTTCGAGCGTCGCGATCCGCGCGATGTGATCACCGCGCTCGCGCAGCAACTGCGCGGTCCGGACCAGGATCGCCGCGCGCTTTTCGGGCGGTACCGCGCGCCACGCGACGAACCCGCGCTGCGACGCGTCGAGCGCGCGGTCGAGGTCTGCAGCACTCGCGAGCGGCAGTGCCGCTTGGCCCGCACCGGTCGCGGGGTTGAGCACGTCGCGCGTGTCGCGGCCGTCGCCGCTCAGCCACTCGCCGGCGATATAGAGGCCGAGCTTGGTATCATAGGCCGTCGTCATGGGTCGTCTCCGTGGTTGACGTTGGATCGGATGTCGTTGGCCGGGGTCGCTGCGATAAGCCCCGGCGCGCAGGCTCGGGATCGTGCGTGGCAATCGCCGGACCGGTCGAGCGCGATGCCATCCGCAGGCTACAGCCCGAGGTCGGTAAGCCCGGGATGGTCCGCGGGGCGAACCCCGGCGCGATCCCAGTGGAACAGCCGCTCGTCCGGCGTGATCGCGACATCGTTGATGCTCGCATGCCGTTCGCGCATCAATCCATCGGCATCGAACGCCCAGTTCTCGTTGCCATAGGATCGGAACCAGCGACCCGCGCCGTCCTGCCACTCATAGGCGAAGCGTACCGCGATCCGGTCGTCGGTGAACGCCCAGAGCTCCTTGATCAGCCGATAGTCGTGCTCGCGCGTCCATTTGTCGGCCAGGAACGCCTCGATCGCCGCGCGGCCGGTGAGGAAGACGTCGCGGTTCCGCCACACGCTGTCGGCGGTATACGCAGTCGCCACCCGCGCCGGATCGCGACCGTTCCACCCATCCTCCGCCGCGCGTACCTTCTGCATCGCGGTTGCGGCGGTGAACGGGGGTAATGGCGGCCGAGGATCGGTCATGACGGTTCCCTTTCTCTACAGGCGTCGCTGTATAACGCCTCGCATCGATCGAGCCACCGGTCGCGCGTGAACATCGCCTCCACGCGCGCACGCTGCGGCGCCCGGGGTGCGTGCCGTGCAGCAGCGATCGCCTCGGCGAGTGCCGCGACGTCACCGGTCGGCGCGAACCATCCCGCATCGCCGACGATCTCGCGCACCGCACCGGTGTCGAACGTCGCCACCGGCAGCCCGCACGCCATCGCCTCGACCGCGACCAGCCCGAACGGCTCGTCCCAGCAGGGCGTGAACACGAATACCGAAGCCCGCCCGATCGCCGCGGCCAGCGCAGCCGCCTCCAGATGCCCGCCATAGCGGATGCTTCCGTCGAGCAGCGGCACGACGACGCCGTCCCAATAGGCGCGATCCTCGACCGGTCCGAACAGCGTCAGCGGAACCTGCGCGATCCTTGCCGCCTCGATCGCGAGATGCGGCGCCTTGTCGGGGGTCATTCGCCCGCACCACACCGCGCTGCCGTCGCCCTGCGCGACGAACGGCCAGGCGTCCGGCGCGATGCCGTTGTGCAGCACGGAGACCTCGGGCGGCGCACCGTCCGGCCACCAGGCGTCGCGCTGGCGTGCCGAGGTGGTGGTCAGGCGGTGGTTCGGCGTCACACTCGCTTGCACGAACCAGCGCAGCGCATCGTAGGGCGGGACGTGCAGCGACGTTACGGTCGGCACCCGTGCGGTCCGCGCCGGCTCGAGCGGAAAGCGATGCAGGCTGTTATTGTGCACCACGTCGAAGCCGCCCGTAGCGATGCGGTCGCACGCCGCTGCATAACCGGCATCGAGATGCGCGATGAGTGGCGCGAAACCACGATGCTCGGCGTCGGGGAAGGTTCTCTCGTAATGCTCGGCAATGACCGGAGCGGTCGCAAACCGCGGATCGCTGTCGCCCGAGGCGAACAACACGATGTCGTGCCCGCGCGCCTGGAGCCCCGCGGCCAGATGCCAGCACTGCGACTCCATACCCCCGGCAAAGGGCTGCGCGATCGGCTGGCGGACATGGCAAAGGATCGCGATCCTCATTCGGCGGCTGCGGCTTTCTCGGTGGCTGCGAGCCGGTCTTCGAGCAAGCGGATGACGGTCGCGGTATTGGCATAGGGCTGGTGGCTCTGCTGCCCGGTCAGCGCGAGATCGGCGGCATCCGGGCGCCGCAGGATGCGGATCGGCCGCCCCGGCGTCATGTCGATCAGGTCCATAAGGCGAAAGGCATGGAGCCAGTGGCCCATCGTCCGATAGCCCCATTTGCTCTCGAACAGCTCGGCGTTGCGCACGACGCTGTCGAGATGGTGGACCGGCGGCATGTGGTGAGGGTGGTATTGATGATAGGCCAGCGCACCCTTGACCCAGGCGATCGGGATGCCCGCCTGGTCGATCGCCTTGCCGAAATCGGTATCCTCGCCGCCATAGCCGACATAGCGTTCGTCGAAGCCGCCCAGCCCGAGGAACGTCGCGCGCCGCATCGCGAAGCTCAGCGACCAGAAGCAGCGATAGTCGTTGCAGATCTCGATGCCCTCGGGCGGGGGGCCGCGACGGTCGGAATGCTTGACCGAGACCTCGGCGAACCGGTCATACGACCAGTCGCCGGCGGTCGCACCGCCCGGCAGATACAGCACCTCGCCCATCAGCAACCCGTCGAACCCGGCGAGGAACCCGGCATAGTCCGCGACCAGAGTCGGCGTCGGAATGCAATCCATGTCGAGGAACACGATCACCTCGCCGGTCGCGACGCGGGTGGCGGCGTTGCGCGCCGCCGCAAGCGGGAGCAAGTCGGCGACGATCTGGATCTGGCGGATCGGGAAAGGCGCGTCGGGAAGCACGTAGAGCTCGTCCTGCATCACCGCGACGATCAGCTCGGTCGGCATCAGCGTCTGGCGCGTCAGGCCGAGCACGACGTTGACGAGATGGTCGGGGCGTCCCTTGCCGACGATCAGCTCGGTCGGCATCAGCGTCTGGCGCGTCAGGCCGAGCACGACGTTGACGAGATGGTCGGGGCGTCCCTTGCCGAGGGTGACGACGGAAACTTCGGTCATGGCGGTAGCTCTGCTTGAGTAGGATAGGGTGGCCTGCGCCACGGTAGGTCGGTGACCAGCACGACAGCGGCACGGGCGGTGGCCCGTCGGGTTTCGCAGTTGATCTGTTCGGCATCGAAAACGACGCGATGGCCGAGATGGTTGCGGCGGGACGCTGCAACGCGTGCGATACGCCGTTTGCCCGCCGGCAAGCGGCTATAGCGCTTTCGGTCGAGCGCGATCAGCGGCGGGGTGCGGCGGTGCTGGCGCGGACGATCAGCGTGTGGTCCAGCGTGACCTGTCGGGCCGTGGTGTCGCCGCCGCGCAGGATGTCGACGAGCAGCTCGACGGTGCGGCGGCCGATCATCCCCTTGGGCTGCGCGATCGTCGTCAGCGGCGGCTGGAAATAGCGTGCGAGCGGCAGGTCGTCGAACCCGATCACCGAGATGTCGCCCGGGCAGGACAGCCCCGCATCGCCGATCGCGCTGAGTGCCCCCATCGCCATCTCGTCGCTGAAGCAGAAGATCGCGGTGACGCCCTGCGCGATCAGGTCGCGCGTGTGGTCGATGGCGGACCCCGCGGAATAGTCGCCGACGGCGATGTGCAGCCGGTCGCGCAGGCCCGCGCGTTCCGCGGCGGTGATCGCGCCGGCGAGGCGGTCGCGGCTGATCGGGCTGATCTCGGGGCCGGTGACAACGCCGATCGTCCGGTGACCCAGCCCGATCAGGTGGTCGATCGCGTCCGCGCTCGCGGCGGCATTGTCGATATGGACGCTCGGGACGCCGAGATCGGCGCTGTATTCGCAGCCGTTGACGATCGGCGCGGCAGTCCCTTTGCGCGCCAGCAGCGGCGCGAGCCGGGCAGGCAGTCGGTGGCCGAGGAAGATCAGCCCGTCGACCTCGCGGCGCGAGAGCATGTCGGCATATTGATCCTCGACCTCGGGATCGTGCCGCGTGTCGCCGACGACGACCGAATAGCCCGCATCGCGCGCGGCCTCTTCGGCGCCGCGGATGACGCTGGCGAAGAACGCGTTGGATATGTCGGGGACGGTCAGCAGGATCTTGGCGGCGCGCAACGTCCGCAGGCTGCGCGCGGCGACGTTGGGGGTGTATCCCGACGATTGCACTATCGCGAGCACGCGCAACCGGGTCTCCTCCGACACCTGTTCGGGGCGGCTGAGCACACGCGACACGGTGGCGGTTGAGACGCCCGCTAGTGCGGCCACTTCGATGATCGTCGGCATCGAGCCGTCATGGATCGGCGCGTCGACCCTGTCGATCTATATCCGATGTAATCCTTTACATTCGTTTCGCGGCTCCGTAGTTTCGGGGCCGACAAGCAGTAAAACTGCGATCGGAGAGGAATCGGATGGCCGTTGCAGATGATGGATCAAAGGCCATGACCGGGCCCCTGCTGACTGGCCGCCTGAGCGCGATGATGTTCATGCAGTTCTTCACCTGGGGCGCCTGGACCGTAACTTTGGGCCTCGTCATGCAGACGGTCGGGATCGGCAATCTGATCGGCAACGCCTTTTCGGTCGGGCCGATCGCGTCGATCGTGGGCTCTTTCCTGCTCGGCATGGCGGCGGCGCGCTATGTCAGCCCGCGGATGCTGATGGTGATCCTGCACCTCGTCGGTGGCGTGATCCTGTTCGCGCTGCCCTCGTTAATTACACCGGAGGCGGGCAGCGGGTTTGTCTGGCTGCTGCTGTGCTACATGATCCTCTACATGCCGACGGTCGGCCTCGCCAACACGATCGCGCTCAAAAGCTTCGGCGAGCGGACTGACAAGTTTCCGTTCGTCCGCGCGTTCGGGACGCTCGGCTGGATCACCGCCGGCCTCATCATTGGCTGGGCGGGCCTGTCGGCGAGCCCGGAGATCTTCCGCGTCGCGGCGGTCGTCTCGATCGCGCTGGGACTCTATAGCTTCACGCTGCCGAACGTCGCATCGGACGCGCCGCGCGACGAGAGCGTGCTCCGCCAGGTGTTCTGTGTCGAGGCGTTCGGACTGCTCAAGCAGCGCTCGTTCCTGATCTTCATGACGTGCGCGACGCTCATCTCGATCCCGTTGGCGATGTATTACGCCTATGCCTCGCCCTATGTCGGCGCGACCGGGATCAGCAATGTCGGCGGCACGCTCGCAATCGGGCAGATGTCCGAACTCGTCTTCATGTTCTCGATGCCGTGGCTGTACCGCCGCTTCGGCGTGAAGCCGCTGCTGCTGGTCGGCATGGCGGCGTGGGCATTGCGCTACGCCTTGTTCGCGATCGGTGACGGCGGTGCGTCGCTGTGGGCGGTGTATCTCGGCGTCGCGCTGCACGGCGTGTGCTATGATTTCTTCTTCGTCGCCGGCGCGATCTACACGGGTACGATCGCGACCCCGAAGGGCGTCAACGCGCAAGCCCAGGGCATGCTGACTCTGTTCACTTACGGCGTCGGGATGCTGCTCGGGTCGCAGATCGGTGCGCTGCTCTACGCGCAGCTGCCCGCGTCGCCTACCATCGCCGACTGGCAGCATATGTGGTGGTATCCCGCGATCGCCGCCGCGGTGATCGCACTGCTGTTCCAGTTCACCTTTCGCGACGACACCAGGAAGATCGCAGCATGACCGGCATGAAGGGCCCCGGGATATTCCTCGCCCAGTTTCTTGGGGATGAGGCTCCGTTCGACACGCTCGACGGGCTGGCGAAATGGGCGGCCGGGCTCGGCTATGTCGGCGTGCAGATCCCGTGCAATTCGCAGCTTATCGACCTGAAACTTGCCGCCGAAAGCGTGACCTATTGCGATGAGCTTCGTGGCGGGCTGGCCAGATACGGCATCGAAGTCACCGAATTGTCGACGCATCTGCAAGGCCAGCTGGTCGCGGTCCACCCCGCCTATGACACGCTGTTCGACGGTTTCGCGCCGCCCGAAGTCCACGGCAAGCCTGCCGAGCGGCAGCTATGGGCGGTCGAGCAGGTCAAGCTCGCCGCGCGCGCCAGCGCCAATCTCGGCCTGTCCGCGCATGCGACCTTCTCGGGCGCGCTGGCATGGCCCTATGTCTATCCCTGGCCGCAACGCCCCGCCGGGCTGATCGAGGAAGCCTTCGCCGAACTCGCGCGTCGCTGGACCCCGATCCTCGACGTGTTCGAGGAGGCGGGCGTCGATTGCGCGTTCGAAGTGCATCCGGGCGAGGACGTCCATGACGGCGCGACCTGGGAGCGGTTCCTCGCCGCGGTCGACAATCATCCGCGCGCGCGGCTGCTGTTCGATCCGTCGCACTTCGTGTTGCAGCAGCTCGATTATCTCGACTTCATCGACCGCTATCACGAACGGATTTCGTGCTTCCACGTCAAGGATGCCGAGTTCAACCCGACCGGGCGAACGGGCGTCTATGGCGGGTACGAGAACTGGGTCGACCGCGCGGGCCGGTTCCGCTCGCTGGGCGACGGGCAGGTCGATTTCTCCGCGATCTTTAGCAAGATGGCGCACTATGGCTATGACGGCTGGGCGGTGCTCGAATGGGAGTGCGCGCTGAAACGGTCCGAAGACGGCGCCCGAGAAGGCGCACCGTTCATCCGCGATCACATGATCCGCCGGGGTGACCGCGCGTTCGACGACTTCGCCGCCAGCGGCGTCGACCGCGAGGCGATCCGCGCGCTGCTCGGGCTGTCGGGGGACCGGTCGTGAGGCGGCTGCGGCTTGGCATGGTCGGCGGCGGGGAGGGGGCGTTCATCGGCGCGGTCCACCGCATGGCGGCCGCGCTCGACGGCGACTGGGACGTGGTGGCGGGCGCGTTCAGCACCGATGGCGGGCGCAACGCGCGGACCGGGGAGCTGCTCGGGCTCGAGCCGCAGCGCGTTTATCCGTCGCTCGACGCGCTGGTCGCTCATGAACAAGCATTGCCCGCGGAGCAGCGGATCGACGCGCTCGCGGTGGTCACGCCCAACCATCTGCACGCGCCGATGGCGATCGCGGCGCTCGACGCCGGCTTCCACGTCTTCTGCGAAAAGCCGATGGCGATGAGTGTCGCCGAGGCCGAGGCGATCGCCGCCGCCGCCAAGGCGAGTGGGTGCCGGTTCGCGCTGGCGTTCACCTACAGCGGCTATCCGATGATCGAAGAGGCGCGCGCGCGGGTCGAGCGCGGCGATTTCGGCGCGATCCGGCTCGTCCAGGTCGAATATCTGCAAGGCTGGCTCAGCCAAGCGATTGATAGCGACGGCAACAAGCAGGCCGAATGGCGCACCGATCCGGCGCGCGCCGGGCTTGGCGGGTGCCTCGGCGACATCGGCACGCACGCATTCCAGCTTGCCGAGCATGTCTCGGGGCTGTCGGCGCACTCGGTGTCCGCCGATCTGACCACGCATGTCGCGTGCCGCCGGCTCGACGACGACGTCAGCGCGCTGCTGCGGTTCGACGGCGGCGCACGCGGCGTGCTCAAGGCGAGCCAGGTTGCTGCCGGCGAGGAGAACGGGCTGCGGCTGCGCATCCACGGCGAGCGCGGCGGGCTCGACTGGTCCCAGATGGAGCCAAATACGCTGACGTTGCGCTGGCTCGATCGTCCCGCCGAGATCGTGCGGACCGGTGGCCCCGGACTGCACGACGGCGTGGCCGCGTTGATACGCACCCCCGCGGGGCATCCCGAGGGCTATATCGAGGCGTTCGCCAACCTGTACCGCGCGTTCGCCGCGGCGATCCGCGGCGATGACGATCGCTGGTATCCGGGCGTGACCGATGGCCTGCGCACGATGCGCTTCATCGAGGCGGTGATCGCCAACGCGGGATCGGACCAGAAATGGACTTTAGTGACTCCGGGAGAGAATGAATGAAGCTGCTCATGGCTCTGGTTGCGGGAAGTGTCGCGGCGGTTGCGGCGGTCACGGTGTCCGCGCCGACCACCGCCCAGTCGACCGCGACCTCGCCGCCCGCGTTCGCCGCGTGCCGCGCCTGCCACACCGTCGTGAAGGGCGGCCGCAACGGCATCGGCCCCAATCTCTACGGCGTGGTCGGTCGTGCCGCCGCAGCGGTGCCCGGCTTCAACTATTCGCCCGCGATGAAGGCGTCGAAGCTGCGCTGGGACGAGCAGACGCTGAACGACTATCTCGCCGCGCCGCAGAAGAAGGTGCCTGGCACGCGGATGCCGATCGCCACCCCCGATCCCGCCAAGCGCGCGGCGATCATCGCGTATCTCAAGGCCGAGGGCTCGAAATGACGGTGATTGTCGCATGACGCTCTCGCGCAGAACGCTGCTTGGCGCGGCCGCCGCCGCGCCGCTGGTGCCGGGGATCGCCGCGGGGCAACGCCGCAGCAGCAACGCGGCGCGCTTCTCGCTGGCCTATGCACCGCACGAGGGCAGCTTCGCCAGTCGCGGGGGGCGGATCGAACAGATCGCCTATGCCGCGGATCAGGGCTTCACCGCGTGGGAGGATAACGAGGCGGCGACGCGGTCGGTGGCCGAGCAGGAGCAGATGGCCAGGGCGCTCGCGCAACGCGGCATGACGATGGGCGTATTCGTCGCCAGCATGCCCAAATGGTCGCAGTCGCGGCCGTTGTTGGGGGCCAATGACGGCGCCGAGCGCGAGGCGTTCCTCGCCGATATCCGCGCTTCGCTCGACGTCGCCAAGCGGCTCAACGCGACGCGGATGACGGTCGTCACCGGCTTCATGGACCCGAAGCTGCCGGTCGATATCCAGACCGCACGCGTCATCGACGTGATGCGGCGCGCGGGCGACATCGTCGCGCCGTCGGGGGCGGCGATGGTGATGGAGCCGCTCAACACGCGCACCAATCATCCCGGCGTCTATATGCAGACGGTGTCGCAGGGCTATGCGGTCGCGCGCGGCGCCAACAGCCCCGCGGTCAAGGTCCTCGCCGACCTGTATCACGAGCAGATCCAGTCGGGGAACCTGATCCCGACGCTCGACACCTGCTGGAGCGAGATCGGCTATATCCAGTTCGGCGACAATCCCGGCCGCAACGAACCATCGACCGGCGAGATCAACTTCGCGTCGATCGTGAAGTGGCTGAAGGCGAAACGCTACACCGGCGTGATCGGCATGGAACACGGCAATTCGATCGCCGGCCGCGCGGGCGAGGATCGCCTGATCGCCGCCTATCGCGAGATCGACGCGACATGAGGGGGAAAAGCATGAAGAGGTGTGTGAGGACGGGCGTCGTCGCGGCGATGGCGCTGACGACGGCGGGGCCGGTCGCGGCGCAGGACAAGCCGGGGTTCAAGGACACGCCGATGCTGCCCGGCGGCCAGTGGCGTGTCCATGATGCCGACCGCCCCGCGCCGATCGTCGTCGCGCCCGCCGCCACCCCCGGCGGCGCACCCGCCGACGCGGTCGTGCTGTTCGACGGGCGTTCGCTCGATGCGTGGAAGCCCGATCGCATCGCCTGGCCGATCGCGAACGGCGCGCTGACGATCCCGTCGCGCGCGGCAAGCGGCGGCGAGAACAACCTCGTCTCGAAACAGAGCTTCGGCGACGTGCAGATGCACCTCGAATTCCGCTCGCCCAACCCGCCGACCAAGAGCTCGCAGGATCGCGGCAACAGCGGGATCTGGTTCATGCAGCGCTACGAACTGCAGATCCTCGATGGCTCGCAGAACCCGACCTATGCCGATGGGACGGTCGGCGCGGTCTATGGCTGGAAGCCGCCGCTGGTGAATGCCGCGCGCAAGCCGGGCGAGTGGCAGACCTACGACATCGTGTTCGAACGCCCGCGCTTTGCCGCCGACGGCAGCCTCGTGCGGCCCGCCTATGTCACCGCGCTGCTGAACGGCGTGCTCGTGCAGAACCATCAGGCGATGCTCGGCACGACGATCTGGCGCAAGGTCGCCAGCTATACCGCGCACGCGGATGCCGCGCCGATCCAGCTGCAGGATCACGATTCCCCGGTGTCGTTCCGCAACATCTGGGTCCGTCCGCTGCCCGCGGCGGCGATCGCGCAGGATCTTGGAAAGGACGGCAAATGATCGACCGCAGAACTGCACTCGCCGGCGTCGTCGGCATATTCGGCAGCGCGCTATTCGCGCCGATCGCGCGCGCCGCCGGGGTCGGGCAGGCGCCCGGCGCCGCGGCGGGCATCCCCGTCATCAGCGAAGGTCCACCCAGCGTCGCGGTGTTCACGGCCCCGCAGCGCGCGTTGATGACCGCGCTCAGCGAACGCGTGCTCCCGACCACCGATACGCCGGGCGCGATCGCGGCGGGCGTGCCGGCCTATATCGAGAAGCTGCTCGCCGACTGGGCCGCACCCGCGGACCGCGCGCCGATCCTCGCCGGGCTCGACGCGATCGAGGCGCGCTGTGCGAAGGACTATAAGGTGCCCGGCGCCCGCGCGACCGCGGCGCAGCACGATGCGCTGCTGACGCTCGCGATGAACGACCAGATCCCGTCGGGCGGCGTGTTCTTCGAGGCGTTCCGACAGCTCGTGATCACCGGCTATTACACGTCTGAGATCGGCATGACGCAGGAGCGCGAATATCTGCCGGTGCCGGGCGAGTATAACGGCGCATTCCCCTATTCCCAGGTCAACAAGGTGTATTCCGCATGATCCTCAGCCGTAGAACCCTGCTCGCCGGCTCCGGCGCGGCGGCCGCGCTCGCCTTCGTCCCCACCGCCTCCGCCGCACAGTTGAAGGCGATCGGCCTGCAACTCTACACGATCCGCGACATCTTCTCGAAGGATCCGTTCGGGACGCTCAAGCAGGTCGCGCAGATCGGCTACCGCGAGGTCGAATATGGCGGTGGCGGCTTCGAGGGCATGGACCATGCCAAGCTGCGCCGGACGATGGACACGCTCGGTCTGACCGCGCCATCGGTGCATATTGGCTATGACGCGCTGCTCCAGCGCTTCGACCAGTCGGTCACGATGGCCAAGACGCTTGGCGCGACGACGGTCGTGCTGCCCTACATGACCGACGAGCATCGCAACGAACAGGGCTGGGCCGCGGCGCTGCCGAACTTCAACCGGTTCGCGGCCGACCTGAAAAAGGCCGGGCTGGGCTTCGCCTATCACAACCATGATTTCGAGTTCACCACCAAGCCGGGCGGCGTCAGCCTGTACGAGCGGCTGCTGAAGGAGACCGACCCCGCGCTCGTGAAGCTCGAACTCGACCTTTACTGGGCGCTGCACGCTGGTGAAAACCTGACGACGCTGATCGAGCGCCTGTCGCCGCGCCTCTACGCCTATCACGTCAAGGACATGCGCCCGGACCGCAGCATGGCCGCGGTCGGGGCGGGCACGGTCGATTTCGGTGCGCTGTTCAAGCTTAAGGCCAGTGCCGGCGTCCGGCATTTCTATGTCGAGAACGACCAGGCCCCCGCGCCCTATCTGCCCGACATCACCACGAGCTTCCGGACACTGCGCGCTCTTCGGTTCTGACCCGGGCGTTTTTGACAGCTTATTAGGAGAGGAAGATCATGGCCGAGACCAACAGGTTCGACGCGATCGTCATTGGATCGGGCGTCAGCGGCGGCTTCGCTGCGAAGGAACTGACCGAAAAGGGCCTGCGCGTGCTGATGCTCGACCGCGGCAAGATGGTCGAGCATGGCGAGGGCTACACCTATGACGGCAAGCCTGCCTATGAGGTGCCCGCGCGCAACATCATGCCCAAGCCGCTGATGGACAGCGACTATTTCATCGCCAAGAACGGCTATGTCCAGCCAAGCAACCGCGAGTTCCACAATGACGACCGGCTGAACCCCTATGCGTTTGACGAGGGCAGCAAGTTCTACTGGATCCGCTCCGGCGCGGTCGGCGGCAAGTCGCTGATCTGGGGTCGCTGGTGCTTCCGCTGGAGCCCGGCGGATTTCGAGGCGAACAAGCGCGACGGCATCGATGGCGAGTGGCCGATCGGCTATGACGACGTCGCGCCCTGGTACAGCTATGTCGAGAAATATATCGGCGTGTCGGGCTCGCGCGAGAACCTCGCCTATCTGCCCGACAGCGAATTCCAGCCGCCGATGCCGATGAACGTCGCGGAGAAATGGCTGAAACAGGGCCTCGAGACCAAGTTCCCCGGGCGGAAGCTGATCAACACGCGGCTGTCCAACATGACCGAGGACAAGCCCGACCAGAACCGCACCAAGTGCCAGTTCCGCAACCAGTGCGGCAATGGCTGTTCGTTCGGTGCCTATTTCTCGACGCAGGCCGTCACCTTGCCCGCCGCACGCGCGACCGGCCGGCTGACGCTGAAATCGGACTCGGTCGTCACCAACCTGGTCTACGACGCCAAGCGCAAGAAGGTCACCGGCGTCCGCTACATTGATGCGAAGACCGGCCAGGCCGAAACCGTGCAGGCCGATCTCGTCTTCCTCTGCGCCTCGACGATCGCCTCGACACAGATCCTGCTCAACTCGCGCGCGCCGGGCAGCGACCGCAGCTATTTCGACGATAGCGGGACGCTCGGGCGCTACGTGATGGATCACATCTTCCGCGTCGGCGTCGAGGGCGACATTCCGGGGATGGAGGAATTCATCGAATTCGGCCGCCGTCCGGGCGGCGTCTATATCCCGCGCTTCCGCAATATCGGCGGCACCGAGGATGTCGGCTTCAAGCGCGGCTATGGTTATCAGGGCAGCGCCTTCCGCAATCCTGCGGCGCCGGTCGGGTTCGGCGCATCGATGAAGCAGGGCATGCGCAAATACGCGCCGTGGCGGTTCAGCATGGGCGCGTTCGGCGAATGCCTGCCCTATGCCGACAACAAGGTGTCGCTGCACGCATCGAAGGTCGACCGGTTCGGTGTCCCGCTGGCCCGCTTCGACGTGACCTTCCGTGACAATGAACTGAAGATGATGGCGGATGCCCGGACGCAGGGCGAGGCGATGCTCAAGGCCGCGGGCCTGACCAACGTCAAGAGCAACGAACGCGAACACGTCCCTGGCGACGCGATCCACGAAATGGGTGGCGCACGAATGGGTCGCGATCCGCGCAAATCGGTGGTCAACGAGTGGAGCCAGGCACATGCCGCGTCCAACCTGTACGTTACCGACGGCTCACAGATGGCGTCGATCTCGTGCGTGAACCCGTCGCTGACCTTCATGGCACTGACCGCGCGTGCGGCGGATCACGCGGTCAAGCAGTTGAGGAAGGCCTGACCAGCTCGCGGTGCTGATCCGGGGGCTCGGCGGCCTTACCGGATCAGCACCGCGGAGTCCGGTGCCGATCCGGTCGCGAAACCCCCGACGACCTGCCAAGCGCGCAGGTCGACGATCGCCACCCGGTCGGTCTGCAACGCGGCATAGAGTGTGTCGCCGACGATCGTCAGGCCCGGTGCCGCCGCTGGCAGCGAAAGATAGTCCTCCTCCGCCAAGGTCGTCGGGTTCAGCCGCGACAGGCTCTTGTCCTGCGTGTTCGACACGATCAGCCGGCCATCGGTCTGCGTTACGATCCGGACCGCTTCGCCGCGCATCGTTCGCTGCATCCGCGGGGCCAGCGACGTCGCATCGAGCGCGTGCAGCGTGCCGCTTGGCCGGTCGATCACGAACAGCGTGCGTTCGTCGCGGCTCAGCGTCATTGCCTCGGGCGCGACGCCGATGTGCCGGCGGACCGGCGCCACGCTCATGTCGTCCGGATCGACCATGATCACCCCGCCGCTCAGCGTATCGGCGACATAGGCGCGCGTGCCGTCGCGGCGGATAATCAGATAGTGGCTTCGCACGCCGGTGACGGGTACCAGTCGCGACGGCGCTTCGTCTGTCGCCGGCGTATCGAAGCGCGCGAGCACGCTGTCCTTCTCCGACAGCACGTATAGCCGTCCCCGCGAGTCCATCCTGACGGCGTGGAGCCGGCCATAGGGCGCGAGGTCGATCGACCGCACCAGCGTCTTCTTCTCGAGATCGATCACCCAGATCCGGTGGCCGCCCGCGCCCGGCGCCTTCCAGGTTTCCACGCCGTAATCGCCGACGAACGCATATCGCCCGGCGGGATCGGCGACGATCTCGTGCGGCTGCGTGCCCAGCGCGATGACGCCGACGCGCTTCCCGCTCGGCACCGCGTAGAAGGCGACGCGGCCTTCGTTCTTCTCGATCAGCGCCAACGTCTGCGCCGCGGGTTTGGGCATGGCCTGCGCCATGGCGCGCGTGCCGATCACCGTCGCAGCGACGACGCCCCCTGCGAGCGTCCAGAGACCTTGGCGGCGGGTAATCAACGACATGGCAAAACTCCTTGCTGTCGTCCCAAAGACTTTAGCGACGCTCGGGTTCCGCCGGTGCCCGCGGTGGCTCGGCCCGTCCCATGTCATCAATCTGCACCAGTATCGTCACGATCGTGAAAGGCGGCGTGGCTAGCCCGCTCCCGAACCGGCGGATCCAGTCCGGCAACCCCAGGGGCATCATGAAATTCATCACCTGCAGCGCGTTGGTCGCGCTGATCGCCAGCTCGTCCGCCTTTGCCCAGACGGTGCCGCAGCCCGGCGACGATGCGAACGCGGCGGACAGCCTGATCGTCGTCACCGGCACGCGCGATCGCTCGCGGACCCAGTTCGACACGCTGGCCCCGGTCGACGTGCTGTCGCGCGACGCGGTGCGATCGAGCGTCTCGGGTGACCTGTCGGACACGCTGGCGCAGCTGCTGCCGTCGTTCAACGTCCAGCGGCTCCCCGCCGCCGATGGCCAGGCGTTCGTCCGCCCGGCCACGTTGCGCGGCCTGTCCGCCGACCAGACGCTCGTGCTCGTCAACGGCAAGCGCTATCACCGCTCGGCACTGCTCGGCACGCGCGGTGCACAGGCCCCCGATCTTGCGGGAATTCCCTCTATGGCGATCAAGCGTATCGAAGTTCTGCGCGACGGCGCCTCGGCCCAATATGGCTCGGATGCGATCGCTGGCGTCGTCAACATCATCCTCGACGATACCGCGGGGATGGAGGCGTTCGGCCAGGTCTCGCAATATTACAAAGGCGACGGCAACGAATATCAGACCGGCGCGCGCGGCGGTATCGCGCTGGGGGATCGCGGCGCGATCGTCGTCACCGGCGAATATGATCATTCGGAGGCCACCTCGCGCACCCGCCAGCGGCCCGACGCGCTCGCGTTCCAGGCCGCCAATCCTGGCCTGGTCGTCCCCAACCCCGTGCAACGCTGGGGCCAGCCCGACGAAGAGCGGATCCGCGGTGCGATCGACGCGCATTATGCATTCGCCGACGCCGCCACGCTGTATCTGTTCGGCACCGCGCAACAGGGGGAGGGCGTCACCGACTTCAACTGGCGCAACCCGGCCGGCACCAGCACGGTGTACAATCCCAGCAGCGCGTTTCCCGGCTTCTCGTTCCGCAGCGTCTATCCGGTCGGCTTCACCCCGCGCTTCGGTACGACGTTCAGCGATTATCAGGGCGATGGCGGGCTGCGGGGCGAGCTGAGCGATCGGTTCAGCTATGATCTCAGCGCCGCGGTCGGTCGCAGCCGCATCGCCTACACGCTCAAAGAAAGCCTGAACGCGTCGCTCGGGCCCGCCAGCCCGACCAGCTTCTATCTGGGCCAGCTCGAACAGCGCGAGTTCAACCTGAACGCCGATTTCGTCTATCGCCTGCCGGTCGGCACCGCGCATCCGGTCAACGTCGCATTCGGCGCGGAACGGCGTCGCGAGACGTACGAAGTCTCGGCGGGCGATCCCGCATCCTATGCGATCGGTGCGGGTGCGGCGACGGGGCTCGCGCCCAATTCCAACGGCTTTCCGGGCTTCAGCCCGAGCCTTGCGGGGGTGTTCGATCAGACCAGCTATGCAGGCTATCTCGATCTCGAATGGCAGCCGGTCGAGACGGTGACGCTGGGCGCCGCCGGCCGGTACGAGGATTTCTCCGCATTCGGCGACACGTTCAACTACAAGCTGTCCGCCCGGTTCGAACCGATCAAGGGGATCGCGGCACGCGGGACCTACTCGACCGGCTTCCGCGCACCGACCCCGGCGCAGCTCAACACGTCGCAGACCACGCAGGGACTCGACACGACGACCTTGCAAGTCTTCAATCAGGGCCGCCTGTCGCCGAGCGATCCGCTGGCGATCGCCCTGGGGGCTAAGCCACTGACGCCCGAGACGTCGAAGACCGGTACCGCGGGGCTGACGTTCCAGACGCACTTCGGGCTTACCGGGTCGGTCGATGCGTATCAGATCGATGTCGACAATCGCTTCAGCCAGTCGCAGACCTTCGCGGTGCCGGCGACGTTCGCCAATCCGCAACGCTTCACGGCGGTGTCGTACTTCACCAACGATTTCGACACGCGCACGCGCGGGATCGATGCCGTGCTGTCCTACGCGCATCGCGTCGGACCGGGTCGCGCCAGCCTCAGCCTCGCCTACAATTACAACCAGACCAAGGTCGGCAGCGGCGTCAGCGCCGCGATCCCGAACGAGACGCAACGCCGCATCTTCGAGGAGCGGCTGCCCCGGCATAACGGCACTGCGACGCTCGGCTACGATATCGGCGCGGTCTCGTTCCTCGCCCGAGCCCGCTATTACGGGGCGTGGACGGACGTCACGGGCAACGCGACCGGCGAACTGTTTCAGCAGTTCGGTTCGATCGCGTTGTTCGACGTCTCCGCCAGCTACCCGTTCGGCGGGCATTTCACCGTGCGCGTGGGGGCGGAGAACGTCGCCAACACCTATCCGGCGGAGGCGACGAACCAGGCGGTTCGTGGCTTGATCTACTCGCGCAACGCACCCTACGATACCGATGGTGGGCAATATTACGTTCGCTTGGGGATGAACTTGTGATGCGGTATGTCGTCGACCGCCGCCTGTTTCTCACCGGTGCCGCGGTGTTGCCGATCGCGCGCGCCAGTGCGTCGCCGGCCGGTCCTTCGTCGCAGGGCGCGGTGACGGGGGACGCACTCTTCTGGAAGAACGTCGCGTCGCAGTATGACGTGACCCGCAAGGTCATCCAGCTCGAGAACGGCAATTGGGGGATGATGGCCCGCCCCGTTCTTGAAGCCTATCAGGACAATGTCGCACGCGTGAACCGCGACACGAGCTATTACACGAGGCGCGGCATGCTCGCAGACTGGCGCGCGGCGCGCGATGCGCTGGCCGCCGAACTGCACGTCGCGCCCGACGAGGTAGCGTTCACGCGCAACGCGACCGAGGCGCTCAAGGCCCTCATTCTCGGCTATAACCGGCTGACGCCGGGCGATGCGGTGCTCTACGCCGATCTCGATTACGACAGCATGCAGGCATGCATGGAAAGTCTGAAGGCGCGCCGCGGCGTGTCGGTGCTGCGGATCGCGCTGCCCGAGCCGGCAACGCGCGCGTCGCTGATCGAGGCCTATGCGCAGGCGATGGCCGCGAACCCGCGGCTCAAGCTCATCCTGCTGACGCAGTGCAGCCATCGCACCGGACTCGTCCTGCCGGTCCGAGAGATCGCCGCGCTGGCGCGCGCGCGCGGTATCGCGACGATCGTCGATGCCGCGCATAGCTGGGGCCAGCTCGACATGACGCTCGCCGATCTCGAGTGCGACTATGTCGGCATCAACTGCCACAAATGGCTTGGCGCACCGCTCGGCGTCGGCGCGATCCACATCAGGCGTGCGGCGCTTTCGGCGATCGATCGGGACGCGGCAAACTCCGCCTCGGACCGCGACACGATCGAGGCGCGTATCCACACCGGCACTGTAGATTTCGCCGCGCCGTTGAGCGTGCCTGCCGCGCTCGCGTTCCAGGCGGGTATCGGGCGCAAGCGGCGGGCGGATCGCCTGGCCGCGCTGCGCAATCGCTGGGTGGACCGGGTGACATCGCTCCCCGGGATCGAGGTGCTGACGCCCACCGATCCGGCGTTGCACGGGGGCATCACCTCGTTCCGTCTAGCCGGCAAGACGAGCACGGCCGACAATGTAGCGCTCGCGCGGACGCTGCTCGACCGCTTCGGCATCTTCACGGTCCACCGCGAAGGTTTGGCCTCCGGAGCGTGCGTGCGCGTGACGCCCGGCTTGTTCAACACGATGGCCGACATGGACGCGTTGGCGAGGGCGGTACGGGCCCTCGTCTGACGCGCGGACTGGCGCTTCATTCAGGCGCCAACGCCGCGCTCGTGGGCCCAGACGATCGCGGCGCTGCGTCGGTTCACGCCGATCTTGGCGTATAAGCGCGCGACGTGATTGCGCACGGTGTTGCGCGACAGCTCGAGCCGCTCCGCGATCGCTGCATCGTCCATGTCCTGGCAGATCAGGTCGAGCACCTCGCGTTCGCGCTTGCTGAGCTCGACCGCGGGGGCCGGGGCCTGCGTCTGCGATCGCGGATTTCGCAGCGTCGCCAGCTTGTCCATGATCGACCGGCTCAGCCAGTTGGCATCCTTCATCACTGCATCGATCGCCTCGACCAGCGCGAGTTCACCGCGGCGGCGCGCAGATATGTCCTGATACAGCCACAGCACGCAGGGCGTCCCGTCGACGCTAATTTGCTCGGCCGACACCAGGCAGTCGATAGTGGCGCCGGTCTTGTGCAGCAGCTGAACGTCGCGGTTGCGAAACCCGCTCCGCGCGGCGATTTCGGCCTCCAGTTCCTGGCGCTGCGCGGCGTCGTTCCACAGCTGCAGGTCGTCCGCGACGCGCCCCGCCACGGCCTCGTCATCATACCCGGTCAGCGTCCGGAACGCGGCATTGATCTCGAAAATCTGCCCCTCCACCTCGGTCACGACCATCGCGACCGGCGCCATCGCGAAGACCGACGCGAAGTGGCGCTCGCTCGCCTTCAACGCATGTTCCGCACGCCGTCGCGGTTCGAGATCCGCGAAGGTGAACAACAGGCAGTCCTGATTGGCGACCTCGATCGGCTGGCCCGCGAGGATGACGAGCGTCGTTTCGCCGCCGGCGCGCGGCAATTCCGCTTCGAGCTGCGGGATCGTCTCGCCCGCTGCGACCTGCGTTTTCACGAACGGCTTGCGTTCGACATCGGCGAGGAAGTCGAAGTCGAACAGCGTCTTGCCGACGATCTGGTCGCGGCCATAGCCTGACAGGTCGAGAAAGCCCTGGTTGACGAGAACATAGCGCTGGTCGGCGACGCGCAGGATCAACGCGGGGGCCGGGTTGGCGTGGAACATCGCCTCGAACCGATCCTCCGCATCGAACCGTTCGGACACGTCGTTGATGACCAGACCCAGGCAGTCCGGCTCGCCGCCATCCTCGTCCATGACGATGTCGCGGACCTGATGCACCCAGCACGGCTCATCCGCGTCGACCGGCGTGACCTCGACGATGAGATCGGGGAAGCTCTCTCCCTTAAGCAGCCGCATCAACGGATAGTCGCGGCGCGGCAGCGTGCGGCGATCGCGGTACCGCAGGCGGAACCGCGACGCATAGGCATCGGCTGTGTCACCGAGATCCTCGACCGCTTTCACGCCGTGCATGGCGAGCGCGGCTGGGTTGGCGCTGAGGATCACCCCGGTCGGATCCATCAGGATCACGCCCTCCAGCAACCCGGTCATCAGCTGTTCGAGATGGTGCAGCGTTGGCGCGTGCAGCGGCTTTGCGGAGGGCGTGATCATGCTCGCTTAGCGTCGCGCGGGGCACTCCGGTTCCACACGTCGTGGCAGAAATATACCAACGGCACTGGTATCGGTGCACCAATCTGAAAATCGGGTTGGTGCGCGCGAAGTGAACGTATCGGGCGGTGTGGGGGTTGAGGCATTCGTACCATCATCGTCCAGGAGCGCTTTCAATGAACCTCATCATCCTTCTCGTCGTCGGCGGCCTCATCGGCTGGGTTGCCAGCATGATCATGCGGACCGACGCGCAACAGGGCATCTTCCTCAACATCGTCGTCGGCATCGTCGGCGCGCTTCTCGCCGGTTTACTGATCACGCCGCTGATCGGTGGCGCGTCGATCATGGACGGTGCGATCAACATCCAGTCGATCCTGATCTCGCTCGTCGGCGCGGTGATCCTGCTGGCGATCGTCAACATCGTTCGTCGCGGCACGGCGCGTTGATCCCAAGGGCGGCCGGTTCAGTACCGGCCGCCCGACTTCCTGTTTGCGGTCGGACTGGACGAGCGCCAGAGCCGATTGCACTATCTCCGACGCGGCGCGATAAGCGGGTCGATCGGAGATTTCATGCGTTTAGCTTTAGCCCTCGCCCTGCTTCCCGCCGTCCCGCTGCTCCAGGCCAATCTCGCCGCGCCGCAAGCGCCAGCGCAAGCGGTCACGCAGGACGCAGCGCTGCTCGCGTTTCTCGATCGGGCATATGACGAGCAACTCGCGCTGAGCCCGGAATCGCAGACGCAGCTCGGCCTCAAGACCAACTATGACCGGCTCGACGACTATACCGACGCTGCATCGCTGCGCGCCGAGGCGCTCGCCGAGCGGCAACTGGCGGCGATGCACGCGCAGTTCAAACCGGCGGACCTGGGCGAGAGCGCCCGCGTAAGCTACCGCCTGTTCGAATATGAGGTCGAGCGCGGCCGCCAGTCGCTGCAGTTCCGCAAGCTGCGGTTTCCCGTATCGACCAACGGCAGCCCGGCGGGCGAGATCCCCGTCCTCCTCATCAACAACCACAAGGTCGATACGGTCGCCGATGCGACGGCTTATGTCGCGCGCCTTCGCGATACCGAACGTGTCATGCGCGAGGTAGCCGCGACGATGCGGACGCAGGCGGCGGCGGGCATCATTCCGAACAAGGTCAATTTTGCCCCCGCGCGCGCTGACGCCAAGGCGATCGTGACCGGCGCGCCGTTCGATACCGGCGCGGATTCGAGCGTCTGGGCGGACTTCCGCAAGAAGGTCGGCGCACTGTCCGCACCCGCCGCGGTCAAGGCGAAGCTGCTGGCCGACGGCCGCGCGGCACTCACGGGGCCGTTCCGCACCGGCTACGGCGTGCTGCTTGCCGCGCTCGACGAGAACGAGCCGCAGTCGAAGGGTAATTTTGGCGCCTGGAGCCTGCCGAACGGCGTGGCCTATTATGCCGACCGGCTCAAGACATCGACCACGACCGATTTGACTGCGGACCAGATCCACGCGCTGGGCCTCAAGCAGGTCGCTGCGATCCGTCAGGAGATGGAAGCGATCAAGCGCGAGGTCGGGTTTACCGGTACGCTCGAGGCGTTCTTCGACCGGATCCGCACCGATCCGAAGTTCAAATATCCCAATACCGCGGCGGGCCGTGAACAGTATCTGGGCGACGCGCGCGGCGTGATCGCCTCGGTCATGGCCGCCGCGCCGCGCTATTTCAGGACGCTGCCCAAGGCACCGCTCGAGGTTCGCGCGGTGGAGAAGTGGCGCGAGGGGACCGCGTCGACCGCCTTCTACAATCCGCCCTCTGCCGACGGCGCGCGCCCCGGCATCTATTATGTCAATCTGGTCGACATGAACCAGACGCAGAAGGTGCAGGTTGCCGGCATCGCCGCGCACGAGGGGGCGCCGGGCCACCACTTCCAGATCGCGCGCCAGCAGGAGCTCGTCGGCATTCCGAAGTTCCGCAAGTTCGGCGGCTATGGCGCGTATGTCGAAGGGTGGGGGCTGTATTCGGAGCGGCTCGCCAACGAGATGGGCGTGTACAAGACTCCCTATGACCGGTTCGGCATGCTGTCGCTCCAGGTCTGGCGCGCGATCCGGCTGGTGCTCGACACCGGCATTCATTCGCAGCGGTGGACCCGCGAACAGGCGATCGCGTATTTCAAGGCGAACAGCTCGGTGTCGGAGACGGATATCGGTCGCGAGGTCGATCGCTATTTTAACTGGCCGGGGCAGGCGACCAGCTACATGGTCGGCCAGCTCAAGATCACAGAGCTGCGCGATCGGGCAAAGCGCGAGCTCGGCGACCGCTTCGACATTCGCGACTTCCACGAGGCGATCCTGAGCCAAGGCGCGCTGCCGTTGGATGTGCTCGATGAGCAGGTCAATCGGTACATCGCCGACCGTCGCCGCTAGGATTGGCGGCGGTCAGACCGCCAGGTCGTGCGTCTCGACATGCTCGGCGATCGCGCCTGCCGTCGTCCACCAGATCCGCGGGTCGTTCACCTCGCGCAGTTCCTGCAAGATGCCGGCGAGCGCGGGGACGCGGTGCGCCTGACCCATGATGTACGGATGCAAGGCGATCCCCAGGACCGAGGGGCGGCGGTCACTTTCTGATAGCAGTTGCGTGACCGCCGCGCGGATCATGCCGGCAAAGCCTTCGGCTTCCTGATGGCGCTGGATCACGGCGGGCAAGTCGTTGATCTCTTGCGAATAAGGGATCGACAACAGGCTGCCCTCCGCGGTCGCGAGGCGGGTCGGCTGGTCGTCATGCGCCCAGTCCAGCACATAGCGATATCCGGCTTCGGCGAGCAGGTCGGGGGTGTCGTTGCTCTCCGAGATCCAGGGGCCAAGCCATCCCGTCGGACGGACGCCGAGCGAAGCCAAGCGCTGCGTGACGTCCGCGATCATGCTGCGTTCGTCCGAGCGGGACATCTTGCCCTGCGCCACGGCATTGGAGCGGCCATGTGCCGCGATCTCGTCGCCGCGATCGCGACAGGCTTCGGCGAGCCCCGGACAGCAATCGAGGATGTCGGCGTTCAGCAGCGCGGTCGTGCGCAGGTCGAGCCTGTCGAACAGATCGAACAACCGCCACGCGCCGACCCGGTTGCCATAATCGCGCCACGCATAGTTCATGACGTCCGGATCGGTCTGCGACGGCGCCAGCTCCGCCCCCAGGCCACCGCCAAAGTCGAAAACCTCGTGATTGACGCCGAGGTAAATTGCCAGCCTTTTGCCCTCGGGCCAGTCATAGTCGGGGCGATCGGTGATCGGGCGGTAGAGATATCGGACATCCGCTGTATGGCTCATGTCGTGGTAACGTGCCGACGCGCCATGAGATGCGCGATTCCGCGATGATTTTATTCTCGGACGGAAACCGCACGACGCAGAAGATATCCCGCGATGTCCGCATGTTGCGTCGCGCACGGGGGCAGCCGGCTGACCCGGGGTAAAGCGTCGCTAGCGCTGGGGCTTTCCGGCTAGATACAGGTCGGTCGGCACGGCGTCCGGAACCGTCAGTTCGGGTCGCGATCGCGTGGCGGCGGCGTGCAGCCATTCGGGACCGCCGGTGCGGTGGCGGGTCGATCCGTCCGACCGGGTGGGCACCTTGCCGTAGATGGGAGGACCGTCCTTGCCGGGCGACCCGTCGCCGAACGACGACGCGATATTGCCATAGGTGGAGGGATCGCGGCCATCCAGGCTGAGCCTATCGTTCAGATAGCACGCGGTCGCCCAGGCGGTCTGCGGGTCGGGCGTCATCGCGATGATCCGCTTGCCCCAGTACATGCGCAGATTGTTGTGCATCCATCCATCGACGAGGAACTGGCGCTGGCAGGCGTTCCAGCTTTCGTCGCGAGTCTCGCCGTGCAGCAGCGCGTCGAGCGTCTCGAGCTCCGGCCGCGGGTCGGTGGCGTGCGCCTCCAGCGTGTCGCGTGCCCATGCCGGGATCCGGTCATAGGCTTCGGGCGCGGCCAGCGCGCGCGCCTGGTACTGAAACCATTCTCGCCATGTGAGCAGTTCGTCGGTGAATTTTTTCTTGGCGCCCTTGGGCGCGTCCGCGGCCGCGACCGTCGCCATGATCTCGCGCGGGCCGACGATGCCGAAATGGAGATAGGGCGACAGCGTGCTCGCGCCGGCCGGGTTGGTCGCATCGTTGCGCACGGCCGCGTAGGTCGGCAACACCGCGTCCATCAGCCGTTCGAGCTTCGCCACCGCGCCGTCGCGTCCGAGCGGAAACATCGCGCTGGGCGGCAGCGAATGGTCGATCGCTGCCGCGGCGACCAGACAGTCAATCTCGGCATCCGTAGCCAGCCGATCGGGCGTAAACGGGAGAGGGCCGTCATAGGCGGGGACGGACGGCCTGACGTCCGACGCGACCAGCCAGTCCGCGCGGACGGCCTCATGACGGCGTCGGAATGCGCTGGTAGAGCCGATATCGTCGCCCAACAGTGCAGGCGGCACGAGGCAGGCGGCGTTGACGGCAAATACCACGCGATCGGTTCGAGCGGCGAACCGCTCCGACTGCCAGCGCGCCACAAAGGTCGGCTGATCTTCGACCAGTACCGCGGCGCTGTCTGCGGCCAAACGATAGACGAGCCCCTTTTCGCGCATTTCCGCGCGGTCGACATGGGTGACGCTCGCTATCCCACGCTGGCGGCATTCGCGCGCGAGATCGCGGCTTGCCCCCAGGATGAACCGGTGCAGGCGATCGGACGCGTAGGGGTAATCCTCGCGCAGCCCGTGATAGACGAGCACAGGGAGCCCCAGATCGTTCCCGAGGCAGATCGCGGCGTCGATCACCGGGTTGTCGCGTGCGCGCAATGCCTGTTGAAGCCAGCACAGGACATAGCGTGCCGTCGGCCGGACATCGTGTGCGTTCAGCGATCGGACGCGCGCGGCCTCCGCCCACGAGGCCAAAGCATCGGGAAGACGCGCGCTCATGGCCGCCCTGCCATCGACCCGGCGAGACACCGGGCGAGCGCCGCATCGCGCGCTGCGATAAGGTCGGCGGGCGATGTCGCGGCGAGATCGAAGCGGAGTTCGTGCATGTCCATGCCGGAGCGATAGCCGCCGGGCCAGACGCTGGTCAGCTCGAAGCCGCAATGCTGGAAGAAGGGCGAGACCTGCGGCGAGGTGTCGACAGTGACGTAACGCGTGGCCGGCTCGGCGCTGGTCGCGACATGGAGCAGCCGTTCGAACAGCAGCAGCTTGCCTATCCCCGAGCCATGGTGCGCGCGTGCGACCATGCCCCAGAACAGCAGCGCCTTGTCATAATGCTCCCAGATCTCGTAGCCGCCGAATGCGCTGGGAATGCCATCGACGTCGACCACGAAGGCGGGGCCGTCGGGATCGTCGAGCGTTTCCTCGAGCCATTCGCGGTCGCCCGCGCCGAAATAGTCGGGGAGGTTGGAATCGAAGATGGCGAGGACGGCGGCGCGGTCCTTCGTTTCGTAGCGGCGGGTCAGGATCATGGTCACTCAACGGTTCCAGTGCGCGACGGTTTCGATCGCGTCGCCGGTCGAACGGCTCCAGCAGCGCGAGGTGCCTTCGAAATGCGCCACGGCGTTGACCGGATCGCGCACGATCGTCTCGATCGCTTCGGGGCGGATGCGGCGTGGCTCGCCGACGAGCTTGGCATGCGCCTCCTTGATCGTCCAGCGGCGGAGCCATGCGCGCGGTTGGGCGGGCGTGGGGAGGCGGCGGAGGGCGTCGGCTTCGGTGGGGGTGAGCATGTCCCAGAGCGGCGGGTGATCGTCGACGACTTCGCGGTCGACCGCGATCGGCGCGCGTGCGACGCCGATCAGACAGTGCGCGCCGCGGCTTGAGAGGCCCAGATGCCAGCCCTCGGGCGCGGCAACGATCGGTGCGCCGGCGGTGCTGCGAGCCAGCCGAACGGCGGTGGCCCCGCCGGCCAGTTTGCGGAGGAGCGCGCAGGTCAGACCGTGCCGGATCGCGCGTGCGTCGCCTTGCTGGCCGGCGGCGAGCGGCCCCGTCTCGGCGACGCTCCATGCGACTGCCGACTGGCCGTCCCAGGCGAGCGTGTCGAGCGGACCGTCGTGCCAGATCGGGCTCACGCCGCGACCGATATCCGTGCCGGGCTCCCGTCCCAGCTGGTGCCGTCGGGCAGCGTCTCGCCCTTCATCACCACCGACAGATCGCCGAGCTGCGCATCCGCACCGATCTCGGCATCGTACAGCACGATCGCGAGCGAGCCGATCGTCGCGCGGTCGCCGACGCGGATCGCGCCGACCTTCATCACGCGATCCTCGAACAGATGCGTCTGCAGCCCTGCAAAGTCGTTGAGCGCGACGTCGTCGCCGATGTCTACCAGGTCGTGCTCGGTCAGGTCGGTGGTGTCGATGTAGCAGCGCTTGCCGATCCGCGCGCCCATCAGTCGCAGGTACAGACCGATCCACGGCGTCCCGCGCAACGGTTCGAGCAGGTTGGCGACCGCGAGATTCTCGTAGGTCGCGGTAACGAGTTCGGTGCGCCAGACGAAGGTACTCCACAGCGGCGCGGTGGTCACCTCGTAGCGGCCGACGACGAGCCATTTGAGCGCGAGCACGAAGATCCCGCAGGCGAGGCAGAAGCCGACATAGAGGAACGGGAAGGTCGTCGCGATGACCAGCCCGCCATTGTCGAGATCGTCGAGATCGCCGACCACCGACAACAACAGGCTGAAGAACACAAGGAACGCGGTCAGCGACAAGGTGGTGCGGACCGCCTCGATCGACAGTCGCGTGGCGATCAACGCGCGCGACGGATTGAACCGTGCGCCCTCGTCGAACATCGTGTTGACCTGCCGCACGGGCAGCTTGATCGCGGGCGAGCCGAACCAGGTGCTGCCCGCCTCGGTCGCTAGCAACGGGTCGCTCGGCGGCTTCGAGAGGACGCCGACGAGCACTTCGTCGCCGATCTGCGTGCCGCTGGGCAACAGCGCGGAATTACCAATGAAGCTGCGGCGGCCAATTTTGGTATGCGCTAGTTCGATCGTGCCGTGGCCAATCCGCGCCGCGCCGAAGATCACCGAATCGGCGATGAAGCTCTCTTCGCCGATCTCGACCAGGTCGGGCACGATCGCGCTGGCGGTCGAGATCTCGGCGCGACGGCCGACCTTCACGCCGAGCGCGCGGTACCACGGCACCACGTACAGCGTCGCGAAGATCGGGTGGAGCAGCCGCAAGGCGAGGTCGTTGATCTGCTGCACGAACCAGTAGCGGACGTAGAATCCGCTGTTCAGCGCATAGGTCGCAGGTGCAACTCGGCCGAGGATCAGCCGCTTGGCCGCCACCGTCAACACGCACATCATCACGACATAGGTGACCGCGAGCAGCGGCGCGACCGCGACATAGGCATAGCCGCTGGTCGCCCAGTCGAGCTCCATCAGCGCGATCAGCCCGGGGGCGATCGGCAGGATCGCGACGAGCGGCAGGATCAGCGCGCAGAGCAGCAGGCCTATTGCTGGGCCGAGGCGGCGCGGGGCGGGGTTGGCCGGGCGGCGTGGCGCATCGCCGTCATGCGCGGCGAGCGAGCCGGCCCAGCGCTGGCCTGCCGGGATGACGGTATCGGCGGGCAGCGCGGACAGGTCGTCGAGCATCGCATCGTCCCCGAGCGCGGCGTTGCGGCCGACCACCGCCATCGACCCGACGAACGCGCCCTTGCCGAGCGTGACCGTACCGAGGCGGAGCAACCCGCGCTCAACCGAGCTGGTCGACAGCACCGATTGGTCGCTGATGATCGAATCGTCGTCGGCGTGCAGTAGGTCGGCGGTATCGATGATCCCGGTGCCGATATGGACGCGCTTGCCGATTGTCGCGCCGAGCATCCGGTAATAGCCGCGGATCATCGGCGTGCCCGCGAGATACGGCGTCGCGGTGACGCCGATGATCCGGCGGACCAGCCACCAGCGGAAATAATAGCTGCCCCAGAGCGGGTAATCGCCCGCCTTGAACCGCCCGACGATCAGCCATTTGAGCGCGATCGACAGGATCATCGACGCGATCGGTACGACCGTGAAGAACAGCCCGCTGAGGATCAGCGCGTCGACCCGCGGCATGTCGCCGGCAAGATGCGTGTAGGCGAGATAGGGCGAGAACCACTGGAGCCCCGCCAGCGTGTAGATCGGCAGCAGCGCGAGCGTCTGTGCGGCGACGCACAGCCGGCGCTTCCACGGGGCGATGTGGTGGAAGCTGGTCTCGTCTAGGATCGCGACCGGCGTGGTGCCGCCGATGCGGAGCGCCAGCGCGCGGATGGTGGGCGCGGCGTAAACGTCTTCGAGCGAGAGCCCTTCGAGCCCGCGGACCTTGCGTGCCGCCGAGACGAGCCGCGCGGCCTTGAGCGAATGACCGCCGAGATCCTCGAACAGGTCGTCGAGCACCGAGACGGGCTGCGGCGCGAACGCCTCGCTCCAGACGCGGTGCAGGCTTTGCTCGATCAGGGTGGCGGGCGGCACCATCTCGCGGTCCGAGGTCACAGTGATCTCGGGTTTCACCAGCGCCTTACGGTCGACCTTACCGGAGGCGGGGAGCGTCGGCAGGTGCGACAGCAACTGATAGCCCGCAGGGCGCATGTAATTGGGGAGCCGCTCGGCGACGCGCGCCTTGAGGCCGACAAGGTCGATCTCCTCGGCCGGGCGCGCGATCAGGAAGGCGGCGAGGAACTCCGCGCCGTCGTCATCGGTGAAGAGCTGGACGACGGTCTGTGCGACGCCCGGCCATTCGCCGATCACCGCCTCGATCTCGGCGAGTTCGACGCGGAAGCCGCGGATCTTCACCTGGGTGTCGATCCGGCCGACGAAATCGATGTCGCCCGCCGCGTCGAGCTTCACCAGATCGCCCGACCGGTAGATCCGCGCCGGCGCGCCCGAGGGGCCGTCGAACGGAGTCATGATGAACTTCTCGGCAGTCAGATCGGGGCGGTTGACGTAGCCGACGCCGACGCCCGGGCCGCCGATGACGAGTTCGCCCTCCTGGCCATCGGCGACCGGCTGCATGTGCTCGTCGACCACCCAGGCGGTGTAGCCGGGCAGCGGTTTGCCGATCGTGATTCGCTTGCCGGGAAACACCTCGGTCCAGGTCGCGGTGACCGACGTCTCAGTCGGGCCATAGGTGTTGAGCAGGCGGAGGCCGGGGCGCGCGAGCCTGCGCGGCAGATCGGCGGGGCACGCCTCGCCGCCCATGTTGAGCAGCCGCAGCGTCGGCACCGGATGCTCAACAAGCGCGATCAGGGAAGGGACGACGTGCCAGATCGTCGTGCCCGCCTCGGCGAGCGCGATCGCGACATCGGGGCCGCTGGTCGCCAGCGCTTCGGTCGCGACCAGCACGACGGCGCCCACGAAGAACGCGCTCCACATCGTCTCGACCGACATGTCGAAGGCGAGGCTGAACCCGCCGAACACGATGTCGGCAGGGGTGAGATCGAGGATCGCGCTTTCGGAGCGGACGAGGTGGCACGCATTGCCGTGCGTGATCATCACGCCCTTGGGCCGGCCGGTCGTGCCCGAGGTGTAGATGATGTAGGCAAGGTCCTGCGGCGTGGCCTGCGTGACGTCGCGGCCGATCGGTTCGGAGGGTTCCGCTGCCAAGTCGCCAAGTGCCGCGTCGAGCGCGAGCGTGGCGCCCTTCAGAGTGCCGACGCGGCTGGCGACGGTGATCGTGAGCGCGGCCTCGCTGTCCTCGACGATGAAGTCGATGCGGTCCTGCGGATAGCCCCAGTCGACAGGTACATAAGCGGCGCCGGCGCGCAGCACGCCGAGGATCGCCATATACTGGTCGAGCCCGCGCGGCAGGCACAGCACGACGCGGTCGCCACGGCCGATCCCCATCGCGCGCAGGCGATGCGCGAGCCCGAGGCTGCGCGTCGCGAGATCAGTGTAGGTCCAGCGCGTCTTGCGGTCGTGTTCCTCGTCTGCGCCGATCAGCCGGAGCGCAACGGCGTCGGGATCCGCGGCGCGCGTAGCGTCGAAAATCTCGTGCAGCAGTTCGTCGCGGGCATAGGGTTCGGCGGCGCGCAGCGCCGGCGCGGGGGCGATCGACGCAATGCCACGCTGCGGCAAAGTTGCATGATCCGAGGGGCTTACCGAAGTGTCCTGCTGCATGAACTGGCCTTAGCCGAACTGTCGCGGGATTTGCTACCTGTGTTGATGCCCAAGTGATCCTATCAGGATCGAGTGCAATAGTTGGCTGCGGGTCGCCTCATGCATAGCGTTCGCAGACGGGCGGGGTATCGTTCGACCGGGGGTTCGACGTAACTAAGCTTGGCTTCGGGGCGGGGTCGGCGCTAACCGCGCGGTCATGGCTGCGCCCTCGATCCTCATCGTCCTCCATGATTTCGCGCTGGGCGGCACCGAGCGCGTCGCGGTCCGTCTCGCCGCCGCGTGGGCGGAGCGTGGAGCGGCGGTGACGATCTTCGCTGGGGCGGACACGGGGCCGCTCCGCGCCTTGGCGGGCGACCGGGTCGAGATCATTCTCGCCGAACCGCCGATACCGCGCGGCCGGGGTTCGCGGACTCGCTTGGCCCGCGCGGCGCGCGCGTTAGTTGCGTGGCGTGCGTTCGACGGCGTGTTCATCCCCGGCAATTTTCACTGGCCCGTCGCTGCCGCGCTGGGCGGCTCGGGCATCCCGATCGTCGCGCAGGTGAGCGCCGCACTCGACAAGCCGCAACGCGGACGGCTGCGGCAATGGGCGTTCGAGCATCGGATGCGCTATCTGCTGCGACGCGTGCAGGCGGTCGTGACGCTGTCCGATGTCGCGCGCGATCAGGCCAACAGGATCCTGCGCAACGCTATCGCGACCACGATCGCGCTGCCCGCGCTGGCGGATGGCAACCCGCCGCCGACGCCGATCCCCAATACCCGGCCACCGGTCGTGCTGGCGGCGGGTCGGCTGGTCCCCGAAAAGGGGTTTGCGCGCCTGATCGCAGCGTTCGCCGCGCTGCCCGACGGGTCGGGGCGGCTGGTGATCGTCGGTGACGGCCCCGAGGCGGATGCGCTCCGGCGCCAGGCCGACGCGCTGGGGATCGCCGACCGTGTCGAGCTGGCGGGCTATGTCGCCGATATCCGGCCTTGGCTCGATACCGCGCGGCTGTTCGTGCTGGCATCCGATTTCGAGGGGTATCCCGCGGTGCTGGTCGAGGCGCTGGCGGCGGGGCGGCCGGTCGTCGCGACCGATTGCACCCCGGCGACGCGGTTGCTCGACTTGGCCGGAGCGGGCAGCGTCGTCGCGCTTGGCAACACCGCCGCGCTCGCGGAGGCGATCGCACGAATGTTGGACCAATCGCCTCCCGATCCGGGGCAGCTCGCAGCGTCGGTCGCGCACCACCGGATCGGCGCGGTCGCCGAAGCGTATCTCGACCTGTTCGCGGTGGTGCGGGCGTGAGTTCGGCCCCGATACGGATCGCCTATGTGATCAATTCGGTCGAAGGCGGTGGTGCGGCATCGCCGGTGCCCGCGGTGCTCGGCGTGTTGCGCGACGGCGGCGCGGAGGTCGTGGTGTTCGCGCTGACCGCGCGCGATCGACGCGGCGAGACGGCGATACGCGCGGCGGGGTTCGACGTGCATGTTCGCGACGGCGGCGAGACCGATCACGCCGCCGCGCTGCGCTGGCTCGACGCGAGCTTGCGGCACTGGGCGCCGACGCACCTGTGGACGTCGCTAACGCGCGCCACTTTGCTCGGCCAGATCGTCGGCCTGCGACGCGGCTGGCCGGTGGTGAGTTGGCAGCATGCCGCGTTCCTCAAGCTCGCCAACCGGATCCTGCTGCGCGCGATGCAGCGTCTCTCGCGGCTGTGGGTCGGCGACTCCGCCGCGGTCACCGCGCTCACCGCGCAGCGGTTGCACGTGCCGCCCGACCGCCTCATCCTCTGGTCGATCTTCCGCGCCGATCCCGCCGCTCGGCAGGCGCTGCCGTGGCGGGAAGGCCAGACGGTCCGGATTGGCAGCCTGGGCCGGCTCCACCGGGTCAAGGGCTATGACGTGCTGATCGAGGCGCTGGCGCTGGTCGAGACTCGCACGCGCTACGAGGTGGTGATCGCCGGCGACGGTGCGGAGCGCGCCGCCCTGAGCGCCCGCGCGCAGGCGCTTGGCGTGACGACGCTGCGGTTCGCCGGCTATGCCGCGGACCCGGCGGCGTTCCTGGCGGACTGTCACGTCTATGTGCAGCCGTCGCGATCCGAAGGGCTGTGCGTCGCCGCGCACGAGGCGATGCAGGCGGGGTTGCCGGTCGTCGCCTCGGCGGTCGGTGAACTCCCCGGCAGCATTGTCGAGGGCGAGACCGGCTTCACCGTTCCGCCCGGCGATCCGGTCGCGTTGGCAAACGCACTGTCAAGATTGTTGGCCGATCCGCCACGCCTGGCCGCAATGGGGCAGGCCGGCCGCGCCCGGGTGTTGGCGACGTTCGGGCCCGAACGGTTCGCGGCGACCGGGCGCGCTATCCTCGAGCGGATGCGCGCGTTCGGATCGCGCGGCCGAGCTTCCTGACCTCACGCACCGCTTCGATCGAGAGGCCGTGGAGCGACAATTCGGTCCGCTTCATGTCGACCAGCGTCACCGGCCCCGCAGCGGCCAGCGTGTGCAGCCCTTCGACGAACGGCGCGCACGATGCCGGCGCGACCAGCGCGTCGCCGACCTCCGCCGAGAACGCCTCGGTCGTCAGCACGGTCATCGTCAGCGGCCGGATCGCGCCGCCATAGGTGTGGCTGCAATCCTGCACCGGCAGAACGATCCGCCCGTCTATCACGCGCGGCATCCCCCCGGGTCGCGCGCTCGCGACATCGACGCGCACCGGGTTTGCCGGATGCGGCGTCCACGGCCCCGCCAGCCGCTCGGCATGCGCGACGTGGAGCGCGGTCATCTTGTCGGGTTCTCGGTCGGCTGATGTGTAGAATAGCCACCATTTGCCGTCGTGGAAGACCGGGGTTGCGTCGACTGCGACGTGATCGAGCTCGATTATGTGCGCGGGTTCCCACCGGGTCGGGAAATCGACCGCGCGGTACAGCGTCAGCCGGTTCGAGCGATGCGCCTCGGGCAACATCCACGTCTCGCCCTCGGCTTCGAAGACCAGCGGGTAGGACAGATGCCACGGCTCGGCCAACACCGGCTGGCGGTCGACCAAGCGGAAGTCCGCATCATAGACGAGCACCTCAATCGCACCGATCCGCACGCGATAGTCATAGGTCTCGACGAACACGTAGAGCCGCCCGTCGCGCCACAGCCCGAACGGGTCGGCGAGGAACTGGAAGCTGCCCATCGGTGGCAGCCACATCAGCGGAAAGCCCGCGATCGACCCCTTGGCGATGATCGCCTCCGCGGTCGCCATCACGATGGCGGGGCGCCAGATATCCTTGCGTAGAGCCACGGCGTTCGGTCGATCCTCGGTCGGCGCCGGAGCGTGGCGCCTGAAAGATCCGCCTTGTCGCGGCGGTTCAGGCCACGCGCAACCCCTGCGTTCCGGTGATCGTCTCCGGTTCGCGCTCGGGCAGCACGCTCGGGGTCGCATCGCCGAGCACGCTCATGACCGCGCGTGCGGCGCGCACCGCGGAGCGTTCGGCGGTCAGTTCGAAGCTGCGCTGGAACAGCGCGCGCTGGACCGGGCGATAGCGATCATGCTGCGCCACCGCGCGATCGAGCGCATCGCCGAGACCGTCGCTGCCGGTCAGCACCTCGCCCGCCTGCCAGTGCGCATAGTTCGCATCGCCCTCCCACGGTGTCGCATGCGCGTCGAGGAACAGGCAGGGGCGTGGCGTGTGGAGGAATTCGTAGACCTGGCTGCTGACGTCGCCGAGATAGATGTCGGCGGCGGCGGTGTAGGTCATGTCGGTCGACGCCGCGCTGCCGAGATCGACATGGATGTTGGGCGCGTCGAGGAACCGCTGGTCGATCACGCCTGCGCGATCGATCCGGAACTTGTCGATCGTCAGCACGAACTTGCGGTGGAACAGCATGACGTGCGGCGCGAAGATGAGATTGTAGCGATCGTCGTGCAGGAAATGCTCGAGCACCGCGCGGCCCTGCGCGTACCAAGACGACAGATGCGGCGACGGGTGCGGGTTGTAGAGCACGGTCGGCTTGCCGTTGGCCTGGAACGGCAGGCGCGGCGCGGGCTCCGGCATCAGATCGAACTTGGGGTAGCCGATCAGGCTCATCTTGTTGAACGGGACGCCCGCCTCGCGGTGGAGGCGCTGGCGGATCTTGGTGCCCGAGACCAGCACGTGATCGAACGTCGCACTGTGCGCGTTGAAGCCGATCGCGCGGTCCCCGGCGCCGTGACGGGTATGGATGATCTTGAGATCGTCGAGCCCGTAGCGCGTCTTGAGCAGCAGCGACGTCTTCTCGGCGACGACCAGCGCGTCGAGCGAGCGGAAGAAATCGAGATTGTCGCGGTAGATGCCGATCTTGGTGACCGGCACAGCCCATTCGAGCGTGCTCGCCAGTGCGCGCGTCGAGGTGCGGCGCAGGCCGAGCTGCTTCAGCGTCACCGTGACACCGAGCCGATCGCAGAGCCTGCGGACTTCTGCGGTGAGGCGATCGTTGGTGGTCGCCACGACGATCTCGGCATGCGGATAGCCCTGCGCCATCGCGAGCGCGGTCGGGAGGGCGTGCGCGACCTGGTGGACCTGGTCGTGGTTGAACAGAAAGCCGATCTTCATGGCCGGTAGACGTCACGACTCCGGGGTGCCCTCACTAAATATTTTGTCATCGCGTACGAATGATGGAACTTTCCAGTCGTCGCTGCATCGGGGTGCGCCTAAGGGGCGTCGATGCGATCGTTGCTTCGTCCTCTTCCCACCGCGCAAGGTGACGCTGTGCAGGCGCGTTCGGGCGTGATGCTGGTGCTGGCCAACCTTGGCCACCTGCTCGGCGGCAAGGCCGCGGCCGGGGTGATGAGCCTGATCTATCTCGTCCTCGTCACGCACCGGCTCGGCGCGGCGGACTATGGCGTACTCGTGCTGGTCAACGCCTATGCGGTGCTGGTCGGCAGCGTGCTGGCCTTTTCGGGGTTCCACGGCGTGGTCCGCTATGGCGGGATCGCACTGGAGCGCGGGGATCACGCCGGGTTCGCGCGGATCGTCCGGTTCCTGGCGGTGATCGAACTCGGCTGCGGGATCGTCGCGATCCTCGTCGCGGCGCTGCTGGTGTCGCTGATCGGCCCGCGGCTCGGCTGGTCACCGGACACGATCGCGATCGCCATCCCCTACAGCCTTGCGGTCCTCGCGACGGTGCGCGCGACTCCGCAGGGGCTGCTCCAGATCGCCGGGCGGTTCGATCTGATCGGGCTGCACCAGGCGGTGTCGCCGCTGATCCGGCTGATCGGTGCGCTGGGGGTGTGGTTCGCGGGGGGCGGGCTGATCGGGTTCCTCGCGGTCTGGCTGGTCGCCGCGGTCGCGGAGGGGCTGGCGATGTGGGGGTTCGGGCTCGTCGCATGGCGGCGGCTGGCCAAGGGCGCGCCGGTGCGCGGGCCGTGGCGCGGTGCGGCGCGCGATACCGCGGGGCTGACCCGGTTCATCCTGATCACCAATTTCGACATCACGGTGCGCGAACTGGCGCCCAACCTCGCGCCGCTGACGGTCGGCTGGCTGCTCGGTCCGGCGGCGGCGGGGCTGCTGGCACTGACACAGCGCGCGACCGCGCTGCTGGCGCAACCGACCGTGTTGCTGAGCCAGGCGAGCTATGCCGTTCTCGCCGCGCAGGTCGCGCGCGGCGATCTCGCCGGGTTGCGGCACACGGTGTGGCGCAGCGCCGGGATCGCACTGGCGGTCGCGCTGCCGATCGTCCTGATCCTTGCGCTGGGGGGTAACCGGCTGCTCGTGCTGCTCGGCGGGGCGAGCTTCGGCGGTGGGACCGCGCTGTTGATCCTGATCGCGGGCGCACGCGCGGCCGGGCTGGCAGGCGCGCCGCTCGCGTCCGGGCTGACTGCGCTGGGGCTTCCCGGACGGTCGATGACGGTCGGGCTGGTCACCAGTCTTGCGCTTTATCCACTGCTGCCGCTGATGCTGTGGGCGTTCGGCACCGACGGGGCCGGGTGGCACGCGCTGCTGCAGAACGGCGTCGCGATCCTAGCGCTGGCGGCGATGTTCCGCAGCGATGCCCGGCGCGCGCCGGCATGACGCTGGGCGGGCTTCGCGCGGTGTTCCTCGCCGAGCGGGCGATGCTGTTGCGGCTGCTCGTCGCCCGGCTCGGCAGCGTGGAGGAGGCCGAGGACGCGTTGCAGGACCTTTGGCTGAAGCTGGAGACGGTGACCGGCGGACCGATCGCCGAACCGGTCGGCTATATCTGCCGGATGGCGAACAACATCGCGGTCGACCGACGCCGTCGTGCGGTCCGCCGCGTCGATCGCGACACCGGCTGGATGGAGACGCAGTCGGGGGCCGACGAACAGCCCGATGCGGAACGCGCGCTGATCGCCCGCGAACGGCTGGCGCGCGTAGAGGCGACGCTCGCCCGGTTGCCCGACCGCGTCGCGACGGCGTTTCGCCTGTACCGGTTCGAGGACCTGCCGCAAAAGGCGATCGCCGAGCGGATGGGGATCACCGTCAGCGGCGTCGAGAAGCTGCTGCATCGCGCCTATCTGAGAATTCACGTGCAACGGCCTGATTCCGGTGCGGATGTCGCGCGGGCAGGACGTCTTCCACACGAGGAGGACCAGCGCGATGGTCGATGAGTGGACCGGCCAGACCAACGTCGATGCCGCGGCGGACGAGGCCGTGGCGTGGCATCTTCGCCTGCCGGGCGCGGGCGCGGAGGAGTGGCACGCGTTCACCGACTGGCTCGAGGCGGATCCCGCGCATGGCGACGCCTATGACGCGCTGACCCGTGCCGATGCCGAACTCGACGATGCGCTGACGCCGCCCGACTGGTCCGATACGGTGCCGTTCACCGCCGCCAACGACGATCGTGCTGCACCGCGCCGCCGCTGGGCGCTCGCGGCGTTCGGGGGGCTTGCCGCCGCGGGAATTGGCGTCGTGATGCTGCCGCTGGAGACTGATCGCGCGATGCGGATCGTCGAGACGCCCAGCGGCGTGCGGCGCGCTGTCGTGCTGGCAGATGGCAGCCGGATCGAGCTGAATGGCGGCACCAAGCTCGCGATCGACGACGGCGCCGCGCGCCTGGTCACGCTCGAGCGCGGTGAGGCAACCTTCCACGTGACGCATGACGCCGCTCATCCGTTCGTCGTGCAGTCTGGGACGATGCGGTTGGAGGACGTCGGCACGGTCTTCAACGTCGCGCGCGTCGGTCCGCATCTCGGCGTGCAGGTGGCGGAGGGCGCGGTGATGTTCCAGCCCGAGCAGGAGCGGATCATGCTGACCGCGGGGGCCGCGCTGTCGCATCTCGACGGGGAGGCGCCGCGGCTGTCGGGGGTGGCGGTCGGTGATGTCGGCGGCTGGCGCAACGGGCGGCTCGTGTTCCAGCGGACGCCGGTCCGTCTCGTCGCCGCCGCGCTGGAACGCAGCACGGGTGTCGTCGTGCAGGTCGCGCCGGGGTTGCTCGAGACTCCGTTTACCGGGTCGATCGGCGTCACCGGGGGCGCCGATCGCCTGATCCCGCGCGCGGCCGCGTTGATCGGCGCGCGTGCGGAGCAGGTCGATGGCCGCTGGCGTCTGGTGGGAGGCCATGCCGGTCCTTAACCTCCGCTTTGCCGTTTCGCTGCTTGCCGTGCCGTCGTTTGCCGTGCTGCCGTCCGCCACCGTCCACGCAGCGGTGCGGCGGTCGATCGCGGTTGCGCCGGGGCCGCTCGACCGCGCGATCGCGGTGCTCGCGCAACAGGCTGGCGTCGATATCGGCAGCGCGGAGCCCGGGCTCGGACAGGCCAGGGCGGCCGGGGTAAAAGGCGTGTTGTCCGCATCCGACGCGCTCGATCGGCTGCTCGCGGGGACCGGCTATACCGCGCAACGCCTCGGCCCCGACAGCTTCAGGATCGTTCGCCGCCGCATCGCGCCGCGCCCCGTCCGGCCTGTGCCTAACCCCGTCGTCCGGGTGGTGGCGCCGGTCGTGCCGGACACGGAGCCGGCGCCGGACGTCGTCGTGACGGCGACGAAGCGCGCGACCTCGCAGCTTCGCTTTCCAGGGGCGCTGACGATCTTTCGGGCAGACGGCATCGCGCGGGTGGGAGCCGACGCGGCCAACGGCATGGACCGCGCGATCGCCGCGACGCCGATCCTCCAGGGCACCGCGCTTGGTGCGGGCCGCAACAAGCTGTTCATCCGCGGGGTCGCCGACAGCAGCTTCACGGGGCCGACCCAGTCGACCGCCAACGTGTATTTCGGCGAGGTCCCGGTCGCGTATAACGGCCCCGATCCAGGGCTGAACCTGTACGACGTCGAGCAGGTCGAGATACTCGAGGGACCGCAGGGGACGCTCTATGGCGCGGGCGCGATCGGGGGCATCGTCCGGCTGGTCCCGCACCCGGTCGACCTGACCGACCGCTCTGCCACCGTCTCGGGCGGGATCAGCACGACCCGGTCGGGCGCGCCGGGTGGCGACATCGCCGGGATGATCAACCTGCCGCTTCTGCGCGATGCGGTCGGCGTGCGCCTGGTCGCGTATAACCTGGTCGAGGGCGGCTATATCGACGACGTCTTGCGCAAGCTGCGCAACGTGAACCGGGTCTCGACGACCGGCGGGCGGTTCGACGTTCGTGTCGCGCCGGCGCACGGCTGGACGATCGATGCCGGGATCGTCGCGCAGCACGTGTCCGCACCCGATCTCCAATATGCCGAACGCGGCGCCGGGTCGCTGGCGCGCGCGTCGTTGCTCGCGCAGCCGTTCGAACAGCAATATCTGCTCGGGCGCATCGTCGTCGACCGGCGGTGGGAGGACGGGCTGCATTTGGTGTCCGCGACCGGCTTGGTCCACCGCGATGCCGACAGCCGGTTCGATGCGACCAGGCCCGGTCGGCCGAATGTCCCGATCGCGTACGACACGGACGAGCGCAGCCGGCTGTTCTCGCACGAGACACGGCTGTCGCGGACTGGCAAGGACGGTGGCGGGTGGCTGATCGGGATGGCGGTGATCCATGCGCGCGACGCCTATGCGCGGATGTACGGCGCACCGAACCGGTTGCGCGACATCGTCGGCGTCACCAACCGTACGTTCGATGCCGCGCTGTTCGGCGAGGCAAGCGTGGCGGTCACGCCGGCGCTGACGATCACCGCGGGCGGACGATTGACGCACCAGCGCACCGATGGCGATCCGATCGCCAGCCTGAAGACCACCAACTTCATCCGCGGCCGCAGTTCGACACGCGTCGACCCGACGCTTGGCGCGTCGTGGCTGCTCACGCCGTCGCTCGCTGCCTATGCACGCTACCAGTCCGGGTTCCGGACCGGCGGGATCACCGTGGCGGCCGGTGTCGGGCGGGTCGCCGACCTCGTCCCCGACAGCATCCATGTCGGCGAGATCGGCCTGCGCAAGGAGCGTCGCGGGGCGACCGGGTTGGCCGGATCCGTCGGTCTGTCGGTGACGGACTGGCGTCACATCCAGGCCGACCTGGTCGATCGCACCGGCTTCCCGTTCACCACCAATCTCGGCAACAGCCATATTCGCGGGGTCGAGGCCAGCGTCGACTGGGTGGTGCTGCCGGGCTTGCGGCTCGACGCGGCGATGTTCCTCAACGATACGCGCGTGTCCGATCCTGATCCGGCGCTGCGCCGTCAGGTCGGAACGCGACTACCCAACACGCCGCCCTTCGCGGCTTCGGGCAGCATCGGCTATGCGTGGGCGCTGGGCGGCGAGGCGCGGATGAGCGTCGATGGCGGGTGGCGCTATGTCGGCCGGTCGACGGTCGGCACGCAGGCGCCGCTCGACGTATCGCAGGGCGATTACGGCGCCGCGCAGCTCGGGACGACATGGTCGAAGGGGCGGGTAAGGCTGACCGGGACGATCGACAATGTGTTCGACGTCAGGGGCGATCGCTTTGCGGGCGGCAACCCCTTCGCGCTGGCGGCACGCAACGAATACACGCCGCTGCGGCCGCGTACGCTCCGGCTCGGCGGGGCGGTGGCGTGGTGAGTGCTAGCGGATCGGCTTGATCGACCCGCCCTGGAGATAGGTGAGCGTGACCGGGACGACCGTCGCACCGTTGCCGACCCTGACCTGGACGGTCTTCGGATCGGGCTTGCGCGAGAACAGCATGTCGAACAGCGTCACGTGCGGGTTGCCCGAGGCGCCGCCGCCATCGTTGCGATCGGTCTTGCCGTTCGCGTTATAATCATGGCGTACGTCGACGGCGTACACGCCGGGCTGCGCGACGGGCATGCAGACCGCGACGCTGCCGTCGCGCGGCACTGCGATCTCGGTCCGGAGCAGCGCAGTCTTTTTATCGAAATAGCGCGAGGGCGCGCCGCCGAAGACGCGCACGCGGACGGTGCCGGCGCGGTTCTTGAAGCCCGTGACCTCGACCAGAAGCGCGGGATGGGAACTCCCCGCGGCGCACTTCGCCGCGTCGGGGCCGATCGGATGGACGGACGCGGTCGGCGCCGACAGCAAGGCTGCCAGATACAAGCTTATCATGGTCACGGACGTAGGGCGTCGATCGCCCCGCGCAAGGTTTGCGCAAGGACATCGGCCCGGCGGACAAGCGCCCTACGCAATCGGGGTGCGCCGCCGGAACCGGCGACACACCCCGCTTTTCGTTACCCTGGAGTCGCTTAGAAGGTGACGCGGCCGCCCAGCGACAGCACGACTGCCGAGGCGTTGCGCAACGCACCCGAGGTCAGGATATTGGTTTGCGCCGCGGTGCCGACATAGGCCGCGGTGATGCGGTCGATCGTCGTGTTCGCGAAGTCGACATATTGCGCAGCGGCGTCCAACGCGATGTGCGACGACAGCTGGTACGAGCCACCGGCGGCATAGGTCCAGCGATCGGCGTCGGGGACACGCGCGTCGCGCTGGCCGTCCTGCGTCGGCGACTTGGTGCGCTGCACGCCGCCACGCACGGTGAGCTTCGGCGTGACGTCATAGTCGAGGCCGCCCGCGAGGCTCCAGCTGTCCATGTAGTTTTCGGGGATCGCGGTGTTGAGCGGCGCGCCGAGATCGATCGTGTCGAACTTGCTCCAGTTATACGCGACGACCTGCGCATTGAGCGTCAGCTTGTCAGTGCCGCGGAAGCGACCGGCGACGATCACCTGACCCGGCGTGTTGAACGCGGCCTTGGCACCCGACACGGTCATGTTCGACGATGCTAGCGGACCGACGAGGCCGCTGACGGTGAGGTCACCCTTCAGGTTATGCCGGATGCTCGACTTGTAGCTGATGCCGACGGTCGCGAAATCGTTGTGCAGCTGCACACCCGCGGTCCAGCCGAAATCCCAGCCATCGCCCTTCAACTCCTGGATGCCATCCGGCAGCGCTGCGGACAGATTGGGGAGCGCGTTGCTGAGGCTCGCATCGGTGTATTCGACGTTGAGAGCACCGCCGACGCGGAGCCAGTCGGTGACCACGACGCCAACCGAAGGCTGGATGTCGATCGTGCGCAGCCGCGTCTTGTCCGCGCTGTAGCGTGCCCAGCTGTCGCCGTCATAGTTGGTCGTGAAGCTGAACGGCGAGGTGACCGCCAGGCCGACCGCGATCCGGTCGTTCAGCGGATAGGCGATCGAACCCGACGGCACGACGCCCTTGTTGATCGGATCGCGCGAGTTCGACTGGCCGCTGATGCCCGTGCAGGCCTGGCCCGGGCGGCAGATCCGCGTGCCGGTGTCGACGACGTCGCCCTTGGGCAGGATCGCGGTTGCGCTCAGCGTCGCGCTGCCGTCGCGGATACCGGCGATCGCCGCCGGGTTCCACCACAGCGAGTCAGGGCCGGTATCGGCACCTTCGCCCGAGAACGCACGGCCTGCGCCGCGCGCCGACTGCGCCTGGAGGTAGAAGGCGTCGGCATAGGCGGCGCTGGCGAAGCCGACGGTGCCGACGAGCGCGGAGGCGAGGAGAAGCGGTGCTTTGATACGCAGGGACATGAAGCAGACTCTGTACTGGAGATCAGGGAAACAGGCAGTGTGGTGGCGGCGCCTCAGCGCACGCGCGTCCAGGTCTGCGTCTTGCAGAGCGGGAAGAAGACGCAGCCGCGCAGCTTGAGCTGGTTCGCGCCGACGGGCGTGATCTTGCCGCTATAGGTCTTGCCGTCCTCGGCATTGTAGACCTGGCCGCTGCTCCAGACGCCGTCCTTGTCGGCCTTGAAGCCGCTCAGCATCTGCATGCCCTGGATCGGACGATTGCGCAGCGCGGTGTTCGCGTTGTTCGCATCCTTCATCGAAGGATTGGCGCGCAGCGCGTCGGAGGTCAGGATCTTGCCGCAGATCGACGGGCCGCAGCGGGCGATCTCGACGATGGCGTTGTGGGTTTCGGTCTTCCAGCGACCGATCACGGTCTCCGCCGTAGCGGGCGCACCGGCAAGCATGGCGGCGATGATCAAAAGGGACATCTTCTCTCCTCTCCTAAAATTGTCGGTCCGCCGTATATGTACGGTCGTTAATCTCTCGTAAGGCCAGCGACGTTAGCGCGACCTTGTTGCCGTATACGGCAGTTATTGAACCGCCCTAGTTTCGTCGGAAGACAAGTCAAGTCTTCTTACTGATCTGAGTGTGTGAAATCGTGGTCATGAACAGCAAATGGTCAGTCCCGCGGAGACGGGGACCCGTAGTGGCAGACGTCGCGACCATGCGCACGAGTCAGCCACTATGGGTTCCCGCCTGCGCGGGGATGACGGCGGTCAGTTCCGCAATGGCTTGCCCGTCTGCAGCATGTGGACGACGCGCGCCTGGGTGCGCGGGTCCTTCACGCTCGCCATGAACGCCGCCCGCTCTAGGTCGAGCAGCTGGTCCTCGGTGACGGTATCGACCAGATCGGCCTCACCGCCCGTCAGCACCTCGGCGAGACGATCCGCGACGACGAGGTCGTAGTCGGTCGCCATGCCCTTCTTGTGGAAGTCCGCGACCGCCATGCTCAGCCCCGTACGGCCGCTTTCGCCCGCCAGCCGGAAGGTCGGCGCCTCTGGTGCGACATAGCCCTCGACCAGCGACAGCGCCTTGGCCTTGGCGTCCGCGAGCAGCCGGTCGCGGTTCATCGTGATGCCGTCGTCCTTGCGCAGGATCATCATCTCCTTCGCCTCCGCCGCCGACTTGGCGACCTGCGCGGTGGAGACCGCCTGGAACACCTTGGTCAGCACCGGCATCGGGCCCTTGGGCAGCGTACCCGACTTGGTCCAGCGATCGAGCATCTCGCCATTGCCGCCCCAGCCGGGGACGAGCCCGACGCCGCATTCGACGAGCCCTGCATAGGTCTCGGCATGCGCCTGCACCGCGTCCGAATGGAGCAGCACCTCGCACCCGCCGCCGAGCGCGAGGCCCGCGGGCGCGCTGACGACGGGGAAGGGCGCGTATTTGAGCGCCTTGTATGCCTGCTGCCCGCCTTTGACGCTGGCCTCGACCATGTCCCACAGGCCCGCCCCGACCGCGAACATCGCCGCGCCGAGATTTGCGCCCGCCGAGAAGTTCGACGCCTCGTTATACACAACCAGCGCCTTGAAGCGCTCGCGGACGACCGGGATCGCCTCGTTGATGAGCGCTACGACTTGGTCGTCGAGCGCGTTCATCTTGGTGTGGAATTCGAGCGCGGCGACCCCGTCACCGACATCCCAGAGCGATGCCGACAGGTTCTGGAGGATCGGCTGCGACCGCAGCTTGATGTCCTCGAGCAGTTCGACGCCGTCCGCGCGCGGCACGTCGGCATAGTCGCCGCCCGTCGTGAGATACTGGCGCTGGCCATTCTCGACGCGGTAGAACGGACGATCGCCCGCGGTCGTCAGGATCGCGGGAACGTCGCGGCCCTCGTCGGCGAGGCGCGCAGCGAGAACGCCCGGTCCCATCCGGTCGATCAGCTCGAACGGCCCGTATTTCCAGTTATAGCCGAGCTTCATCGCATCATCGATCGCGACGATATCGTCTGCGGCTTCGCCGACGAGCATCGCCGCATAGGACAGCGTGTTGCCGAGGATCGTCCAGGCATAGGTGCCGATCTTGCCCGGCTCGGCGATCAGCGCGGCGAGATCCTTGCCCGTCTTGCCGGGCAGTTCCGCGGGCTTGGCCTCGGGCCGATACTCGCCGGTCGCGAGGTCGAGCGACAGCTTGGTGCGCGTCGCCTTGTCGAAGCGGTAGAAACCACCCTTGCCCTTGCGGCCGGTGAACCCGTCGGCGATCATCTTGTCGACCAGCGGCATGTCGCGGACCGTATCGAAATACGGATCGCCGGCGGGCAGCGTGGAGGAGAGGCTCTTCGACAGCAGCGGCATCAGGTCGACGCCGACGAGATCGACGAGGCCGAAGATGCCGGTCTTGGGCACGCCCATCGGGCGGCCGCCGATCTGGTCGGCCTCCTCGACGGTCAGCCCCTGGTCCATCGCCGCGTTGATCGCGATCGCCAGCCAATAGGTGCCGATGCGGTTGGCGATGAAGCCCGGCGTGTCTTTCGCGCGGACGATCCGCTTGCCCATGAAGCGATCGACGAAATCCTCGACCTTCTCGGCGACCGCGACGTCGGTGTGCGCACCGCGGACGATCTCGACCAGCCGCATGTAGCGCGGCGGGTTGAAGAAGTGCGTGATCAGGAAGTCGGCCTTGAACTGGTCCGAGCGGCCCTCGACGAGGTTGCCGAGCGGAATCGTCGAGGTGTTCGACGAGACCGCGGTACCCGGACGCTTCAGCGCCTCGAGCTTGGCGTAGAGCGCCTGCTTGATGTCGAGCCGTTCGACGATCGCCTCGACGATCCAGTCGCACTCGGCGACCCGGTCGAGATGATCGTCGATATTGCCCGTCTCGACCAGCTTGGCCGCGCGCTTCGACATGAAGGGCGCGGGGTCGGTCTTGAGCATCTTGGCAACCGCGCCCTTGGCAACCGCATCGCGGTCGTCACCCTCGCGGGGAACGATGTCGAGCAGCAGCACGGGAATGCCGGCATTGGCGACCTGTGCCGCAATACCCGCGCCCATCACGCCGGCGCCGATGACGCAGACCTTTTTCACCTGATCGACCATCATGCGCGCTCCAACACCGTTGCGATGCCCTGACCGCCGCCGATGCACTGCGTCGCGAGCGCATAGCGGCCGCCTTCGCGGGCCAGCAGCGCGGCGGCCTTGCCAACGATCCGCGCGCCGGTCGCGCCGAGCGGGTGGCCGATCGCGATCGCGCCGCCATCGAGGTTGATCGTCTCGTCATTCAGCCCGAGATCGCGGATGCAGGCGATTGCCTGGCTGGCGAACGCCTCGTTGATCTCGACCACGTCGAGGTCGGCGACGGTGATCCCGGCACGCTCCAGCGCCTTCTTCGACGCACCGATCGGGCCGAGGCCCATCGTCTCGGGCGCGCAACCCGACACGCCGATCGACTTGATCCGCGCGAGGATCGTCAGGCCATGCTTCTTGGCGAACTCTTCCGAGGTGACGAGCACCGCGGACGCGCCGTCGGTCAGCGGCGACGACGTGCCGGCCGTGACCGAACCTTCCGCGCTGAACGCGGGCTTCAGGCCGGCGAGCGCTTCGGTCGTGGTCCCGGCGCGGATCGTGCCGTCCTGGCTGACGGGGCCGGCCTTGGTCTGGATCGTCACGATCTCGTCGGACAGCCGGCCATCGGTGCGCGCCGCCGCGGCCTTGTCCTGGCTCTTCACCGCGAATGCGTCCTGCTCGGCGCGCGTGATCTGGTATTGGCGCGCGACGTTCTCGGCCGTTTCACCCATGCCCATATAGGCGCCGGCGCTCTTCTTCGCGAGCGCGGGGTTGGGGAGGGGGTTGTAGCCGCCCATCGGCACACGGCTCATCGATTCGAGCCCGGCGCAGATGAACGCCTCGCCCGCGCCGACCGCGATCTGGCCATAGGCGATGTGGATCGCGCTCATCGACGAGCCGCAGAACCGGTTGACCGTCATCCCGCCGACCGAGATCGGCAGGTCGGCGATCTGCGCGATCAGCTTGGCGACGTTAAGGCCCTGCTCGCCCTCGGGGAAGGCGCAGCCGAGGATGATGTCCTCGATCTCGGCGGGATCGACGCCGGTCTTGTCGAGCAGGCCGCGAATCGTCTGCGCGGCGAGGTCGTCCGGACGGACGCGGGCGAGATCGCCCTTGCCGGCGAGGTGGAACGGCGAACGGGCGTACCCGGCGATGACGACGTTGGTCACGATGATCCTCTCATATTGCGGTCGACCCGGTTAACGCTTGCGGGTTACCCTTAAGGTGCGATACCTCACCTTTACGTCAAGGTGAAGCGGCCGACAATATGGCTTACGCACATCGAGTAAGGGAGAGCGAGATGCACGACACTTCAGGTACCGCAGTCGGCATAGCGTTGCCGGGCCAGCCGCGGTTGCTGGGCGACATGCTCGACAGCTCGGTCCGCCGGTTCGGGTCGCGCAACGTTCTCGACTTCATGGGGCGGACGCTGACCTATGCCGAGCTCGGGCAGTCGGTCGACCGCGCCGCGCGGGGCCTGCAGGATCTCGGCGTCGTCAAGGGTACGCGGGTTGCGCTCTGCCTGCCCAACACGCCCTATTATCCGATCCTGTTCTTCGCGATTCTCAAGGCCGGCGGGATCGTCGTCAACGTCAACCCGCTCTATGTCGAACGCGAGCTGGCGCATCTGCTCGAGGATTCGGGTGCGACGATCATCGCCACCTGCGACATCACCGAGATCCATGCGCGAGTCCTCAAGGTCGCCGGGCAGATGGGCGTGAAGCACGTCATCACCTGCCCGATCGCCGGCGCGCTGCCGACGCTGAAGTCGATCGCCTACCGGATCTTCAAGCGCGCCGAGATCGCCCATGCCCCCGGCGACGCGCGCCATTGCACGTTCGACTCGCTGTTGAAGGCGAAGGGCGCGCCGGTGCCGGTCGCGGTCTCGCCGAACGACGTCGCTGTGCTGCAATATACCGGCGGCACCACCGGCGAGCCCAAGGCGGCGATGCTCAGCCATGCGAACCTGGTTGCGAACGCCGATGCGATGGTGGTGTTCGTCGGCGGCGAGCAGCCGCACCAGGACCGCGTGCTGGGGGCGCTGCCGCTGTTCCACGTCTTCGCGCTGACGACGGTGCTGACCTATTCGATCCGGACCGGCGCGGAAATGATCCTGCTGCCGCGCTTCGAATTGCAGCAGCTGCTCAAGACGATCGCACGGACCAAGCCGAGCTACTTCCCCGCGGTGCCGACAATCTATGCCGCGATCACCACCGCGGCGGATACGCAGGCGATCGACCTGTCGTCGATCCACGCGTGCATCTCGGGCGGCGCGCCGCTGCCCGCCGAGGTCCGCACCGCGTTCGAGGCGGCGACCGGCGCCAAGCTCGTCGAGGGCTATGGGCTGTCCGAGGCGTCGCCGATCATAACCTGCAACCCGATCGGGGGAATCAACAAGCCGGGCTCGGCGGGCCTGCCGTTTCCGGGCACGACGATCGAGATCCGCGACCGCGGGGATCCGACCCGGCTGCTGCCGATCGGCGAGAATGGCGAGATCTGCGCGCGCGGGCCGCAGATCACGCAAGGTTATTGGCACAAGCCCGCCGCGACCGCCGACCTGTTCGTCGACGGCGCGCTGCGCACCGGCGATGTCGGCCATCTCGACGCGGACGGCTATCTGTTCATCGTCGACCGGATCAAGGACCTGATCCTGTGCGGCGGCTACAACGTCTATCCGCGCGTGATCGAGGAGGCGCTGTATGAACACCCTGCCGTGCTCGAGGCGGTGGTCATCGGCGTGCCCGACACATATCGTGGGCAGGCACCCAAAGCCTTTGTCGTGCTGGCCGAAGGAGCGGTGGCTACCCCGCTCGAACTGCGTGATTTTTTGCGTGACAAGATCAGCAAGATCGAGCTTCCCCGCGAGGTGGAAATCCGCGACACTCTGCCCAAGACGCTGATCGGCAAGCTATCCAAAAAGGAACTTGTCGCAGAAGAGGCCGCCAAGGCAGCAGCGTCGGAGGCGAGGGGAGTGGACGCGTGAACGACCGACAGGACGATCTTACCGGCATACAGGAGGTTTCGCGCATGCTCGGCGTGAGCGCGCGCACGCTCAGATTCTACGAAGACAAGGGGCTGATCGAGCCGTGCCGGATCGGCACGACACGCGTCTACACGCGGCGCGAGGTGGCACGCATGCAGTTGATCCTGCGCGGGAAAAGGCTGGGCTTCACGCTGCGCGACATCGAGGAGTTCCTCGACCTGTACGACGCCGATCCGCAGCATGTCGAACAGATGCGCGCGCTGGCGGAACGCTGCCGCCAGCGGATCGACCTGCTCGATGCGCAACGCGAGGCGATCGTCCAGACGCGCGACGAATTGGAGAAGATCGAGCAGGAAGCGCTGGCGCGGATTCCGGACGGGGCGGTCTAGGAAGCGCTACCCCGCCGAGAGTTGCACCACCCCGGCGGAGGCCGGGGCCCAGTTGGAAAGGTTGCAGTAACACCGCGCTGCACTCAGTTGGCGACGTCCCCCAACTGGACCCCGGCCTTCGCCGGGGTGGTGAGGGGTGAGAGAGCGTCAATCCTCCCCCGCTAGGGGGAGGTTGCTGGCTCTTGCCAGACGGAGGGGGCGGCCAGCGACGACCGCCGTTCCGTGTCCTCCCCCTCCGTCGCCTACGGCGCCACAGTGCGAGGTCGATCATGCTCCCAGCATGATCTTGGATTGCCGGGGGCAATCCAACCTCGCACTCCCTGGCGGGGGAGGATTGGGGGCGAGGCTTAAAGCCCGACCACGCCGCCATCGTTCTTCGTGATTACGATCGTCGCCGACCGAGGGCGCGACGGCGCCGTCACCGTGCCAGCCTGGTTTGCCGGCCAGCTGCTGGTGATGTTGGTCGGGCCGCCATTCTCGCCCGGATGCTGGATGTTGACGAACAGCGACCGCCCGTCCGGTGTCGTGTGGATGCCGGTGATCTCGCACTCCTTCGGCCCGACCAGGAAGCGGCGCAGTGTCGCCCCCGGTGCCTTGCCGATCCGCGTCGTCACCGAGCCGGTCGCCGCGCCGATCGTGTTGGTCACCGTCCGCGTTCCGCCATCGTTGACGCTTCCCGGCACCGAGGCGAGCAGCATGCAGTTGGTGACGTCGGTATAAGCGCCGTCGTCGGTCTCGATCCACATCACCGGCGCGATCGTGCCCGAGGCGTTGCTCGGCAGGCCGAACCACAGACCGTCGGGCGACGAGAAGTCGTTGGTCGCATCGAGACCCGACAGGTTGATGTTGGTCGCATCCAGATCGGACCCTGCGCCGAACGCATAGATGTCCCAGGCGAAGGTCGTTGCCTCGGACGTGTCGCCAGTTTCGCGCAGGCGGATGATGTGCCCGTTGGCGTTGCCAGTGGTCTGCCCGCTGGTGGTCTTCGGATCGACATAGGCGCGCGGGTTGGAGGCGTCCGTGGTCGCCACCGTGCGCGACGAGTTGTTGGTGAGCGTGCAGTACATCTCGCCGGTCGCGGGATTGACCGCGGTCCACTCCGGCCGATCCATCCGCGTCGCACCCAGCGCATCCGCGGCAAGGCGCGTGTTGATCAGCACGTCGACCTGGCTGGCGAACGGATAGGCCGCATTGGCGGAGGTGAGGGGGCCCTGGCCGAACACCAGCGGGAGCCACTGGCCGCTACCGTCCGCTGCGAACTTCGCGACGTAAAGCGTTCCCGTATCGAGATACTTGTCGCCGATCGCAAGACGGTTCGCCGCGGTGGCATCCGCCGTCGCCCAGGGCGTCGCCGACACGAACTTGTAGATATACTCGTTCTGCGCATCGTCGCCCATGTAGAAAGCGGGCTTCACGCCAGCGATCGTCCGGCCGATCTGGCACCCCTCATGGTTCATGCGGCCCAACGCGGTCCGCTTGCGCGGCGTCGAGGCGGCGTCGAACGGATCGATCTCGACCACCCAGCCATATTGGAAGATCTCGTTGCGGAAGTCGCCCGTGCCATCGGCGGGTGCGCCGGCCTGTGCGGTGATGTTCCAGCGCGAATAGATCGTGCTGGTGGTGTCCGCCGGCGTGACCGTCGACCAGCCATAATTGCCGCCGGTGTTGCTCTCGGTCTTGCCGTAGCGCGTCAGCGACGTGTTGGCCTTCACGCCGACCGCGCCGGTTGCCGCGCGCCGCGCCGCGTCGCCGACTTCGCGCTTGAAATAGCCGACCCAGTTCTCTTCGTTCGTCAGATACGTGTTCCAAGGCATTGTGCCGTTTGCACAATTGTTGATCGTGCCGCGCCCTGCGGTCGCATCGGGCGAATAGCGCGTCTTGAGGCTGTCGGCACCGCGGACGGGGCCCGAGAAGCTCATTGGCGTCAGCGGGGTGATCCGGCGGTTGAACGACGAGGTCGGCGCATAGGCCCAGCTCGCGGAGCGGTTGACCTCGATGACCGACACGCCGTGGCATTCCATTTCCTTGAGCGCCTCGGCCTCGGGGCGCACGCCGCCGGTCGAGGTGGCGCCGTTCGGATGGAGATAGGCCTGCGTGATGTTCTCGTGGTTGAGGACGAGCAGGCCGCGCGCGTTGCCGTTGGCGTCGGGCGTGCCCGATGCCGACAGGCCGAAATAGCTCATGCCGTCATGGTGATCGCCGGCGCGCTTGGAGAAGGTCGTGTCGGTACCATCATTGGTATAGGCGCCGACTCCGCTGCCGATCGGATCGCCAAGCCGGTACAGGACGGTGACGGCATATCCGGTAGGAACCGCAACGACATCGGCGAGGCTCTTGGCAACCGCCGTGAAGCCGAGCGATGCCGCGCCGACCGTCACGCTGGTGGTCGCGGTCACCGAACCGCCGGCTGATACCGCCGTGAACAGGAAGCTCAGCACGGTGCCGGCCGCCGCGCCCGGGACGATGAAGGTTGCCGTCGACGTGTTCGCACCGGCGAGAGTCACCGTCGGTCCAGCGGTCTGGGTCCAGTTCACGCTGTCGACCTGGCCGATCGCCGCACCGGTCAGCGTCGCGACGCGACCGGCGGACGAGCTGCCGCCCGCGGTCGCGGTTGCGGTCACGGGATCCGAGCCGCCGTCATTGTCGTCGTCGCACCCGGTGAGCAGCATCCCGCCGAACACCGCCGCGGCGGTGGCCGACATGCCGCCCATCAGCGTCTGGCGCCGCGAGTAACGGACGTCGATCAGGTCGTTCAGATGCGGGTTGCTGGTCGGATTGGCGTCGATATCGCCGTCGGTATAGATGGTCTCGAACGTCATGCTTGGTCCCCCCGGGGATGGTTGCGCGGTATGTAACGACTGCTTGGAAGTCAGAATTTCGCGCCCAGCTCGACGCCGTAGAAGCGCGGCTCGCCGGCGATGTACGTTGGGATGCCGAAGCTGCCGCCGGTGTTGCCCGCGTCGATCAGGTAGCGCTTGTTGGTCGCGTTGCGGACGAAGCCGCCGACGCTGTACTTGCCGGCTGCGAATTCGAGCCCGGCGCGCAGGTTGAAGAGCGTGAAGCCGCGCTGGCTGATCGCCTCGCTGTTCGGGATTTCGAAGAAGACCTTCGACTTATAGGTCACCGTCGGCGTGGCGTAGACGGTCGCGCCACCGACCGGCACGCGCAGCAACGCCCCGGCGGATGCCGTAAACTTGGGCTGGAGGCGGAAGCGGCTGCCTCCATAATTGCCGTTCGTATCGGTATCGCTGATCTTGCTGTCGATATAGCTGAACGTGCCGAACAGCGACAAAACGGGTGCGAGCTTCAGATTGCCCTCGAGTTCGACACCGACATTCTTGGCGGATCCGGCGCTCAGCGTGACGGCGGGCACGGTCTGCGTGGTGACCTGGAAGCTGTCATATGTCTGGTAGAACACCGAAGCCGCACCGCTAAAGGGTCCGGCCCGGCCCTTAATGCCGCCCTCGTAGTTCCAGACATTCTCCGGATCGATGATCGACAGATTGGGGCCGACGCCAAACGCCGTGGTCTGCGCAGACAGCTGGACGACGGGCGACCGGCGGCCCTTGCTGACGGTCGCGTAGAGGTTGACGTCATCGTTCACTTTCAGGAGCGCGTTGAAGCGCGGCAGGATCGCGGTGAAGCTCCTTTTCGCGACGAACTTGTTGCCGTTGGTGTTGGCGGTCCCGAGCAGGCTCGTCCGGATGCCGAGCGATGCGAGGATCACCGAGTTCGGCTGGATCGAGGAATAGCCCGACTGGCGATCCTCGATCAGGATGCGCGCGCCGGCGGTCAGTTCGAGTGCCGGGACCGGGATGTAGGTCGCGTCGGCGAAGACCGAATAGGCGTCGTTGTTGCCGTAGTTCGTGAACTCCGAGGTGTAGGGTATTGACGTTGCACGCCCACCCGTCAGCACGGCCGTTGCACGGGTCGCGGGGATCGTGCCGTTGGCCGCGACGCAGCCCGTTCCGGTCGGAATGCCGGCGCCGTTGAGCGCCGTGCGGATCGGGGCATAGGCAGCGGCAACCGAGCAGGCGAGATACGTGCCTTCCTCGGTCGCGAACGGTACGCGCTGGAAGCCGTTCTCGAAGAACGCGTTCCAGCCGACCGAGGCGCGGTATTTCGGGCCTTCGAAGGCGAAGCGGCTTTCATGGCTCCACTGGTCGCCCTTGGCGTCTTCGGCGAACTCGAGATACGCCGCGGGGCCGCCATCCGCATCGAAGATCTCGAGCGCGTCGAACCGGCGATAGCCGTTGACCGTGGTGAAGGTGATGCCCGGCGACAGGTCCGCGGTGATCGTCAGGTTCGCGTCATAGACGTTGCGGTCGAGCCCGAGCTTGCGCGCGCCGAGCGCGGCCTCGCTATATGGCGAGCCCGAAAGCTCGGCATAGCCATAGTCGCCGGTCTGGCCACCGGTCGGGGCATGCGCACGGCTCTTGAACGCGGTGCCGGGGTTGCGCTGGCCGTCATAGGTGAGGACGAGATCGGCGGTGATGCTGTCACTGGGCGTGAAGCGCAGCGAACCGCGGACGCCGCGCTGGTCCTGCCCGTTCAGATCGTCCTGGTCGACGCCACCCTGATTCTGGTTCGGGACGTTGGCGTCGCCCGCGATGTTGCGGACATAGCCCTTGCGATACTTGTACGCGAAGGCGAGCCGCCCGGAGAGGATGTCGTTGCCCGCGTTGAGGAAGCCCGACACCTGCGTCCGGTCGAAATTGCCATAAGAGGCATCGAGCGCGCCCGAAAATCCCGGCTGCGGCTTGTTCGAGATGAAGCTGACCGCGCCGACCGCGGCGGCGGTGCCGAACAGCGTCGCCTGCGGGCCCTTCACGACTTCGATCCGCTCGAGGTCGTACAGATCCTGCCACGCGCCGCGCGACCGGCTGATGTCGATGCCGTTATAGTAGAGGGTGACGCGCGCGCCCTGCTGCGACGAGCCGTTGTCCGAGGTGATGCCGCGGATCACGAAGCCGGGATTGTTTGCGCTCTGCTCCTGCACCTGCAGGCCGGGGATGAACGCGGCGACCTCGTCGAGTTCGGAGACGCCGATCGCGGCCATCCGTGCGCCGGTCAGTGCGGTGACGGTGACGGGTACGTCGGCGATCCGCTGCTCACGCTTCTGTGCGGTGACGATGATGTCGTCGCTCGCGGTGCCGGCTTGCTGCTCGGCCTGCGTGGTGGCCTGCGCGAGTGCCGCCGTCGAGCAGGTCGTGGCGAGCGCCGTCAGCGCCAGCCGCGTGAAGATGTGTGTCATGAAGTCCCCCCGTGTCGTTGGGGAGCCACTAGGCGGCCGACGTGACGTTTCGATGGCGTAATAATGAAAGCAAGATGACGGTTGCGTAACGACGCTGTCACATCGCTGCCACCGCGCTGTCTTCGATCGCGGCTAGCAGGCGCTCACACCGCTCAAGAAAGCCTCAGCCGATGACGATCAACCGCCGCGACGCCTTGAAGAATGCCCTGAAGCTGGCCGGATCGGGTGCCACGCTCGCGCTGCCCGCCGTCGCGACGCAGGCGGCGGACGCGGTCAGGAGCCGCTTCGACCACGGCGTAGCGAGTGGCGATCCCTCGGTCGACGGGGCGATCCTGTGGACGCGAGCGACCCCCGCCGACCTCGCGCAGTCCGGCGACATCGCGTTGACGTGGCACGTCGCCGAGACCGAAGGCGGCAAGCCGGTTCGATCGGGCAGCGTCAAGGCGCGTGCCGCACGTGACTTCACGGCAAAAGTCGAGGCGACCGGGCTGCGGCCGGGCCGCGAGTATCGCTACTGGTTCGACGCTGCGGACGGGACGCGCTCGCCGGTCGGCCGGTTCCGGACGCTGCCCAGGGGCAAGGTTGCCGACGTCGTGATGGCAGTGGTCTCGTGCCAGCTCTACGCGGGCGGGCTGTTCAACGCCTATGACGCGATCGCCAAGCTCGACCGGCTCGACGCGGTGCTTCACCTCGGCGACTATATCTATGAATATGGCGTCGACGGCTATGGTGCGGACATCGCCAAGAAGATTGGCCGCTTCGTCGAGCCCCGCCACGAGATCGTCAGCCTCGCCGACTACCGGATGCGCCATGCGCAGGTGAAGCGCGACGTCGATATGCAGGCCGCGCATGCCCGCGCCGCGTTCATGTGCGTGTGGGACGACCACGAGGTCGCCAATGACGACTGGATGCACGGCGCCGAAAACCACGATCCCAAGACCGAAGGCGACTGGGAGGCGCGCAAGGCCGCCGCAATGCAAGCCTATTTCGAATGGATGCCGATCCGCGATCCCAAGCCCGGCCAGCCCTGGGCGGCGATCAACCGCAGCTTCGATTTCGGCGACCTTGCCACGCTGGTGATGGTCGAAACGCGGCTGCTCGCGCGCAGCCATCAGGTCGTGTCGAAGGGCGAGGAGATCACGCCCGCCGAATATGCACCGATGATGGCGGAACGCGCGCGCAACGACCGCGAACTGCTCGGTCCCGCGCAGCTCGCCTGGGTCGAGAAGACGATGGCGAGCTCGGTTGCGGCGGGCAGGCCGTGGCAGGTGCTCGGCAACCAGGTGGTGATGGCGAAGGTCGCCGGTCCCGACATGGAGCGGCAGCTCGGCGCGGCGAAATTCGCCGAGACGATGGCCAAGCTGCCGACGATATGGCGCGAGCGGCTGAACGCGAGCATCGCGTCGTACCGCGCAGGGCTTCCGTTCGGCTTCGACAGCTGGGATGGCTATCCGCCCGCCCGCGAGCGGCTCTACGCCGCGTTCCAGCGCGCCAAATCGCGCCCGATCGTCCTGTCGGGCGACAGCCACGCGGCATGGGCGAACGATCTGCACGATGCATCCGGCACGCTGGTCGCCGCGGAGTTTGGCTGCACCGCGATCACGAGCCCGTCCTATGGCTCGCTGCTGCCCGGTATCGGCACGCTCATCGCCGACGCCAATGCGGGCGAAGTCCGCTTCTGCGACCAGGACGGCAAGGGGTTCACGCTGCTGACGCTGACACCGGAGCACGCGACGGCCGATTCGATCACCGTCTCGACGGTGATGACGAAGCCCTACACGCAGGCCACCGCAGCGCGCTTCCGCACGCACGCCGATCGCCGCGATCAGCCGCTGGAAAAAATTGCCTGAGACTTGCCGGGCGCGTCGACGGCCTTGGCCGGGAATGCGCCCAATCGGGCCCACGATAGGCGCCGCGTGATGTTAAAGCTCGGGGAAGATCGGGGGGCTCGGAACCCCCCGAAAAATCGGCAATGGTCGGGGCGATAGGATTCGAACCTACGACCCCTGGACCCCGAGACCAGTGCGCTACCAGACTGCGCCACGCCCCGACAACATTGCCGGTGAGCCCCCTAGCCGCGACGCGGGTGGCGATCAAGACAATTATGGACTGTCACCATGATCTATCCCCCGCGCGACGTCGCTGCTAGGAGCGCGGCATGACTCCGCTCGACCGCATCCGCAATTTTTCCATCATCGCCCATATCGACCATGGCAAGTCGACGCTTGCCGATCGGCTGATTCAGCAGACCGGCGGCCTGACCGCGCGCGAAATGTCCGAGCAGGTGCTCGACAATATGGACATCGAGAAGGAGCGCGGGATCACGATCAAGGCGCAGACCGTGCGTCTCGCGTACAAGGCCAAGGACGGCCTCGATTACGTCCTGAACCTGATGGACACGCCCGGCCACGTCGACTTCGCCTATGAGGTGAGCCGCAGCCTCGCCGCGTGCGAGGGCGCGCTGCTCGTGGTCGATGCGGCGCAGGGCGTCGAGGCGCAGACGCTCGCCAACGTCTATCAGTCGATCGAGCATGATCATGAGATCGTCCCCGTCATCAACAAGATCGATCTTCCCGCCGCCGAACCCGAGAAGGTCCGCAAGGAAATCGAGGACGTGATCGGCATCGACGCGTCGGGCGCGGTGCTCGCATCGGCCAAGTCGGGGATCGGCATCGAGGACATCCTCGAGGCGATCGTCACGAAGATCCCGCCGCCCAAGGGCGACCCCGAGGCGCCGCTGAAGGCGATGCTCGTCGACAGCTGGTATGATCCGTATCTCGGCGTAGTCATCCTCGTCCGCGTGATCGACGGGGTCCTGAAAAAGGGCCAGCAGATCAAGTTCATGCAGACCGGCACGATGCATCTGGTTGACCGGGTCGGGTGTTTCCGCCCCAAGATCGAGCAGCTGACCGAGCTCGGCACGGGCGAGATGGGCTTCATCACCGCGCAGATCAAAGAGGTCGCGCAGACTCGCGTCGGCGATACGATCACCGATGCGAAGCGACCTGCGCTCGAGGCACTGGCGGGCTTCAAGGAAGTCCAGCCGGTGGTGTTTTGCGGGATGTTCCCGGTCGATGCCGCCGAGTTCGAGAAGCTGCGCGAGTCGATCTCCAAGCTGCGGCTGAACGATGCGAGTTTCTCGTTCGAGATGGAGACGTCGGCGGCGCTGGGCTTCGGTTTCCGCTGCGGGTTCCTGGGGCTGCTGCATCTGGAGATCATCCAGGAGCGCTTGACGCGCGAGTATGACCTAGACCTGATCACGACTGCGCCGTCGGTGGTGTACGAGATCGAGCTGACCCACCCCGATCCCGCGGGCACGACGCATATCGAGCTGCACAACCCCGCCGACATGCCCGAGCCGAACAAGATCGCGACGATCAGCGAGCCGTGGATCGAAGCGACGATCTACGTCCCCGACGAATATCTCGGCAGCGTGCTCAAGCTGTGCCAGGATCGCCGCGGCATCCAGAAGAACCTTACCTATGTCGGCGGTCGCGCGCAGGCGACCTACGAGCTGCCGCTCAACGAAGTGGTGTTCGATTTCTACGATCGGCTGAAGTCGATGTCGAAGGGCTATGCCAGCTTCGATTATCACCAGATCGGCTATCGCGAGGGTGACCTCGTCAAGATGGGTATCCTCGTCAACGAGGAGCCGGTGGACGCGCTGAGCATGATCGTCCACCGCGGCACTGCCGAAGTGCGTGGTCGCGGCATGGTCGAACGGCTGAAGGACCTGATCCCGCGGCATCTGTTCAAGATCCCGATCCAGGCGGCGATCGGCGGCAAGGTGATCGCGCGCGAGACAATCAGCGCGATGCGCAAGGACGTGACCGCCAAATGCTATGGCGGTGACGCGAGCCGCAAGAAGAAGCTCCTCGAAAAGCAGAAGAAGGGGAAGCTGAAGATGCGCGAGTACGGCTCGGTCAGCATCCCGCAGGAAGCGTTCATCGCCGCGCTTCGCATGGGCGACGACGCGTAGGCGAAACCGCCAATTTTCCCGCGTTGGGGGGCGGGGCGACGGTGCCGTTCCGCCGCGAATTTCGTCCGAGGGCGCGCGGCTAGCTGAAGCCGGGAGTCGTTAGCGCGCGCCGGCCCGACGGGCGGGTGGCTGGATCGCCTGCCACCACTGTGCCGTCATTCATACGTCGCCATGCCAAGCGCGATGTAGCTGATGCACAGGATGATTCGGGACAGCCAGGCGATCTCGCCATGCAGAACGACGGTGGTCGCTATGGCCACCATCCATCCGGCCGTGATCGCCCATGCCTGCCACGCGAAGGGGAACGGGAAGATGCCGCCGGTCGCACTCGGTTCGAACCAACCCGAGTGGCGGACGGTCAGCCAAAATCGCATCAACAGGTCCATGCAGCGAGGCTAGCATGCCGTCTCGGCCGGTCGCCATCGGCAAAAATATCGCACCGTGTTGCAAAGCTGTGTTTGCCTGGCCGCGCGGTCACCAACTGTCATCATACCAACACAATCCCCGCCTAACCGCCGGCCCGGGGAGTGAGCGTCGCGAGGCGTCGTCGTGTCGTCCGGGGAGGGCGGGCGAGGGCAAGCCGCGACGTTGTATTTTGGGATGTGCGGCCGCTCGTCAGGGACGGCGCCGCACGATTGGGGAATATCATCTTGAAGATTTCGGTCGTTAAGTCGGCGCTGATGCTCGGTGTCGCGTTTGGTTCGGTTGTGGGTGGCACGGCCGCGTTCGCGCAGGCCGCGCCAGTCCAGGATCAGGCTACGCAGGCAGCCCCCGAGGAAGGCCTCGGCGACATCGTCGTGACCGCCGAGCGTCGCTCCGAGAACCTGCAGAGGGTGCCGCTGTCGGTCGGCGTTGCATCGGGCGACGCATTGCGCGCCTATACCGCCGGCGGCGACGACACGCTGCTCGCGCTGTCGGGTCGCGTCCCCGGACTGTACGTCGAATCGACGACCGGCCGCATCTTTCCGCGCTTCTACATCCGCGGTCTGGGCAACATCGATTTCTACCTTGGCGCATCGCAGCCGGTCACGATCATCCAGGACGACGTGATCCTCGAGCACGTCGTGCTGAAGTCGAACCCGGTGTTCGACGTCCGCCAGGTCGAAGTGCTGCGCGGTCCGCAGGGGTCGCTGTTCGGGCGCAACACCACCGCCGGCATCATCAAGTTCGACACGAACAAGCCGACCAACGACTTCGAGAGCCGCGCCTCGGCCTCGGTCGGGTCGTACAACAGCGTCAGCCTGGACGCCGGTGTCGGTGGCCCGCTGATCAAGGACCTCCTGGCGATCCGCCTGTCGACGCTGATCCAGCACCGCGAGAACTATGTCGACAACGCGTTTGCGGGCACCAGCCAGGACAGCACGGCCACGCCGCGCAAGAACGCGATGGGCGGCTTCGACGATCGCAACGTCCGCCTCCAACTCGCGCTGACGCCGGGCAACGCGTTCTCGCTCGACCTGTCGGGCCATGCGCGCTGGTATGACGGCACCTCGACGCTGTTCCACCGCGGCGCGCTCAAGAAGGGCTCGAACGACGTCTCGGCCGAGCCGCGCAACACCGTGTCGCTCGACGAAGGCAACGACAACCCGCAGAGCTACAACACCTACGGCGGCTCGGTTCGTGCGACCTACGACTTCGGTCCGGCCGCGCTGACCTCGATCACCGCCTATGAGACGACGTCGGGCTTCAGCCGCGGCGATACCGATGGTGGGGCGGGGGCGAACTTCCCTGTGCGCGGGGTCGCCAACGGCTTTGGCCAGTCGCAGGGCCAGATCCGCGATCTCGATCAGTGGTCGCAGGAAGTGCGAGTCGCGGGCACGCCCGGCGGGCGCTTCAACTGGCAGGTCGGCGGCCTGTATTTCGACAACCGCGACATCACCGACTTCTATCAGCGGACGTTCTTCCTGACGACCGCCGCGCGCAACCCGAACAACTGGGTGCGCCTGCACGACGTCAACACGTCGTGGTCGGGCTTCGGTCAGGTCAGCTATGAACTGGTCGACAAGCTGACGCTGACGCTCGGCGGCCGCATCACCGAGGACAAGAAGCGCACGCAGCTGCTGAAGACGGTGCAGAATGTCGCGGGTGTCAGCCAGTATCCGGCGAATTTCCGTCGCGACGTGACGCTCAAGGCGACCAAGCCGAGCTGGGATGCGAGCCTCCTGTATCAGGCGAGCCCGGACGTCAGTGTGTACACGCGCATTGCGCAGGGCTTCCGCGGACCGACGATCCAGGGGCGTTCGGCGGTGTTCAACTCCGACTTCTCGACCGCGAAGTCCGAGACGATCCTGTCGGGCGAGGCGGGCGTGAAGAGCCGGCTGTTCGACAACACGCTGACGCTGAACGCGACGGTGTTCGCCTATCGCGTCAACGACATCCAGCTCAACGGCAATGACGTCAACGGCAACGGGATCCTGTTCAACGGCAACAAGGCCGACGCGTACGGCATGGAAGCCGAGGCCAACTGGAAGCCGGTGCCCAACCTGACGCTCGGCGCAGGGCTCAGCCTGTTGCACAGCGAGATCCGCGACAAGACGACCGAGGTGCAGATCTGCGCGCTCAACAACGCCGTAGTGTGCACCCCCTCGGCGGCGGTTCGCCCAGTCCCGGGCGCGTTCGGGACGACCTATCTGGTGAAGATCAACGGCGAGCCGTTGCCGAACGCACCGGAGTATAACGTCGACCTCACCGCGCGCTACGACCAGCCGCTGGGCAATGGCGGTCGCGCGTTCATCGCGGGCGACTTCAACATCCAGGGCTACACGCAGTTCGTGCTGTACAAGACCAAGGAGTTCACCGCGAACGGCAACTTCGAGGGCGGCCTCAAGATCGGCTATGCCGCGCCCGACGATGCGTATGAGCTGTCGGTGTTCGCACGCAACATCACGAACGAGAAGAACCTCAAGGGCGTGATCGAGAACTATATGGCCGCGGTGTTCAACGAGCCGCGGATCATCGGCGTGTCGCTGAGCGGCAAGTTCCGCTGATCGACTGATCGACCGGCGCTTCCCCCTCCCGACCGCGGGAGGGGGAAGCGTGCTTAACACCCGCGTGACGCATTTTTCAGGAGCGCGGCCTGTAACCGTGTCGTAGCGATCTGAAATGGCGATTTGCCGTTTTCCTTCCGCCGGTTGATACTCCCCCGATGTCGCTCAATCCTGTCTTCTACGATGCTAGCGGCCGTCGGCGCCGGCGGTTCACCTTTGGCGTTGCCGCGTTCGTCGCGCTGCTTCTGCTGTCGATCGCCGTGTTCGCGGTGTCGATCGGTGCGGTGCCGACCGCGCCGCTGCTGCCGATCGAGCCGGAACACCCCGCGCTCCACAAGCTGCCGGCACCGCGCGGCGGCATCCTGCGCGAGACGCGGCGCGACCTGAATTATTACGCCAAGCAGCTGTTCGGCACGAGCGCAGCCAAGCCCGGCGTCGGCAACGGCGCCAACCCGCAGCTCGCGATCGCCTTCCACGCGCCATGGGACGAGGCGAGCACCGCCAGTCTCGCGCGGCATGTCGAGCAGCTCGACTGGCTGATTCCCGGCTGGGTCTCGATCACCGGCAAGGATCACCGGATCACCGTGTTCCGCGACCAGGCGGGGCGCGACATCCTCAACAAGGCGGTCCACCGCCCGATGATCCTGCCGATGGTGCAGAATGCGGTCGATGGAAACTGGGACGGCGCGGGCAGTGCGGCGCTGTTCGCCGACCCGAAGGCGCGGTCGGCGTTCCTCGACAAGCTCGTCCCGTTCCTCAGCGCGAATCATGCCGGCGGCGTGTTCTACGATTTCGAGGATCTGCCGGCCGGTGCGCAGCCCAACTACCGGGCGTTCCTGGCGGAGACGCGGGCGCGGTTCGCGCCGCGCGGCTGGGTGGTGGCGATCGCGGCGCCGGTCGCCAATCCGGACTGGAGCCTGCCGGCCTACGCCAAGGTCACCGACAAAATCTTCCTGATGGCGTATGACGAGCACGAGACGAGCGGCGCCCCCGGTCCGATCGCGTCGCAGCGCTGGTTCGCGCGGATGGTCGCCGATGCCGCGCGCGGGATCCCGCCGTCGAAGCTGGTCGTCGCGATCGGCTCCTACGCCTATGACTGGCATGCCGGCGCCGATGCGGGCAGTGGCGACGCACTCGACGTCGAGGAAGCGTGGCAGAACGCCGCCGATTCGGGCACGATGCCGACCTTCGACAAGGCCAGCGGCAACAGCAGCTTCGCCTATTCCGAAGGCGGCGTGCAGCATCAGGTCTGGCTGCTCGATGCGGCATCCGCGTACAACCAGATCGCGTTCCTGCAAAAGGCCGGCCTCGGCAGCGTCGCCTTGTGGCGTCTCGGCTCGGAGGATCCCGGGCTCTGGTCGATCTGGGGCCGCGATCACCGCAAACTGCCGATCCCCGATTCGATCGACGCGATGCCCGCGGGCACCAATGTCGATATCGAGGGCAGCGGCGAGATCCTGAAGATCGCCGCCGAACCTGTCACCGGCATCCGCGACGCGGTCCCCGCCAAGGACGGCACGATCGCCGACGTCAACTTCACGCGGATGCCGTCGCCCTATGTCGTGGTGCGGACCGGCTATCGCCCCAAACAGCTTGCGCTGACGTTCGACGACGGCCCCGATCCCGAATGGACGCCGCAGATCCTCGACGTGCTCAAGCGCGAGCATGCGCCGGCGACGTTCTTCGTGATCGGCGAGAATGCACTGACCGAGCGGCCGCTGCTCGAACGGATGGTCGCCGAGGGACACGAGATCGGCAGCCACACCTACACGCATCCCAACCTCGCCAACGTCTCGACACGGCAGGTGAAGTACGAGCTCAACGCGACGCAGCGGCTGTTCCAGGCGTTCACCGGCCGCTCGCTGCGGCTGTTCCGCGCGCCCTATTTCGGCGATGCCGAGCCGAGCACCGCGGACGAGATCCTGCCCGCGCTCGAAGCGCAGCAGCGCGGCTATATCTCGGTCGGCCTCCACGTCGATCCCGACGACTGGAAGCGGCCGGGCGTCCAGGCGATCATCGACCGGACGATCGCCGGCGTCGAAGCGGGCAACCCCGAGCGTAGCGGCAACGTCATCCTGCTCCACGACGCCGGCGGCAATCGCGCCGAGACCGTCGCCGCGCTGCCTGTGATCATCGAGCGGCTGCGCGCGATGGGCTACAGCTTCGTCCCCGTCTCGACGCTGGCGGGGCTCTCGCGCAACCAGTCGATGCCGGTGATCTCGTCGAGTGACCGCGTCGCAGCGGTCGCGGATCTCGCGCTGTTCAGCACGCTTGGCGGTATCGTCGTCGCGCTGCGCTGGATCTTCGGGATCGCGATCACGATCGGCATCATCCGCGCGCTAGCGCTCTCCGCGCTGGCGCTGATCCAGGCGCGGCGCGAGTTGAAGACGGTGTTCCCGGCGATCGACCCGTCGCGGTTCGTCACCGTGATGATCCCCGCATTCAACGAGGAGCGCGTGATCGTCCGCGCGGTGCAGGGCGTGCTCGCGTCGACCGACGTTGCGATCGAGGTGATCGTGATCGACGACGGATCGAGCGACGGCACCAGCCGCGTGGTATCCGATGCGTTCGCGGGCGACGACCGGGTCCGCCTGCTGACGCTCGAGAACGGGGGCAAGGCGCGCGCGCTCAATCGCGGACTCGAACTCGCGCGCGGCGAGATCGTGATCGCGCTCGACGCCGACACGCAGTTCGAACCGATGACGATCGCGCGTCTGGCGCGGTGGTTCGTTGATCCCAAGCTTGGTGCAGTCGCGGGCAATGCCAAGGTCGGCAATCGCGTCAACCTGATCACCAAATGGCAGGCGCTCGAATATATCACCGCGCAGAATCTCGAACGCCGCGCGCTTGCCCGTCTCAACGCGATGACGGTCGTTCCGGGGGCGGTCGGCGCGTGGCGGCTGGAGGCGATCCGCAGCGTCGGGGGCTATCCCGACGACACGCTCGCGGAGGACCAGGATCTGACGATCGCGATCCAGCGCCACGGCTGGACGGTGCAATATGACCAGTTCGCAATCGCCTGGACCGAGGCGCCCGAGACGATGCGCGCGCTGGCGAAGCAGCGCTTCCGCTGGGCGTTCGGGACGCTGCAGTGCCTGTACAAACACCGCTCGGCGATCGGCCGTTCGCAGCCGCGCGGGCTTGGCTGGGTCGGGTTGCCGCAGGCGATCGTGTTCCAGATCATCCTTGCCTCGATTTCACCGATCATCGATCTCGCGCTGCTCGTGAGCTTCGCGTCGACCTATCTCGCGGTGCAGGCGCATGGCTGGGAGCAGACGAGCCACGACGTCTATACGATGCTAGCCTATTGGCTGATCTTCACCGCGATCGACCTGCTCGCCGCGACGATTGCATTTGCCTTGGAGCGCAAGGAACGCTGGCGGTTGCTGTGGCTGCTGATCCCGCAACGGATCGGCTATCGCCAAGTGATGTATTACGTCGTCCTCAAGGCGATCGCGCAGGCGTTGCGGGGGCCGCTGGTCGGCTGGGGCAAGCTGGCGCGGACGGGACGCGTGACCGCGAACTGAGCGCGCAACATATCGCACCGACTGGCGTTATGGTCCCGCGCTATATATCGGTATGCGCGGGGTTCGAGGGACAAGCGGCATGCGGTATCTGACGTCGGCGCTGGGGATCATCGTCTGTTTTGCGGCGCCGAGTGCATACGCACAGGCTCGCCCGCCCTTGGTGCTTGCCGCCGCATCGTTGCAGGAATCTCTGACCGCAGCGGCCGATGCGTGGGCCAAGCAAGGCCACGTCAAGCCGACGATTTCGTTCGCGGCCTCGTCCGCGCTCGCGCGACAGGTCGAGGCTGGCGCACCTGCCGATCTGTTCGTCTCCGCCGACGAGGATTGGATGAACGCGCTCGCCAAGAAGAACCTGATCGTCGCCAAGACGCGGGTCACGTTCCTTGGCAACCGCCTGGTCGTCGCGGCGGCGGCGGGTAGCAGCGTGCGCATCCCGGTGCGTCCGCCCGCCGCGCTTGTCCGCGTCCTGACAGCGGGGCCGCTCGCGATGGCGGATACCGCGGTGCCGGCGGGGAAATACGGGCAGGCGTCGCTCGAGGCGCTGGGGGTATGGGCGCAGGTGGCACCGAAGGTGGTCCGCGCCGAGAATGTCCGCGCGACGCTGGCGCTGGTCGAACGCGGTGCCGCGCCGCTTGGGATCGTTTATGCGACCGATGCAAAGGCGTCTGCCAAGGTACGGATAGCAGGCGTTTTTCCCGAGCGCACGCACCCGGCGATCACCTACCCGATCGCGCGGCTCAGCGCGTCGACCAATCCCGAGGCGGAGGCGTTTCGCCGCTTCCTCGTCTCGCGCGCGGGCAAGGCGATCTTCGTGCGCTACGGCTTCTCCGCGCGCTAGATGCTCGATGCGACCGAATGGGGCATCGTCGCGCTGTCGCTGAAGGTCGGCGGCGTGGCGATGCTGGTGACGCTGCCGGTCGCATTCGCGCTGGCGTGGCTGCTCGCGCGTGTCCGCTTTCCCGGCAAGGTGATCGTCGATGCGGCGATCCATCTGCCGTTGGTCGTGCCGCCGGTCGTGACCGGCTGGATGTTGCTGCTCGCCTTCGGCCCCAATGGCCCGATCGGCGGCTGGTTGCAGGGCTGGTTCGGGGTGACCGTGCTGTTCCGCTGGACCGGGGCGGCGATCGCGGCGGGCGTGATGGCGCTGCCGCTGATGGTGCGCGCGATGCGGATCTCGATCGAGGCTGTCGACCGGCGGCTGGAGAATGCAGCGCGGACGTTGGGGGCAGGGCGGTGGCGCGTGTTCTGGACGCTGACGCTGCCGCTCAGCATTCCCGGCGTACTGGCGGGGGCCGTGCTAGGCTTTGCGCGGTCGATCGGAGAATTCGGCGCGACGATCACCTTTGTCTCCAACGTCCCCGGCGAGACGCAGACGCTGCCGCTGGCGATCTACTCGGCGCTGCAACAGCCCGGGGCGGATGCGCTCGTATGGCGGTTATCGTGCGTTTCCGTGGCCTTGTCGCTGGTCGCTCTTATCGCATCCGAACTCCTGACGCGGCGTGCGGGGCGGGGGCTGCATGTCCTTTGAGATCGATATCGAGAAGCGGCTGGGCGACGCGCGGATAGCGCTGACGCTCGACGCAGGGCAGGGTGCGACGGTGTTGTTCGGTCCCTCCGGGGTCGGCAAGTCGAGTATTCTGAACATGGTCGCCGGCCTGCTCCGTCCGGATCGTGGGCGGATCGCGATCGACGGCGAGACGCTGTTCGGCGATGGCATCGACTTGCCACCCGAACGACGACGTGCCGGCTATGTCTTTCAGGAAGCGCGGCTTTTCCCGCACATGCGCGTGCGTGCGAACCTGCTGTACGGCGCCCGCGGCGAAGCGGAGCGGTTCGAGGATAGTATCGGCTTTCTCGGCATCGGCCATCTGCTCGATCGCTGGCCGCGCACGCTGTCGGGCGGCGAAGCGCAGCGCGTCGCGATCGGGCGGGCGCTTCTCAGCAAGCCGCGCTTCCTGTTGCTCGACGAACCGCTGTCGTCGCTCGATCGTGCGCGGCGCGACGAGATCATGCGGGCGATCGAGCATGTCCGCGACGTGCTCGCGCTGCCGATCCTGATGGTGACGCACGATCCGGAAGAAGCCGAGCGGATCGGCACGCGCGTCGTGCGGATGTAGCATGCCGCGTGACCCCGCCCGGTGCGGGCGGGGTCACGCGGCGGGGCTTAGCTCAGCGCGCGCGTGAACAGCCGCGCGAGGCGGGCGGAGAAGGCGCGGGGGTCGAGCGGGCGCTCGCCATCCGCGATCTGCGCCTCGTCGAACAGCAGATGCGCGGCGTCCTCGCGCAGCGCGGTCTCGTCCTCGCCGAGCGCGGCGAGCCTGGCGATCAGGTCCGAGCGCGGGTTGATCTCGAGCACCGGCTTGGCAGCGGGCATCGCTTGGCCGCTTGCCGCGAGGATCCGTTCGAGTTGGCGGTCCATGCCGCTATCGGCGGCGACGAGGCAGACTGCGCTGTCCGTCAGGCGCTCGGAGGCGCGAACCTCCGACACCGTATCGGCGAGCGTCGTCTTCATGAACGCGATGAACGCCGCGACGTCGGGCGTGGTCTCGGCAGTCGGCTGCTCGGCGCCGTCGAGGAGCGGGATGAGGCCGAGATCGGCAGCGCCCTGCGTGACCGATTTGAACGGCTTGCCGTCGGAATCGATGCCTGCCGACACCCAGAACCCGTCGACCGAGTCCGGCAGCAGCAGCACCTCGATCCCGCGCGCGCGGAACCCTTCGAGTTGCGGCGAGGCTTCGAGGCGATCGAGATCGGTGCCGACCGCGTAATAGATCGCGGTCTGGTTGTCCTTCATCGCCTCGACATAGTCGGCAACCGAGCGCCATGCCCCGCCGGACGTGGTGGTCTTGAACCGCGCGAGCTTGAGCAGCGCGTCGCGGCGCTCGAAATCCTCGTACAGCCCCTCCTTCAGCACCGCGCCGAAATTCTCCCAGATCTTGGCGTATGCCTCGGGATCGCGCGTCGCGAGCTTGTCGAGTTCGGCGAGCACGCGGCCGGTGACGCCCTTGCGGATTGCGGCGAGCATCGGGCTCTCCTGGATCATCTCGCGCGAGACGTTCAGCGGCAGGTCGGACGAATCCACCAGCCCGCGCATGAAGCGGAGGTAGCGCGGCAGGACCTCGGCATCGTCGGTGATGAAGACGCGCTTCACGTACAGCTTCATCCGGCCGTTGCGATCGGGATCGAACAGGTCGAACGGCTTGGCGCCGGGGACGAAGGCGAGCACCGAATATTCGTGGAGCCCCTCCGCCCGGTAGTGGAGCGTCAGCGCGGGCTCGTCGAACTGGCCCGAGACGCTGCGATAGAAATCGGCATAGTCTTCGGGGGTGATGTCCGACTTGGGCTTGGTCCAGAGTGCTGCGCCGTCGGCGATGTCGACCGGCTCGGCATCGGGCTTTTCGCGCAGCGTGATGGGGACGGGCACATGGCCCGACTGGTCCTTGATCAGCCGCTCGACGGTGTAGCGATCGGTGAACGACGTCGCGTCTTCGAGCAGATGGAGCACGACGCGGGTGCCGCGCGCGGGGGCCTGCGCGACGTCGACGGGTGCGATCGTGTAGGTGCCCAGACCGTCCGACGACCAGACCGATGCGGTGTCGGCGCCTGCGCGACGCGAGACGACGTCGACCTTCGCGGCAACCATGAACGCCGAATAGAAGCCGACGCCGAACTGCCCGATCAACTGCGCGCCTTCGCTGCCGCTGGAGGCGGCGATGCGGTCCATGAACGCCTTGGTGCCGGACCGGGCGATCGTGCCGAGCGCCTCGGCCATGTCGTCGGCGGTCATGCCGATGCCGTTGTCCTCGATCGTCAGCGTGCGCGCGTCGGGATCGAGCGTGATCGCGATCTGCGTGCGCGCTTCGTCACCGAGCAGGTCGGGGGCACTCAGCGCCTCGTACCGGAGCTTTTCGCAAGCATCGGCGGCGTTCGAGATCAGTTCGCGCAGGAAGACGGTCTTATCCGAATAGACCGAGTGCACCATCATGTGCAGCAGCCGCGCGACATCCGCCTCGAACGCGTGCGTCGCGGTGGGCGTATCGGTGGTCTGCGGGGTCTCGGGCTCGGTGGATGCGGTGTCTGTGGTCATGATGCGGAATGACTTTCGCTGGAATTCTATGGGCGAGAGTTGGACGGGGACCGTAACGAATTCAAGAGGCGGCGGCGGGTACGCTGGCAGAGGACCGACGGACGCGCCATAGGTGGCGGTGCTGGCGTGGCAGAAGGTCGCGCGCTGCGAAGGGGCGGGACGTGACCATGCGAAGAGTTTTCCGGTTTGGCGTCGGCTGGGCGCTGATCCTTGCTCTCGCCGTGCCCGTTGCGGCGTCTTCGGGACGCGATGCGCCGACGAAGCGGCTCGTGCTGATCGACGATGACGTGGTCGGGCTGAGCGGTGCGCCTGCACTGTTGCTCCAGGCGCCTGATGTCGAGGTGCTGGGCATCACGACGACCAGCGGTTCGGTGTGGCGCGATACCGCCACCGCCTATGCGCTGCGCACGGTCGAGATCGTCGGGCGTACCGATGTGCCGGTCGTGCCGGGTGCGACCTACCCTCTGCTCAACAATGAAGCCGCGACCGCGCGGTGGGAGGCGCTTTATGGCCGGCTCGAGTTCAAGGGGCCGTGGACTGCGCCAGCACCGGGGGGTGCGAGCGGGTCGGAAGCGGGGACGCCGTCGCCCGCGGTCGTCCCGAGCCTGTCGATCGGCAATCCCGTCACCAAACCCAGCAGCGAGATCGCCGCGGCGTTCCTCGTCCGGATGGTGCGGGCGCACCCGCACCAGATCACGCTGTTCGCGACTGGGCCGATGACCAACATCGCGATCGCGCAGAGCCTCGACCCGAGCTTTGCCGCGAACGTGAAGGAGCTGGTCTATATGGGGGGCAGTCTGAGCCCACGGCAGACGCTCGACACGCCGGCGGCCGCTGCGTTCGCGCGTGGTTTTCTCGATACGCCGCGGCGCGAGTTCAACATACGCTGGGATCCCGAGGCGGCGCGGATCATGGCGCATGGCGCCTGGCCCAAGGTCACGATGGTGCCGATCGATCCGTCGACCGGGACGCAGTGGACCCGGGCTTTCCTCGAAAGCCTGAAGCCTGCGCACACCACGCTCACCGATGCGCTCCAGACCGGGCTCGAACCGGGGTTTCCGATGTGGGACGAGATCGCGGCGATGGTCTGGCTCGAGCCCGGAATCGTGACGCGCGCCGAGACGCTCTACATCGATTTCGACACCAGCCAGACCGCGGGATATGGCGACACGCTGTCGTGGCAGGCGGCGGACCGCCCGCATCTGGGCGAACGCGCGCAGACCGTCGTGTTGCGCGTCGACCGGGCGAAGATGGAGACGGCGATGCGCGCGCTTTACATGCGGCGCGTCAGGCGCTGAGCCGACCGGCGCGGCGTGGGGCAAAGATGTCGCGGTGGCGGGTAAAAGCGCATCCAGCCTGATCCCGCCTATTGCAGCGCGTTACAGCGGTGTTACCGATCCACGACAGATCCGGGGCACACGGATCGACGCCGGAGGATGTTCGAAACCCAAGGGGGGACCATCCATGATTCGCTTGCCCGTTCGTACGTCTGTTATCGCCCGCCTGCTCGCCGCGAGCGCGCCGCTGCTCGTCTTCGCCGCGCCTGCCGCCGCCCAGGATCAAGTGGCGGCTGGCCAGGCCGTCGCCGATCCCGCCGCCGACCAGGGCGTGGGCGAGATCGTCGTCACAGCGACCCGCCGGCAGGAATCGTCGAAGGACGTGCCACTCGCGGTCACCGCGATCAGCGGCGAGAAGCTCGACGTTCTGAACTCGAGCGGTCTCGACATCCGGTTCCTCGCCGGCCGGACGCCGAGCCTCCAGGTCGAATCGTCGTTCGGCCGCACCTTCCCGCGCTTCTACATCCGCGGCCTCGGCAACACCGATTTCGATCCGAACGCCGCGCAGCCGGTGTCGGTGGTGTATGACGATGTCGCGCTCGAAAATCCGATGCTGAAGTCGTTCCCGGTGTTCGATCTGCAGAGCGTCGAAGTGCTCCGCGGCCCGCAGGGGACGCTGTTCGGGCGCAACACGCCGGCGGGCGTCGTGAAGATCGATTCCGCCAAGCCGAACCCGGACAAGGTCTCGGGCTATGCGACCGGATCCTGGGCGACGTACAACACGATCAACGGCGAGGCAGCGATCAACCTGCCGATCGGCAACGGCTTCGCGTTCCGCGCATCGGGCCTGATCCAGTCGCGCGACGACTGGGTCACCAACGATTCCACGACGGGCAATGCTGACCGCAAGCTCGAAGGCTATCGCGATGTCGCCGGCCGCTTCCAGCTCGGCTATACGAGCAGCGACTTCAACGCGTTGCTGAACGTGCACGTCCGTGACCTGACGGGCTCGCCGCGTATCTTCCGCGCCGGGCTGTTCAAGCCGGGCACCAACGACTTCAACACCGGCTTCGACCCCAAACACGCCACGCTCGACGGCTATACCAGCCAGAGCCTGACGCAATGGGGCACCAACCTGCGGCTCGACTATCATCTCGACGGCATCGGCACTTTCTACTCGGTCACCGGCTATGAGCAGGCCAAGGTCGAGAGCACCGGCGACGTCGACGGCGGCAACAGCTATCCGTTCACCGGCGGCACGATCGGCGCGATCGGCGTGGGGCTGTTCCCGTCGAACACCGGCGGCCTCACCAAGCCCAAGGAGTTCAGCCAGGAGCTGCGCTACGCCAGCGAGGACATGAACGGCATCCGCCTCCAGGGCGGGCTGTATTATTTCCACCAGACGCTGCGCTATCATCAATATGACTATGCGTTCGGCGGCACCGGATCGCGCGCGACCGACCTGACGCAGGACGTCTTCCACGACAATCGCAACGAGAATTACGGTGCCTTCGCGTCGATCGAGGCCAAGCCGACCGAGCTGCTGACGTTGCGCGCGGGCGTCCGCTACTCGCACGACTATCGCAACGACCTGGTCACCGCACCGATCCCCGGCACGGGGATCAGCGACACGTTGCCGGCGCGCGCGGTCGTCCGCGGATCGAACGTGACCTGGGACGCGAGCGCGACCTATGAGCTGACCCCGACGATCAACGTCTATTCGCGGCTCGCGACCGGCTATCAGGGGCCGGCGATTCAGGACCGCGTGACGTTCGGCAGCGTCCAGAGCACCGCGCCCAAGCAGACGACCTTCTCGGGCGAGAGCGGGTTCAAGGGCACGCTGCTCGACCGCAAGGTGAACTTCTCGCTCGACGCCTATTGGTACGACACCAAGGACCTGCAGATCACCGCGGTGGGCGGTAACAGCAATTCGGCACGGCTGATCAGCGCGAACAAGGCGATCGGCTATGGCGTCGAGGGCGAGTTCGAGGCGCGGCCGGTGCCCGAATTGTCGCTGACGGCAAGCGGCAGCTACAACTTCACCGAGATCCGCGATCGGTCGATCGGCGTGGGGGTCTGCGCGACCTGCACCGTGCTCGATCCGATCGTGAACGGGTTTGCGATGATCGACGGCAACGACCTGCCGCAGGCACCGCGCTGGATCGCCAACTGGACCGCGCGCTACGGGATCCCGCTGGCCAATGGCGGCGAAGTCTATGCCTATACCGACTGGGTGTATCGCAGCCGCGTCAACTTCTTCCTGTACGAAGCGGTCGAGTTCAGGGGCAAGTCGTCGCTCGAGGGCGGTCTGAAGATCGGCTATAAATTGCCGCAGGGCTATGAGGTCGGCGCGTTCGTGCGCAACATCACGAACCAGTATCGCAGCATCAGTGCGATCGATTTCAACAACCTGACGGGCATGATCAACGAGCCGCGGATCATCGGCGGCCAGTTCAAGGTCGCCTTCTAGGATCAGCGTTCGACGATCCGGTCCGCGATAGGTTCGCGGTGCTGCCAGTCGCGGCGTTCGAGCTCGGGGACCGCCGACGGGTCCTCGGGGTAGCCGAGGCACAGCACCGCGATCAGCGTCCAGTCGTCGGGTACGCGCAGCATTGCGGCGACCGTCGCCGGATCGAGGATCGAGACCCAGCCAAGCCCGATCCCGCGCAGCCGTGCCGCGAGCCACAGCGTGTGGATCGCCATCACCGTCGAATAGCGGAGCGTCTCGGCCATCGTCGTGCGGCCGAGACCGTGGCCGGCGCGCGGGGCCTCGTCGGAGAAGACGGCGACGATCTCGGGTGCTTCGCGTAGGCCGTGGAGCTTGAGCGAACGGTAGCGGGCGCGGCGATCGGGGTCGGGCTGCGCGTCGGCGGCGTCCTGGTTGGCGGCATCGACGTGATCGGCGAGGCGCGCGCGCAGACTGGGCGAGCGGAGGCGGACGAACCGCCACGGCTGGGCGTTGCCGACAGACGGCGAAAGCGCGGCGGTTTCGAGCAGCGCGTGGAGATCGCCCTCGGCGATCGGCGTCGTGCGGAAATGGCGGACGTCGCGGCGCCAGCGCAGCAGCGTATCGAACTGCGCGGCGAACGCGGCGGGGAAGACCGGCGGTGGCTCGGGCGTCATGCGCCGGCCGGCGTGCGCCGCAGGAGATAGATGTCCATGATCCAGCCGTGCCGCGCGCGTAGCGCCGCGCGGTCGGCGACGATGCGCGGGCCGACCGTTGCGAGTGGACCGCTGGCAAGCTCTTCGTAGGCCATGCCAAGATAAGCGCCCCACCATATCGTCACACCCGCAGGGTCGAGCGTGTCGAACGCGCAACCGCCGTCGAGCATCACCGCGAGCGTGTCGACGCCGCTCGGCCAGCCGGTTTCGCGGAGCCGGCGGCCGGTGGTGATCAGTACGGGCGCGGCGACGTCGTTGAGCGGGATCGCGTGCGCGGCGGTCAGCGCCTGGAGACTGGTGATCCCGGGAACTACGGTGACCGTCATCGCCATCCCGCCAGCGCGCAGGCGATCGGCAATGCGCAGCGTGCTGTCGTAGAGCGACGGGTCGCCCCAGACGAGCAGCGCGAGGCGTCCGCCGTTCGGGAGATGCGCTGCAATCTGCGCGGCCCAGGCGTCGGCGATCGCGTCGTGCCACTGGTCGACGGCGTCGCGATAGGGAGCATCGGGGTCGCGGTCGGGGAGGTCGAACGCGATCACCTGCGTCTGCTCCGTCAGGACCTCGGCGCACAGGGCGCGGCGGACGTCGATCAGATCGGACTTCGCATCGCCCTTGCGCGGCAAGAGGATCAGGTCGGCGGCGTTCATCGCGGCGATCGCGGCGCGCGTGAGGTGGTCGGGGTTGCCGGTGCCGATGCCGATGAGGTGGAGATCGATCATTCGGCGTCCATCAGCGGGCCGTAGAGGATGAGCGCGGGCTTGCCGGAGAACCCCGCCTGCAGGCGTGCGGCGAGCTCGGCGATCGTCGAGCGTGTCAGCGACTGATCGGGGTGGCCGACATTTTCGGCGATCAGCGCAGGCGTGTCGGGCGAGAGCCCGCTTGCGATCAGCGATGCCGCCAGCGCGGGAAAGGTACGCTTGGGCATGAACACGACCGTCGTCGCATCGGGATCGGCGAGCGCGGCCATGTTGCGCTGCTCGGGCAGGTCGCCGGTGACGTCGTGGCCGGTGACGAACTGGACTCGGCGTGCGCTGAGGCGGCGGGTGAGCGGGATCTGCGCGGCGGCGGCGGCGGCGCTGGCGGCGCTGACCCCGGGAATGATCTCGAACGGGATCCCTGCTGTCCTCAGCGCGACGATCTCCTCTTCGAGGCGGCCGAACACGCCTGCGTCGCCCGATTTGAGGCGGACGACGCGGATGCCTGCCTGCGCATACTCGACCAGCAGCTGCGAGACGTGCGCCTGGGTCGGCGACGGGCGACCTGCGCGCTTGCCGACCGCGACTAGGTCCGCACCGGTGCGCGCATGGCCGAGCACGGCGGAGGACAGGTCGTCGAACAGCACCGCGTCGGCGGATTGCAGACGGGCAACCGCCTTCAGCGTCAGCAGTTCGGGATCGCCGGGGCCCGACCCGACGAACGAGACGAAACCGGTCATGCTTCGCCTGCGATCATGTGGAAGAAGCTGCCCGAGACGTGACAGCGATACGAGCCGGTCTCGGCGACCGCGGTGCCCTGCGCATCGGTGACGTGCGCGAGCGGGGCGTCGGGCTGGTCGAGGATCGTTGAATAATGGAACTCGTGCCCGGTGAGCGCCGCCCCCGCCGAAAAGCCGCCCATCGGCGCATGGAGCGTCGCGCGGCGATAGCCCAGATGCATCTTGCGCTGCGCGTAGCTGGTGACGAGCCCGAGCAGCCCCGCCATCCGGTGACGCGTGCCATCGGCATCGATGAGCGCCTCGCCGAGCGCCATATAGCCACCACACTCGCCGTGGACCGGCCGCGTGTGCGCGTGCACCGCGAGCGCCGCGTGGAAGTTGCCTGCCTGTGCGAGCGTGCCGGCATGGAGTTCGGGATAGCCGCCGGGGAGCCAGACGAGATCGGCGTCCGCGGCAGGCGCCTCGTCGGCGAGCGGCGAGAAGGGCAGGATCTCCGCACCGGCGCGCCGCCAGGCTTCGAGCACATGCGCGTAGGTGAACGAGAAGGCGGCGTCCTGCGCGAGCGCGATGCGCTGGGCGGGCGGGCGTATCCAGCTCTGCGCGGCTGTCGGCCGGGCGCTGGCGGACGCGGCGGCGCGGAGCGCTGGGATGTCGACATGCGCGCGCAGGAAGGTCGCATAGTCGTCGATCCGGGCGTCGAGGTCGGGATGCTCGGCGGCCTGCACGAGGCCGAGGTGACGCTCGGGCAGCTTCAGGTCGCCGCGTCTCGGCAGGCTGCCGAAGACGGGAATGCCGACCGCCGCCATGCCGCTGCGCGCAAGCCGGTCGTGGCGCGGGCTGGCGACGCGGTTGAGGATGACGCCCGCGATCGGCACGTCGGGATCGTAGCGGCTGAACCCAAGTGCAGTCGCCGCGGCGGACTGTGCCTGGCCGGAGACGTCGATCACCAGCACGACCGGCCAGCCCATTCGGCGCGCGATATCGGCACTGGCGCCGTTTCCGGTCGCACCCGGCGTCGCGACCCCGTCGAACAACCCCATCGAGCCCTCCGCCAGCGCGAAATCGGCGTCGTCGGCCTTGGCGGCGAGCGTGTCGAGCATTGGCGCGGGCATCGACCAGCTATCGAGGTTGAACGACGCGCGACCGCTCGCTGCGCGGTGGAAGGCGGGATCGATATAGTCCGGGCCGCTCTTGAACGGCTGGACCGAGAGCCCGTCGTCGCGCAGCGCGCGCAGGAGGCCGAGCATGACGGTCGTCTTGCCGGTGCCCGAGGCTGGCGCGGCGATGAGCAGGCCGGGGGTCATGTCAGGTCTCCAGCGAACTTGGACTGCGCGGATTGCGGGCGGAAGCGACGGTCATAGCCTGTCGCATAGAGGCTGCTGTCGGCAAAATCGCGCGGCGAGATCGCCTGGCCGACGAGGATCAGCGCCGTGCGATCGGGCTTGCCCTCGATCGTCGCCGCTATCGTCGCGAGCGTCGCGCGTTCGATCTGCTGGTCGGGCCAGCTGGCGCGCCAGACGATCGCGACCGGGCACTGCGCGCCATACGCCGGCGTCAGGTCCGCGATCACCTGCGCGAGGTTGTGGACCGAGAGATGGATCGCGAGCGTCGCGCCGGTGGCGGCGAAGGCGGTCAGCGTTTCGGCGGGGGGCATCGCGGTCGCACGGCCGGGGGTGCGGGTCAGTACCACCGATTGTGCGACGCCGGGCAGCGTCAGTTCGATCTCCAGCGCGGCCGCGGCGGCGGCGAAGGCGGGCACGCCGGGCGTGATCGTGACCGGGATGCCGAGCGCGCGGAGCCGACGGAGCTGCTCGCCCATCGCCGACCAGATCGACAGGTCGCCGGAATGGAGGCGCGCGACGTCGTGGCCGGCGTCATGCGCGGCCTGGATCTCGGCAATGATGTCGTCGAGCGAGAGTGGTGCGGTGTTGATGCGGCGCGCGCCGGGCGGGCAATGATCGAGCATCGCCGCGGGGATCAACGAGCCTGCGTAGAGGCAGACGGGCGACGCTGCGATCAAGTCGCGGCCGCGCAGCGTGAGCAGATCGGGCGCGCCGGGGCCTGCACCGATGAAGTGGACGGTCATGCTGGGAGTCCTTGGGCGATGGCGCAGGTCGCCATTCGGTCGGGCGAGATGTGGCGGGTGGCGAGCAACCGCGCGCCGGGCCCGGCGGCGGCGAGCGCCGACGCCTCGGCGACGCTGCCCGCGCGTCGTGCCGCGAGGCTGGCGACCGACTGTGTTGGCGTGTCGGTACGCTGCAACGTGCCGGGTGATACCGCGATCACGGGGAGGCCAAGCGTTTCGGCGAGGGCGGACACCAGCGCCAGCTTGTCGTGCGGTGCCGCGACCGCCGTCACATCGGGGTGCCCGTCCTGAGCCTCGCGGAGCGCCGTACGCAGCGCGTCGAGAGTGGCGTCGCGACGAAATCCGAACCCGGCGACGATCACAGAACGACGCTCCACTGCACGACCGGATAGCTTGCCCGCCAGCCGCGGCGGGAGCCGAGCGGGGCGGCCTCGGACAGCTCTATCCGCAGGAGCGTGCCGCCTTTCGACGCATGCCAGGCGGCAAGCAGCGCTTCGGATTCGAGCGTGACGGCGTTGACGACGAGGCGCGTGCTGGTGGGGAGCATGCTCCAGAGCGCGTTCAGCACCGCGTCCGACAGTCCACCGCCGATGAAGACGGCATCCGGCGCGGGCTGGCCGTCGAGCGCGTCGGGCGCGCGGCCTTCGACGACGCGGAGGCGATCGACGCCGAGCGCGGCGGCGTTGCTTCGGACGCGGTCGGCGCGGAGAGGGTGGGCTTCGAATGCGGTCGCCTGCGTGGACGGATGCGATCGCAGCCATTCGATACCGATCGAACCCGACCCCGCGCCGATGTCCCACAGCGTCTCGCCGGGCTTCGGCGCGAGCGCGGACAAGGTCAGCGCGCGGACGGGGCATTTGGTGATCTGGCCGTCATGCTCGAACCAGCTATCCGCCAGCCCGGAGACGCATGGCAGCACCGAGCCATCGCCAGCAAACGCTATGCCAACGGCGACCGGGTGCGCGACGTCGTCGTAGTCATAGGCGGCGGCGGTCGTTTCGCGGATGCGCTCGCGCGGTCCGCCAAGCGCTTCGAGAACGTGACACGCCGAGGCGCCGAAGCCGAGTTCGTCGAGATAGCGTGCCAGTGCCCCGACCGCCTCGCCGTCGCGGACGAGGACGAGCGCGCGGCGACCCAGTGCGATATGCGGGCGCAGGCGTGCGAGCGGCGCAGCGTGGAGACCGAGGCATGTCGTATCGTCGATCGGCCAGCCGAGACGGGCGGCGGCAAGCCCGAACGTCGAGGGTGCGGGATGCGCGACCCACTCCGTCGGGGCGAGATGGCGGGTTACCGCAGTGCCTGCGCCGAACCAGAACGGATCGCCCGACACGAGCATCGCGACACGGCGACCGCGTTGGTTCAGCAGGCGTGCGATTCCGGCGTCGAACGGGACTGGCCACGGCATGACCGCGCTCCTAAGATTGGGCAGCAGCGCGAGATGGCGGGGCGCGCCGGTGACGAGCTCAGCCTCGTCCAGCGCCGCTTTTGCCGATGCGGACAGGCCGTCCGCGCCGTCTTCGTTCAATCCGATGATCGTCAGCCAGGGAATGTCAGTCATGTCGAACATCCTGGTGCTGGGCGGCACGACGGAGGCCAGCGCACTCGCTGCGATGCTGGCGGCGCGCGGCGATACGGCGGTGCTCAGCTATGCCGGGCGCGTGGCAAGCCCGAAGGTTCAGCCGATCCCGACGCGGGTTGGCGGCTTTGGCGGTGTCGAGGGGCTGGCCGCCTATCTCCGCGATCACGGCGTGACGCATCTGGTCGACGCCACGCATCCGTTCGCCGCCCGGATGAGCGCGAATGCCGTCCTCGCCGCTGCGCACGCGGGGGTCGCGCACATCGCGCTGACCCGGCCCGCCTGGGTGCCGGTGGCGGGCGATCGGTGGACTCGCGTTGCCGATATCGAGGCGGCGGTCGCCGCACTCGCCGGGCCGCCGCAGCGCGTGATGCTGGCGCTCGGACGACTTCATGTCGATGCGTTCGCGGTGCAGCCGCAGCACGCGTATCTGCTGCGGTTCGTCGATACGCCCGACCATCCGCCGGGGTTGCCGCGGCATCATCTTGTGGTCGACCGGGGACCGTTCGACGCCGAGGGGGACCGGCGGCTGATGGAGGCGCACGGGATCGAGGTCGTGGTCTGCAAGAATGCGGGTGGGACCGGTGCCGACGCCAAGCTGCATGCCGCGCGCGCGCTCGGGCTGCGGGTAATCATGATCGATCGGCCGGTCCTGCCGGCGCGGCTGGAGGTGCATGCGCCGGCGGCGGTCCTGCGCTGGATCGATCATGGTGCCGACCGCGGCGTGTAAAGGATCGGGCCGGCGGGGCGTTCGATGATTCGTGTGAGGCTGGAGCCGATGATGATCATCGTCCGCATGTCGGCCATCTCCGCGCGCGCTGCGGGCAACGCGACGATGCGTAAAGTTTCGTCCGGGGTGGAGACGGCGCGGGCGAACAGGACCGGACGATCGTCCCGGCAGGTCTCGCGGAGGATCTCGAAGACACGGATCAGCGCATCGGGTCGCGCCTTCGAGCGAGGATTGTAGAAGGCGATTGCGAAGTCGGCTTCGGCAGCGAGGCGCACGCGGCGCTCGATCAGCGGCCAGGGCTTGAGATTGTCCGACAGGTTGATCGCGCAGAAATCATGTCCGAGCGGCGCACCCGCGCGCGCGCTCGCGGCAAGCATCGCGGTGATGCCGGGGAGGACGCGGATGTCGAGGTCGCACCACTGCGGCGGGCCGGCCTCGAGTGCTTCGAACACCGCGGCGGCCATGGCGAAGACGCCCGGATCGCCGGACGATACGACGACGACGCGGTGGCCCTCCGCCGCGAGTTGGAGCGCGTGCGTGGCGCGGTCGAGTTCGACGCGGTTGTCGCTCGGGTGGAGCGTGAGACCTTCACGCGGCGCGACCCGCGCGACATAGGGGATGTAGCCGATGACGTCGGTCGCATCGGCGAGCGCGGCGGTGACCTCCGGCGTCACGAGTGCGGTATCGCCGGGGCCGAGGCCGGCGATCGCGAGCGAGCCGGTCATGGGCGCCGCCCCTGGCCGTGGATCAGCAGGATCGAGAAATAGGGCGTGATCGCGTCGGCATCGCACAGCCGGGTGACCCGCTGATCGGCCATCGCGGCGTATTCGACCAGCCATGCCTCGTCCTCGCGCCCGGCGGCGGCGACCGCGCGGCGGAGCTTGTCGAGGTGGCGGCCGATCTTCATCACCACCAGCGCGTCGGTGTCGCGGATCCGGCGGACCAGATCCGCCTCCGGCAGCGTGCCCATCAGGACCGTGAGCACATCGTCGCCCCAGGTGATCGGCGCGCCGCTCGCGGTCCATGCGCCCGACATCCCGGTGATGCCGGGGACGACCGCGACCGGTGCGATCGTCTGGAGGCGCGTATAGAGGTGCATGAACGAGCCGTAGAAGAACGGATCGCCTTCGCAGAGCACGACGACGTCCTCGCCAGCGCGTGCGAGGGACGCGAGATGGTCGATACAGCGGCTGTAGAAGGCCGACAGGCAGTCGTTGTAGCGCGGGTCCGATACGGGAATCTCGGTGGTCACCGGATATTCCATCGGGAATTCGACCACATCCGCGCGGAGCATGCCTTCGACGATCTTGCGCGCCTGCCCAGGACGCCCGGCCTTGCGGAAATAGGCGACGTGGCGCGCAGTCCGGACGAGGCGATCCGAACGGACGCTCATCAGGTCCTGCGCGCCCGGCCCCAGCCCGACGCCGTGGATCATGCCACCCGGTCGCACCGCGGTCATTCGGTGCCGCTCGCCAGCGCGTTGATCGCCGCCACGGTGATCGCGCTGCCGCCCATCCGGCCCTCGACGACGACGCAGGGGACGGGCTGGTCGGTCCAGAGCGCCGCCTTCGATTCGACCGCGCCGACAAAGCCGACCGGGCAGCCGATGATCGCAGCAGGGCGCGGGCAATCCGGGTCCTCAAGCATGTTGAGCAGGTGGAACAGCGCGGTCGGCGCGTTGCCGATCGCGACGACCGCGCCGGCCAGATGCGGGCGCCAGAATTCGAGCGCGGCGGCCGATCGCGTGTTGCCCATCGCGCGTGCGAGATCGGGCGTCTCGGGGGCGTGCAACGTGCAGACGATGCGGTTGTCAGCGGGCAATCTGGCGCGCGTGATGCCTTCGGTGACCATGCGTGCATCGCAGAGGATCGGGGCACCCGCATGGAGCGCGCGGCGCGCATCGACCGCGAAGCTCGGCGAGAAGCGGATATGCTGCGCGAGGCCGACCAGCCCGGCAGCGTGGATCATGCGGACGGCGACCGGCTCTTCCTCGGGTGAAAACCGGGCGAGATCGGCTTCTGCGCGGATCATCGCGAACGACTGGCGATAGATCGCCCCGCCGTCGGTTTCATAGGCGTACGGCATTCAGGCGGCTCCGAACTGGGCGAGGATCTGCGCGGTATCGAGTCCCGCGCGGGAAGGGGGTGCACCGGCGCGCGCATCGAACGCGAGGTCGTAGCGGCCGTCGCAACCTGTCAGCGTGACGTCCGCCGGGCCAGCGCGCGCACACCCCTTGGCGCATCCGGAGACGTGGAGGCGTCCGACGACGTGCGGCGCGAGGCGGCGGGCGAGGGTGCGGGTCTCGACCGTGGCTTGCGGGCAGGCGGGGGCGCCGACGCAGGCGTCGGTGCGGAGCAGCGCCGTGGACGGCGTGGTGATGAAGGCGGCGGGATCGGGTGTAGCCGCGAGCGGCGACTCCGTTTCCAGGACCGCGATATGCCAAGGCGTCAGGCGGATCGCGCGGATCGCGGGCTCGACCTCGAGCAGGCGGGTGAGCGCCGACGCTTCGATGCGACCGAAGGGCAGCCCGAGCGCGTGCGGGCCGGGTTCGAGCCGGGGTGCGGACCCGGCGGGGGCGATCGTCGCGGCGGCCCAATCCGGCAGCGGTGCGTGATGACGCGCCATGCGCCCGCTGGCGGTGCCGCCACTGTCGACGAACCAGCGGGCGAGCGCGATCAGTCGGTCGACTTCGGTGCCGGGCGACAGCGGCCTGCCGTGATCCCGGCCGTCGGCGCGGAGGATCAGGTGGCCGCTCGCGGCGCGTTCGATCCGGAAGTCCGCGGATGCGTCCGCGAGCATTGGCGTGACGCCCGCGTCGATCGCGAAGCCGACCTTGCCGGGAAGGTCCGGCAGCTCGTGCAGTCGGGCGTGCAATTCGGAAGCGATGCGGTGCGTGTCGTCGCCTTCGCGCCAATCGGGAGCGACGAGGATGTTGGCGCGGGCCTCACGCGCCGTATCGGGGTCGATCAGGCCGAGTTCGAGCATGGCGTCGATCAACGGGCGCCACTCGTCGTCGGAAACGCCCCGGATCTGGAGGTTGGCGCGGCTGGTGACGTCGATCTGGCCGCTGCCGTGGCGAACTGCAGCGGCGCACAGGCCGATGGTCTGCGCCCGGGTCAGGCGGCCCAGCGGCGGGCGGATGCGGACGAGCAGGCCGTCGCCGGCCATCATCGGGCGCCACGCATCGGGGCACCAGCCCTTGACGACGAACCCGCTCATGCCGGCAGGTCGAGCTGCGCGAGGATCGAGTTGCGGCGCGTCGGCCAGAGACCGGCGGCGTGGAGCGCGGCGAAGCGCGCCTGCATCGCCGCGAGCGCTTCGGAGTTGGCCTGGGCGAGGAACGCCAGAACGTCGTCCCGGCCGAGCGTCGCATCGTGATAGAGGTCGATCAGTTCGGGGCGGACTACGCCTGCAAGATGCGCGAACGCGCCGAGATGGTCGAGCGTCGCGGCGATCTCCGCACCGCCGCGAAAGCCGTGGCGCATCATGCCATCCACCCAGCCGGGATGCGCGCGGGCGTGGACGACGCGGGCGATCTCTTCCTTCAGCGGGCGGGCCCTGGCCTGGCTCGGGTCGCGCGCGTCGAGATGGTAGAGCGTGGCGTTTCCACCCGCGATCGCTTGCGCGGCGGCGAAGCCCGCTTCGTGCGCGGCATAGTCTGCCGCGAGGAGCAGGTCGGTCTCGGGCAGGTCCTGCACGTGGACGAAGGCGTCGGCGGCGGCGACGCGGTCGCGGATGCCGATAGGGTCGAAGGTGTCGTTGCCGTCGTCGAACGCGTGGGCGGAGGCCGACAGCCACGCCTTGCCGGCATCGAGGCGCGCGTCGGGCGTATAGGTCTCCGCGGCGTCGCCCATGCTCAGGCCGTAGCGGCCCGGTTCGGGACCATAGACGCGCGGCGTCGACGGTCTGCCGACGAACGGGTTCCAGTCCGCGGGTTCGTCGCGCACGCCGAGCGCGCGCACCGCCTGGCCGAACATCGTGCACAGCGTCGGGAAGGCGTCGCGGAACAGCCCGGATATGCGCAGCGTGACGTCGATGCGGGGCCGGTCGAACGTGGGAAGCGGGAGGATCTCGACGCCCGTCACGCGGTCGGACTGCATGTCCCAGACGGGTTCCGCACCGAGCAGATGGAGTGCCATCGCGAACTCCTCGCCCGCGGTGCGCATCGTCGCCGACGCCCAGAGGTCGATAACGAGCGTGCGGGGATAGTCGCCATGGTCCTGCAGATGGCGGCGGACGAGTTCGTCGGCGAGCGTCACGCCCTGGCGATGCGCGGCGCGCGACGGGACGGCGCGTGGATCGGTGGTGTACAGGTTGCGGCCGGTCGGGAGGACGTCGGATCGACCGCGCCACGGCGAGCCGGACGGGCCCGAGGCGACGCGTTTCCCCTGGAGCGCCGACAGCAATCCCACGCGTTCCGCCGCCCCGTGCTCGCCACGGCCATAGATGTGGAGACCGTCGCCATATTGGCTCTCCTTCACGTCGCACACGAACGTGTCGATGCGCGTGATCGCGTCCGCGGGCGACTGCGCGTCGTCGAGCCCCAGCGTCGCCGCGAGGCCGGTGGCGGTCGCTTCGTCGCGAATGTCGCGCTGCAACCGATCACGCCGCGCGGGATCAAGGCCGTCGGCATTGGAGAATTCGTCGAGCAGCGCTTCGAGGCGGCCAAGCCCGGCGCCGGTGCGCGTTCGTTCGAGCGGCGGCGGGACATGGCCGAGCGTGACCGCGCCGATGCGGCGTTTGGCCTGCGCGGCTTCGCCGGGATCGTTGACGATGAACGGGTAGATGACGGGCATCGCCGCGGTCAGCGCCTCGGGCCAGCACCCGTCGGACAGCGCGACCGACTTGCCGGGCAGCCATTCGAGCGTGCCGTGCGCGCCGACATGGACCAGCGCATCGATCCCGCGGGCGTGCAGCCAGAGGTAGAAGGCGACATAGGTGTGCGACGGACAGCGGGACAGATCGTGATACTCGTCCGCGCGGTCTTCGCTGCGGCCGCGTTCGGGTTGCAGCGCGATCAGCGCGCCGCCCTGGTCGATCGCGGTGAAGCCGAAGTCTTCACCAGGCTCGCCCCAGACGTCGTGAAGCTCCTGGCGGAGACCCGCGGGTAGCTTTGCGAGCGCGGTCCGATACGCGGCGAGCGGCCAGTATATCCGCGCCGTCGCAAGGTCGCGGTCGTCGGGCGTGATCGCATAGCCGGCGGCGGTGAGATTGGCGAGGATCGCCTGCGTCGACGCCAGCGCGTCGAGCCCGACGGCGTGCGCCATCTGGTACGCCTTGCCGGGGTAGGTCGACAGGACGATCGCGATGCGGTGATCGGCAACGGGCTTGCTGGCGAGGCTGATCCACGCTGCGATGCGCGCGGCGATGGCGGCGATGCGGTCCGGGTCGGCGCGGTGTTCGCGGCGGGTATATTCTAGATCGCCGTCCCGGGCTGCGGCTTCCTTGAAGCTGGCGACGCCGGCAAACAGGCGGCCGTCCACTTCGGGCAGGACGACGTGCATGGCGAGGTCGGCAGGCGACAGGCCGCGCGTTGCGCCCGCCCAGGCTGCGCGGTCGGAGGTCGACAGCGCGATCTGGAACACCGGGACTCCGGCACCGTCGAGCGGCGTGGCGTCGGTCGCCCCGCGCGCGGAGAAGGCGGTGGCGTTGACGATCGCAGCCGGCGCCAGCACGCCCACCCAGCGCGCCAGCCAGCCGGCTGCGTCCGGCGCTTTCAGCGAGGGCGCGAACAGCCCGATGACGTCGAAGCCGCGCCCGGTCAATTCGCCGTGGAGCGCTTCGATCGGGTGGAGATCGGCCGCGGTGAGATACGAGCGGTAGAAGACGATCAGCACGCGTGGCCGCTTCGCCGTCAGCGCGAACGCGGCGGGGCAGGTCACGCCGTCCTGCGGCTGCCATCCCCCCACGTCGGCGATCGCGCGGACCCCGGCGACCGGGCCGGCATAGCAGCCCGCGGCGAGCGCGAACTGCGCCAGCGCCGCGTGCGCCGCGACCGCCCCGCCGGTATCGCACAGCGTCGCGAGCTGGCGCAGCGTCGAGACCGGGATCGTCGAGGCGGCATCGAGCCGCGTATCGATCCGACCGTCTGCGGCGAGGACCGCCAACGCGATGCCCTTTTCCCGCGCGAGATGTTCGACCTGTTGCAGGCCGTAGCTCCAATAGGACCGCCCGCCGATTAGCCGGATCAGGATCCCCTTCGCGCCCGCCAGCGTCTGCTCGACATAGGTGTCGACCGACAGCGGGTGCTGGAGCACCGCCAGGTTCGCGAGGCGCAGTGACGGCAGGCGCCGCCCGGCGGCATCCGCACGCCGCCAGCCCGCGGCGAACGCGCCGAGGTCGCCGTCGGAAAAGGACAGGACGACGAGGTCCGCGGGGGATTGCGCGAGATCCTGCGGGACCGCGTTTTCCTCCAGCCCGTGGGTCTCGCGGAAGACGACGTGCATCGTGGCGCCTCAGGCGTCCAGCGCGGCCTTGATGCGGGCCTCGTCGATGCGATCATGCTCGGCGATGACCACCAGCTGCGTGCGGCGGGGTTCGTCGGCGCGCCAGGGGCGGTCATATTGCGTGCGGACTCGTGCGCCGACCGCCTGGACGAGCATGCGCATCGGCTTGCCGGTGACCGCGGCATAGCCCTTTACGCGCAGGATGTCGGCGCTGCGGGCGAGCGCCTCGATTTTGGCGGCAAGCTCGGCCGGATCGGCGATCTCGCCGAGCGCGACGACGACGCTGTCGAAATCGTCATGCTCGTGATCGTCCTCGCCGTCGTGATGCGACGGGCGGCTGGCGATATCGTCCTCGGCGGCGGCGTTCAGGCCCAGGATCACGCGCGGGTCGATGATGCCGTCGGTCAGGTCGATCACCGGAAGCGGGCGGGCGGACTCGGCGGCGATGACCGCGCGCGCCTTGGCGACGCCCTCGGGACCGGCAAGATCGACCTTGGTGAGCAGGACGAGATCGGCGCAGGCGAGTTGGTCCTCGAACACTTCCGAGAGCGGCGTCTCGTGATCGACGCTCGGATCGGCGGCGCGCTGCGCATCGAGCGCGGCGACGTCGGGCGCGAACCGGCCGGCGGCGACCGCCTCCGCATCGGCGAGCGCGATGACGCCGTCGACGGTGATGCGCGAGCGGATCGCGGGCCAGTCGAACGCCTTCAGCAGCGGCTTGGGGAGCGCGAGACCCGACGTCTCGATCAGGATGTGATCGGGGCGCGGGTCGAGCGCGAGCAAAGTCTCGACGGTCGGGATGAAATCGTCGGCGACGGTGCAGCAGATGCAGCCATTGGCCAGTTCGACGACGTTCTCCGCGGGGCAATCGGGGATCGCGCAACCCTTGAGGATGTCGCCATCGATGCCCAGCGTGCCGAATTCGTTCACCACGACCGCCAGCCGGCGGCCGCCCGCGTTGCGGATCAGGTGGCTGATGAGCGTCGTCTTGCCCGCGCCAAGAAAGCCGGTGACGATGGTGACGGGGACTTTTGCCAGGGTGGGCGAGCGGTCCGACATTCTTGTTCTCCTTCGAGCATACGCAGGCACGCACGACCTTTCGGCCGCACGCGTTCGTCGCTCAGACGGAGTACCGTGCCGCGACCATCCCCTGGATCAAGGCAAGAGCGACCGTTACGCTGGCAGGTCTCCTGGCTCACGGGTCAAAGCTCGACACACGCCTTCCCAGGTCTTCGACCCAGTGGCTGCCCCCCTCGCGAAGGGCCTGTGCGTCTCGCTCACCGCTTACAGTTGCAGGGACAGCCGCGGCATTGGAAGGACATCCTCCCGCACCGCATTCCCATTCAAGCCCCGAAGGGCACCGGCGCGATCTGTTGAAGTTCGGTAAAACCGAGCCTCGGGCGTGGGGTTAGAGGAATATCACGGGACTGCCAACTCGCTCGCGCCCGTCATCCTGACGAAAGTCAGGATCCAGAGCCACGCATGACTCGGCGTTTGGCTCTGGGTCCCGGGTCGAGCCCGGGATGACGAAGGGGTATCATCCGTGCACGACCTCGATCTCGTCGAAGCGTTTCCAGCGATAGATCGCAAAGCTCAGCACCCAGCACAGCACGAACAGGCCGATGATCGCAAAGCCGAGGCCGTTGAAATTCTCGCCCAGCGCGGCCGCCAGATCCCAGACGCCCCCCGACAGGCCGAGCTTGGCGCCCAGCAGCGCCAGCGTCTCGATCCCGCCGATCGCGATCGCGACGATTGCCGAGATCAGCGTGATGGTGATGTTGTAGTAGAGCTTGCGGATCGGCTTCACGAACGCCCATTCATACGCGCCGAGCATCACGACACCGTCCGCCGTATCGACCAGCGCCATGCCCGTCGCGAACAGGATCGGGAGGACGAGGATGGTGCCGATCGACAGACCGTCCGCGGCCTGGCTCGCGGACAGGCCGAGGATCGCGACCTCGGTTGCGGTATCGAAGCCGAGCCCGAACAGGAATCCGAGCGGCGCCATGTGCCAGCTGCGCGTGACGAGCCGGAACATCGGCCGGAACAGACGCGCGAGCAGCCCGCGGTTGCCGAGCAGCAGATCAAGGTCTTCCTCGACATAGACGCCGCCGCTGCGGACATGGCCGAACGTCCGCCAGACCGAGCGCAGGATGACGAGGTTCATCGCGGCGATCGTGAACAGGAACACTGCCGAGATGACGGTGGCGATCACGCCGCCAACCTGTTTGAACGCCTCGAACTGCGCGAGCGCGCTGGCGGTGAGCGCGATGGCGACCGCGGCGATCAGCACGATCCCCGAATGGCCGATCGCGAACCAGAAGCCGACCGCGATCGGGCGCTGGCCGTCCTGCATCAGCTTGCGCGTCACATTGTCGATCGCGGCGATATGATCCGCATCGACTGCGTGGCGCAGGCCCAGCCCCCAGGCGAGCAACGCGGTGCCGAGCATCAGCGGCTGCGCGTGGAACAGTGAGAAGGCCCAGCCCCAGGCGGCGATATTGGCCGCGACCAGGCTTGCGAACATCCAGCCGATGCGTTTGCGCGTCGCCATCCGTGCCGGCCCGCCGGGCGTTTTCTTGGCGGGCTCATCGATCGTCATCGTCGTCATGCAGAACTCCCCGGCGTCCGACGAGGACGGGGACCTGCCGCACGCGGCCGGGACGCGTGAAGACCGGACGCCATGAGCGGCCGACGCGCGTCGTCGATGCGGCCCCCGCCACAAGGTCGTCGCTCAGACGGCGTTCACCGTGCCTCGGCCACCCCCTGGGCCGGGACGAGAGCGACCAGACGCCGGCAGGTCTCCTGGCTCGCGGGTCACGGCTCCACGCCACACCTTCCCAGGTCGTTGACCCAGTGGCTGCCCCTCGTCGCGAAGGGCGTGTGCGTTTCGCTCGCCGCTTACAGTTGCAGGGACAGCTGCGGCATTGGATGGCGAACCCTCCGCACCGCATTCCCCTTCAAGCCCCGAAGGGCACCGACGCGATCTAGCGAGCCTCCGGTCGAACCGGCTGCTCGCGCATCGTGCTAGCCGGGTTCGCCGCGAGTGCCAATCGTCCTTTGCGGCGTGCGGCGCTCGCGACGACGCTGCCACCGGATCACGCCGGTCACGAACAGCGCGATCGGCACGAGGCCAGCGATGAAGGCCAGGATGCGCCCCGTCAGCCCCAGCGCCTCTCCCCCGTGCAGCGGGTGGAGCCAGTTCATCACGACGTCGCCGCCCGTCTCGGCAAGCCCGTCGCGCGTCGCGAGGACGGCACCGGTATAGGGATCGAGCCAAACGTTGGTGCGTGGGAAACGGCGGCTGGGTTCGCCGTCCTGCGCGAGATTGATCCGGATGGCGCCGGTCGGCGAGGCGGGCGTCTCGATCCAGGCGAGCGCGGCTCCGGGGAAGACGTGTTCGGCAATGGCGACCAATCGATCGACCGGCAGGCGCGCGCCGCGCGCGACCACGGCCAGCGGCGGGGTCCGGTAGAGGGGCGAGGCGCGCGCGATCACGAACCGGGTCTGGTCGGGCAAATCGAGCATCACCCCGGTCGCGGTGACGACGAGCACGAGGATCGCGCCGCCCAGACCGATCAGCTTGTGCCAGTCATACAGACAACGGAGCGGCGCGGCGTCGCGCTTGAAGCGGAGCGCGCGCCACCAGCTGCCGGGGCGGGGCCACCATGCCCAGATCCCGCTGGCGATCATCCCGAGCATGACGATGCCCGCGATCCCCATGGCGACCCCACCGGGCTTTTCGAGCAGCAGCCGGTAATGGAGATCGTAGATCCAGGTGACGACCGTATCGCCCCAGAAGCCGGTGCGGATCGTCGTCAGGCGGACCGGATCGACCCAGGCGAGGAACGGCGCGAAATCGTGGCCCGCGGTTTCACTTGGCTGGTAATAGCGCACCGGGATCGCGCCGCCGTCCCCGGTCACCTCGATCCGCCATGCGCCGGTGCGGGTGGGATGCTCGCGGTGGAGCGTGTCGACGATCGCCTGCCAGGAGCGGGCACGCGCGTCGTCGGTCACCGCGCGCAACGCGGGGTTCAGTGCCGCGTCGATCTCCGGATAGAAGACGAGTATGCTGCCAGTCAGCCCGGCGAACGCGAACAGCGCGCCGATCGACAGACCCAGCCAGAGGTGCACGCGCCGCACGATGGCGCGCAGCGGCGGTCGGCGCGTCATCAGAGCGTCAACCGGACCGCACCGAACAGCGATCGCGGATCGGCGGGCGCGTGGAGCCGCTGCGTGCCGTCGTACCAGACATACTCGTAACGCTCGTTCGCGAGGTTCTTCAGCTGCGCGGATATCTCGATCCTCGGCGTCAGCTTGTACGCCACCTCGGCATTGAGGACGACGTACTCGCCGTAGCGGCCCTGCGTGTTGGCGGGGACGAGTTCGTAGCTCGACTGGCCGTTACCCCATAAGGACAGCCGGACCTTGGGATCGGGCGTGACGTCGAGCCCGCCCGAGAAGACGTTCTGCGGGACATGGTCGATCGCGTTGCCCGCCTGCGACGGGGTGGCGGGATCAGGCGTGACGATCCGCGCGGTCTGGTGCGAATAGCTGCCCCATAGCGCAACGGTGCGGACCGGCTTCAGGTCCAGCTGCAGATCGATCCCGCGTCGCCGCGTCTGGCCGAGATTGTCGACATCGCCGGACGGATCGTTCAGCCGTCGCTTGAGCTCGCCGCTCGCGGTCTGCTGCCACAATGCGACGCGCGCTTCGAGAAAGCGCCCGCGCGTGAGCTTGACGCCTGCTTCATAGCCTTCGTTGATCGAGGGTGCGACATCGGTCGTTCGTGGCGGCACCAGATACGAGGCCGAGCCAGCGCCGATCTGGAAGGTGCGTCCGTAATTCGCATAGGCGGTGACGCCGGTCACGGGCGTGACCGCGACGCTCAGCTTGGGCTGGCTGATCGTGCCATAGTCGTTGATCGGCGCGGTCGTGCCCGCCAGGCGATTGGTGAAATCGCCCGCGACTCGGTCGATCCGCCAGGCGGGGGTGATCTTGAGCCAGTCGGTCGGCTCGATCACCGCCTGGAGATAGCCGCCATAGACGGTCAGCCCGAAATCCTGGTCGCGCGTCTGGCTGGTGGGCGTGCGTCGGTCGGTCAGCCAGCGCAGGCTCTTATTGTCCTGCACCTGCACGTCGCCGCCAGCCTCGATCATCAGCGCGTGGAGAAACTCGACGCGGGGGTGGTAATGCAGCGCGGCGGTCGCGCCATATTGCCATTCCTCGGTCAGGCGCCGCTGTTGCGGGACGCCTGCGGAGTAGCGGACGTAGCGGTCGTCGTGCAGGCTGTTGGCATAGCCCTTGACGCTGAGCGCGAGCGGGTCGGCGAGATCGGCGTCGAGATGCAGGCTGTACTGGCCGATCCGTCGCGTGCCGCCATCGGTAGCCGACACCGCATAGGATCGGGTGCGGTCGGTATCGGCGTCGGCATCGGTCAGATAGCCCGGCTCCTGCGCGTGCGCGGCCGAGTGACGGACGATCGCGCCGATCCGGGTGGATCCGACATCATAGAACCATTTGCCCGCGAGATTCAGGCGATCGAGGTCGGCATGGTCGCGATACGCGTCGGTCCGCCGGTAGCCGATCAGGTAGTTCTGGCTGAACCCGCCGCGCTCCAGTCCAGCCGAGGCCTGTGCGTCGACCGTCCCGAACGCACCGCCGATCAGGCGCGCGTCGAGATAATTGCCGCCGATCCGCGTCAGGATATTGGCGTTGCCGGCGATATTGTTCAGCCCCCAGCGCGGATCGGACGTGCCGCGGACCAGTTCGATCCCGGCGACGTCGAGCGGGGAGATCATGTCGATACCGGTCATGCCGCCGGCATTGTCGTTGCTGGGTATGCCGTCGATCATCAGCTTGACCGCGTTGATCTCGCCTTCGCCGTTGAACCCGCGGATCGAGAAGCGGCCGGACGTGGTGCCCTGGTTGAAGTCGGTGAGCACGACGCCCGGCAGACGGGCAAACAGCTCCCACGCATTGTCGACCGACTGGCGTTGCGCGATGTCGCCGCCGAGCATGTCGACCGAGGTCAGGATGGTCTCGGTCGAGCGCGCCATGCTGCGCGCGGTCACGACGACCTCGCCGATCACGAAGCGCGTATCGGACTCGGTTGGGGCGGGGGCGGGGGCCGGGGTTTGCGCGGTGGCGGGCGAGGCGAGGGCGATCGCCATCGCCGCCCCGAAAGTAGACGGAGTATCGAACATGAACCAGGGCTTTCGACAGGCGCGCGACCACACGGACGCGCGTCGACAGAGGTGGCGAACCGCGCGTCGGGCGACGCGCGGTACGGGTCAGACGGTCGAAAGCAGAGTCGGCGGGCCCCGCAGCGGCGGGCGCAGATGCGGCGCGCTGGCGTGGACGGGGGGACGGATCGGGCGGACGCCGATCGCCACGACGAACGCGATCGCCGCGATCAGCAGGATCGCATCGACACTGGCCAGCGCCTGCGCCGACAGCCCCGAGAACGCGCAGGGCAGCTCCGTCTTGCCGTGGCTCGTCGACGGATCATGCTCCGGCATCGCATGGCCCGCCATGATGTGATCGGGTGTGCCCATATCCATCGCCGTTACGGTCATCGGAGCAGCACCCGGGCATAGCGTGATCGCGATGTGCCCGGACTGGTTTGCGATCATGTACCCCGTGGGCACCAGCAGCTTCATCGCCAATGCCGTTACGCACAGCCATCCCGCGAGCAGCGGGCAGGACGAAAAGAGGCGGCGTATGGCGAGCACGGCGCACGGGTAGACCGCAACGCCGATGCTGTCACTGAGGCATCCTGTCCACCGCTCGGGGCGCGGCCCCCGAATTCTTTCATTAGCGTGGACCCGGCCGCGGACGAGGATCGTTCACTCTCCAGAACTATGACTATCAAACAAGGATTTGCTATGAGCGACCCCGCAGAGCGCAATCCCGGCAACGGTGGCGAGACGCACCAGCAGGCCGGCGGCGATGTGCCCGTTCTCACGACCAACCACGGCGTGCCCGTCTCCGACAACCAGAACAGCCTGAAATCGGGCGTGCGCGGTCCGACGCTGCTCGAAGATTTCGTGCTGCGCGAGAAGATCTTCCACTTCGACCATGAGCGGATCCCCGAGCGGATCGTCCACGCCCGCGGTTCGGGCGCGCATGGCTATTTCGAGGCTACCGACGACATTTCGGACCTGACCAAGGCGGCGGTGTTCAAGAAGGGCACCAAGACCGAGCTGTTCACGCGCTTTTCGACCGTGGCCGGTGGTGCCGGTTCGGTGGACACGCCGCGCGACGTTCGCGGGTTTGCGGTCAAGTTCTACACGACCGAGGGCAACTGGGATCTTGTAGGCAACAACATCCCGGTGTTCTTCATCCAGGACGCGATCAAGTTCCCCGACCTGATCCATTCGGTGAAGATGGAAGCCGATCGCGCCTATCCGCAGGCGGGTTCGGCGCATGACACGTTCTGGGACTGGGCCTCGCTGACGCCGGAATCGACGCACATGCAGATGTGGGCGATGTCGGACCGCACGTTGCCCCGCTCGCTGCGCATGATGGAAGGCTTTGGCGTCCATACGTTCCAGCTCGTCAACGACGAGGGCAAGTCGAGCTTCGTGAAGTTCCACTGGAAGCCGAAGCTCGGTCTTCAGTCGACGATCTGGGACGAGACGTTGAAGCTCCAGGCCGCCGACAACGACTATCATCGTCGCGACCTGTGGGAAGCGATCGATACCGGCGACTTCCCCGAGTGGGAGCTGGGCATCCAGGTGTTCGACAAGGCGTTCGCCGAAGCGCAGCCCTATGACGTGCTTGATTCGACCAAGCTGATCCCCGAGGAGGACGTTCCCGTCCGGATCATCGGCCGGATGGTGCTCGACCGCAACGTCGACAACTTCTTCGCCGAGACCGAGCAGGTCGCGTTCCTGCCGACCAACATCGTGCCGGGGATCGATTTCTCGAACGATCCGCTGCTCCAGGGCCGCCTGTTCAGCTATCTCGACACGCAGAAGTCGCGTCTTGGGACGACCAACTTCCACCAGATCCCGGTCAACGCGCCGCGCAACAACGCGCAGAACTTCCAGCGCGACGGGATGATGCAGACCAAGGTGCCGAAGGGCCGGGCGAATTACGAGCCCAACAGCCTGTCGGTCGTTGGCGAGGACGGTGGTCCGCGCGAATCGCCGAACGGCTTCGTGACGACGACCAACCCGACCGGTGCGGACGAGCAGGGCGAGAAGCTGCGGATGCGCGCCGAACTGTTCGGCGATCACTATAGCCAGGCACGCCTGTTCTGGGTGTCGGCGACCGACAACGAGAAGGCGCATATCGCTTCGGCGTTCACGTTCGAACTGTCAAAGGTCGGCCTCGCGCATGTCCAGGAGCGCACCGTCGCCAACCTGCGCAATGTGAACGAGGAACTGGCAACGCGGGTCGCCGACGGTCTCGGCATCGAGCTGCCAGCGGCGAACCCCGCCTATCGTGAGCCGATCGACATGCCTGCGAGCGACGCACTGTCGATCCAGAAGTCGATGAAGGAGACGCTCGAGGGTCGCCAGGTCGGCATCCTGATCGCGGACGGGTCCGACGGTGGCGAGATCGATGCTGTCGTGAAGTCGGTCGAGGCCGCCGGCGGCAAGGCCGTTCTGGTCGCGCCCAAGGTCGGTGGCGCCAAGCTTGCCGATGGCAGCAAGAAGAAGGCGCACGGACAGCTTGCGGGCAGCCCGTCGCAGATCTTCGACGCGGTCGCGGTGGTGCTTTCGGAGGAGGGCTGCAAGGCGCTGCTCAAGGAAGGCGCAGCCGTCCAGTGGGTCATGGACGCGTTCGGGCACCTCAAGGCCGTCGCAGCCAATGCGGCAGCCAAGCCGTTGCTCGATAAGGCAGGTGTCGAGCCCGATGCGGGTGTGGTCGATCTCGGCCAGATCGCGACCGCGGGCACCAAGCGCTATTGGGACCGCGAAGCCAACGTGCGCACGCTGGCCTGATCGCTACATCTGACCTGACGTGGCAAGAAATGACCGGGGGCGCAGTCCATGCGCCTCCGGTTTTTTTGCGTCCTCGTGGCGACGGGGCTGATGGTTCTTCGGCTCCTTAGCATGGTCGCCGTCAGTCCGGATCGGCGCTATAACCCGCCGTGACCCTGCGCTGCGGCGCCAGACCGGAGCGCCTTCATCACCCGTCCGATGATCATTCTCGCCATTCTGGGGTACGGCGCGACGCTGTTCGGGATTGCGTGGGTGGTGGACCGGCGGGGCTTGTCGCGGCGGCTCGGGCAGATTGCGTACCCGTTGTCGCTGGCGGTCTATTGCAGCAGCTGGACGTTCTTTGGCGGGGTCGGCACCGCGGCGACGCGCGGCTGGGATTATCTCGCCATCTATCTCGGGCCGGCGCTGGTGTTCCTGCTGGCGCCAAAGTTCCTCGCGCGGCTGGTACGGCTGGCGCGCGAGGAGGGATCGAGTTCGATCTCGGACTTCATCTCCGCACGCTATGGGCGCAGCCGGGGGACCGCGGCGATCGTCGCGGGGACGGCGCTGCTCGCGTCGGTGCCGTATATCGCGCTTCAGTTGCGCTCGGTCACGCTCAGCTTCGGCGCGATCGCGGGCGTCGGGAGTTCGGCGGAGGTCGGCACGTTCGTCGCGCTGCTGCTGGCGGTGTTCGCGATCCTGTTCGGTGCGCGACGGTACGAGGTGGCGGGGCGCAACCCCGGCGTGGTGGCGGCGATCGCGGCGGAATCGCTGATCAAGCTGCTCTGCTTTGTCGTGCTCGGCGTGGTGACGCTGGCAGTGCTCGTCGACGTGCCCGCCGCGACGCTCGCGGCGCCGCTGGCCAGGCTGCGGTCCGGTTTTACCTGGGGCGCGCTCACGTCCGATTTCTGGGTGCGGACGCTGTTGTCGGCGCTCGCGATCCTGTGCCTGCCGCGGCAATTCTATGTGGGCGTGATCGAGGCGCGCGGGCCCGATGCGGTGGCGCGCGCGCGCTGGCCGTTCATCGCATACATGGTCGTGATCTCGCTGCTGGTGCTGCCACTGGCGCTGGCGGGCATGACGCTGCTGCCGGGCGATGCCGAGCCCGACCTGTACGTGCTGACAGTGCCGTTGCAGCGCGGCGAGCATCTGGTGGCGCTGCTCGCGTTTCTTGGCGGGTTTTCGGCGGCGACGGCCATGGTGGTGGTCGAGACGATCGCGCTGTCGACGATGGCGACCAACGACCTGCTCGCGCCGATGCTGCTCCGGCGGCACGGCGAGGCGGGCGAGGGCGAGCTTGGCCGGCGGATGCTGCGCGTGCGGCGGGTGATCATCGCGGCGATCGTTGCGGTGGCGCTGGTGTACGGGCGGAGCCTCGGCGCGGACCTGCCGCTGGCGTCGATCGGGCTGATCGCTTTTGCGGGCGTCGCGCAGTTCGCGCCTGCGCTGATCGCGACGGTCGGGTGGAACTTCGCCAACCACACAGCGGCGCGCGCCGGGCTGATCGGTGGCGTGATCGTCTGGATCTACTGCCTGTTGCTGCCGTCGATCGGGGAGGGCATCGGACCGGCGCTCGCGCACTTCACGCGCGGCTGGCTCGATCCCGACGCGTTGCTCGGCTGGCGGATCGGCTCGCCCTTGGTCAACGGCACGGTGTGGAGCCTGGGCGTCAACGTCGCGCTGATGGCCGGGCTGCATGCGATCGAGCGCCATCGCGGGAACAGCGCGCTCGACCATGTCACGACGCTCGGCGAACTGCGCATGTTGGTCGCGCGGTTCGTCGGCGAAGGCGAGGCCGAGGCGATCGGCGTGGCGTCCCCCGATCTGCGGGCCCCGATCGACGGACCTGCGGCGCGCACCGCCGAGCGGTTGATCGCTGGCGTGATCGGCGCACCGTCGGCGCGCAAGATCGTCGCGTCGAGCATTGCCGGGTCTGCGATGGACGTCAGCGACGTGGTCCGCCTGCTCGATCAGCGCGGGCGGTCGCTGAGGTTTTCGCGCACGTTGCTGTCGGCGACGCTGGAGACGATCGATCCGGGGGTGAGCGTGATCGACGCGGACCTGCGGCTGGTCGCGTGGAATCCGCGTTATGTCGAGATGTTCGACTATCCCGAGGGCTATGTCGTCGTCGGCCGATCGATCGCCGACCTGATCCGCTACAATGCCGAGCGCGAGGGAAGCGTCGACGACATCGCGGCGCATGTCGGTCGGCGGATGGGGCATCTCGCGCGCGGGACCCCGCATAGTTTCGAGCGGCAACGGCCGTCGGGGCGGTGGATCAAGATGGTCGGGCGGCCGATGCCGGGCGGGGGCTATGTCCAGAGCTTCACCGACATCACCTCGGAAAAGGAGGCGCAGGCCGATCTCGAGGCGCGGGTGGCGGCGCGGACCCAGGATCTGGCGCAGTCGAACGCGATGCTCGGCGAGGCGCGCGCGGTGGCGGAGACCGCGACGCGCGACAAGACGCGGTTCCTGGCGGCGGCGAGCCACGATCTGTTGCAGCCGTTGCACGCGGCGCGGCTGTTCTGCGCGGCGCTCGACGAGGGCAAGGCGCCGCATCAGGCGGAGCTGGTGCGCGCGATCGATGGCGCGATCGGATCGGCGGACACGTTGCTGCGCGCGCTGCTCGACGTGTCGCGGCTCGATGCCGGGGGCGTGGTGCCGAAAGTCGAGCGGTTTGCGTTGGGGGCGCTGATCGAGGAGTTGGCGGTACAGTTCCGGCCGCTTGCAGGCGAGCGGGGACTGGTGCTGGCGGCGCATGCCGGCGCGTTCAGCGTGGCGACCGATCGCTCGCTGCTCCGGTCGATCCTGCAGAATTTCCTGTCGAACGCGGTGCGCTATTCGGCGGACGGGCGGATCTGGATCGGCGCGCGGCGGCGTGGGAACGATGTGCTGATCGAGGTGCGTGACAACGGACCTGGCATCGCCGCGGCCGACCGAGAGCGGATCTTCGAGGAGTTCGAGCGGCTCGAAAGCAAGGGGAGTGCGGGTGGCGGCGTCGGTCTGGGGCTGGCGATCGTCCGGCGGATCGCGCGGTTGCTGGGGGCGGCGGTGGAGTTGCGGTCGGCGCCGGGGCGGGGGACGACGTTCGCGGTACGGGCGCCGATTGCGCCTTCCGGGCTGGACGTGCCGCTGCCGGCGCCGTCGGCGACGCGTGCGCTGGTGCCGGGTCTGCGCGTGCTGTGCCTCGACAACGACGTGACGATCCTGGCGGCGCTCGACGCGGCGTTGCGCGCGCGACGGTGCGTGCCGCTGCTGGCGGGCACGATCGCGGAGGCGCTCGAACTGGCGGCGGACGAGGAGCCGGATGTTGCGCTGGTCGATTATCATCTCGACGAGGCGGAGGACGGGTTGGACGTCGTCGCGCGGTTGCGGGCGATGGCGCCGGCACCGGCAATCGCGCTGGTGACCGCGGACCGCACGGTTGCAGAGGACGATCGATGCGCGGGGCTCGTGGTACTGACGAAGCCCGTCGTGCCGGCGGACCTGTGGCGGTTCATCGAGGACGCGGCGGCGGCAGCGGCGCGGGGGAGTTGAATGGCGTCTTTGGGGAGGGCATTCGAAAGCCTGTCGGCCCCCTCGTCATCCTGACGAAAGTCAGGACCCAGGGTATCGGCCAAACCGATTTTGGCTCTGGGTCCTGACTTTCGTCAGGATGACGGGTTGGGGGAGGGCGGGTCGCCCGCCTCAATCGGCGAAGTGGATGTCCATCGCCCTTGCCGCCAGCACCGCCTGCGTCCGGTTCTGCACGCCGAGTTTGCGCAGGATGGCGGTCATGTGGCCTTTTACGGTGCCCTCGGAGATGCCGAGGTCGAACGCCACCTGCTTGTTCAAGCGCCCCGCCAGCACGCCGAGCAGGACCTTTAGCTCAGTCGGCGTCAGGCTTGCGACGCGCGTAGCCATGTCATCGACGGGCGCGTCTTCCGGTGGTGCGTCGCGTTCGCCGGCCAGGGCTCGCGCGACGGCTTTCTCCAGCGCGGCAAGATCGGCCGTCTTCGAGACGAAGCCGACCGCACCATACGCCCTTGCGCGCGGTGCGGCTTCGGCCTCGTCTGCCGACGAGATCACGAGGATCGGCGTGCCGGGGCGTTCGGCGTGGAGCAGCGCGACGCCGGCAAAGCCTTCCGACCCCGGCATCCGCAGGTCGAGCAGGATGAGGTCGAGGCGATCCGCTGCGCGTACCGCATCGGCCGCCTCGCAGAGCTGCCCCGCCTCGATCACCACCGCGTCGGGCGCGGCGCGGCTGACCGCCAGTTTGAGCGCCTGGCGGAACAGCGGATGATCGTCGGCGATGAGGATCGTGCGAGTCATGCCGGAACTGAAGTGGCCTCCTCGCGGCCGGCGATCAAGGCGTCGACCACCGCGGGATCGGCGAGCGTCGAGGTGTCGCCGAGCTGGTCGAGCTGGTTCTCCGCGATCTTGCGCAGAATGCGGCGCATGATCTTGCCCGAGCGCGTCTTGGGGAGCGCGGGCGCGAACTGGAGGATGTCGGGGGTCGCGATCGGGCCAATCTCGCGGCGGACCCACTGAACGAGTTCCTTGCGCAGATCCGCGCTCGGCTCGGCGTTCGCGTTGAGCGTGACATAGGCATAGATGCCCTGGCCCTTCAGATCGTGCGGCATGCCGACGACCGCGGCCTCGGCGACCTTGGCGTGCGCGACGAGCGCGCTCTCGACCTCGGCGGTGCCCATCCGGTGGCCGCTGACGTTGATCACGTCGTCGACGCGTCCAGTGATCCAGTAATAGCCGTCCTCGTCGCGGCGGCAGCCGTCGCCGGTGAAGTACTTGCCCGGATAGGTCGAGAAATAGGTCTGGAAGAAGCGCTCGTGATCGTTCCACACGGTCCGCATCTGGCCGGGCCAGCTGTCGGCGATGACGAGGTTGCCCTCGACCGCGCCGTCCAGGACCTTGCCCTCCGCGTCGACCAGTTCGGGGATGACGCCGAACAGCGGCTTGGTGGCGCTGCCGGGCTTGAGTGCGGTCGCGCCGGGCAGCGGGCTGATCATGTGGCCGCCCGTCTCGGTCTGCCACCAGGTATCGACGATCGGGCAACGGCCGTCGCCGACGACGTTGTGATACCAGTTCCACGCCTCCGGATTGATCGGCTCGCCGACCGAGCCGAGCAGGCGGAGCGACTTGCGGCTGGTACGCGTCACCCAGTCGTCGCCCTCGCGCATCAGCGAGCGCAGTGCGGTCGGCGCGGTGTAGAGAATGTTGACCTGGTATTTGTCGACGATCTGCCAGAAGCGGCTGTGGTCGGGATAGTTGGGCACGCCCTCGAACATCACCGTCGTCGCGCCGTTCGCGAGCGCGCCGTAGAGCGAATAGGTGTGGCCGGTCACCCAGCCGACATCGGCGGCGCACCAGAAAATCTCGCCTTGGCGGTAGTTGAAGACGTATTCGTGCGTCATCGACGCCCAGACCAGATAGCCGCCGCTGGTGTGAAGCACGCCCTTGGGCTGGCCGGTGGAGCCGCTGGTGTAGAGGATGAACAGCGGATCCTCGGCGTTCATCGGCTCGGGGGCGCAGTCGGTCGATTGGCCTTCGACGCACTCATGATACCAGCAGTCGCGGCCCTCGGTCATCGTGACCTTTCCACCGGTGCGGCGGACGACGATGACGGTCTCGACCGCGAGATCGCCGTGATCGAGCGCGGCATCGACATTGGCTTTCAAGGGCACGGTCTTGCCACCGCGCAGGCCTTCGTCGGCGGTGATGACGATACGGCTGTCGCAGTCGTGGATGCGGTTGCACAGGCTCTCGGGCGAGAAGCCGCCGAAGACGACTGAGTGGATCGCGCCGATCCGCGCGCAGGCGAGCATCGCGAACGCCGCCTCGGGGATCATCGGCAGGTAGATCGTGACTCGGTCGCCCTTCGTGACGCCGCGCGACTTCAGGCAGTTGGCGAGCTTCGAGACCTCGTCGCGCAGTTCGGCATAGCTGATCTTGCGGGATTCGTCGGGGTTGTCGCCTTCCCACAGGATCGCGATCGCGTCGGGGCGGGCGTCGGCGTGGCGATCGACGCAGTTGGCGGCGACGTTGAGCTGACCGTCCTCGAACCAGCGGATCCGGAAGTCGCTCTCATCGAACGACGTGTCCTTGATCTTGGTCGGGGCGACGATCCAGTCGAGACGCTTGGCTTCCTTGGCCCAGAAGGCGTCGGGATCGGTCGCGGCCTCGGCATACATCCGGTCATAGGCGGCGGCGTCGATCAGCGCGTCCTTCGCCCACTCCGCGGGGACGGGATAGCTTGCCTCGGTCATCTGGCTCTCCTTTTGCCGCGCTGTACGCGGTCGGCCGCGCGCGATCATCCCGCACCAAAGTAAGGGATGGACGGGCGTTCGCAATCCGCCATGGTGGCGAGGCTTATATCCACGCGTAAGACCAGTGGAAAAGTGCGGAGACGGGGATGACATGTATGGTGTTCAAGACACGGCTGGCCTTCACGGCGCTGCTCGCAGGGACTGCGCTGGTACCGGCTGCGGCGTATGCGCAGACGGCGCGTGAGGCCGAGCTCGAGACGCGACTGAAGGCGCTCGAGGCCGCGGTGCAGGACCTGCGGGGGGAACTGACCGCCGCGCGCGCCACTGCTGCCGCAGCGCCGCAAACCGCTGTGTCGCCGACCGCGCCACCGACCGCCATGGCATCGTCGCCGACTGCGCCGCATCCGACCGGGCCGAGCGGCCCGACTGCGCCGACCGCGCTGGCGGAGGCAAAGCCCGCTGGACCAGGGCCTGCGCCGACCGACGGGTTCAAGGTCGCGGGCACCACGGTCAAGCTCAACGGCTTCTTCAAGACCTGGGCATCGGTGAGCCGCTACAGTGGCGGCAATATCGCGCCGGAATCGGTCGGTCGTGATTTCTACTTCCCCAGCATGACCCCGGTCGGCGGACGCAACGAAGGCAACAGCTTCGAATCTCATGCCAAGCAGACCCGGATCGTGCTCGCGACGGATACGCCGATCGCGGGGCACAGCCTGAAGGGGCTGCTCGAACTCGATTTCCAGGTCGTGCCCGGCACGCAGGGGAACCAGCGCGTCGTCAGCGGCTATAACCCCGGCCTGCGTCGCGCGTTCTTCACCTACGACAACTGGTTGTTCGGGCAGGAATGGACGACCTTCCAGTATATCGGCGCGTTGCCCGAGACGACCGACTTTATCGGGCCGTCGGAAGGCACCGTGTTCGTCCGTCAGGCGCAGGTTCGCTACACGCGCAAGCTGAGCGACACGCTGTCGCTGTCGGTCGCCGCGGAAAACCCCGAGACGGCATCGACCAATCTGGTGTCCGCGGCAGTGGTCGAGAATGCGGATGACCGTCTTCCCGACGTTGCCGCGCGGCTGAACTACAAGACCGCGTTCGGCGAGTTCTCGCTGGCGGGGCTGGCGCGGAAGCTGACGATCGACACGGGACCGCTGAACGAGAGTGCTACAGGCTGGGGCGTGTCGTTCGCGGGCAAGGTGCCGCTCGATGCGTCGGGCCATTCGGACATCCGCTTCATGGTCACGCATGGCGACGGGATCGGCCGCTATGTCGGCCTGAACCTCGCACCCGATGCGGTCTTCTCGGCCGTGCCCGGGGCGGAATTGCAGACGCCGAGCCTCACCGCCGGGTTCGCGGCGCTCAAGCTGGGCTGGACCGACAAGCTCCGCTCGACCTTCATCGGCAGCGTCCAGTCGATCGACTACCCGACCGGCGGCGAGCCGATCGGCGCGACCGACTCTGCCTGGAGCGCATCGGCCAATTTGTTCTACTCGCCGATCAAGAGCATCGATCTCGGCGTCGAATTTCGCCACGCGCAGCGCCAGCTAGTCAACGGCCAGGTTGGCAAGATGGACCGCGGCGAGCTTGCCGCACGCTATTCGTTCTAGGGCATGATTTCGCGATCCTCTCCCGCAAGGGGGAGGTGTCGCCGAAGGTAACGGAGGGGGAGGGCATACAACGATGGTCATCGTTTACCGCCCCGTCCGTCTGGCAAGCGCCAGCCACCTCCCCCTGGCGGGGGAGGGTGAGAGCGGCGCCGGATCGACTTCTTTGCGTTCATGAGCCGGCGACGATCGGCTGTTCCATCCACCTTATCTGAGAGGATATCGCCATGGCGACGACAACCGGGGACGCATCGCCCCTTGGTCATGCGAAGCAGAGCCAACCCTTGATCATCATCGCGTCGTCGCTCGGCGCGGTGTTCGAATGGTATGATTTCTATCTCTACGGCCTGCTCGCGACGATCATCACAGCGCAGTTCTTCTCGGGCGTCAACGAGACGACCGGGTTCATCTTCGCGCTCGCGGCGTTCGCGGCCGGGTTCGCGGTGCGGCCGTTCGGTGCGCTGGTGTTCGGGCGGATCGGCGATGTCGTCGGCCGCAAGAACACCTTCCTCGTCACTATGGCGATCATGGGGCTGTCGACGTTCCTCGTCGGCCTGCTGCCGAGCTACGCGTCGGTCGGCGTCGCCGCGCCGATCGCGCTGGTCGTGCTGCGGCTGTTGCAGGGTCTCGCGCTCGGCGGCGAATATGGTGGTGCCGCGACCTATGTCGCCGAGCATGCGCCCGACAAGAAGCGCGGGCTGTTCACCAGCTTCATCCAGACCACCGCGTCGCTCGGGTTGTTCGCGGCGCTGCTGATCGTCATCGGCGTGCGCACGCTGGTCGGCGAAGAGGCGTTTGCCGCCTGGGGCTGGCGCATCCCGTTCATCGTCTCGATCGCGTTGCTCGCGGTGTCGCTCTGGATCCGCATGCAGCTCGAAGAGAGCCCGGTGTTCCAGAAGATGAAGGACGAGGGCAAGACGTCGAAGGCCCCGCTGACCGAGGCGTTCGGGCAGTGGAGCAACCTGAAGATCGTGCTGATCGCGCTGTTCGGGGCGGTCGTCGGCCAAGGCGTCGTGTTCTACACCAGCCAGTTCTACGCGTTGTTCTTCCTCGAGAAGAACCTGCGTGTCGACGGGCCGACTACCAACATCCTGATCGCGATCGCGCTGTTGATCGCGACGCCGGCGTTCATCTTCTTCGGCTGGCTGTCGGACAAGGTCGGGCGGAAATACATCATCCTGACCGGCTGCGCGCTCGCCGCGCTGACCTACATGCCGCTGTTCCATGCGCTGTCGAAGGCCGCCAACCCGGCGCTTTACGCGGCGCAGGCCAATTCGCCGGTGAGCGTCGTCGCCAACCCCGACGAGTGCTCGGTCCAGTTCGATCCGGTTGGCAAGAACAAGTTCGACAGCAGCTCGTGCGACATCGCCAAGGCGTATCTGGCGAAGGCGGGCATCTCCTATGCCAACGTGATCGCACCTGCTGGCACCGTCGCGCAGATCCATATCGGTGGCGCGACCATCCCGGTCGTCAATCCCGCGGTCGTGTCGGGGCCAGACAAGGCAGCCGCGATCAAGGCGTTCGGTACCGAGGTGAAGACCGCGCTGACCGCGGTCGGCTACCCCGAAAAGGCCGATCCGGCGCAGATCAACAAGCCGCTGGTCGTCGCGATCCTCGTCATCCTCGTGCTGTACGTGACGATGGTCTACGGGCCGATCGCCGCGCTGCTGGTCGAGCTGTTCCCGACCAAGATCCGCTACACGTCGATGTCGCTGCCCTATCATATCGGCAATGGCTGGTTCGGCGGCTTCCTGCCGACCGCGGCGTTCGCGATGGTCGCGGCGACCGGGGATATCTATTACGGCCTGTGGTACCCGATCGTCGCCTGCGCGGTGACTGCGCTGGTCGGGCTGGTGTTCCTGCCCGAGACGTTCCGCCGGTCGCTGCATAGCTGACCGACGGCATTCCCGACGACCTCTCGGGCCCGAGGCGCTACGGCGCGCCTCGGGCCCGAAGTGTTTTGCGCGTCAGGTTCGACGCGCAACCGCCACCATGCCGACCCGGCGCCGGTTCAGTCGCCGACCTTGGCCGTAGCGAGAGTCCTGGTGATTGGGACGGTGACCGACTTGCCGTCGGTGCTGACCATGCCGAGCCGACCGGCGCGGTGGCGGGACGGTCGACGCGGACGTCGAGGACAAGGCTCAGTCGGGATTTCTGCCGTTGAGGATCGAGCCGTGCTTGTAGGAGCTCAGGTCCGAGAGCTCGATGCTGGCGATGTTGACCTGGATCAGCTGGTCGATCTTGTCCGCGACCGACATGCGTTTCAGCAGCGCCTCGATCCGAGCGTTCGCGGTTGGCCAGATCTTCAGATGCGCGACCGCGGGCACGGGCGCCGTGGGACGCGCTATCGGCGTCACCGCGGACTACGGCCGAAGCGCGAGGTTAACGTGGAAACGCGGCCTACAACGTACTCTCCCCCGGGGCGGTAGGCATCATTCGTGCCTTGGCAGCGCTGCTATCGGGTTAGCGCTACGACGGCCAGATCGTTTGGCTATTTCTGTGTCCATATCTCCGGGTGCGTGTCGATATAGGTTGATAGCGCCATGGTAATCCGGGCGTCGTCCGAGGTCGACGGGTGGGCGTGACATCCGGTGAAGGCGAGGCCGGTGACCGGAATGAAGCCTATGTCGCGCTCGCCTTCGGCTTTGAGGCGCGAAGCGACCTTGCCGACTTCGGATGCGATTTCGCCGTTGGCCATATCGGTGGCCCACAGGATGACGTGCGCGTTCGGGGCATGCGCGCGTAGGCGTTTGACGAAATCGACATAATGCTGCTCGTAGTCGGCGTGCAGTGCGTCGCGCGTTTTCCATGGCTCGCCGGGGTGGAGAGGCGTGGTGAAGTCGTTGGTCCCGAGCGCGATCACGAACAAGTGAGGGTGCCAGGCGGGGTCGGCGTAGCGCGCGGCCTTGTCGAACAGCGTGAACGGGTAAGCGGTCGGGACGGTATCGGCGGCCATGCCGTCATAGTTGCGGACGATGCCGCGGCCGGAGATCGCGTTGACCTGATAGTCCGCGGCATAGCGGCGGGCGGTCAGCGCGGGCATGGCTTGGGCGGTGTCGGTGGTCGCCCAGACTTCGTCTTGCGTACAGTCGCGCCGGGTCGAGATATTGCCGTAGCCGACGGTGTGCGAGTCGCCGATGAATTCGATTTGGCGGGCGCGGCTCGGCGCGGGGAGGGGGCGTGTTCCGGACGCGGCGTAGAATCCTCCGAAGACGGTGGGCGTGGACTGGCTTTCGCTGGCGACGTCAACGCGGATCGTGTGGCGACCGTGGGCGAGACCGGCGACGCGATAGAGCCCCGGCTTCGGCTTGACGAGTTTGGCGACTGGGGCGCCATCGACGGACACATGCAGGACGATGTCACCCTGGCCGATCTTCAGCAGCGCGCTCGGGCCGCGGAACGCCGACTCGAAATACGTGCCCGGCCATTGGCGCCTATACCCTTCCGCGACCCGTTCGGCGCGTCCGCCGATATGGACCGGGAGGGCCGCACCGGCTTTCGTGGTGGTCGGCGTCAACGTTGGCGAAGCGGCGATCACCAACGTCGACAGGAGTGCCGTGGCAAACAGCCCGAGGACCGCTTTCATGCCTTCACCTTCAGCCATGCGGGCAGTTCGTCCTTGGTGACATAGCGTTTCGATGCATAGTCACGGTGTAGCTGGTCCGCCGTGTTCTGGTCGGTGCCGGTCAGCCAGCGCGTGTGCCATGTCATGAACCAGAGCCAGTCTGCGGTGGGGCCGAGCAATGCAGGATCGGGGACCGGGCCGTTCTCGTGCAGGCAGATTGGAAGCGTGTCGCCGACGATGGCCTTCACCTGCGCGAACATGGCTGCGAGATTGCCATGATCGTTCGCGTAGATATCCGCGCCGGCGACATCGACCGTTGCGTCCCCGGGATACCAGGCAGGGTCGACGTTCTGGCCCGCCCAGCCGAGCACCCAGATGAGGTTGCCCAGGCGGTGGACGCGCGTGAACTGATCGTACATCAGCGCCCAGAGCGATTTGAACGCATCGGGGCCGCGCTTGCCCCACCAGAACCAGTCGCCGCTGAACTCGTGGAACGGGCGCCATAACACCGCCACGCCGCGGTCCTTAAGAACGGCAAGCAGCCGCGCGACCTCCGTCATGTCGCGCATCATGGCAATGTTCTGCGGCGTACCGGGTTTAAGTGCGGCCGCGACGTCGAAATCCTTCTTCGAATTTTCGTAGCCTGTGCCGATATCGGGTGCGCCCCAATGCCAGCACAAGGTGACGATGCCGCCCGAGCGCGCCCAAGCGGTCGCCCGGTCGTTCACCGCATCGTTATCGCGCGGGTCGATATAGTCGAGCCCGAGAATAGCGGGGAGCTTGCCCGTGACCTGCTGGAGGTAATCGAGTTCACCGCGCGGGTTGGGCGGCGCGGATCCCTGTTCCTGCTGGCCGGTCAGTGTCTTGCGACCATACTGGCTCCACAGATACGTATAGAGCTTTCGCGCAGTCGGGGTGGCATTCGCGTTGCTCAGGGTACGGTCCGGTACCGCTGCCAGTGCCGGTATGCCCTGCATCAGGCCGAGCGCCGCCGTCAGACCGAGCGTCTCGCGTCGGTTGAGCATCACAGTCCTGCCATCACGGCGGCGTGCGCGCGAATCACGGATTGCGTGGCGGTGTCACTGTCGAAAACGCCGTACCAGCCCTGCGGTTCGTGCGGCGGATCGCCCATGTAGCCGAGGTCGCCGCGCTGGAAGCGGTAATCGACATGCGGCGTTCGCGCTTCGCCGTTCCATGCCCAGAAGTTCGAGCCCGCGAGCGGTCCGCCGGCCTTCGCGTTTGCTTCGATCGCCGCATATATCTGACGGTAGAAGCGGTCCTTGTAGACGGTGGTGATGGTCGGGTCGTAGGCGGTCTTGCCGTCGCGCGGATAGCCGAACTCCTCGATCACCAGCGGCTTGCCCAGCGTCGTCGCAAGCCGGATATGCGTGTCGAGATAGTCCGCCACCTTCGTCGCGCCCGCGTCATAGGTGCCGGCGAGGTTCCCCGAATCCATCCAGGTCCAGTTGTTCGGCCAGATATGCGTCGTGAGGTAGTCGATCGACGGCGAGCGATGCGCGGCGAGTACGACGTCTTCGCGTTCGATCGAGCCCTTCAGCCCTTCCGAGCCAGTCGAGACGAGGTGATTGGGATCGAGCGTCTTGATGTAGCGGGCGGTCTCGTCGATCCAGCGATAGAAGTTCGGAAGATTGGGAATCGCGGCCTTGTCACCGCCCGCGGGACGCGGTTCATTTGCCAGCTGCCACGCCATGATCGTCGGATCGGCGACATAGCCGACGCCCGTGACGCTGTTTTTGCGCGTGACGACCGCGCGAATATAATCGCGGTACATCGCCTGCGCCTGGCCGTTGGTATAGAACGCCGCGTTCCAATCGGCGAACTCGGGCCAGGGGTGTGCAGGGTCGTTCATGTCGATGAACCTGCCGCCATTGACCCACGACAGATACGTCATCATCCCGCCCGACCATTCCCAGAAGTTGGTCAGGTAGATTACCCCGGTCATGTCGCGCTTCGCCATCTCGGCGAGCGTCCAGTCGAGGCCCTTGAGCAGATCCTCGTTGTAGGTCGCGGTCCTGTCGCGGAATCCCGGCGTGATCGAGTTCTTAAGCGGCGAGATTTCGGCCGAGCCCAGGATGCGCAGGTTGCGTACGCCGAGCGCTTTCAACCGGTCCAGCTCGCGGCCAAGCCGTGCACGATCACCATAGGCGGTGTCCGCGCCAAGCCACGCAGCGTACCAGATATTCGCGCCAACGTAGCGATACGGCATGCCGTTGCGTTCGAAACGGTGCCCGTGGACCGTAACGAACGATAAAGCCTCCGGACGGCTACCGAGCCTGTTGGTCGTAAGATGCGCCGTATTCGTGCAGGCAGCGACGAGAGCCACACCCGCGAGCAACGCTGCGCGCCTGTCGATTACCGCCATGCCATCCCCCCTGTTACGCCTGTTTTTCCGCGACCGATCACGTCGGTCCGTATTGGAACGACCTTAGGATTCCGCCTGGCTCGGCGCCACCGCGGAATGTCCTCACCGGATGAATTCCGCCGGCCAAAGCGAGGTTCCGAATGGCCGGCGTAACTCAGTGTTTGATAGGTCCGCGCCGCCGAAGTGCGACCGGCGCTTTCCTGGATCACCGGGCCGGTGGGCGTGCTGCTCGAAACGGGTGCCGTTCCGCGACTGGCGGGCACGGTATTGCTGACTAGCGCCTTGCTGTCCGGCATCCTTGCGAAGGGCGTGCCGAACGTGCCGTTCAGCCCCCGAGCGACCATGCGGGCGCTGCCGTTGCGCTCGGCGATCCATAGCGACAGGCCGTCGGCCTCGTGCGCGCAGAAGGCAAGACGGGTGCCGTCGGGTGACCAATTGGGTGCGGCGAAGCGCAAGCCGGCGGGCAGCTTGACCGCGACGGTCCTCCCCGAGCCGACGTCCTTGAAGCTCAGTGCGTTCAGCCATTGCACGCGGACCTCGGCCTGACCATTGGCGGCGGGGTCGATGCGGTAGCCGCCCAGCCGCGAGATCGGTTTTGACAGATTGGCGATCGACGGCAAATTCTCGCGCCCCAAAATCGTCAGCGTGCGGTGATCGGGGCCGACCGCGACGCCGGGGATAGGCGGCGTTTCCAGTGCCTTGGCGATCACATCGGGTGCGCGATGATAGGCGCTGCCGCTGGGCGTTTGAGCGTTAACCGTGGTGATCAGGAGCAGGGCAATCAGGCAGGCACCGGCGCGCATTCGAATTTCTTTGTGTCCTACGTCACGCCGTTTGGCATTCGGGTCTGCGAACGCCAACGACAACGCTAGATGCCCGAGCTTACGTGAGTTTGATCGTGGAACGAGATATCGAACGGAGCCTTGGCATCTCCGCGGACGCAGATGAACGACCGGCTACCTGACCTCAGTCTTTACATAGACTTCTCAGGGCCAAAAGCTCGAGGCTGATGCTGTGCGTGGTACGGGCCTGAAGTCACCGACGCCATTCTGATGACCGTGTTCTCGAACGCTTCGAGCGACTGAGCTAACGGGGGCTCTCTTCTCATTTTGCGCCCTACAGGCTGCCGATCGGCCACCCGCCAGCTGCCGTCCGATCACATGAACGAACGGCGGAAATTATGAACCGGGGGAGGGGGCGCGAACGTCTGCAATTGGGTTTGCTCAGACCTCGGTTCGTTCCGCCAATTCGAGGGCATCCTCCACACCGACCCCGAGGTAGCGCACCGTGCTGTCATTTTTAGCGTGACCGAGCAGGATCTGGACGGCCCTGAGATTGCCCGTCGCCTTGTAAATGATCGACGCCTTGGTTCGCCGGAGTGAGTGGGTCCCGTAATCGTCGGGCTGGAGGCCGATGCCAGCGCCCCATTCGTGAACGAGGCGGGCATACTGGCGCGTGCTCATGTGGTTCATGTAGTCGTTTCGACTGGGGAAGACATAGTCGCCCAGCGTGCCACCGCGTCGCTCCAGCCACGCACGCATTGTCTTCCGGGCCGTCTCCATCAGCTCGAACTGCACCGGCCGATTGGTCTTCTGCTGCACGACAATGGCTCGATCGCGGACGCGTCCGCCTGACCCCACATCGCCCATGCGAACTTTGACGACGTCGCAGCCGCGTAACTTGCTGCCGATCGCGAAGTCGAACAGCGCCGTGTCGCCTAATCGGCGATGCTGGTCCAACCAGAAGCTCTCGCCCAGACCTGTTGCTGTTTCAGCGCGCGCTTCGCACCACGCAGGTGTCCCTCATTCCAAGGACGACGTTCTGCAACTGCAGGATCAAACCGCGAGTGCCCCATAGCTCACATCCAAGGAGCAGGGTTGTTCTTCCGAAGTGGCGCATCAGAGTTAATCATCGGTGTTCGAATGAAGTGTCCGTGCCACAAACTAGCAGTCGGAACAGCAACGGTGGTTCGAAGCCTAGCGCGTCTTCTCCGGCGTTAGTGTGAACAAATATCGGAGGTTCGGTACTCGGATTTAAACTCTGACCCCGGCCGAGTTTATTGCCGCCGCGCTGAGCCGCTTTGACGGAGGTTCCCGCCTGAGTCGGAAGGATTGGGGCGGCTAACTTATTAAGGCAGCTGCCATCGGATTGGCTGTACCTGCGCTCGGCATGACCGGGGCACCCCGGCCGTCTTCGCCGGCTCGTAGGTGAGGGTCAAGCTCTTGGCGAGCGCAACCGCGTCAAAGGCAAAGGGCGGATCAGAAACGAGAACGCGCGCGGCTGTCGCCGTGCCTGTGGGGCTGATGCTGAATTCGAGCATCGTGCGTCCCTGCAGCATCGCCTGCACGAGGTCCGGCGGGTAATCATCGGCGGTGATGTTGGACGAGGTAAATCGCACGGGCGGAGCGGCGACGTTGCAAAGGTCGGGTGCGAAGTCGAACTGCTCAATCAGAGCGGCAACCGCCGCACTGTCGCCTTGCTCGCGTCTGACGCTCAGCAGTCGAAGCCCCAGTGCCATCAGTCGCGGGTCAGTGGCAGGCACGTGCGCGCGTAGCACGGCAATGGTCTGCTCCAGCAACTGCACTCGTAGAGCGGTGGGGGCTTGGGTATAGGCTGTCGCGTTGCTCACCACCGTGAACAGGTTATCGAGCGATACCGCTGAATTACGTGCTGCCTGACCCAACAACGACTGGAACTCGGCCTGCGCGGCAGTAACGGACTTGCTTTGCGCCGCGACGTCCAGTCCGGTTGTGGAGAGCGCACTGAACAGAACCATGTCTGCCGGGGCGCCGTTGGCCGCGATGATGTCGGCGATCCGGTGGGACAGCGCGGCAGCGCGAGCTCGTGCCTCTTGATTGTCCATGCCACTCGCTACCGTTGGGCCCAGTATCTGGACCAGAACGGGCAGCAACATGACCGAGGTCGATCCGTAACGCCGCTCACGCTCGGCAAGCAGGCTTGCCAGCGATGGCGTGTCGCTCTCATCCCCGGTGTCCAGCAACGGATACGCCCCGCGGCTTGTACTCCAGCTAAGGATTTGGTCGTCGAGGTCCGCTCTTACCTGATAATCGGCCGCTGGACCCAGGCGACACTTCAGGACAACGGTGGTCGCTTGACCGTCCTGAACTTGGAACCCAGGGTTCCGTGCAACGCCATCGAGAAACGCCGCGGCAATGCCTGCCCGGCTTGCCCAAACCAACGAGAAGCGCGGTCGTCCGGGAGGAGCTTGCCGCGAGAACTCGACGGCAACGCTGTCGTTCGGAGTAATGCCGGCGGACCCGCAGATCGGCACGTCGGCACCGAGCACCTCTTGACCCGTGTTGGTGCCGCGATTCAGCCGATCAACCGCAAGCATCGCGATCAGCCGTCCCCGATCTCCTTTCCTGCCGGCCGTCACCATCATGTCTGAAGCGACACGGGCTGCGGCACCTTGTTCTGCCCCAGCCATGGGAGCTTCCGACCATGCCCGCTGCATGGCGGCCTGCGCGGCATCGTCGCGGCCCGCGAGCGCCTCGGCTCGTGCCCGTTGCAGATCCACTTCCCATGCCTGAGCCGGTAACGGCTGCGCTGATTGTAGGGCAGAAATCGCGTCGTCTGGGCTGGTTATCATCCGCAACCGTGCATAACCGATGACGCTGCTGGTGCGATCTTCCGCAGACGCCTGCCGATCAGCACTCACCGACTGGTACAGCCGCTCGGCGTTGGTGAACTGGCCGCTCTCTTCCCGCGCCGTTGCCAACAGGAGCTGATAGTGCCCGCGGTTCTTCAAGCCTGGCTGCGCGTTCAGCCGCAAGAGCAACGTTGTCGCGCTCGCGGGCGTCCCGTTCGCCGAGATCAGCTCCGCAAACAGCCGGTCGAGAACGGGATCGGGTCCGCCCTTGTCTGACCCTGGCAAACGTTCGGTAATCAGCTTGTTGAGCTCGATGCCGGCTCGTCGATAATCATGGGCATCGAGCGCCCGTTGCACGACGGCGCCGTCCGGCTGCGGGCTCGAAAAAGCGGCCAGTGCCGCCGAGCCCACCCCAACGGACAGCAATCCTGCGCAAATCACGTTCAAGCGTTTCAATGCCGTCCCCCCGTTTGCTGAAGCATTCCCGACGGGGAAGTGAGCGTCAAGCAATACGATGACGGCTTGCTAACCGTCAGAGCGGTAGCCGATCTACGTGAAAGGACTGCCGCTCTGGGGAAGCGGTGAGGTGGTTCTGAATGACCGCGAATGGGTCTGCCACGTCGCCCCCGCCAATCTCGTACCGGTAGCGAGGCATGCGCATGCTCCGTGTCGGTCGGTAAAAGGCGTGAAGTCTTGTTTCGCAGCGACTGCACCCGCCTTCGTAACAAAAACATGGGGCGGATCAGCCAACATCGCATGATCAGGCGGCTAAGGCGCGCTCCGTAAATTGCACACTTCCGCCCGCAGGTTGTTGCCGGGTTGCGGACATCCGTTCACGAAACCGAGATAGGTTTTCGTCGCCAGGTCGTAGCGCTTCCAGTTTGGAAGGCCTGCTGCGCTGGGTGCGCCGGTGCGCGCGAAGGCCAGCCAATAAGCCTGCATCGGCGGCGCGCCGGCTTCAAGATCCTGAGCGCTTTGCATCACGTAGCGGATCTCGCTGCCGTGGGTCACGGGCTTGGCGTCGGGGGCGGTATAGTCGAACTGATATTGCCACACTGGCTGGCCGGCGCGTGCCCGAGCAGCGGAAACTACCGTCACCGGGCAGCGGAAGTTTATGTCGTTCGACAAAATCAGGCCGAGATCGCCCAGTCGCGGATCGGCCGCCGGAGTCGCATTCACCCCGTACGCTTTCCGCGCGAGCGCAGCGTTGCTACCGAACGCGTCCGCGATTGCTTCGTCGGCACGCGATATGCCGCCGTGGAGCGTCAGTTCTCTCGCGTTGCTGCCGATGATCAGCGGGGCGGGGTTGCCGCCTTCTGCCAAAATAGTCGCGGGGGTTTCGGTGAGAAAGCGGCCGTCGACGATCGCCTGAAGCCAGATGAAGCTCTTGTCGGCGAGACCAGGTACGTCGATCGCCTCGCTCGCGGCGATCAGCGTGGCGACGGGGAGTGCGCGCAGCGCCGCAGCCGTCTGCGCGATGCCTGCCTTGGCCGCGATCGCCATGCCAAGGCGTTCGTTCTCGGCGAGGCTGCGGGGTGGCGTGCCGAAGCCGGGCGTGCCGCTCTCCTCGATTGCCTTGGCGAACAGCCCGCGCGATCCGAGGCTGAGCAGGTGCAGGCCGACATCCATCGCGCCAGCGCTCTCCCCGAAAAGCGTGACGTTGGCGGGATCGCCGCCAAAGGCCGCGATGTTGGCGCGCACCCAGCGCAACGCCGCCTGCTGGTCCATCAGTCCGTAATTGCCTGATGCGCCGCCGCTTTCGCGGGTCAGTGCCGGGTGCGAGAGAAAGCCGAGTGCGCCAAGCCGGTACTGGATGCTGACGAGCACCACGCCCTTGCGTACCATCCCGGACTGGATCGTTCCTGAACCGCCCCCCGCATAGTTGGAGCCGCCATGGATCCAGACCATCACCGGCAGCGGCTTGCCTGGCTTGAGATCCGGCGTCGCGACTTCGAGGAACAGGCAGTCCTCGCTGGCGAAGCTTGCCGCCTGCGTGTTCCAGCCGCGATCGACCTGCGGGCACGACGCCGCCGATTTGGTCGCGTCGCGCGCGTGCGTCCAGCGCCGCATCGGCTGTGGTGGTTTCCAGCGGAGAGGGCCGATGGGCGGTGCGGCATAGGGGATGCCGCGGAACAAGTTGCGGCCGTCCTCGGTGACTTCGCCGCGCACGGTGCCCTGCTGCGTCGGAACGACTGTGGTGGCGGCGAACAGCGCGGCGAGCAGGATCACTTGGCGATGACCACGCGTGTCGGCGCTGGACGCGACAATGCCGCCTTGAACGCGCGCTCCGCGACCGGCGCCATGACTGCATAGCCCGCCGGCGTCGGGTGGACGTGATCCGACGATAGGCCTTCACGCATGCCCAGCGTACCGGGCGCGACCAACGCGGACCAGTAATCGGCATAGGTCGAGCCCGTCGCCGCCGCATAGCCCTTGAGCCACGCATTCATCGCCGCGATCTTGCTGCCCGTGTCGAGACCCGGACGCCACGGATACTGATCGGCTGGCGGAATCGAGGCGAGGATGACGCGGATGCCGTTGGCCTGCGCCAATTCTGTCATCGCGCGGATATTGGCCTTGCTCTCGTCCGGTGTCATCGGTCCGGTGTTGAACGCGATGTCGTTGGTCCCGGCCATGATCTGCACGACTGCGGGCTTGAGCGCGACAACGTCGGCGGGGAAGCGCACGAGCATCTGGGGCGTGGTCTGACCGCCGATCCCGCGACCGATCCGGCCGCCCTTGAAGAATGCCGGCACCTGATCGAACCAGCCTTGCGTGATCGAATCGCCGATCAGCACGATCCGCGGTTGGCCTTTGACGGGCGCACGCAGCGCCGCATTCGCTTCACGGTATCGGCCGAGATAGGCCCAGTCGGTATGCAGCCGCTCCTCGGCCTCCTTCGCCCATTGCGCCTTCTGCTCGGGCGTGGGGTCGGCGGCGAGGGCGGGGCATCCCACGGCAATGGGAAGCGCGGCAAGCAACAGACGGGTCGGTTTCATCATGTTTCCTCTATCGGATCGGCACGAGGCGGATTGCGCCGCCGCCCGATCCTGCAAGCTTCAACGTCACCGTATCGCGTGCAGTGACGATACGACTGGTGGCGACGACATCGGTCGGGCTCGCGCCGTCCTGCCAGATCGTGGCGGTGAAGCGTCCGCTTCCGAGAAAGTCGAGCGGCACGTCGAGGACGCGCGGCGTCTCGTCGGTCATCGCGCCGACGAACCAATCCTTGCCCGATCGGCGCGCAGTCACAATCTGCTCGCCGATCGCTCCCGACACGACACGCGTCTCGCCCCAGCTCGCAGGCACCGCACGCACGAAGTCGAACCCCACCGCGCCCGCGTAGTTGTCGGGGCTGTCGGAGACACCCATGAACGGGCTGTCAAAGACGACGTACATCGCCAGCGCCTGGCCGCGCGTCGTTTGCACCATCGGCGTCTGCGGCTCGATCCGGAACGTCGCGGGCGTCGCGTTGCGAAAGCCGCCCGGCGTATAGTCGTACGGCCCGGCCAGCCCACGCGTAAATGGCAGCGTGACATTGTGTCGCGCAGTGATCCGCCGCGTCCACTTGTTGTATTCGGCGCCGAGCACGCCCTCCTGCGTCAGGAACTGCGGCCAGGTCCGCGTCGCGCCGGTCGGATGATACGCACCGTGCAGGTCCAGCATCAGGTGATGCGCGGCACTCGCCTTGAATATGCGCTGGTAGAAGTCGACGATCTGTTGGTCGCTGCGGTCCATGAAGTCGACCTTCACGCCCTTGATCCCCATCGCGGCATAGTGCGCGAACGCTGCATCCATCTTCGCATCGAGCACGCGCCAGTTCGCCCAAAGCCACAGCCCGACCTTTCGGTCTGCGGCATAGCGAACGAGGCTGGGCAGATCGATCGTGGGGACGACCGTCATGATGTCGGCGCCTGGATAGACCACAGGCCCGCCGCCGCTGTTGATGTACCAGCCCTCGTCGATCAGCATGTAGGGCAGGCTGTTGGCCGCGGCAAAATCGATATACGCCTTGATCGTCGCGTCGTTCATGCCCGCGCCGCCGGGGAGCGCCCTCAACGTCGGACCGTTCCACCAGTCCCACGCAGTTTTGCCCGGCTTCACCCATGCGAAGTCGCCCTTCGGGGCCGGGTTAAGGCTGGTCAGGATCGTCGACTCGATCAGTTTGCCGGGCGTGTCGGCGAGCATGACGACGCGCCATGGCGTAACTAGGCCGGTAGTCCGGACATTGGCCTTAACAGCGATCCCGGCATCATCGAGCCGCGGCGTCAGGCGTGTGGCGAAGCCGAGCGCCCCGGTCTCGCGCCCGGTCAAGTACGCGCCTGCATAGTCGTGCAGATCGGCGTCGGTGATTGCGAAGCTCGTATCGCCCGCACCGGTGCGACAGGTGACCGGCATCTCGAATAGGTTGTGCGGACGGACCTGCGACGCCTGAACCGGGTCGTATTCGCCCTCGTGGCTGGTGTCGAATCGTCCGAGGTTGAGACCCCAGCAGCGATAGTCCGCAGGGAAGGCGAATTCGGTCAGTTCACCCGAAAGCCTGAGGTCGGTGAAGCCGGGCTGGACGGGCAATCGGTAGCGGAACGCGACGCCGTCGTCATAGACGCGAAAGACGATATCGAGCCGCCGCCGCGCGCCGCCGGTCTCAATCAGGTTCAGCGTGAGTTCGTTATAATGATCGCGCGCGGTGGAGGTCTTTCCTGCGATCAGCCGATAGCGGGTGTCGACGCTGGTCCGCACAGCGCCGGTGACATTGGTATCGGGACCCAGTTTCTTGTACGCCTCGAACGCGAGGCCGAGCGGGGACATGTCGATCACCGGACGGCCGTGGACCGCGATCGCGTAGGTTGGCCCTCTGGTTGCCGAATCCTGGCCGATCGTGACATCGATCGCGCCGTTCGGGGACTGGAGATGGCGATCCTGCGCCGCGGCAACCGCGGGTGCTGCGAGCAAGGTCAGGGCGGCGAGGATCTTCATCGGCTCAGCGGACCTTGACGGCGGCCGGCGTCACGTTCCAGCCGCGCAACGCCACCGTCGTCTTGCCCTTCGTCGCGGAGGCCGGGTAGCGGATCTCTATTCGGCGTTTGGCGCCCGGCAGCAGCGAGACGTAGTTATCGGTAAAATACGCCGGCAGGACCTGCGTCCCGTCGGCGTTCATCACCGTCAACTTGGTCGCCAGCGCGGCGACGCTGCCCGGATTGGACAGATCGAGCGTGGTGGCGATCTCGTCGCCGTCGCGGTGGCTGGTCGCGGTCGATGTGAGGCGGACCTTCGCCATCTGCGTCATGCCGCGATAAGCGGTATCGTCCGCCCCTTGCCAATAGACGTTCTGCGAGACGGTCTTGCCTCCGACGTCGGTCACGTCGAGCGAAACCAGCACCATGCCCTGCACCAGTAGCGGCGCGAGATCGAGCGTGAAGGCATCCGCGACCAGCCCGGCGCCGGCGCTGACGGTCGCGCGCTGGTCCGCCAGCACGCGGTTGTCGAGCGACGTCACTCTGGCGTGGACGACAGCTGCCGTCAGCGCCGGACCGTTGTTGACCAGGACGATCTTGTGGTCGGGCAGGTTCATCTGGACGTGGACCGGCTCCGAGGCCTTCTTCGTTCCGTAGAACGCAGCATGCGTGTCATAGTCGGACGAGAAGATCTGCCACGCTGACGACGGCCAAGCCGGCTGCGTCATCCACAGCATCCTTGCGGAGTTGGTGGTCCACAGCCCGGCGTTGAAGCCCTCGAAGATCGCGCGATAGGAGTCGTACTCCATCATCTGCGCCTTGCGTTCGAAGTCGGGCAGGCTGGTCCCCGCGCCATAGCGCGTCGCCAGCGTATCCATGTACGTCTTGACCGCGCCGTTCCCGGTCTGGTGCCAGTCGTGATACGCCCATGTATCGCCGATCGGCCACAGGTCAGCCTTTGGGATTGCGCGCGTCCAGGCCTCCAGGGTCGGGAAACTGGGCGTGCCAAGCTCGACCGAAAAGCCCTTGGCGTGATCGGTGAAATAGGTCGACTCCGGCCGCCAGTTATACGGCCCGCTGTTTTGCAGGTTCACGCGGTTCGACGAGCCCATGTACAGCCGCGTACCGTCCTCGCGGTTGATGATCCGCTGCAACGACTCGTTCAGGATCGGCTGCGGCACCCCCTCGTTGCGGCCGAACCAGACGACGATTGAGGGATGGTTGCGGAAGCGCTTCACCACGTCCTCGGCGTTGGCGGTGAACAGCGGCACGTCCTGTGCCTCGATGTTGTAGTCCTGCGTCGATTCCCAGAAGTCGTTGAGGATCATCAGCCCGTGCTCGTCGGCGAGATCGTAGAACGTCTCTTCGGTATTCTGGCCGACCCAGTTGCGGATGATGTTGAGGTTGGCATCCTGATGCAGCCGGAAGAACGGGAGCAGGCGCGCGCGCTCGGTCCGCTTCATGAAGTCGTCCATGCCGATATTGCCGCCACGCGCGGCGATCCGCACGCCGTTGACCTTGATAAGCAGATACGGCGCGAGACCCGCATCACCCGCGACCGGCGTCACCGCGGGCGACGTCTCCGCGCCGGGGACGAGCGAGGCTGCCCAGCCATTCTCGGTCTGGCGGATGCCCTGGTGCGTGCCGTCGACGATCTGCGTATGTAGCGCGCGCGCCTTGGACAGGTCGATGCCGACGCGGCGCAGCGTATCGGTCTTGTCCATCAGCGAGATCTCGTACGTCACCTGCCGCATTCCAAAGCGCAGCGTCTTGGTGTCCGAAACCGCACCGCCGACCACGCTGGTCAGAGTCAGGTCATGCAACGCGGGGGCGCCGTATCCGTTCGGCCACCACAGCTTGGGATTGCGCACCGCCAGCGTCGGAAACTCGGTGGGGGCCATCGTCACGTCGGCGCTCGCATAGGCGGCTAGCGCGACCGTCTTGGCCACGGTGACGTCATCGAAGGTCGCAGTGACAGTCGCGGTCGTCCGCTGGTCGGTCAGGTTACGGACCGGAACGGTGATCTCGACATTGGCCACGCTGTTGTCGGCGTTCGGCAAGGTCGTCACGACCTGTGTATCCCCCAGCGCCGCCGGTCCGGTCGCGATCAGATCGACGCCCTGCCACAGCCCGGTGTTGCGGTCGCGGATCGAGGGGATCCAGTCCCAGCCCTCGGTTGCGACGAATGTCGGCCCGTCGAGCATCTGCATGCCACCATTCTCGCCGACGCCCGCCGTCATCGACTCCTCGTGCGCTATGCCGGGATGCGGTGGCGGCGAGACCTTGACGGCAATGACGTTGCGCCCCGGTGCAAGCTTGCCGGTAACGTCGAACCGTCCGCGGATGAACGCGCCCTTCATCGTGCCGAGCCGAGCGCCGTTGAGCCAAATCTCGGCGGCGTAGTTCACGCCCTTGAAATTCAGTTCGAGATGCTTGCCGAGCGTGCCGGCCGGAACGTCGATCTCGGTGCGATACCAGTAATCCTGTCGCGCAAGCCGCTCGGGAATCGCCATGTTGTTCAGCCCGAACGCAGGGTCGGGATACACGCCGCGATCGACCAGTGTCGTCAGCACGGTGCCCGGCACGGTGGCCACGTACCATGACTTCGCGTCATAGCCGGCGCGCGATACCGTCGCGCCGTCCGCCTTCACATCGGGGGCTTCGGCGAGCCGCCAGCCGGCGACGGTCCATAGCCCGGGTGACCGCTGCGTCAGCGCCGGGCCTCCCGGCGCCGGTTTCGCAACCGGCTTCGACAAGGGCGCGCGACTGCGGGGAAGCGTGGCCGGATCCTGCGGAGCGACCTGGCCGAGCGACTGGCGGACCTGCACCGGCCATTCGGACCGAACGGGGTCGCGTCCGGCATACCCGGCGGGAAGGGGGGCGGGCGGTGCTGTCTGGGCGACTGCCGTTGACGCGAGCAGCGACGCGAGCGCAGCGGCGCCGTAGATGCGGATCGAACAGTCGGTCATCAGTCATCCCCTTTTCGGCAGCCGGATCTCTGGCCGGGCTGCACGATCAAGCTCTAAAAAAGCACGAGAAAACCAAAAAGCCAAATTATTTGGCAAATTCGTTCTTACGATCGAACGGGCCGTGGTGTGCGACCAAGTCGGCATGGTTGGGCAATGACTGCGCGCCGCGTATTGTAGCGGCGCGGATCTGGCGGATCGCGTCCGCGACGCGGTCCGCATCGAGTGCATCGACGATCGGATCATGGCCGACCGGGATGACGTTCTGGCCGAGCAGCACCTGCACCCAGCTCGATATCCCGAACAATTCGTCGTCGTAGCGGAACACTCGCCCCTTTTCGCGAAAAAGCGCTAGCTTGCGCGTCAGGCTGTCGGGGATCGGCATCGTCCGGACATGCCGCCAGAAGGCGGAATCGTCGCGGCGGGTGGCATGATAGTGCAGGATGATGAAGTCGCGCACCGAGGTATAGGCGTCGCCCATCAGCCGGTTATATTCGTCGCGCTCGACAGCGGAGAAACCGCGGTCGGGGAACAGCGCGAACAGTTTCGAGATGCCGGTCTGGATCAGATGGATGCTGGTCGATTCGAGCGGCTCGAGGAAACCGCCGGCAAGCCCGAGAGCGACGACGTTGCCCTGCCACATGCTGGTCCGGCGCCCCGCCTTGAAGCGGAGCTGACGCGGCTCGGCGGTTGGCCTGGAATCGAGATTCGCCAGCAGCACGGCGGTCGCTTCGTCGTCCGAAATGTGCGCGCTGGAATAGACATGGCCGTTGCCGGTGCGATGCTGAAGCGGAATCCGCCACTGCCAGCCGGCGGTCCGCGCCGTCGCGCGTGTATAGGGGAGCAACGGCGCGCTTGGCTCGGTCGGCACCGCGACTGCGCGGTCGCAGGGCAGCCAGTGCGACCAGTCCTCGAACGGTACGCCCATCGTCTCGCCGAGCAGCAGGCTGCGAAATCCCGAACAGTCGATGAAAAGGTCGCCGTCGACCGATCTCCCGTCGTCGAGGCGCACCGCGCGGACATGGCCGGTGTCGGGATCGCGATCGACGCGGGTGATCCGTCCTTCGATCCGGGTGACACCGCCGGCCTCGGCGCGACGGCGCAGGAACGCGGCGTAGAGCCCCGCGTCGAAATGATAGGCGTAGGCGAGCGGCGCGGTCTGCGGCCCGGTGGGCAGGCCGAACCGGTTCAGATAGGCGGCAACGGCGGAGGGGGCATAGGCGTCGATCCCGCCGATACCCGGACGATCGCGCAGCTTGAGCCAGAGCTGATGGAAGGCGAGGCCCTGGATATCGCGGCCATGCCCGCCAAACGCGTGCATGTACCGGTCATCGCCGGTGTCCCACCCGACGAATTCTATTCCGAGCTTGAACGTGGCGCCGGTCGCGCGGAGGAACTCGCGTTCGTCGACGCCGATCAGCGCGTTGAACCCCAGGATTGGCGGGATCGTCGCCTCGCCGACGCCGACCGTGCCGATCGCATCGGACTCGATCAGGACGATCTGGCGCTGGCCGTCGTCGAGATAGCGCGCGGCGGCGGCCGCGGCCATCCAGCCCGCGGTACCGCCGCCGACGATGACGACCTTGCGGATCGGGCCTGGGTTCGCATCGGTCATCGGCCACGCTCCAGTTGCGCGAGATAGGCGGGGTAGGGGGGCAGGCGCGCAGGCAGCGCCGCGGTCGCGTCGGCAAGCTGCTTGAGCGTCGCTGCGATCAGCTCAGGCGGGCTGGCGGACGCGATCGGATCGGCGATCCGGGGGATCATGCCGAGCCCCAGCAACAGCCCGTGCCAGTCGTCCTTGTCGAAACTCTCGTCCTCGTAGAATGGTAGGCGCCCGCGATGCGCGAATTGCTCGAGCGTATGCGCCAGGCTGTCGGGCCGCTGCAGGCGCGCGATGCTTTTCCAGAACGGCCCGCGCGTTCGTCCGGTCGGGAGATAATGCGCCGCCTGGAAATCCCGGACACGCGCCGCCTGGCGGTGGCTGCGCTGGTTATATTCGGCAAGTTCGGTCGGCGCGCAGTCCCGCCCCGGCAGCAGGTCGATCGCGCGCAGGATGGCACTCTGCGCGAGGTGGAGATTGGCGTCTGCCAGCGGATCGAGCACGACCGCGGCATCGCCCAGTGCCAGGACATTGTGCCGCCACGGTTCGGCTCGGACACCCAGTGCAAGCGGAACGACCGTGTCGCCGGCCGGCAATACGCGGCGGGCGCTGGAATCGGACGTCTGATCGGCCGCGTAGCCAAGCCCGACGAGAGTCCGGTCGCGCAGCGGTTGCACGAACCGCCAGCCTGCGGGTACCGCGATTCGGTCATCAGTTGGCGTCGCGACCCGTGCCGGCGCGGCCCCGAGCAGCAGGCGATCGACCGGCAGCCAGCGCCGCCAATCGTCCCACTGCGTATCCAGCGCCGATCGCAACGGTGCGGCGGGGCCCGAACAGTCGAGGTACAGATCGGCTGCGACGCACCGACCGTCGGCGAGCAGGAGCGTCGCAACGTGCCCGTCGCTGCCGCGCTCCACTCCGGCATAGACGCCGGGAACGGGGATGATCCCGATATGCCGGGCAAGTGCTCGCAAGAGGTCGCGGTAGCGCGGCGGGTCGAGCCGCCACGCATAGCCAAACCCCGAGATTGGCGAGCGCGGATCGTCCGACGGATGGACGAACCGGTCCGCGGCCGCGAGCGTCGCAGGTACCGAAAACGCATCGAACGCCGCGGTCTTCCCGGCACGGCGCGCGTTCAGCCAATGCTGGTGAAACGTACCCGGCGCGATCGCACCGCCGCGCTCGCCATGCGCCAGCACCAACGGCACCCCGTCGGCACGCCAGTCCGACAGCCGCGTGCCTAGCCGGTGTGTCGTCCCCGCCGCCAGCAGATCGCGTTCGCGCAGGCCGATCCGGTCATGAAATTCGGCGATCGAAGGCAGTGTGCCTGCCAGATGGTCGGTCAGTGCGGCCGGATCGTCCGGGGTCTCGATGACTGTCACCGCGAGCCCGGGCAGCACGCGCGCGAACGCGATCGCCGCCGATAGGCCAACGATCCCGGCACCGAGCACCGTGATGCTGCGGATAGGCGGGCGGGCGGTCATGCGGCGATCGTTGCGTTGCGGCGTGCGATGAACGTGCCATGGTCGGGCATCGCGGTTGCCGTGGCGGCGACGCGATCGCGCAGGCTGGCGATCGCGCGGTCGAGACCATCTAGGCCCGGACGGTCGGCACGCTGGTCCCAGGCTTGCGGCACGATGCCCTGTCCGAGATAGACCGCGATCCAGCTCGGTTCGAGGAACAGCCCCTCACTATACTGCGTCACGCGTCCAGCGCGGCGGAAAAGGTCGATCTTGTCGGCGAGGGTGGCCGGGACCTCCATCGTCCGGACATGGTTCCAGAAGTCCGAATCGTCGCGGGTCGTCGCGTGATAATGCAGGATCAGGAAATCGCGGATGCGGTCATATTCCATGTCGACCATGCGGTTGAATTCGATCCGGTCCGCCGCGGCGATACCGTCAGCGCGCATATTCTGCGGGAACAGCTCGATCAGCTGCGTGATCGCCATCTGCGCGAGATAGATGCTCGTCGATTCGAGCGGCTCGAGGAACCCCGACGCAAGGCCGATCGCGACGACGTTGCCGACCCAGCTGCTGCGGCGGCGACCGGCGCGGAACTTGAGAACTCGCGGATCGGCGAGCGGCGCGCCCTCGACCGAGGTGACCAGTGCATCGGCGGCGGCCTGGTCCGAGAGATGCGCGCTCGAATAGACATAGCCGTTGCCAACGCGGTGCTGGAGCGGGATGCGCCACTGCCACCCGGCTGGTTTCGCGGTCGCGCGCGTATAAGGCTCGATCGGCCCGTCCGGCGAGGTGCAGGGCATCGCGACGGCGCGGTCGCAGGGCAGCCAGCGCGACCAGTCTTCCCAGGGTTCGGTCATCGCGTCGCCGAGCAGCAGGCTGCGGAACCCCGAACAATCGACGAACAGGTCGCCCTCGACCGCTTCGCCCGAGTCCAGGCGGAGCGCGCGGACGTCGCCGTTCAGCGGATCCCGGTCGACCGACACGATGCGGGCTTCGGTCCGGCGCGCGCCGTGGGCTTCGGCAAAATGGCGGAGATAGGGGCCGAACAACGTCGCATCGAACTGATAGGCATAACCGAAGCTCGCGGCCAGATCGTCGGGCGCGCCATCCGGGATGGCGAAGCGGTGGCGCTTGGCGGCGGCGACCGCGACCGAATAGTCGCCGATCGGCCCGGCGCGGCCTGCCGCGGCAAGGCGGAGCCAGTAATGGTGGAAGCCGATATCGTCGAGCGGTCGGCCGAAACTGCCGAACGGGTGAATGTAGCTGTCGCCGATCGCGCCGAAATCGCGGAAGTCGATCCCGAGCTTGAAGGTCGCATGCGTGGCGCGCATGAAATCGGCCTCGTCCAGGCCCAGGCGTTCGACGAAGGCACGGATGTGCGGCAGCGTTGCCTCACCGACCCCGACGATCCCGATATCCGCCGACTCGACCAGATGGACCGAGCACGCGACCGGCAACAGCCGCACAAGCGCCGCGGCCGTCATCCACCCAGCCGTCCCGCCGCCCACCACTACGACCCGCGTTTTGCGCATATCCATTGGCCCTCCATCCTCGCGCCACACCGCTTTGCACAGCCCCTTATCGTTAGGGCCGTTCCGAACCTGTTACACTTTGGCAACACATCGGATGTGTCCGACATATCTGTATTTCAAATTGTCTTATTCAACTTGTGATCCGAAATATTGCTGCCTAACATCTTGGCAAGACGGGCGATGGACGTTCGTCGATCTGGGGAAGCGCGACAAGACCGTCTGCTCGATGAGCAGCGGCGATCGTGCTGAGGATGTTTGGGGAAGTATCATGGCTGGTGTTGCATCATCGCGGGCGATCGCCCGCGCGACGCGTCTGTTTGGCGCGAGCGTTTCGATAATCGCGATCGCCGTGATGGCGCCGTCCGCCTTCGCGCAGGTCGCCGCTTCTGCCCCGTCCGATCCACAGGCCGTTCCGGCTCCGGCAGGCTCTGGCGTCGCCAGCACGACGTCTGGCTCTGCCAGCCTGGACTCGGCGACCGCGGGCACGGCGCCCGGTTCAGCGAGCAACACGACCGGCACGTCGGGCGCGGCGCAGGATGCCGGCAACCCCACCCCGGACACCGAGCGCGGCGAGATCGTCGTTACGGGCATCCGTCAGAGCCTCGCCAACGCGCAGAACATCAAGCGTAACTCCGATACCGTCGTCGACGCGATCACGGCCGAAGACATCGGCGCGCTGCCCGACCGCTCGGTCAACGAAGCGCTGCAGCGCGTGCCGGGCGTGTCGATCAGCCGCTTCGCCGCCCCAAGCGACTCCGCGCATTACTCGGCGCAGGGCTCAGGCGTCGTGATCCGCGGCCTCAGCTATGTCCGTGGCGAGTTCAATGGCCGCGACGCGTTTGCCGCTGGCGGCGGCCGCGAGATCGGCTTCAACGACATTCCGGCGGAGATCGTCGGCTCGGTCGAGGTCTTCAAGAACCTCACCGCAGATCTGGTCGAGGGCGGTATCGCCGGCACCGTCAACATCAACACGCGCAAGCCATTCGATTCAAAGAAGGACTTGTTGTTCCTCTCGGCGGGCATGAACCTCGGCGATCTAGAGAAGCGCGGCGCGCCGCAGTTCGTCGGGCTCGTCTCCAAGCAGTTCGATCTCGGCAGCGCAGGCCGGTTCGGTATTCTGGCGAGCGGCACCTATCAGAAGCTGTACAGCCGGTCTGACTCGGTGTTCATCTCGTCGATGCTGCCGCGCTACAACGACGACAAGAACGGCAACGGCGTGCAGGATGCCGGCGAAGGTCGCGTGCTGAACGCGGGTACGCCGTATCAGTCGACGCTGTTCGATACCTTCCCGCTGCCCGCGGGTCGCAACGTGGTGTACGCACCGCTGGGCGCAGGCTCGCGGACGCAGGATTTCGATCGCACGCGCATCGGCTATTCGGGCGCCGCGCAGTACGAGACCGCGTCGGGCAACCTGCTCATCACTGCGCAGTTCGTTCGCGCCGAGTCGACCGACGACTGGCTTGAGCACACCGTCGAGCCGAACGTCTATTACGGCGATGCCAACACGGTGTTCCCGGTCGGCGGATCGGACTTTACGTACGACGACAACGGCGTCTTCACGAGTGGGACTCTGGGCAAACGCAGCGGCGCGGTGCAGGGCAACGGCCCGAACGGCTATGGCGTGCTGTCGCAGTTTTCGCCAAACGGTGTGTTTACGACCGAATCCAACCGGCACTTCCTCTCGAAGTCGATCTCGCAGGATCAGTCGCTCAACATCAAGTTCGAGCCGATCGATCGCCTCCACCTGAACTTTGACGGGCAATACGCCACGTCGAAGGTGAAGGTTCGCGACGACATTCTCGATACCGCGACGTTCAGCCAGACCGCGATCGATCTGCGCGGCAGCGTTCCGCAGATCACGTCGATCACGCCTGGGTTCGAAACCACAAGCTATTTCGCCAACCCGAACTCGATCTATTTCCGCGACGCGTTCAATGGCCGTCAGGACAACAAGGGTCACGAGTGGGCGTTCCGCGGCGACGCGCAGTTCGATGTCAGCGACACCGCGTTCCTGCGCAACGTGCGGGTTGGTGGTCGCTATGCCGATCGCAAGCAGCTGGTGAAGTCGGTCGACTACAACAACTGGGGCTATCTGTCCGAGACGTGGTCGGCCAAGGGCCCAGTGACCTATGCGGCGCTCGCTCAGGACGAGCAAAGCTTGCATAATTTCACCAACTTCTTCCGCGGGAAGACCAACACGCCGCCGAGCGCGACGTTCGTCGCCGACGACATCCTGCGCGATCATGATGCGTTCACCGATTTGTTGCGCAAGATCACGACGCTTGGGGGCGGTACCTATACGCCAGCCGAGGACCGCAAGACGTCGGACGGCAGCGCGTTGATCGACGGCGCATACCTGCCGAGCGAGTTGTATCGTAACCGCGAGCAAACCATGGCGGCCTATGCCCGGGCCGATTTCGGCGTCGAGGATTTCGGCAACGGCATGAGCCTGACCGGCAATATCGGCGTGCGCTTCGTACGGACCAAGGACAGCTCGGACGGTGCGATCACCTTCCCGCAGCAGAACACGATCTTCGATCCGAACAATCTGCCCGCCAATCCCAATGGCGGCGCCTATCCGGCGACGCTGGCCGGGTTCTGTCAATCGCAGCGCGACGTGCCGCCGACATCGGGTTCGATCAACGCGATCTGCACCGTGCCGGCTGCCCAGCAAGCCGCGATCCTCGCTTATGCCAATGGATCGTCGACACCAGACATCGCAAAGCAGAAGTTCAACTTCTGGTTGCCGAGCGCGAACGTGAAGCTTCAGGTCACCCCGACCTTGCTGTTCCGTGCGGCCGGATCGAAGGCGATCTCGCGACCGAACTTCGGCGATCTGCGCAACTATGTCGGCGTCGGCACGTCGGGTGGCAACACGGCCGGCAACTTCCAGTTCGCCGCGCAGTCCCGGAACCCATTCCTGCGTCCCGTCGAGGCACTCCAGTTCGACCTTACCAGCGAGTGGTATTTCTCGAAGGTTGGCTCGCTGACCGCGACTCTGTTCCACAAGACGCTGTCGAACATCATCGTCGACAATCTCGGCTACACGCGCACGCTGACCAACAATGGCCAGACGTTCGACGTGCAGGTCAGCGGCCCCGCCAATGTCAACGGCAAGTCGCGGATCAAGGGTGCGGAAATCGCGTACCAGCAGACTTTCGACTTCCTGCCCGGCGCACTCGGTGGCCTAGGGCTGCAGGCGAACTACACCTATGTGAAAGCCGGCAAGATCCCCAACCCGGTGCCTGCCAATGGCGCCGCGGACGGTAGCCGCCCACCGCAGGATGTCGCCGGTCTCTATGACAACTTGCCGTTGCAGGGGCTGTCGAAGCATACGGTTAACGTCGCCGGTTTCTACGACAAGGGTCCGTTCTATGCACGTGTCGCGTATAGCTGGCGCTCGAAATTCCTGCTGACGAACCGCGATTGCTGCTTCCCGTTCCTGCCGGTCTATGCACTGCCAACCGGCCAGCTCGACGCCTCGGCGTTCGTGACGGTGAACGAGCATTTCAAGCTCGGCGTGACCGCATCGAACCTCCTGGACGAGACGACCAAGACCAACTTCCTGCTGAACGGCGCGGGGCTCGAAGCGCCGCGCAGCTTCTTCAAGAACGACCGATCGTACACGCTGTCGGCACGCATGACCTTCTAAGGTCTGGCAGGGCCGAAGGCCGGGGATTACACGCACGGTATGAGTGACATCCCCGGCCTTGCCGTCGCGGAGACCGGCGCGATCGATGCGGCGCGGTTCGAAGCCGAAATCGCGCATGGTTACCGGCCCGTGGTCATGCGCGGATTGGCCGCGCACTGGCCCGCGGTGCGTGCCGCGCAAAGTTCCGACCGCGCGATCGGCGAGCATATCGTGTCGTTCGACGGCGGGCGCTCCGCTGACGTGATGGTCGCACAGCGCGACGTTGGCGGCCGTTTCTTCTACAATGACGATCTGAGCGGCTTCAATTTCGAGCGCGCCAAGGCCCCGATCCCGACGTTGGTCGACCAGTTGATCGCGTTGCAGGGTGTGCCGGGTGCGCCTGCGATCTATGCCGGGGCGGCCGCGGCGGGTGAATTCCTGCCGGGGTGGGCCGAGACCAACGTCCTGCCGCTACCTACGCCCGAAGCGGTGCCGCGCGTATGGCTTGGCAACGAGAGCCGCGTCTCGACGCATTACGACGTGTCGAGCAACGTCGCGGTCGTAGTCGCGGGGCGGCGGCGGTTCTGCCTGTTTCCACCTGAGCAGGGGCCCAATCTCTATGTCGGTCCGCTCGATGTGACGATCGCCGGCCAGCCGGTCAGCCTCGTCGATCTCGAAGCACCCGATCTCGATCGCTACCCCCGGTTTGCGGACGCGCGCGCGCAGATGCAGGTGACCGTGCTGGAGCCGGGCGACGCGATCTTCATCCCGTCGATGTGGTGGCATGACGTCAAGGCGCTCGGGCGGTTCAACGTGCTGGTCAATTACTGGTGGGGGCAGGGAGGTGCGGCGTCGCCATTCCCCGCGCTGATCCACGCGATCCTGGCGATCCGCGATTTGCCTGAGGGCGAGCGCGCGGCGGTGCGGGGGTGGTTCGATCAATATGTCTTCGGTGACGAGGCCAAGGCTGCTGCCGCGCATCTGCCGGAGGCGATGCGCGGCGTGCTCGGCGAACCGTCGCCGGAACGAACCGACTCGATCCGCGGGTATCTCGCGCGGACCCTGGAGCGGCTCTAGCGCGCGCGGGTCGCGTCTAGGAACGCGGCCGTCCAGACCAGGGGGGCGTTCCAGTTGATCGCGACCTCGTTGACCGTGAAGGCGCGGTAGTCGTCGATCCAGCAGGTTTGCGGCGCACACCCCTTCATCGGCCCAAGTTCGCGCGCGGCGGCGGAGTTGGGGCCGCCAGACAGGACGCCGGTCGGCGGTGCGGGATAGCGCGGGTCCGCCGCGGCAGCCCAGAAACGGTGGTGTGGGTACTGCATCGGACGCGTACCGATGCCGGTGACGTAGGACCGGTCGAGCGGGTTGCGGCCGACGATATAGTCGACGCTGGCCACCACGGCGTCACGATAGGCGGGTTTGCGGTCGATCTGCCACGCGACGCCGAGTACGATCGCCCGGTTGAGGATCGAACTGCTCGAGCCCCAGGGATAGTTCGTCCCGGCGAACGGAATACCGTAGCCGCTGCGTTTGCCCTCCGCGACGAAGCCGTCAGCGAGCGCAGCGATGCGGGTGCGCAGCATGGCGCGATCGTCGGCAGGCAGCATGCCGCCCGGCAGCGTCGCCAGCGTCAGCGCGCCGGCCAGCCTTAACGAGCCCCAGCTCATCTCCGTGCCTGGATCGGTGAAAAGGCGGTCGTCGCGCAGGCGATCGAGGAACGATGGCTCGCGCGTGGTGGCGTAGAGCTGGGCCGCCGCGAAGGTGAATTCGTCGCGGACGTCCGGGTCGCCATAGCCGCCGCTGCCGGTGAAATCCGAACTGGTGAGCAGCGCGGGGTACCGGAGCGCAGCGGCCCACCCGCGCCGTGCCGCGGTGAGGCAGCGGGTGGCGAAGGCGGGGTCGATCGTCCGCCAGATCCGCGCGCACTGCGCGGCGACGCCGGCCATGTTAAGCGTCGCCGCAGTCGACGGCGGGTAAAGGTATCGGGTCTGGCGATCGTCGGCGGGCGCAGTCGGAATCGTCGTCCAGTGCTCGTCCGCGATCTTGGTATGGACGAGGCCGCTTGCGTCGATCGTCTCGAACCGCGTGATCGCCTTGCCTGCGACGCCGGCATCGGGCGCGACAGCGAGCCGCGTGCCCTCGGGGATCTGCATCGACAGGAGGAACGCGACTTCGATGCGCGCTTCGTCGAGCAGGTCGTCGACATGGTTGGCGTGTTCGGGCAGCGCGAGGCGGCCGTCGGCGAACGCGTTTGCGTCACCGAGCGCGGCAAGCCGTTCGTGGAGATCGAGCAGGGTCCAAGTCGAGACGCCACCGTTGACGACGTATTTGCCGTGGTCGCCCGCGTCGTACCAGCCGCCGGTCGCGTCGATCCGGTACGGGCATCCGGGCCACTGGACGCCCTTCTGATCGCGCCCGGCGAAACAGGTGGCGATGTCGGGGGCGTGGCCGGCGGGGCGCGCAAGGTCCTCGCGTTCGAGGAAGGCGGGGAGGATCGGTACGCCGCTGCGCTGTTGATAGAAGAAGGCCATCGCCGCGGTCGCGAGCGGCGCGAACGGTCGGTCGGCGATCGCGAAGGCGTGGCTGGCCGTCGCTCCGACATGGAGGTGATAGCCGGTACCGGGCGTCCGGAATGCGCCGAAGTCGATCCGGTGGACGCTTTCGCCTGAGGCGGAGTCCGGTCCTGCCGGGATCGTCCGGCCCGACGCGACGACGGCGCCGCGCGCATCGGTGAGCGTCCACGCAAGCGGGCTCGCCTGCATGGATGGCAGGACCGCGATCTTGGGACCGCGCGTCTCGAACCCGACCTGGTCGATGCGGATCGGGGCGGGCGGGGCTTGCGTGGCGGAGGTCGTCAGCGCGACCGCCGCCATACCTAGCAGCCGCGGGGTCAGTCGCCGCATTTGGTCATCGGTACGGGTGCGGAATCGATCTTCACGTCGGAGATTGACAGGCCGAGCTTGCCGTCTGTGGCGATCACGAACGGCGCAGTGACCTGCGCCATGTCGATGCCGCGCTTGGCAAAGCATTGCAGCGGGACGATCACCTGCTGCCAGTCGCCGACCTTGGCCGTAGCAAGCGTTTTGGTGATCGGGACCGTCACCGTCGTGCCGTTGGTGCTGACCATGCCGAGCGCGACCGGCGCGCTGGCGGGACGGTCGACGCGGACGTCGATGACCAGGCTCAGTTCGCCGTTGCTCTCGCGAGTCAGGTCGAGCGGGCCGGACGCCTCGATCCGCGTGTCCGCAGGACCGCCCGCCCAGACGAACGCGCGTGCGTCCTCCTGGCGGCGACGATCGACGGCGGAGGCGGTGAGGCGCCTGGTCGCGGTCGTCGCGTTCACGCCGAGCAGGCGAACCTTCGACTGGCCCTGCTCGACCAGGGTCAGCGACCAACCCTCGGGAACGCGGCCCTTGCCGAAGACCGTTCCGTTGAACGACGCGGCGATGCCGGCGGGGCGTGCTTCGTCGAGCTTGGGGACCGTGCCCGGCTTGGCGTAGCTGAGGCCATAGCCGAACGCGAACAGCGGGTCGTAGCCGGGGTCGGAGCGGTTGAGCGTGTACTGGTTGGGGCGCTTCGGCCAGGAGAAGCTCAGCTTGCCGCGGAAGTCGTTGGCGACGCTGCCGTCTTTCTTGCGGAACAGGACATCGGCCACGCCGCCGCCTTCGCTGCCGGGCAGGAACGCCGCGACGAACGCATCGGAGGCGTTGAGTTCGGCGTTCACCCAGAGCGGGCGGCCGGACAGGAATACCGCGACGACGGGAACGCCCGCTGCCTTCAGCTTGCGCAACAGGTCGAGGTCAGACTTGTCGTCGGGGCTGTATTCGAGGTTCGGACGGTCGCCCTTGAACTCGGCATAGGGCTGTTCGCCGAACACGACGATCGCCGCGTCGGGCTTTTTCGCATAGCGGCCGTCCGCCGACAACGTCGCGCTGCCGCCGGCGTCTTTGACCGCGGTGCTGATCCCCGACCAGATCGACTGCGCGTTGGGGAAGTCGGCATTGGTGGTGCCGCCGCCCTGCCACGTCAGCGACCAGCCGCCGGCCTGTTGCGGGATATTGTCCGCGCCGCCACCCGCGACGAGGATGTTGGCCGAGGGTTTCAGCGGGAGCAGCCCGCCCTCGTTCTTGAGCAGGACCATCGACTCGCGCGCCGCGCGCCGGGCGATCGCGCGGTGGTCCGCCGCACCGATCAGGGTCATCTTGCCGGCGAGCGCGCGCGACGACGGGCGGCCGCGATCGAACGTGCCTGCGCGGATCTTGACGCGCAGGATGCGGCGGACCGCGTCGTCGAGGCGCGCGGCGGGGATCTCGCCCGACTGCGCCTGTTTCAGCGTGTTGGCGTAGAGCGTCTTCCAGCCGCTGCCCGAATACATGAACATGTCGAGCCCGGCGTTGATCGCTGCCGCGCAGCTTTCGTTCGAGCAGCCGTCGACCTGACCATGGCCGTTCCAGTCGCCGACGACGAAGCCGTCGAAGTGGAGGCGGTCCTTGAGCACGCCGGTCAGCAGGCTCTTGTTGCCGTGCATCTTCGCGCCGTTCCAGCTGGAGAAGCTGGCCATCACCGACTGCGTGCCGGCCTCGATCGCCGCGGGATAGCCGCCGAGATGGATGTCGCGCAGCGTCGTTTCGGGAATGCGCGCGTCGCCCTGGTCGCGGCCGCCGGTACCGCCATCGCCGAGGAAGTGCTTGGTCGTTGCGATCACGTGGTCGGGGGCGAGGAAGTCCTTGGTGCCGACCTTGCCCTGGACGCCTTCGATGACTGCGCCCGCGTAATCGGCCTGGATCTGCGGCTCCTCCGAATAGCTCTCATAGGTGCGGCCCCAGCGATCGTCGCGGACGACCGCGAGCGTCGGCGCGAAGGTCCAGTCGATACCGGCGGCGGCGGTCTCGATCGCGGTGACGTGGCCGATCTCGCGCATCAGGTCGCGATCGCGCGCGGCGCCGAGGCCGATATTGTGCGGGAAGAGAGTCGCACCGGGGATGTTGTTGTTGCCGTGGACCGCGTCGGTGCCCCAGATCACCGGGATCGCCGGGCGGCCGTCGCTGCGTGCAATCGACGCGTCGTAAAAGGCATCGGCGAGTTTGAGCCACTCGATTGGCGGAGCAAGATCGTTGCCGCCAGGGCCGGCATTGCCGCCATTAAGGATCGAGCCGAGCTTGTAGGTGCGCAGGTCGGACGGCTCGATGCTGGCTATATCGACCTGGATCAGCTGGCCGATCTTGTCTGTGACCGACATGCGTTTCAGGATCGCCTCGATCCGCGCCTCGACCTTCGGATCGCGCAAGGGGCGGGCGTTGGCGGTCGGCCAGATTTCGGGATGCGCGACCGCCGACACGGGGGCGGTGGGCGGGGCTACCGGCGTCGCCGCCGACTGCAGCAGCAGCGCGATCGTTAACGTGGAAAACCCTGCCGACATCTTACTCTCCCCGGATGGTACGCGATCATGATCCGTACCTTTGCGGCCTTGCTACCGGCTTCGGGCAACAATGCGCAATTCAATTGCTTATTTGATCACCTACATTTTCGGATACGCGTTGATATCGGTGGATAACCGATCGGCGATCCGGGCATCGCCCGCGGTTGGGGGATGCGTCTGGCCATCCGTGAGAATCAGGCCTGAAGCGAAATGGTTGAGTTCGGTCTGCGGATACGCACGGGTCTGCCGTGCCGCAGTGGATGCGGCCATTTTCAGTCGAGCGCGATGGCCTGAAACATGGTATGGCTGCCGCAACGCTGGGGACGTGGCATGAGGCTTGCGCGCATAGTGTGGCTCTTGGTCGTTGCGACAAGCGGGGGCGCCGCACAGCGCGCTCCGTCCAATCGCGCAAGCTATGAGTTTCCGTTCCGCTACGACGCCGAAATCGCGGCCCCCATGGTCCATCGCGTGCGGTATGCGGATGATCACATCATGCTGCTGGAGGTCGCAAATCCGCCGGGCTACCCGATGCAGATGCACGGCCACCCGTACCCGTCGGTTTTCGCGCGATCGTCTGGACGGACCAGCCTCGGAGGACTCGGGCCGCGCGAGCAGTATCTCGAACCGGGGGGTGGCCGGAACGGCGAACATTGGCACAGCGCGCCGCCGCCGAAAGGCACGCCGGCGCTCGAATGCACCGCGGCGGATCCGCAAGCGCCGCACCGGCCAGTCAATCACGGCACCACGCCGCAACATTTTTTTCGGATTGAGTTCAAGCGGATCGACGAGGACTCGCCGAGCGTGGGGTGGTCCGGTCGTGGCGTAGCACGGGACCGGACGCTGTATGAAGACGCGGCAATCCGTCTGTCCGAAGTAACGGTACCGGCCGGTCGCAGCGGTTCTGCGAGGGCTACCCGCTTTCCAGCGATACTCGCGGTCGACACGACGCGGGCTTTCGATGCGCTCGATGCTGCGGTGGGAGGCGATGCGGGCCGTTCGCAGCCGCCGACCGGATTATCGATGCCGCGCTGCATCACGCTCGATGCCGGGGCAGTGCTGGCCTTTCGCAACACGGGCATCGCGCCAGTTCATTACTACCGGATCGAGTTCAAGAGGATCGAGGGGGATGCGCTTGAGGAACATTGGCGCGACTGGTATCCGTTCATGGCGACGATGCACTGAGGCCGAGCGGATCGGGACGTCGTGCACGGCGGTCGGGAGCAACTGTCAGTATGCGAGCTTCGTTTAGTGCTGTCGCTTCTCCCTCGATGCAGGTGACCCGCGCGGCGAAAGCCCACCCGTGAGCCCGGTCGCAATCCTTGTTACGGACGCTTCATCATGCCGGCTACGCCGTTCAAGCTTCCGTGGCGCAGCCGCATTCATCGTTGGCCGGAACGGTGCGGCGACGGTTCGTCGTTGCTGATGGTGAACCGCCGGGGCTGGCGTCGGCTTACATGACCGCCGTCTTGACCGGTGCGCTGTAGCTCAGCACGCCGTCCAGCCAGCCATCGCGCATCACGACTGCGATCATATGGGCCCTGTTCCGGGGCCGCGTCTTGAGCCGGACGTTTTCTATATGCCGCTCTACGGTGCATGGCGCGATACTGAGCTCGACGGCGACCTCCTTGGCGGAGCGGCCCAAAGCGACGAGGCGGAGCACTTCCGCTTCACGCGCGGTCAGGTGTGAAATTGCTGATGCATATTGCATATCGTCCCCCAATTTATCGCTACGGTGTAACTGAAAAATTGCGGGACCCCCCGCCGTGGCGTGTTTGGATACGCCTTTAGGTCAAGAATCAGCAATAATTGATCATGATTTAATAAGTATAATCAGTCACATACCCCTATTGCTAAAACCATACCTTGATTTATTTAATTAATGTATCGTTAATTCGCTGAACGGGCTGTGCGTAACGTACAAGTCCGCTGTGTAGTCCGCGACCCCGACAGTGCTAGACGCATCCGTTTCGCACTGCGAAGGCAACCATGTGCGAACGGTTGCGGGTCCGGGTCTTGAGACGGACGTGATCGATATGTCGCTCGACGGTCCGCGGTGCTATTCGCAACTGCTTGGCGATCTCCTTGGCCGAAAAACCCGCAGCGGTAAGGCGAAGGATATGAAGTTCTCGAGCGGTCAAGGAACTGACCCCCTCGGGATCAACTGGATCCATAATCTACCCCCCTCGTATTGGCCTCGGATTATATGTCAATGTGGGTTCATATTGGATATCCGTATTTTGCAGTACGGTGTTCCCGCGCTGATTTGGGGCGATAATCGTTTGCCCGGATCGCTGGCATCATTCGGCAGATGCGACATTTTTTCCCGAACACCGCGCTTCGGCAGCCCAGCCTCGGGGACGTGCAGGGCGTCTGGCCGACCGGCCGCACTACGGCCGCGAGGCGATCGCGACCGCGATGGGCGCTGTCCAGAAGGGTGCCCGGCGCGGTCGCCGATATCGTCGCGACCGGGTTCGAAGTCCTGGGGCTTCTCGCCGCCGCGTGGTGGGCGGCGATTTCGCTGTACGGGGCAATCGCGCCTCCCCTGGCAGAGGCCCTTATCCGGTCCACGCTGGTCATCACCATGCTCCATGTCGTCGTGGTCCATGGCTTGGGCGGCCTCGGGCCCGAGGATCGCTTTTCTTACACGGCCGCAATCCGGTCGGCGATCATCTGGTCGTCGGTCATCATGTTCGTTGCGATCATCGGCTTCCTTGTGCGGGCGTCGATCGACGTCCCGTCGCGCTGGGCGATGCAGTTCGCGATGCTGGGGGGAATCGCCGTCCCGGTGATGCGGTTCGCCGGCGTTGCGCTCGCGCGGTGGACGCGGGGTCAAGGTGCGTTCGATCTGCGCAGCGCGGTCGTCGGCACGACCGCCAGTACCCGGCGAATAACCGAGCATCTGGAAAAACATCCATGGCTGACAGTTTCGATCTGCGGGCAATATGCCGATCTGGAGACGACGCGCGGCGGCGCGGATGATCACGCCGGTGCGGGGGGAATGTCCGAGCTGATCGCCGCGATCAGGCGCGGCCAGCTCGACCAGGTAATCGTGATCCTGTCCGAGGTTGCGCCTGAACGGATCGCGACCGTCCTCGACCTGCTGGCGCAGACCCCCGTGCGCGTCCGCCTCGTCTCCAGGCTTGATCCTGCGCCGCGCAGCCGGACCGTGTTTCTCGGCAATCTGCCGTTGGAAACGGTGGCGGACCCGCCGCTGACCGGACTGGCCGCGGCGACCAAAAGCGTGGCGGATCGCGTGGTTGCCACGGGTCTGCTGGTGATCCTCGCGCCGTTGTTGCTCGGCATCGCGGCCGCGATCTGGATCGAGACGCGCGGGCCCGTCTTTTTCCGGCAGGACCGTGAGGGGTATAATTGCAGGAGCTTCCGCATCTGGAAATTCCGCAGCATGCACGTCCGGGCGTGCAACCACGCGACGCTCGAACAGGCGCGGCGCGGCGATCCGCGCGTTACCCGTGTCGGCGCGTTTCTGCGGCGATGGAGCCTCGATGAGCTGCCCCAACTCGTCAACGTCGTGCTCGGCGAAATGTCGATCGTCGGTCCGCGCCCGCATGCCGCCTCGACACGGGCGGGCGGGGTGCGCTTTGGCGAGGTGACGCACGACTATCATGCCCGGCACCGGGTCAAGCCGGGCATCACCGGTTGGGCGCAAGTCTGCGGGCTGCGTGGGGAGACGGACACGTGCGAGAAGTTGATCCGGCGGTTGGAGCATGACCTTTATTACTGCGAACGCTGGTCGCTTGGCTTCGACGTACGGATCCTGTTCCTCACGATCGTGACCGTGCCGTTCCAGCGTGGAGTCTAGCGGCTTCGCGACACCGCTGCCCCGTGTTGGATCAGATCGAGCGGGCGACGGGATTTGCGGCCAGCGGACACGGACCGGTGGTCGTCGCGGAGGCCAAGGCGGCGTTCGCGCGAATGTCGAGATGCGCCATCGCGGAGTAGCGCAGAAAGTCCCGGACGAAATGGGGGGACGCACCGTGCGGGCGGCGTCGTATCACGCAGCGCAGGCGCCATATCGCGATGCCGAGGAGCGTGATGAGGTCCGTGACGACCGCATAGGCGCGCCCGTGATTCTTGACCAGATACCGGCGTCGGGAATGGTGCCAATAGGCCGGAACACGCCGTCGTGCGGCGTCGTGCGCGGTCAGTCCGGTACTCTGTCCTGAAATATGCTGCACGCGCGCCTGCGGCACATACCAGCGCTCCCAACCCGCGCGGGCAACCCTGTGGAAGAAATCGGTTTCCTCGAAATAGAGGAAATAGTCCTCGTCGAACATGCCGGTGGTTTCGAACACCGCACCGCGCAGCACCATGCTCGCGCCCGATACCCAATCGACCGGCGTCGCATGCTTGGCCATTTTCTGCGCAAGCGACCGATCCCGCAGCAGACGGGTCGCAATACCGCTGCGCAGCGCGTTTTCGAGTTCGCCGGCGAGCGAATGGAAGCGGAAGGCATAGGGCCACAAGTCTCCCGATGCGTCCTCGATAGCGGTCCCGATCGCGCCGGCATGGGGATGGGCCTGCATGAAGCGCAGGATGTGCCCGACCGCGCCGGGGCGTACGAGCGTGTCGGGATTGAGCATCCATATCAGCGCGCGACTTCGTGATAGTGCGGAGCTGCATGACGCGAGGCTCTGCGCGATGGCGATGTTGTTGGCATAGGCAAAACCGCCGTTCAGGTCCGATCGGTGAAGGCGTGCCCAGCCGTTCCAGCCTCTGTCCCGTAGCGCGTCTTGCAGCAGCAGGTCGGAGCCGTCGTTCGACGCATTGTCGACGATCAGCACGCGCACGCCCGGGTGCGCGGCGATCTCCGGTGCGAGACTGGCCAGGCAGTCGATGACCAGCTTGCCGGTGCGATAATTCACGATCACGACCACGAGATCGGCCGCCTGAGACGCCAGTCCGCCGACCTCCGCCTTCACGATTCCACCATTTCCGCCAATGCGCGGGAGGGGCGGTCGTCACTCTCGGCGACCGCGGGGGAAGGCGCGGCGATCGAATGCGACCGCCCGCGTGACAGGCCGGTATAGAGTCCTTCGCGGATCGCCTCCGCCAGCGTGGCGACGTTGGGTTCCTGCAGCGCGCTGACATGGCCGCCCAGATCGAAGAAATTGTCGCTTGCCCCTACTCGTGGCAGCCTGAGGATGTCGCGCCAGATCGCCGCCACCCGGGCTTCGCTTCCGTCCGCGGGGGCCGCGAACGGCGCCGCCGTCGGCGTGGGCACGTCGTCGTTCACGCTAGCCGGCGCCGGCAGTGCCTTGAGATCGACCTTGCCATTGGGCGTTTGTGGAAAGCTGTCGAGCAGGGTGATGTGCGAAGGCACCATGAAATCCGGCAGTCGCGCGCGGAGGCGTTCACGCAGCGCGGCCACGTCTGCCGTCTGCCCGGGCCGCGGCAGGATATACGCACAGAGCCGTACGTCGCCCGGATCGTCCTCGCGCGCCACGACGAGCGCCTGGGCGACCTCGCCCTGTTCGGCGAGGGCGCTCTCGATCTCGCCCAGTTCGATCCGATGGCCGCGCACCTTGACCTGGTGATCGAGCCTCCCGAGGAACGCGATCCGGCCGTCCGGCTCGTGGCGGCCGAGATCGCCGGTACGATAGGCGCGCTCGCACTTGCACAAGGGGTGGGGGACGAACCGTTCGGCGGTCAGTTCGGGGCGGTGAAGATAGCCGCGCGCGACGCCACGGCCGGCGATGACGATCTCCCCCGGCATCCCCGGCGGCACCGGTGCACCGCGTGAATCGAGAATGTATATCTCCTGATTGGCGAGTGGCCGGCCAAGTCGCAATGCGTCTTCGTTGCCGGGAATGACGCCATCGGTCGCGGACCAGATCGTGGTTTCCGTCGGGCCATACATGTTGGTGATCCGCGCAGTCGTCACCGCGCCCAGATCGCGCGCCAGCGTCGGAGCGAACGCTTCCCCGCCGATCATCACGTGGCGCAAGCCGGCAAACGCTGCCGCCGCGACTCCGCTGTCGAGCATCATCCGCGCCATCGACGGCGTGCATTGGAGATGGGTATCGCCAAGGCGTATATCAGGGCGCACCCGGCGCAGTTCGTCTGGAATTCGCTGCGGAGGCTGCAGGATACGTTCGGGCGGGAGACGATCGGTATCGCCTGGAACGAGCCCGGGCTCGTCCGCGCGTTCGGACCGCGCGTGCTGGTGTGGCTCAAGCTGGTGTCGCAAGCCTATTGGCTGGCGGTGCTGGCGCTCGGACTCGCGGGGTTCGTGCTGCTCGTCGCGTCGCTCGGGGTGTGGCGCGCGGTGAGCCATCCTGGGGCGATCACATGGCTGTATTTCGCAGGCGTTCACGCGGTGATCGTCTCGCAGGATCGCTATCACTTTCCTGTGACGCCCTACATTGCCGGTTTTGCGGGGATGGCGGTCTGGGCGATGGTCCAACGATCGCGACACGCCGATCCGGCGTTCGAACGCACGGCGCGGCCGTCGGGTATGCGGGGATCGACCGGTTCGGCATTGGGATGAGTCGACCGTCTTGGCGGGGTTCGATCGACGGGTGCCGCTGTCCGGTCGAATAATCGTCGTTCGGATCGCCCGGTCGGACGCAGACGGATTGACGCGGATCGTGCGACCGCCGCAGCACGACGGCAGATGGCGACCGCGGCTGATCGCGCATGCCCCTGTTGCAGATTGTCAGACCGATGCGCCTTCCTCGTCTCTTCAGCCGTGCGTCCAGCGATATGGCGATCGATCTCGGCACGGTGAACACCGTCGTCTACCTGCGCGGGCAGGGCATCGTGCTCAACGAGCCGTCGGTGGTCGCGATCGAGACTCGCGACGGCGTGCAGCAGGTCCGCGCGGTCGGTGCCGAGGCCAAGCTGATGATGGGCAAGACGCCCGACGGGATCGAGACCATCCGGCCGATGCGCGACGGCGTGATCGCAGATCTCGACGTCGCCGAGCAGATGATCAAGTTCTTCATCGACAAGGCGCATGGCGGGCATAGCCGGATGCCGCGCTATCCCGAGATCGCGATCTGCATCCCCTCGGGCGCGACGCTGGTCGAACGCCGCGCGATCCGCCAGGCCGCGTTCAATGCGGGCGCGCGGAAAGTCTATCTGATCGAGGAGCCGATGGCGGCCGCGATCGGCGCGGGGTTGCCCGTGACCGAGCCGGTCGGCGCGATGGTGGTCGATATCGGTGGCGGGACGACCGAAGTCGCGGTGTTGTCGCTGCGCGGGCTCGCCTACAGCACCTCGGCCCGCGTGGGGGGCGACAAGATGGACGAGGCGATCGCGTCGATGATCCGCCGCAAGCATAATCTGATGATCGGCGAGGCGACCGCCGAGCGGGTCAAGCTGGCAGTCGGTATGGCGCGCGTTCCCGAGGACGGGATCGGCGACACGATGCGGGTCAAGGGCCGCGACCTCCGCGCCGGCGTTCCCCGCGAGATCGAGGTGACACAGGCGGATATCGCGAGCTCGCTCGGCGACCTGATCGGCCAGATCGTCGAGACCGTGCTGACCGCGCTCGAGAAGACCGAGCCCGAACTGGCCGCGGACATCTGCGACCAGGGGATCGTGATGACGGGCGGGGGATCGTTGCTCGCGCGGCTGGACGAGGTGCTTTCAGACGCTACCGGACTGCCGGTGACGGTGGCGGACAACGCGCTGACCTGCGTTGCGATCGGCGCGGGGCGGGCGATGGAAGAGCCGATCTATCAGGGTGTGATGACCGAGGTTTGAGCGGGCGCGCGCGGCGCGTCGCGCGAAAGGGCAGCAGCCTTGACGAATTAACTTGATCACCGACTGAAGAATTTCCGCTTTAGTCATCAGGTTGCGAGACCGTATGCGATCCCGAACGATCGAGGAGAGCGTGCATGCCCGATAAACGGCCGGACGGAATTACCGATTACACCGGACCCGCGGGTGGCTGGGGCGCGCTTAAGGCGGTCGCGGTTTCTCTCAAGGCGCAGCAGATCGTGGTGCGTGGCGGGCAGACTTTGCTCAAGTCGAACCAGCCCGACGGCTTCGATTGCCCGAGCTGCGCCTGGCCTGACCCCAAGCATACCTCGTCGTTCGAATTCTGCGAGAACGGCGCCAAGGCGGTCGCATGGGAATCGACCGCGAAGACGATCGGCGCCGAGTTCTTCGCCAAGCACAGCGTGTCGGACATCTGGCAGCAGAGCGATCACTGGATCGAGGACCAGGGCCGGGTGACCGAGCCGCTCCGCTACAATGCCGCGACCGATCACTATGAGGTCGTGAGCTGGGCGGAGGCGATGCGCGGGATCGGCGCAGGCCTAGCCGCCGTGCCCGATCCGAACCAGGCCGAGTTCTACACGTCCGGGCGCTGCTCGAACGAGGCGGCGTTCCTGTTCCAGCTGTTCGTGCGGATGTATGGCACCAACAACTTTCCCGACTGCTCGAACATGTGCCACGAGGCGACTTCGGTCGGCCTTCCGAAGTCGATCGGGATCGGCAAGGGCACCGTCAGCCTCGAGGATTTCGATCACGCCGACTTGATCCTGTCGATCGGTCACAACCCCGGCACCAACCATCCGCGGATGATGGCGACTCTCCGCGAAGTGTCGAAGCGCGGCGGCAAGATCATCGTCTTCAACCCGCTCAAGGAACGCTCGCTCGAGCGCTTCGAGTCGCCGCAGTCGGTGGTCGAGATGGCGACGATGTCGGCGACGCCGATCGCCAGCAGCTATTACCAGGTGAAGGTCGGCGGCGACGCGGCGGCGCTGAAGGGCATCGCCAAGGCGCTGGTCGCGCTCGATGAGGCCGCCAAGGTCTCGGGTGGCGAACCCGCGCTCGATCATGCCTTCATCGCCGAGCATACCGCCGGGCTGGACGAGTATATCGCCGATCTGGCGACGACCGAATGGGCCGACATCGAGCGCTCCAGCGGGCTTTCGCGGAGCGACCTGGAAGAGGTGGCGCTCGCCTATTCGAAGTCGAAGTCGACGATCTGCTGCTACGGCATGGGCGTCACGCAGCATCGCACGGGCACGACCAACGTTCAGCAGATCGCCAACCTGCTCCTGTTGCGCGGCAACATGGGCAAGCCGGGGGCGGGCATCTGCCCCTTACGCGGGCACAGCAACGTGCAGGGCGATCGCACCGTCGGGATCACCGAGCGGCCGATGACGATGCTGCTCGACAACATGCGCGACGTGTTCGGCTTCGAGCCGCCGCGCGATCATGGCCATTCCGTCGTCGAGAGCATCGCCGCGATGCGCGACGGCCATGCCAAGGCGATCGTCTGCCTCGGTGGCAACCTCGCCATCGCCTCGTCCGATCCGCAGGCCTGTGCGGAAGGCTTCCGCAACCTCGATCTGGCGGTCCACATCACGACCAAGCTCAACCGCACGATGCTGTTGATGGCGAAGTCGACCTATATCCTGCCGTGCCTCGGCCGGACCGAACTCGACATGCAGGCGACCGGCCAGCAAGCGGTGACGGTCGAGGATTCGATGTCGATGGTCCATGCCTCGCGCGGCTTCCTGATGCCGCCGGGCGAGAATGTGAAGTCGGAGATCTGGATCGTCGGCGAGATCGCCAAGGCGACGTTTGCGGCCAAGGGCCATTCGCCGGTCGAGATCGACTGGGACGCGTATGTCGGCGACTACAGCCTGATCCGCGACAAGATCGAAGCGGTGTTCCCCGCCTTTGCCGATTACAATGCTCGTATCCGCAAGCCTGGGGGCTTCCATCTGCCCAACTCGGCGGCGATGCGGCAGTGGAAGACGGACAGCGGCCGGGCCAACTTCCTGGTGACAAAGGGCGTCGCGGAGGATGAGGGCGCGGGCGATCCAAACGTGCTGCGGCTGACGACGCTGCGTGCGCACGACCAGTATAACACCACCGTCTACAGCCTCGACGACCGCTATCGCGGCGTGTTCGGCCGCCGCGACATCCTGTTCATGAACGCGCGCGACATGGCGAGTCTGGGCTTTGAGGAAGGCGACGTCGTCGATATCGCAACCGCGCTCCAGTTCGCGCGTCCCGACCGCGTCGTGCAGAAGCTGATGATCGTCCGGTATGCGCTGCCCGATGGATGTTGCGCCTCCTATTATCCCGAGACGCAGCCGCTGATCGCGCTCGAGGATCATGATCCGCAGAGCTTCACCCCCTCGTACAAGTCCATTCCGGTGACCGTCCGTCCCGCCGCCGCCGACATGGGTTCGGATCGCGGCGTGGTGCGTGCCGGGATCGTCGGCCAGAAGAGCAAACAAGACGCATGAGCACCGGTTACACGTCGACGATCGACACCTATGCAAACCTGGCGGCCGTCAAGGCCGCCGCACTCCGCCGGTCACCGGCGGGATTTTTAGCCGGGGCTATCCTCGCCGGAACCTATATCGGCATCGCCATGATCCTGGCGATCAGCACCGGGTCGGGTCTTGCGCCGGGCGTGCGGCCGCTGGTGATGGGCGCGACCTTCGGGCTCGGGCTGATCCTGACGGTGTTCGCGGGTGCCGAGCTGTTCACCGGCTATGTCATGTATCTGGGCTTTGGCCTGGCGAAGCGGACGATCGGCGTCTCGGACGCGGTGAAGATGATCGTCGTCGTCTGGATCGGCAACCTGATCGGTGGGCTCGTCCTGTCGGCGGTGTTCGCGGCGGGCGGCGGCGGGGCGGTGTTCGCGAATGCGGACACGATGTTCCACGCCTATGTGCAGCACAAGGTGGAGGCGAGCGCGGTCGCGCTGATGGCACGCGCCATCCTGTGCAACTGGCTGGTGTGCCTGGCGATCTGGATCGCCGCCCGCATGACGGGCGACGCGGCCAAGTGCATCGCGATGGCCTGGATCCTGCTCGCCTTCGTCGCGGCCGGGTTCGAGCATTCGGTCGCCAACATGACGGCGCTGACGCTTGGCCTGCTGGTGCCCAACCCGTCGATCGACGTTGCGGGCATGGTCCGCAACCTGGCGATCGTCAGCCTTGGCAACATCATTGGCGGGCTGGTGTTCGTCGTTGGCGGCTACCTTGCCGCGGCGAAGACCGACGTCGTACCGGCGAAGGCCAACACGCGCCGCTGACGCCGCCCGCCGTTACATCGCCGCGTCGCGGATCGTCTCCATCGCAACGAAGGTGGAGGTGCTCGCGACGTGCGGCAGGCTCGATATCCGCTCGCCCAGCACCTCGCGGTAGCGGCGGATATCGGGCGTACGCACCTTGAGCAGATAATCGAAGCTGCTGGCGATCATGTGGCACTCCTCGACCTCGCGGATCGCCAGCACCGCGCGGCGGAACGCGTCGAGCGCAGCCTCGCGCGTGTCGGACAGCTTCACCTCGGTGAACGCGATGTGGTCGAGCCCGAGCATCACCGGATCGAGCACCGCGCGGAAACCCCGAATATAGCCATCGTCGAGCAGGCGTTTCAGTCGGACCTGGCACGGCGTCTTCGACAAGCCGACGCGCCGCGCGAGCTCGGCCACCGACATCCTGCCGTCGTCGCGCAACAGGTCGATGATCCGGCGGTCGAACTGGTCGATCGGGCTAGCTAGCTTGGGGTTATCGGGCATCTGACCTTTTCTACCGCTATTAATTGGCCGGTTCGTCTTCTGAAGGCGTATTGATAAGTCGGATCGACGGGCGCGTCCATGCTACGGAAGTGGCCAGATTTCTGACGAGGCCCGCCATGCCGCATCCATCTTCGCCTACCCCGTTGTTTGCCGATTTTGCCCCCCCGGTCCGCGAGCAGAGCGCGCTGCGCCGGGCGATCACCGCAGCCTATCGTCGGCCCGAGGCGGAGTGCCTGGCACCGCTGCTCGACCAGGCGACGCTCGACGACTCGACCGCGGCCGATGCCACGCGGACTGCCACCGCGCTGATCACTGCGCTGCGCGCCAAGCGCAAGAGTGGCGGGATCGAGGGGATCGTCCAGGAATATGCGCTGTCGAGCCAGGAGGGCGTCGCGCTGATGTGCCTGGCCGAGGCGATGCTGCGGATTCCGGATGCGGCGACCAGGGATGCGTTGATCCGTGACAAGATCGCGGGTGGCGACTGGACGTCGCATCTGGCCGAGGGACGTTCGCTGTTCGTCAATGCCGCCACCTGGGGCCTCGCGCTGACGGGCAAGCTGACGGGCAGCGTCGACGACACCGGACTGGGTGCGGCGCTGACCCGGCTGATCGCGCGCGCGGGCGAGCCCGTGATCCGCGGCGGCGTGGCGATGGCGATGCGGATGATGGGCGAGCAGTTCGTCGCCGGCCAGACGATCACCGAAGCGCTCAAGCACGCCGTGGCCCCGGAGAAGCAGGGCTTCCAGTATAGCTACGACATGCTCGGCGAGGCGGCGACGACCGCGGAGGACGCGCGTCGCTATCATGCCGACTATGTCACCGCGATCCATGCGATCGGCAAGGCATCGGCGGGACGCGGGATCTATGGCGGCCCCGGAATCTCGATCAAGCTGTCGGCGCTGCATCCACGCTATGCCCGCTCGCAGGCCGACCGGGTGATGGCCGAGCTGTTGCCCGACGTGAAGACGCTCGCGCTGCTGGCCAAAAGCTATGACATCGGCCTCAACATCGATGCGGAGGAGGCCGATCGCCTCGAACTGTCGCTCGACCTGCTCGAGACGCTGGCGACCGATCCCGACCTGAGCGGCTGGAACGGGCTGGGGTTCGTGGTGCAGGCGTACGGCAAGCGCTGCCCGTTCGTGCTCGACTGGATCATCGACCTGGCACGCCGCGCGGACCGGCGGATCATGGTCCGGCTGGTCAAGGGCGCCTATTGGGATGCGGAGATCAAGCGCGCGCAGGTCGACGGGCTGAGCGATTTCCCCGTCTATACGCGCAAGGTCCATACCGACGTCGCCTATATCGCCTGCGCGCGAAAGCTGCTGGCGGCGAGCGATGCGGTGTTCCCGCAGTTCGCGACGCACAATGCGCAGACGTTGGCGACCATCCACACCGTCGCGGGGCCCGATTTCGTGATCGGCGATTATGAGTTCCAGTGCCTCTACGGCATGGGCGAGGCGCTGTACGAGGAAGTGGTCGGCGGCAACCGGCTGAACCGTCCGTGCCGGATCTATGCGCCGGTCGGGACGCATGAGACCCTGCTCGCCTATCTCGTCCGCCGGTTGCTGGAGAACGGCGCGAATTCGTCGTTCGTCAACCGGATCGCGGACCCGGCGGTGCAGGTCGCCGAGCTGGTCGCCGACCCGGTCGCGACGGTGCGCGCGATGCCGGTACCGGGGGCGCCGCATCCGGCGATCCCGCTGCCACGCGACTTGTACGGCACGCGGCGCAACTCCGACGGGCTGGATGCCAGTGACGAGGGCGTGCTGGCGGCGGTTAGCGAGACGTTCCGCGGGGTGCTGGAGCCGGTGCGGGCGGGGACCGGTGACGGGACTGCGCGCGCCGTGTGCAATCCGGCGGACCACCGCGACCAGGTGGGTACGGTGTACGAGCTGTCGGTCGAGGCCGCGCTGTCGCTGGCGCAGACGGCGACCGAGGCCGCGCCGCGATGGGCCGCGGTATCGGTGACGGAGCGCGCGGCGTGTCTCGATCGCGCGGCGGACCTGATGCAGGCGCGGATGCCGGTGTTGCTGCCGCTGATCATGCGCGAGGCGGGCAAGTCGCTCGCCAACGCGGTCGCGGAGGTGCGCGAGGCGATCGACTTCCTGCGCTATTATGCGCAGCAGGCGCGGGCGATGCCGGCGGGGCAGGCCCCGCTGGGCGTGATGACGTGCATCAGCCCGTGGAATTTCCCGCTCGCGATCTTCGCCGGGCAGGTCGCCGCGGCGCTGGTGGTGGGCAATGCGGTGCTGGCGAAGCCCGCCGAGGAAACGCCGCTAATAGCCGCGCAGGGGATCGCGATCCTGCATGAGGCAGGCGTTCCCGAAGACGTGCTCCACCTGGTGCCGGGGGACGGTGCGATCGGCGCGGCACTGGTCGCGTCGCCCGCGACGATGGGCGTCATGTTCACCGGATCGACCGAGGTCGCCCGGCTAATCCAGGCGGAGCTGGCCAAGCGCGTCTCAGCTGCTGGCGCGCCGATCCCGCTGGTCGCGGAGACGGGCGGCCAGAACGCGATGATCGTCGATTCCTCCGCGCTGGCCGAGCAGGTCGTCGCCGACGTGGTCGCCTCCGCGTTCGACAGCGCGGGGCAGCGGTGTTCGGCGCTGCGGATCCTGTGCCTGCAGGAGGACGTCGCGGATCGGACGTTGGCGATGCTGAAGGGCGCGCTGCAGGAATTGCGGATCGGGCGTACCGATACGCTGGCGACCGATATAGGCCCGGTGATCTCCGCCGAGGCGAAGACGACGATCGAGGGGCATATCGAGCGGATGCGCGGCCTTGGCCGGCCGGTCGAGCAGATCGCGCCGGCGGGGGACACGACGCACGGGACGTTCGTCTCGCCGACGATCATCGAGCTCGACGATTTCGCGGATCTGGAGCGCGAGGTGTTCGGGCCGGTGCTGCACGTCGTCCGCTTCCGCCGCCCCGAGCTGGGGACGCTGATCGATCGGATCAACGCGACCGGCTATGGCCTGACGTTCGGGCTGCACACGCGGCTGGACGAGACGATCGCGTTCGTCACCGGGCGCGTGCAGGCGGGTAACCTGTACATCAACCGCAACGTCATCGGCGCGGTCGTCGGCGTCCAGCCGTTTGGTGGACGAGGGCTGTCGGGGACGGGGCCGAAGGCGGGCGGACCGCTGTATCTCGGCCGGCTGGTCACCGGCGTCGATATCGCGACGCCCGGTTCGGGCGATCCGGCGGCGCAGGCGTTCGCGTCGTGGCTCGAGGCGCACGGCGAGACGGTGGCGGCGCAGACCGTGCAAACCTGTGCCGCGGCGTCGCCGCTGGGCGGCGTGACCGAGCTGGCGGGTCCGGTCGGCGAGACCAACGTCTATGCGATTCATCCGCGCGGCACGGTGTTGCTGCTGCCGCAAACGCGCGACGGCCTGATCACGCAGCTGGCGGCGGCGCTGTCGACCGGCAATGCCATCGTCGTCGGCGCGGCGGCGGCGTTGACGATCGACCTTCCCGAGGCGGTCGCGGACCGCGTGCGCTGGGTCGAGGATTGGGCCGCTGCCGGTCCTTATTCCGGTGCGCTGATCGAGGGCGATGCCGCGCGCGTCGCTGCGGCGAACCAGGCGATCGCCGCGCTGCCGGGGCCGATCGTGCTGACGCAGGCGGGGGCTGCCGGGTACCGGCTCGACTGGCTGGTCGAGGAAGTATCGACCTCGATCAACACGACCGCTGCGGGCGGCAATGCCAGCCTGATGGCGATGGCGTGATCGATCGGCGTTAGGTCGAAACAACGGGTTGTTCCGGCAGGGTTTTCCGTTCACCCTGCCGGCATGAACCGTATCCTGCCCTTGCTCATGCTGCTGACCGCGGCGACCGAACCCGCCGCGCCTCTGCTGTCGCCCGACCGCATCAAGGCGGACGTCCGGACGCTCAGCGCCGACGATTTCCACGGACGCGGCCCGACGCAGGTCGGCGAACCGATCACACTCGATTTCCTCAGCCGACGGTTTGCCGATCTCAAGCTGCAGCCGCTGACCGACGGGGGGTATCGCCAGCGCGTGCCGCTGCTGCGCTGGACGCGTAATTCGGCGCAGTTCACGCTCCGGCTTGGTGCGACGTCAGTGCCGCTGCGGCCGGGCGTCGAGATCGCGGCGTCGTCGCGGATCGTGGGTGCCACCGCGCTCGACCGCGTGCCGATCGTGTTCGTGGGCTATGGCGTGGTCGAGCCGTCGCTTGGCTATGATCCGTATCGCGGCGTCGACGTGCGCGGCAAGATCGTCGTGGCGCTGGCGGGCGATCCCGATGTCGAGGCGGGGCGCGATCTCGGCTTTGGCGGCCGCGTGTCGAGCCCGGCGGCGCGGACCAAGCTGACCGAGGCGCAGAAGCGCGGCGCCGCGGGCTTCCTGACGATCCACGAGACCTTCCCCGCCAGCTATCCCTGGTTGCAGATCGCCAATGGCGACGCGGTGCCGGGCTATGCGTTGGACACGGGCGAAATTCCGGCGGCGTTCGGCGTGCGCGGCAATGTGCGCAACGACATCGGCATACGCCTGCTCCGGCAGGGTGGGCTCGACTACAAGGCGGCGAAACTCGCGGCGCAACGCGCGGATTTCAAGGCGGTCGAGCTGAAGGGCGCGACGTTCGATGCGCGCGTGGATACCCGGCTCGACCATGTCGAGAGCCATAATATCGTCGGTATCCTGCCGGGTACCGATCCGGCTGCAGGCAGCATCCTGTATGGCGCGCACTGGGACGCTTATGGCGAGAACGCGTTCGATCCGCCGGCGGACCGGATCCGCAATGGTGCGATCGACAATGGGACGGGGACCGCGACGCTGCTCGAGATCGCGCGCGCGTTCGCGAAGGGAACACGGCCGCGTCGCTCGGTCGTGTTCGCGCTGTGGACCGCGGAGGAGAAGGGGCTACTGGGGGCGAGCTGGTATGCGGATCATCCCGTCCTGCCGCTTGCGACGACCGCGGCGCAGTTCAATCTGGATCCGCATGTCGTGCTGGGGCGCACGCGCGATCTGGAGCTGATCGGCGTCGGCCGGACTCCACTGGAGGCCGATCTGAAGCGCGTCGCCGGCGCGCAGGGGCTGCGGATCGTGCCCGAGGAAAATACCGAGGCGGGGTGGTATTACCGCTCGGATCACTATGCGCTGGCGCAGAAGGGTGTGCCGGGCGTGTATTTCCGTGCGGGTCGCGATCTGGTCATGGGCGGCGCGGCGGCGGGCGAGGCGAAGCGCGATGCGTTCAATGCGCGCTGCTATCACCAGACCTGCGACGAGTTCGATGGGCGCTGGGACATGACCGGCGCGGCGCAGGAGGGTAGCGTCGCCTATGCGCTGGGGCGCGAGGTAGCGCAGGGCGCGGGTTGGCCCGGTTGGAACGCGAGCGAGCCGTTTGCCATCGAGCGCGCGAAGACCAACGCGGCACGCCGCTAAGCGCGCGCCGCGATCGTCCGTAACGCATCGCTGGGGAGGATTCGCAGCGGCGTGCCTTCGCGGCGGAGTTCCTCCGCCTTGAGGAACGCGGCGCTGGCGCGGGTGGCGCGGCCAAAGGGTTCACGGCCGGCGACGACCAGCATCGTCGTCGAGCTGCCGACGCCGGTCATCACGCGCGCACCGAGGCTTGCGGCGAGGTGCGCCAGCTTGCCGTCGCGCGGCTCGCCGAGGATTGCGACGCGTTCGCCGCGCAGTGGTCCGTCGGCAGCGGCGCGCGGGGCGGGGCCGGCGACGCGCGGCGGGGCGAGCCAGTCGGCGAGCGACAGCCCGGTATGGTCGATCGCCTTGACGATCACCCAGCCCGCCGCGCGCGCGTCGCTGAGCGCATCGTGGTGCCGATGTTCGATCCCGAGATAGCGCGCGAGGACGCCGAGGCGGTGGCTTTCGAGATCGGGCCAGGCGCGCTTGGCAACGCGGACGCTGTCGAGCCACGTCGTCTCGATCATCGCACGGTCGTGGATGCGACATGCGGCCGCCAGCGCGCCCTTGTCGAAATAGGAATGCGCCACGGTGGTGCGGCCCGACAAATGGCCGTGGACGACGGCGTGGATGTCGCTGAAGCTCGGTTTGCCGACGACATGGTGCGCAGCGATGCCATGAATCCGCGTGTTGAAGACGTTGAACTCGTCGCGCGGATCGAGCAGCGTCTCATAGTCGAATATCTCGCGCCCGTCCTTGAAACCGACGATGCCGACCTGGCAGATGCTGCTGACGCGCGAACACGCGGTCTCGACGTCGATCACGACGAAATCGGGTGTCGTGGCCTCGGTATCGCGGTTGGTCATGGAGTCGATCATCCGCCGATCCCTGACGGGCCGAGAAGACCAAGTAAAGCGACGTGCATCCGATCGTTTACCGAAGCTGGCTGTCCTTGCTGCCGCGACGATTGAACAGCGCGGAGGCAGGGCGGTCGCGGCCGCTCTGGCAAGCGACGCAGGTCCGCACGCCCGGGATCGCGAGCCGGCGTCCCTCGGGAATGTCGTCGCCGCACTGCGCGCAATAGGGCTCGCTGTCGCCGGTCGGCATCCGCGCGCGAGCGGCCAGCACGGCGTCCATCACCGTATCGTCGATCTGGTCCTGCACCGCGCCGTCGCGTGTCCAACCGCCCGCCATCATTCGCATCCTTTGTTTCGCGTGTATCGATGATATGGGCAATGTTGCTGTCGTTTCCAGTCGCGGTGCGTGGACGTCTCATTGGACGGCATTTCGGGGGCATTGCGGGCTTGTCGAACGCGCCCGGCGGGGCCATCCTGCGGGCTGCAATCCCGAGAGGTCGACGATGAACCGCTACGCCCGCATCCTGCTCTGTGCCGCCCCCGTTCTAGTCCTGGGGGGGATGACAGCCGCCAGCGCGCAGCGTGTGCCTGCGCCGATCGCCGCCGCGGTGGCCGCACCGACTCGTACGCCCGCCAATGTCGCGCGCGACCGGTATCGCCATCCGGCCCAGACGCTGGCGTTCTTCGGGGTGAAGCCGACCGACACGGTGGTCGAGATCTGGCCGTCGGGCGGCTGGTATACCGAGATCCTCGCGCCGATGACCGCGCGCGGTGGAGTCTATTACGCGGCGGGGCCGTGGGAGAAGGGGCTGAACGGCGTGCGCGCGATGCAGGCGAAGACCCCGGCGGCATACGGCAAGGTTCGGCTGGCGGCGTTTCCGGCAGAAGCCGGGCAGCCGGGCGTGCCCGACGGCAGCGCCGATGTCGTGCTGACGTTCCGCAACGTCCATAATTGGCGGTTCGGCGGCGCGGATCGCGCGCGCGCCATGTTCGCGGCGATGTTCAAGATGCTCAAGCCGGGCGGCACGCTGGGCGTGGTCGAGCACCGGCTGCCCGAGGCGCGCGACATCGCGGCGGAGGAGAAGAGCGGTTATATGAAGACGAGCTCGGTCATCGGCTTTGCGACCGCGGCGGGGTTCAAGCCGGCGGGCGCGTCGGAGATCAACGCCAATCCGAAGGACAGCGCGGATTGGCCGAACGGCGTCTGGACGCTGCCGCCGAACTATGCGCTGAAGGACGTCGACCGCGCGAAATATGCCGCGATCGGCGAGAGCGACCGGATGACGCTAAAGTTCGTCAAGCCGCGATAGGGATCTGCTCAGGCGTTGCTTGCGGCGGTCGAACGCCCGGCCTAGTCCTTGCCGTAACATTCTTACGGTGGGGAATATGCCGGTGTCGATCAAACTGCTGCTTGCTGCGTGTCTAGCAACTACCGGTTCCACCGCCGCGGTCGGTCAGGCGTTGCCGCCACCCACCGCGCAGGCCGGCGACAGCGTCGAGGATACCAAGCTCAAGGCGTTGTTCTATGCGAGCGACGAGGCCAGCCTGAAGCGGAACCCGGTATCGGCGATCTTCCGCGGCGACCTGCGCTACGCCGATCATCTCGGCGCGTACCTGACCGATGCATTTACCGCGGCCGAACGCGCCGCGGCGGAGGCCGATCTCGCCGCGCTCGGACGGATCGACCGCGCGAAACTGACCGCGGTCGACCAGATCGCGTACGACGTGTTCGAGACGAATACGCGGATCACGCTGCGCGGCTATGCGCCCGACCTGCTCAAGATCCAGCGCGACCTGCCGATGGATCATTTCTCGGGCTTCCAGACCTTCTATCCCGATTTCGCGTCGGGGCAGGGCGCCGCGCCGTTCAAGACGCTGCTCGACTATGAGAACAACCTGAAGCGCAACGCAGAATATGCCGCCGTGCTCGACCGCGCGATCGGGCTGTTCCGCGAGGGCATGAAGGACGGGATCGTCCAGCCACGGCTGGTGGTCGACAACATGATCGGCCAGTTCGACAACCTCATCAAGGAAGGCGTCGAAGGCTCGACCTTCGCCGGACCGCTCAAGACGTTTCCCGCGAGCATGTCCGCGGCGGATCAGGCGCGGTTGCGCACGGCCTATGCCACGCAGATCCGCGACGTGATCCTGCCCGCCGAACAGCGGGTGCGCGATTTTCTCGCCAACGAATACCGCGCCAAGGCTCGCGAGAGCGTAGGCGTATCGGCGATGCCGGGCGGCGCCAAGCTGTACGCCTATCTGATCGAGCAGAACACGACGCTGCCGCTGACCGCCGACGCGGTGCACACGCTCGGGCTGTCGGAGGTCGCGCGGCTGTTGAAGGACATGCGCGTGCAAAAGGATGCGGTCGGCTTCAAGGGCGATCTGCCAGCGTTCTTCACCTATCTGCGGACCGATCCGAAGTTCGCCCCCGTCTCCGCGGAAAAACTGCGCGAGGGGTATCAGGCGATCGAGGCGCGGATCTACACGCGCATCCCCGAGCAGTTCTCGCTGGTGCCCAAGACCAAGCTCGAGATCCGCGCGGTGCCCGCGTTCAAGGAGAAGACCGAGGCGGGTGGTTCGTACCAGGGCGGTACGCCCGACGGGACGCGACCCGGCGTGTTCTACTACAACACCTACGACCTGCCGTCGCGCTACACCTGGGAGATGGAGACGTTGTTCCTGCATGAGGGCGTGCCGGGGCATCATTTCCAGATCAGCCTCGCGCAGGAAAACACCGCGCTGCCCGCGTTCATGCGGTTCGGCGGGAACACTGCCTATGTCGAAGGCTGGGCGCTCTATTCGGAGAGTCTGTGGAAGGAGCTCGGCGTCGAGACCGATCCGTATCAGCGGATGGGCGGGCTGAACGACGAGATGCTGCGCGCGATGCGGCTAGTGGTCGACAGCGGCATCCACGCGAAGGGTTGGACGCGCGACCAGGCGATCGCGTACATGCTCGCCAACTCGCCGATGGCGCGGACCGATGCGACCGCCGAGGTCGAGCGCTATATCGCGATCCCGGGACAGGCGCTGGCGTACAAGATCGGCCAGCTGACGATCGCGCGGACCAAGGCAAAGGCGAAGGCGGCGCTGGGCGCGAAGTTCGATCCGCGCGGGTTCCATGCGCAGGTGCTCGATACCGGTGCGCTGCCGATGCCGGTGCTCGAAAAGAAGATCGACCGCTGGATCGCGGGTGGGGGCAAGGCCGAGTGAGCGCCGCACCGATGACGCAAGGCGATCGCGATTTGGATCAATGTCGGTGTTGACTTGCCCGTGCAGGTACGAGACCTTCGACAATACCAAAAGATGATCTTTCGCGATCACGGCGGGGAAGGGGGACGATTGAAACAGCATGGTTTAGCGGTGGCGGTGCTCGGTAAGACGGGTATGCGCGTCATCAACCATGGGCGGGCCGGTGGCGGTGCTGGCCATACCTGCATCCCGACCCCGGACCGCGTCCCGGATTGGACGGCCGCTTGAACTTTTCCGATTTCGATCCCGCGATCCAAGGCGGCGTGACCGCGGACGAACGCGCGGTGCGACTGGGACCAAGCTTGTCCGGGACCAATCTGGAACGCGCGGGCGACTATAACCAGCGCGTCGTGCTGCAGGTGATCCGCCGCAATCCGGACATCACGCGCAGCGAGATCGCGACGATGACCAATCTGACATCACCGACAATCGCCAATATTACCGCGCGATTGTTCGATTCCGAGCTGATCGTCGACGCGGGGCGCCGGACGGGCGCGCGGGGCCAGCCTGCGGTGCGGCTGCGGATCAACCCGGACGGTTGTTTTGCGATCGGGCTGAACATCGATCGCGATCATGTCACGCTCGTCTCGCTCGATCTCGCGGGGACGGTGCGATCGCGCTTCACGCGCCAGATCGCGTTCGCGATGCCCGAGGATGTCGTCGAGACCGTGCGCGCGGGGATCGCCGAGATCTACAAGACCAATGTGATCCGTACCGACCGCGTGCTGGGCGTCGGGGTGGCGTTGCCCGACGATCTGGGCCGTGTCGTACTGCCGCACCGGCCGGTGGGCTATGACCGCTGGGGGGACGTCGACCTGCAGGCGCTGTTGGCCGATGTGGTGCCGTGGTCGATCCATATCGACAATGACGCGGCGGCGGCGGCGATCGGCGAGGCGCAGTTCGGCGGCGGCCTCGATCATGCGAGCTTCTTCTACATCCTAGTCAGCGCAGGGCTGGGCGGCGGGATCGTGACCGACGGCACCTATTATCGCGGCGCGACCGGTCGCAGTGGCGAGATCGGGTTCCTGCCGCTTGCGGGCGATCCCGGGCGCGTGTTGCAGGACGTGGTGTCGCTGTCTGCGCTGACCCAGCGGCTGGAGGCGGCGGGGATGCCGGTCGCCGGACTGGATCCGACCGAGCCGTTTCCCGCGGCGTGCGCGTCGTCACTCTCGGGGTGGCTGAACGAGGCCTCGAGCGCGCTGGTGCCCGCGGTGACCGCGGTCAACTGCCTGCTGAACCCGGCGGCGATCCTGCTTGGCGGACGGCTTCCCGACGAGGTGCTGGACCGGCTGGCCGACGAGACGCATCGCAAGATGACCGCGGCGGCGGCGACCATCCCCGCCTCCGCACCGATCCGCCGCGCGACGTTGTCGCGCGATGCCCCCGCGGTCGGCGCGGCGATCCTGCCGTTCCTCGACCGCATGCTGCCGTCCGACGCGATCCTGATCAAGTCCTGAGTTCGAAAGCGATCGGGGCGCCGCGCAAACAGCCGATCGTGCGTCCGAAACTCGCCCGGTCGCGGCATCTTTGACACTCCTACATCCATCCCGAGCGAGGAGTGTCGGACGACCGCGCCTCGGTGGATAACGAGTTGGTCGCGACGGTCTTGTCGTTGACCTGACACGGAATTCATTTGCACCGCGCCCGCGATGCGCGCTTGCGACGGGGGCAGAAACCGGCGTCAGGAGTAGTCATGTTCGAGGATCAGGTCGCGATCGTCACGGGGGGAGAATCGGGGATCGGTGCTGCCTGCGCCAAGGCGCTGGGTGAGGCCGGTGCGCGGGTGGTCATCACCTATTTCGAGGACGTCGCGGCGGCGAACGCGGTGTGTGCGGCGATCGGCGGCCCGGATCGCGCGCTGGCGGTGCAGACCAATGTTGGCGACGAGGACGCGGTCGAGCGGCTGTTCTCGGCGGCCGAGAAGGCGTTTGGGACGGTCAGCCTGCTGGTCAATTCGGCGGGGCTGAACATGACCGGGGTCAAGCTGGTCGACATGCCGCTCGCGCAGTTCGATCGCGTGATCCGGTCCGATCTCTACGGCCCCTTCCTGACCTGCCGGCGACTGGTGCGCGCGCTGGAGGCCAAGGATGCTCGCGGGCGGATCGTCAATATCTCGTCGATCCACGAACGCGCGCCGCGGCCCGGCGGGGTGGATTATGATTCGGCCAAGGGTGGATTGTCGCAGCTGACCGCGACGCTCGCGCTCGAGCTCGCGCCGAAGGGGATCGCGGTCAATGGCGTCGCGCCGGGGATGATCCTGACGCCGATGAACCAGTCCGCGCTCGATCATCCGACCGAACTCGCGGCGAAGGAGGCGGCGATCCCGTGGAAGCGCGCGGGGCGGCCCGACGAGGTGGCCGCGCTCGTCCTGTTCCTGCTGTCGCCGGCGGCCGATTATATCACGGGGACGACCGTGACGATCGACGGCGCGCTGTCGCTGACCGTTGCGCAAGGGGCCTGAACCGATGCTCAGCTATGTCGTCGAGCAACTCGATACGGTCACGCTCTCGGCGGCGTCGCCGATCGACGGGATGGACCTGATGAGCCCATTCGTCTGGAAGGAAGGCGCGCTGTACCGCGTGATGATCCGCGGCGTGCCGCACCCGCTCGGGCCGCATGATCCGACCGGGATCATCGCAGGCGGAGCGAGTACGGACGGGCTGCACTTCCAGATGGATGCGGGGCTGGCGATCGTGCCGGGGCCGGGGCCTGCCGACCTTGGCGGGTGCGAGGATCCGACCGTGCTGGTGACCGACCACGAGTATCTGGTCTATTACACCGGGGTCGACGCGGCGCGCGCGCAAGGATCGATGATCCTGGCGGCGGGGCGCGAGCTGAGCACGCTGGTCAAGCAGGACCTGGTTCTGAAGGCGCCGCCGGGCGAGGGCAACATCAAGGAGGCGACGCTCGCGCAGACCGCTGCGGGGGATTGGCGGCTGTTCTACGAATATGCCGCGCACGAGGCGTCGCGGATCGGCATGGCGCGCGGACCGACCGCGAAGGGACCGTGGACGGTGATGCCCGATCCGTTCGGGATCCGCGAGGACAGCTGGGACAATTGGCATCTGTCGACCGGGCCGATCATCCGGATCGCGGGGCAGGACCCGGTGATGTTCTACAATGGCGCGACGCACGACGCGCGGTGGCGGATCGGCTGGATCAGCTTCGATGCCGATTTCAAGCGGGTGACCGGTCGGGGGATCGAGCCGATGCTGGTGCCGCCCCCCGCGGTGAGCCGCGAGGCAACGGATATCGCGTTCGCCGCATCGACCGTGATCGAGGGCGACAGGATCGCGCTCTATTATTCGCTCGAGGACCGGATGCTGCGGCGTGCGCTGATCGGCGTCTATTCCCACTGAGGAATTCGGTGCGGCGGAAATAAATTGCGCCACGCGGGCAGGCGCGGCGGTATCGGGGCTGGCCCCAACGTTCCCGGGGGCATCGCCAAAGGATAGAGACGATCTTCCAGCTGATCTTTTCGCTGCCGTGCCTGTACGTGATCGGGCGCTGGCTGTGGCCGCTGTCGCTGACGGTGCCGGTCAAGCTGATCGTCGCGGTGCTGCTGCTGCTGGCGTCGCAATATCATTCGTGGAGCCGGCTCTCGTCGGGGTCGGTGTTCGCGCCCGAATTTCCCCGCGCCGTCGTGATCGCGTTCAACTGGGCGTTCGGCGCGATCCTGCTGCTCGCCATCCTGCAGATGCTGGTCGATCTCGCGACGCTGGCGACGATGCTGGTGCGACGCGGTGCTGTGGTGCCCGACGCGGTGCGCTATGCGACCGCGGGGCTTGCCGCGGTGCTGGCGGCGATCGGCGTCGCCAACGCGATCCGCGTGCCGGTCGTCAAGGATGTCGAGATCACGATCCGCGACCTGCCACCGCAGTTCGACGGATACCGCGTGCTGCAGCTGACCGACCTGCATATCAGCCGGCTGTTTCCTGCGAACTGGGCGCATGCGGTGGTGACGCGCGCCAATGCGTCGGGCGCGGACGTGATCGTGGTGACCGGGGACTTTATCGACGGGTCGGTGGCGATGCGGCAGGCTGACGTCGCCCCGCTGCACGACCTGCGCGCGCCGGACGGCGTCTATGCGATTCCCGGCAACCATGAGTATTTCTTCAATTATGCGGCGTGGATGCGGCATCTTCAGGGGCTGGGAATCCGCATGCTGCCCAACGCGCATACGCTGCTCCAGCGCGGCGATGCTCGGCTGGTTCTCGCGGGTGTGACCGATCTCTCCGCGCCCGTAGTTGGACAGGCGGGGCCGGATCTTGCGGTGGCGCTCGCCGGTGCGCCGGCTGGGGTGCCGATCCTGTTGCTCGACCACCAGCCCAAGGCGGCGCAACAGTCGGCGGCGCGCGGGGTCGCGCTGCAGCTGTCGGGCCATACGCATGGGGGCATGATCCTGGGATTCGACCGGATCTTTGCGCTGGCCAATGGCGGCTTCGTCTCGGGACGCTACGACGTCGACGGGATGACGCTGTACGTCAGCAACGGGACCGGGCTGTGGCCAGGCTTCGCGCTGCGGCTCGGTCGATGGGCGGAAATGACGCGGATCACGCTGCGGTCGAATCGCGCCTAGGCTGGCCTGCGATAGCCCGCCGGACGCGGTAATCAGACATTGTGGCGGGTCGGCGGTCCATGCAAGAAGCGCGTCATCACTCCTGCCATAGAGAACCATCGATGCTGCGTTCCACCCTGCTTCGTTCCGCCGCGCTTCTGTGCTGCCTTGCCGGTGCCACCACGGTCCAGGCGGCGCGCGTCAATCCGCTGACCGTGCCCAGCACGCTGCCGTTCCAGGCGCCGCGGTTCGACCAGATCACCGACGCCGATTACCAGCCCGCGCTCGAACAGGGGATGGCCGAGCAGATCGCCGAGATGAAGGCGATCGCCAACAATCCCGCGGCACCGACCTTTGCCAACACGATCGAGGCAATGGAACGCTCCGGCCGGACGCTCGACCGCGCGAGCCAGGCGTTCTTTGGCGTGTCTCAGGCGAACACCAACGACGTGCTCGACAAGGTCCGTAGCATCGAGGCGCCCAAGCTCGCGCAGCATAGCGATGCGATCTATCTCGATCCCAAGCTCTTCGCGCGCGTGCAGGCGCTGTATGCGAAAAAGGAGTCGCTGGGGCTCGATGCCGAGCAGCGCCAGGTGCTGGAAATCTATCACAGCGACTTCCTTCACGCCGGCGCGCAGCTGAACGATGCCGACAAGGCCAAGCTACGGTTGCTTAACACGCAGATTTCGACCGCGACGACCGATTTCCAGCAGAAGCTGCTCGCGGGCACGAAGGCGGGCGCGCTAGTGGTCGACGACAAGGCCAAGCTCGCCGGCTTGAGCGATGCCGAGATCGCCGCGGCGGCGGAGGGCGCGAAGGAGCGCGGGATGCCGGGCAAATATGTCCTGTCGCTCCAGAACACGACGCAGCAGCCCGCGCTCGCCTCGCTGACCGACCGTGCGACCCGCGCCGCGCTGTTCGACCAGAGCTGGACCCGCTCGCAAAAGGGCGACGCGAACGATACCCGCGCGCTGATCAAGACGATCGCGCAGTTGCGCGCGCAGAAGGCGCAGCTGCTCGGCTATCCGAACTATGCCGCCTATTCGCTGTACGACCAGATGGCGAAGACGCCGGCGGCGGCGAAGGGCTTCATGACGCAGCTCGTGCCCGCGACGGCCGCCGAGCAGCGTCGTGAGGCGGCCGAATTGCAGAAGACGATCGACGCGACCGGCGCCGCGTTCCCGCTCGCGCCGTCGGACTGGGATTTCTATTCGGACAAGGTACGCAAGGCAAAGTACGACCTCGACCAGAACGAGCTGAAGCCGTATTTCGAGATCGGCCGTGTGTTGCAGGACGGCGTGTTCTTCGCTGCCAACCAGCTTTACGGCGTCGCCTTCAAGGAACGCCGCGACATACCGACCTATCAGCCGGACATTCGCGTGTTCACCGTCTACGACAAGGACGGCTCCGAGCTCGGACTGATGTATTTCGATTACTGGAAGCGCGATAACAAGTCGGGTGGCGCGTGGATGTCGAACTTCGTCGGCCAGTCGAAGCTGCTGAAAACCAAGCCGGTCGTCTATAACGTCGGCAACTTCACCAAGCCCGCGCCGGGCCAGCCCGCGCTGATCACGTTTGACGACGTCACGACGATGTTCCACGAGTTCGGCCATGCGCTGCACGGGCTGTTCGCGAACCAGACCTATCCGCTGGTCTCGGGCACCAACACCGCGCGCGACTGGGTCGAATTCCCGTCGCAGTTCAACGAGCATTGGGCGCTCGATCCCAAGGTGTTCGCGAACTACGCCAAGGATTACCGCACCGGCGCGGTAATGCCGCAAGCGCTGGTCACGAAGATCAAGAACGCGGCCAAGTTCAACCAGGGGTATGAGCTCGGCGAACTGGTGGCCGCTGCCACGCTCGACCAGGACTGGCATTCGCTGCCCGCTTCCGCCGGGCCGCAGGACGTCGATGCGTTCGAGACCAAGGCGCTCAACACGATGGGGCTCGACACGAAGGACGTGCCGCCGCGCTATCGTACCAGCTATTTTGCGCACATCTGGGCGGGCGGTTATGCCGCGGGCTATTACGCGTATCTGTGGACGCAGATGCTCGATAACGACGCCTATGCGTGGTTCATGGCGCATGGGGGCCTCACGCGCGCGAACGGCCAGCGATTCCGCGACATGATCCTGTCGAAGGGACACACGCAGGACTACGCCCCGATGTTCAAGGCGTTCTATGGCAAGGATCCCGATATCGGCCCGATGCTGGAAGACCGGGGCCTGAAGGCGGCCGCCAAGTGATGCGGCCAGTGCTGATGGCGGCGCTGCTCGTCACCGCTTCGACTGCCGCGGTCGCGCAGCAGGCGCCGGTGCATCAATATGGCGCGGTGGCGATCGCACCCAAGGGCGATCGTCTCGCCAGCATCGAATCCGCGTCGCCGACGCATGCGGCGATCGTCGTGCGGCGCGTGGCGGATGGTGGCATCGCGCAGACGATCGATCCGTGCGCGACCTGCAGCTATGGCGCACCGACCTTTGCGGCCGATGGCCGGATCGCGTTCGTCGCGCGCAAACCGGGCGAGGCGCGTGCGCTGGTGATGCTGGCGGATATGCGCGGCGCACGGCAGGTCGCGGCGATCGACGGCATCGCGTCGACGCCGCGGTTCTCGCCCGATGGCAAGCGGCTGGCGCTGCTCGCCACGTTCGGCGCCGCGAAGGAAGCGGGGGCGACGCAGGCGGGCGTCCGGCAGGTCGGCGAGATCGGCGAGACCACCGACGAACAGCGCTTGGCGATCGTCGACATCGCCGCGGGCACGGTCAAGCCGATGTCGCCCGCCGAACGCTATATCTACGAATATGACTGGACCCCGGACGGTCGCGGTTTCGTGGTGACGAGTGCGCTCGGCAATGGCGACAACAACTGGTGGGTGGCGACGCTCGATGCGGTCGACGCGCAGACCGGGGCGGTCCGCACGATCGCCAAGCCGAAGACGCAGCTCAACATGCCGCGCGTGTCGCCCGATGGCCGGACGGTCGCGTATATCGGCGGGCTGATGAGCGATTTCGGCGCGATCGGCGGCGATGTCTGGACCGTGCCGGTCGCCGGGGGCGTACCCGTCAATCGGACCGCGGGCGCCAAGGCGACGGTCACCTCGCTCGACTGGACGCAGGGCGGGCTGCGCGCGGTTCGCCTCCATGCGGAGGCGGCCGAGATCGCGACGCTCGATCCGGCCGGCAAGACGACGGTCAGCTGGAGCCGCCCGGCGAGCTTTGCTGCGGGCGATGGCCGCGTGGCGTATAGCGCGGACGGCAGCATCATGGCGGCCGCGGTGCAGGATTTCACGCACGGCCCGGCGATCTTCGCAGGCCCGATCGGCGCGCCGCGCCAGATCACGCATGATAATGATGCGCTTGCAGCCGTCGCCACGGCGCGCAGTGTAACGTGGAAGAATGACGGGCTCGACGTGCAGGGCTGGCTGCTGGCGCCCAAGACCGCCGACCCCGCGCGCAAGGCGGCGATGGTGACGATCGTCCATGGCGGTCCGTCGTCGGCGAACACGCCGAGCTATATCACCATCGGGTCGGGGCCGGCGGCGCTGCTAGAGGCTGGCTATTACGTGTTCATGCCCAACCCGCGCGGCAGTTTTGGGCAGGGCGAGGCGTTTACCGCCGCCAACCGTCGCGATTTCGGCGGTGGCGATCTGCGCGATATCCTTGCGGGGATCGATGCCGTCGAGAAGATCGAGCCCGTCGACGATGCGCGGCTCGGGCTGACCGGGGGCAGCTATGGCGGCTTCATGGCGATGTGGGCGAACACGCAGACCAACCGGTTCAAGGCGATCGTGGCCGGTGCCGGGCTGTCGAACTGGATCAGCTATTACGGCACCAACGGCATCGACCAGTGGATGATCCCGTTCTTCGGCAAATCCGCCTATGACGACCCCGAGGCCTATCGCGCGGTCTCCGCGATCAGCGTCATCAAGCGCGCCAAGACGCCGACGTTCATCTATGTCGGCGAACGCGACATCGAGGTGCCGCCGACGCAGTCGATCGAATATTGGCACGCGTTGAAGGAGCTGGGCGTCCCGACCAGCCTCGTCATCTATCCCGACGAGGGCCATGCCATCCGGGCGCCGGGCAATGCGGCGGATGTCCGCAAGCGATCGGTCGCCTGGTTCGACCGCTATCTGACGCAGCGGTAAGCGCACGGGGAGAGTTCGAGGGGACCGCGCGTTAGGACCCGCAGACAAGGAGTTTGCGATGAAGGTCATGACGCTGCGGTCCCCCGCTGGACTCGATACCCTGCGCATCGAAGAGCGCGCCGATCCGGGCGATCCCACGCCCGGCACGATCCGCGTCGCGCTGCACGGCAGTTCGCTGAATTTCCACGACCTTGGTGTCGTGACGGGCAAGATGCCGAGCGCGGATGGTCGCGTGCCGCTGTCCGATGGCGCCGGGATCGTCGAGGCGGTCGGCGAGGGCGTGACCGAGTTCGCGGCGGGCGATCACGTCGTGTCGTGCTTCTTCCCCGATTGGCAGGACGGACCACCGGTCATCGGCGACTTCAGTCGCACGCCGGGCGACGGGATCGACGGGTTCGCGCAAGCCCATGTCGTACTGCCCGCGACCGCGTTCACGCACGCCCCCAAGCTCTACGATTCCGTCGAGGCGGCGACGATCACGACCGCAGGGCTGACCGCATGGCGCGCATTGGTCGTCGATGGCGGGCTGAAGGCGGGCGACACGGTATTGTTGCTGGGAACGGGAGGCGTATCGATCTGGGCGTTGCAGATCGCCAAGGCGATGGGAGCGATCGTCGCGATCACCTCGTCGTCGGACGCGAAGCTCGACCGCGCCAAGAGGCTCGGCGCGGACTTCACGCTGAACTACCGCACGCATCCGGACTGGGGCCGCAGGATCGCCGACTGGACCGGCGGCCGCGGGGTCGATCACGTGGTCGAGGTCGGCGGCCCCGGCACGCTTGGCCAGTCGATCGACGCGGTGCGGATCGGCGGGCATATCTCGCTGATCGGCGTGCTGACCGGGCGCGGCGGCGAGGTGCCGACCGCGGCGTTGATGGCCAAGCAGGCCCGGCTGCAGGGCCTGATCGTAGCCAGCCGCCGCGACCAGCAGGCGTTCGTCCGCGCGCTCGATGCGACCGGGATCCGCCCGGTGATCGACCGCCGCTTCCCGCTCGATCGCCTCGCAGACGCGTTCGCGTTCGAGATGAGCGGCGAGCATTTCGGGAAGATCGGGATCGAATGGTAACGCCTTCCGTCAGGTGAGGGATTGGGGTGGCGCGACGGCTGCGCCACCCCATACCTCCGTAGATAGCCGCCGTTATGCAGCTTGGCGTTTCAGGCGTCGACGATCGTCGGACCGGTGCGCTTCGGCTAGAACCGCATGGTCCCGCCAAACGCGACCGTCCGTCCGCTCACCGTGTTGGTCATCACGCGCTTGGCGGTGCCGTCGGCATATTGGACGATCGGCTCGTCGGTGATGTTGATCACGTCGAGCGACAGCTTGAACTGGCGCGTCAGATTGACATAGGCGAACGCATCGAGGTTCGTCGTGCCCTTGATGTACTCGCCGATATTGCCGTTGCCGCCATCGCCCCAGCGATAGCGCGAGCGTGTCGCGACCGAGCCGCGCACGCCCCAGCGATCGGTATCGTAGTAGAGCGTCGCATTGGACGAAAATTTCGACAGCGTCGGCAAGGGCAGGCGCACCGGGACTCCCGCATAGAAGGTGTCGGTCGATCCCTCGGCGATGGTGACGTTGCCGAGGACGCCCAGCTTGTCGAAGGGGGCGGGGAGAAAGTCAAAGTCGCGTTTTGCGGCAAGTTCGATGCCCTTGATCGACGCGCCGGGGCCGTTGATGGGACGCGTGTAGTTCACCAGCACCGAAGGGTCGACGCCGACGGGCAGCAGCGACGCCGGATAGCCCGTCGTATCGTACGCGACCAGCCGGGTCTCCGACGTAATGTACGAATCCATGTGCTTGTAGAACGCACCGATCGCGAGCGAACCGCGCTTGCCGTCATAATATTCCAGAGAGGCTTCGACGGAATCGGCCTTGAACGGCGCGAGATTGGGGTTGCCGGCGGCGATGGTGCCGCCGAACGAGGCGAGGTTGAGCGTCCCGGCGGCGCGCATGTCGCTGAGGGCGGGGCGGCTCAGGTTGCGGTTGCCGCTGAGGCGAAACACGACCGACCGGCTGAGGTCGAACGCTAGGTTCGCGGCCGGAAGAAAGCCGTGATAGCTGTTGGTCACGTTGACCGGCACCAGCGCGCTGCCGACCAGCGCGGTGCCCGATGACCCGAGGTCGGTATGGTAATAGCGCACGCCGAAATTGGCGCGCAGCCCGATCGTGCCGAGTTCAGTCGCCAGGTCATATTGCAGATAGGCGCCATAGGTGTTCTCGAGCAGGTCGTAGGCGGTGCCAGCGACGGTGTTGCCCGCGGTCAACGTCATGGGCTGGCCGAGCAGCGCATAGGTCCCTGCGACGTCGCCGATCGTGTACGGCGCAAGCGTGCTGTTAGACAGCGTCGTCGTCGGCACGTCGGGGATGCCCGGCTTGCCCTCATAGCTGGGCGCGACCTTGCGTTGCCAGCCGCTGTTGGTGAAGCGCTTGAACCCGGCCCCGGCCTTGATCGTCGAGCCTGAGCCGATGGTCCAGGCAAGCTCCGCCTTGGTGTTGTAGAACTCGCTCTTGATCCGGTCCGCGCGCGTTTCCAGACCCTGGAGATCCCATTGCGACGCGTCGGTCGTGTCGAACCCGTAGCTGGTCCGCGGGGACCCGGTGTTCAGGCCCGTAAAGGCATAGCTCTTGCCGACCGCCTCGAGATAGACCTCGGCATAGCGGGAATCGAACGTCGATCGCGACCAGCCGCCGAGAAAATTGACCGTCAGGTTGCTGCTGAGATCGGTGTGGCCGTTCAGCGCCGCCTGCCAGAAGGTCGTCTGGTCATGCGTGACCTTGGATTCAGTGCGCATGTCGACATGGTCGAACGACGCGCCGACGATATCGTTGAAGTCGTCGAAGCTCACGCCGGTCAGCAGCTGCGTACCGGTGACGTTGTTGGCGGCGATGCCGTTGGTGCCCGCCGCCCCGATCACGCCGGATGTGCGATCGTTGTTGAGCTTGCCGTACAGCACGTCCAGCGTCAGGTCGGTGCGATCGTCGGGATGATATTGCAGCGCAGTGGTGAGCCCGAGCCGCTCGCGCTTGTTGAAGAAGGTCGCATAGGTCTGCGCGCGGCTGTTCCAGATCCGGCTGCCCCCGGTCGCATTGACCAGCAACGCGCGGTCCGCCGCCGAGATGGCCGGGCCGACATTGGCGGCACCGAAATTGATCTGCGACCAGTTCCAGTTGCGATAGCCGAATTCGACCGTGTCTGCGGTGCTGTACGCGACCGACGCGAGGACCCCGAAATCGCCCCAGCGTTCGGAGATCAGCCCGACGAGCCGCGGCGTGACCGTCTTGGTATATTGGTTCATCTGCCCCTTGGCGGATGCGACCACGGTGAGCCGGTTGAAATCGAACGGCTTGGCGGTGTGGAGCCCGACCGTCCCGCCGATCCCGCCCTCGTCCTGCTCGGCCGCGTAGGACTTCTCGACGACGACCTTGTTGAAGAGTTCGGAGGCGAAGATGCTATAGTCGAACGCGCGCGAGCGGCTGACCGACGACCGGCTGTCCAGTCCCGACGACGTGTTGGTCAGCACCTCCATGCTGTTGAGCTGCGTGCGCGTGAAATCCGCGCCGAGGCCGCGTAGCGAGATCTGCCGCCCTTCGCCGCTGTCGCGCGTGATCGCGACGCCGGGAATGCGCTGGAGCGCTTCCGCAAGGTTCTGATCGGGAAACGCGGCGATGTCCTGCGCCAGGATCACGTCCTGCGATCCGGTCGCGTTCTTCTTGATCTGCTGCGCCTTGGCGACGCTCTCGCGATAGCCCGTCACGACGATGTCGCCGCCTCCGACGACCTGTGGCTCGACCGCCGATTCCGACACCTGAACACTTGCGCCATCGCCTGCCACGGCAGCGGCAGAGGCTGCCGCCGTGGCGAAGCGCTTGTGGCGCGCGATCGTCACCGTGCCGTCGACGATCCTGCCATCCAGGTCGCTATCCGCGGTAAGCCGCGCGAGCGCGTCCGCGGCGGTCATCCGCCCCTGCAAGCGTGGGCTGCGCGCGCCGTTCAACACCGCCGGCGACGATGCCAGCTGCAGCCGCGTCAGCCGCGAGAAGGCGAGCAGCGCATCGCCGAGCGCTTGTGCCGGCAGATCGAACGCGAAGGTCCGCGAGGCGGACGGCGCTGCCTGCGCGGGGGCGGGCGTGCCGGCGAACCCGGCGAGCGAGACCGAGCTTAGCAAAAGATGCAGACGAATTTTACGCAACATGTCTTCCCCCAATATGGTTCGAGAGCAAGACGGGCGCGCCGCCGAGAACCCGACAAACTATTTGGTTTCACATATAAGACATAATGTTTTCATCGATCTAGATTTGCCAGACCGGGAGTAGTTGACGGATGTTATTTGATACGCACAAGGCGGAACTTGTCGGCATGGCCCGATAATATCTCCCTCATCTCGCGGTATTCTGTCCGAGATTGTCACAAATGCTGTCTAGGGCGCCTGGATCAACAATCCGGATGTCCGATGCCAGCGGTGCTGCACCAGATCGAGAACCGCGCGGGTGATGCCCCTGCCGAGGATTGGCGCGCGATCGCCGCGACGCTGCGCCGCTACGTCCGGGCACGCACGAGCCGCGCGGACGTGGTCGAGGACGTCGTGCAGGAGACGCTGTCGCGGCTGGTGCATCAGGGCCGCGTGCAGAAACTGCTCAGCGTCTATGCGCTGGGGTTCCGGATCGCCGCAAACCTGCTGATCGACCATCATCGTCGCGACAGCCGCTATGTCGCCGAGAGCGGGGAGGAGACTGCCAGCCTTGCGCCGTCGCCGCATCGGGTGCTGGCGGGGCGGCAGGAAGTTGCGATCCTGAAGGAGGCGCTGGCGGCGATGCCGCCGCTGCGTCGGGACGTACTGGTTCGCCGCCGACTGCACGGGCAAAGCTGTGCGGCGATAGCGAAGGAGCTGGGGTTGAGCGCGAAGGCCGTTGAAAAGCACATCACCCGCGGCCTCGCCGACCTGCACAAGGCGATGCCGGGCGATACGGCCGCGCGCGAGGCGGTGCGATGACGCGCGACGCGCAGATCGTCGAGGAGGCCGCGGCTTGGATCGACCGGCTCAACCGGCCGGTGGTCGACGCCGCGGTGGGGCCGGCCTTCGACGCCTGGATGGCGGCGGCGCCGCGGCACCGCGAGGTCATTGCCGAGCTTCAGGCGCTCTGGCAGTCGGAGGCGCTGGTCGAGGCACTCGGTCAGTCCCGCCTCGCGCCGGGCGTCGCCACTGCGCCCTCTGTAATCACCGATCGCTCCGGTCGCCTGCGCCGTGCCGCGCCGCGGTTCGCCGCCGCGGCGTGCGCGATGCTGGTCGCGGTCATGCTGATCGTGCCGGCGCTGTTGACGAGCACCTATCGCACCAATGCGGGCAGAGGCCGGTCGGTCGTGCTGGGCGACGGATCGCGCGTCGACATGAGCGGGGATACCGAGCTTCGCGTCCAGATATTGCCGTGGAAACGCAGCGCCGAACTGGTGCGCGGCGAGGCGTTCTTCGACGTCCGGCATGAGCGCGTCCGGATATTCCGCGTGGCCAGCGGCACCACCTCGGTGCGGGTGCTGGGCACCGCGTTCAACGTCGATCGCCAGAGCCCGACGCGGACCGCTGTCGTCGTGTATCGCGGTGCCGTCGAGGTCGGTGTCGCCGGCGAGACCGAGCTCGTCCTGAACACGGGGTATGGCGCGCGCGTCGTCGACGGCCATGTCAGCGCGCAGCGGCGGATCGCAGGCGGCGTGCCCGACTGGAAATCGGGGTGGTTCGAGGCGTCCGACGTTCCGCTGGGCGTGCTGATCGACAAGGTCCAGCGCTATTCGGCGCGGCCGATCCTGTTGCACGATCGCGCGTTGCAGGCGCTGCCGATCAGCGGACGCTTTCATGTATCCGATACCGAACGCGCGCTGCAGGCCGTGCAGGCGGCCTATCACGTCGATATCGCCTACGGTCCGAAGACGATCGCGATCCGTCCCGCGGGCGAGGCGGACGATCGATAGCGGCGACGCGGTCGGTTTATCGGTGTCGGGTTTTGCCCGGCGGCTGCGTCTTCCCGTCATAGTCCGTCGCGACGCGATGCCGGTTCCGGTCCGGCGCGTGGTCCGCGCGATGCCGTCAGGGAGTACCGCCGTGCCTCAGTTCGATCGCCGTAACATGGTCAAGGCCGGCCTTTCGCTCGCGCTGTTGGGCGGAGTCGGCGCGCCGCGGCTGCTCGCGCGCGCCAATTTCACGCGCGATCCGTTCACGCTCGGCATCGCGTCGGGTGAGCCGTGGCCCGACGGGTTCGTCATCTGGACCCGGCTTGCGCCCGAGCCGCAGACGCCCGGTGGCGGCATGCCGCCGCACGATGTTCCGGTGCGCTGGGAGGTGGCCGAAGACCCCGGTTTCCGGACGGTCGTGCGGACCGGCGTGGCAGTGGCGAAGGCCGACCTTGCGCATTCGGTGCATGTCGAAGTCGACGGCCTGCAATCGCGGCGGCCCTATTGGTATCGCTTCCTCGTCGCTGGTGCCGGATCGAGCCCGGTCGGCACTGCGCGTACCGCACCGGCGGCAGGCACGTCGCCCGAGCGGCTGCGTCTGGCGATGCTGGGATGCCAGGATTTCGAGACGGGGTTCTTCACCGCCTATGCGCATGTCGCGCGCGAGCCCGACCTCGACGCGGTCTTTCACTATGGCGACTATATCTACGAGATGGCGGCGCGGACCGAGCCCAGCCCGCGCAAGCATCTGGGAGCCGAGACGTACACGCTGGACGCCTATCGCCGCCGTTACGCGCAATATAAGTCGGATCCCGATCTTCAGGCCGCGCACGCCGCGGTCGCGTTCATCATGTCGTTCGACGACCATGAGATCGACGACAATTGGGCGGGCAAATTCGACAAGGATGGCAACCGGCCCGAGATCTTCGCGCTGCGCAAGGCGGCAGCGCTGCAGGCTTGGTATGAGCATGTTCCCGTACGCCTCGCGCAGCGACCGGGTGCCGCGCATGCGCGCGCGTATCGCCGGCTCGATTACGGCACGCTCGCGCGGATGCACGTGCTCGACACCCGCTCGTTCCGCAGCGATCAGCTCTGCGAGCGTCCCGGCATCGGGCGCGTCGAACTCGATGCTTGCCGTCCTGTCGACCGGCCGGACCGGACGATGCTGGGCGCGGCGCAGGAGGCCTGGCTCGATCGCGGGCTCGGCAACGACGCCCGCTGGAACTTCGTCGCGCAACAGGTGCTCCTCATGCCCTATGACGCGCGCAAGGACGGCGCGACCGCACCCGTCGTCGGCAAGGACAATTGGAACGGCTATCCGCTGTCGCGCCAGCGGCTCGTCGACAGCATCGCGCGACTCGGGCTGAAGAACGTCGTGATCGGCAGTGGCGACCTGCACCAGCATGTCGTCGGGTCCGTGCCGCGCGACGCCGATGACGTCGGCGGCGCGGCGATCGCGACCGAGTTCCTCGCGACCTCGATCTCGTCGGGGGGGACGGGCGGGGCGCACTATCCCGGGGAAACCGGGACGCTGCCCAACAACCCGAACGTCGCACTGCTCAACAATCAGCGGGGCTACCAGCTGTTCACGGTCACGCCGGACGCCTGGCGCGCCGAGGTGAAGGTCATGGATCAGGTCGACCGGCCCGGCGGGCAGATCTCCACGATTGCGAGGTTTGTCGTCGACCCCAACCAGCCTGGACCGCAATCCGGCTGACGCAGCCGCGATGTTCACGCTGACCGCTGCTTCGCGTTCAGGGCGGCGCAGCGCCTTGACGGGCGCCTGCCTTCGCCCGGTCAACCGGCGATGATCATGATCCCTGCATGATCCCGGCATGATCCCGGCGCGTGCGCGGAACCGAATTCTCGTCCCGACCGACAGGCCCGCCCACCGTCCCCTCTATAATGACCATGATCGGTTTGCCGGGGATGGTCCCCGCGCAACCGTCCAGTCACGAGGGATAGGATGCAGGCGATCATCGAGCTGCCCGCAGCCATGACGGTCCGTACCGGCGCGGCGTTCCAGGGCCAGCTGCTGGCGGCTTTTGCAGACAATGACGAGGTCATACTCGATGCCGCCGCGGTCGCCGACGTCGATCTGAGCTTCGTGCAGACGGTTTACGCCGCGCGCGACCATGCCGAGCGGCTGGACAAGACGATCCGCCTCGCTTCGCCCGCGCACGGCCCGCTCGCCGCCCTGCTCGCGCGCGGCGGCTTCACCACCGACGCGGATCCCGCCGATCTGCAATTCTGGTTTCACGGAGACCTGCCGCAATGAGTGCGTCCATTCTCACTGTCGATGATTCCCCCAGCCTGCGGATGGCGATCCGGATCGCGCTGAGCGGGGCGGGCTATGCCGTTACCGAAGCGGAGGATGGGGTCGAAGGCCTCAAGGCCGCCACCGCCAACCGGTTCGACCTGATCATCACCGATCTCAACATGCCCAACATGGACGGGCTGACGATGATCCGCGAACTGCGCAAGTCGCCCGACCAGTGCGGCACGCCGATCATCTTCCTGACCACGGAATCGAATGACTCGATAAAACAGCAAGCCAAGGCGGCCGGTGCGACCGGCTGGCTGGTCAAGCCGTTCGTCCCCGAACAGCTCATCAAGGTCTCGCGCAAGGTGCTCGGACGATGAGCGGCCAGGATCCCGTCGCGGCGTTCCGCATCGAAGCCGCCGACCTGCTCGACCAGATCGAGGAGGCGCTGCTCGACCTTGGCCACCGGCTCGACGACCGCGATCTGGTCGATGCGGTGTTCCGGGGCTTGCACACGCTCAAGGGCTCGGGCGCGATGTTCGGGTTCGATGCGCTGGCGACCTTCACGCACCACTGCGAGAGCGCGTTCGATCGCGTCCGCAAGGGGCTGGTCCCGGCGACGCAGGCGCTGGTCGCGGTGATCCTGTCCGCCAAGGACCATATGCGCGCGCTGATCGACGGCGACGGCACGGGCCAGGAGGCCGCCGGTGACGCGATCCTGCAGGCGTTGCAGGCCGCGATCGAAGGCGCGGGTGCCGTCGGGGAACCGGCAGTGGTGGCCCAGCCTGCCAAGGCCGGCTGGCGGCTGTCGTTCCGCTTGCCCCCCGAAGCGATGGCGAACGGGACCAATCCGTTGATGCTGCTCGACGAACTGCGCGAGCTTGGCGAATGCCGGGTGATCGCCCGCGTCGACCGCGTGCCGACGCTGCCCGATCTGGTGCCGGTCGAATGCCATATCGGCTGGGATCTCGAGCTGCACGGCGACATTTCGCGCGGCGATATCGAGGACGTGTTCATCTTCGTGATGGACGACATGGAGCTGTCGATCGAGCCGCTCGGGCCCGACGCCGCACCGGCGGTCGAGGTGGCCGTCGCGCATGCCGTGGCCGACGCGTCCGTTCCCGCCATCCCCGCGCCCGCCGCCACCACGCCCGCCGCGGCGCCGGATGCCGCCGCCCCGGCGAACAGCCGCCAGCCCGCCAAAGCGGGCGAAAGCGTGCGCGTTCCGGCCGAGCGGCTCGACGAGCTGATGGACCGGGTCGGCGAACTGGTGATCGTCCAGAGCCGCCTGTCACAGCTCGCGCATGGCAGCGTGATCGGCATGGAAATGGTGCTGCGTTCGATCTCCGAGGAAATCGAACGGCTCGCGAGCGAACTGCGCGAGACGATGATGGTGCTGCGGATGGTGCCGGTCGCGTCGCTGTTCAGCCGGTTCCGCCGCCTGATCCACGACCTGTCGCGCGAAACCGGCAAGACGATCGAGCTCGAGACCGAGGGCGAGGCGACCGAAGTCGACAAGACCGTGATGGAGCGGCTCGCCGATCCGATGGTCCACCTGATCCGCAACGCGTGCGACCACGGGCTGGAAACCGCCGAGGAACGTATCGCCGCGGGCAAGTCGCCGGTCGGCAAGGTGCGGCTCTCCGCCAGCCAAGCGGGCGGCGAGGTGATGATCACGATCCGCGACGATGGCCGCGGGATCGATCGCGAGCGCGTGCGCGCCAAGGCCGAATCGCAGGGGTTGATCCAGCCGGGTCAGGTGCTGAGCGATTCCGAGATCCTGCACATGATCTTCCACCCCGGCTTCTCAACCGCCGCGACGGTGACCAACCTGTCGGGCCGCGGCGTCGGCATGGACGTGGTCAAGCGCACGATCGAGACGCTGCGCGGCGCGATCGACATCACGAGCAAGCCGGGCGAGGGATCGACCGTCGTGCTGCGCATACCGCTGACGCTGGCGATCATCGACGGGTTGCTCGTCCGGGTCGGCGACGGGCGCTATGTCATCCCGCTCGCCGCGGTCGAGGAATGTATCGAGCTGAGCCTCGAGGACGATCTGCGGTCGCGCGGGCGCAGCTTCATCACGCTGCGCGAACGGCTGGTACCGTTCCTGCGGCTGCGCGAGATGTTCGACACCGGCACGCGGCCCGATCCGCACCAGAAGATCGTCGTCATCGCCACCGGGACCGAGCGCGTCGGGCTGGTCGTCGACCAGATCATCGGCAGCCACCAGACCGTCATCAAGTCGATGTCGCTGCTGCATCAGGCGGTCACCACCTTCGCCGGCGCGACGATCCTCGGCGACGGCGGGGTCGCGCTGATCCTCGACGTCTCGCAACTCGTCGCCTTGGGCCAGCATCAGGAGGAGCGGCTGCGCGCCGCTGGATAAGCCAATGGAAAAGAGCATGGCTCACTGGGACGCGACGGGCGGCCTCGAAGTGCTGACGTTCGATCTCGGCAGCGAAACCTTCGCGCTGGAAGCGGTGCTGGTGCGCGAGATCCTCGACCTGCTGCCCGAAACCGCGGTGCCGGGCGCGCTCGCGCTGGTCGGCAGCGTCGTCAACTTCCGCGGCAAGATCATCCCGATCGCCGACCTGCGGCTCGCCTTCGGCATGCCCGCGGCGGAGGCCACGGTCGACAGCCGGATCGTGGTGATCGAGATGGATGCGCATGGCGAGCCGATCCAGCTCGGCATCCGCACCGACAAGGTCCACGAAGTCGCTACCCTGCGCGAGGCCGACGCCGAAGCGCCGCCCGCGGTCGGGATGCGCTGGCGCCGCGACTATGTCCGCGAGCTGGTGCGCCGCGAAGAGGGCGTGATCGTCCTCCCCGATCTCGCCGCGATCTTCAATCCGCTCACCGGCGGCGACGACGCCGCTGGGCGCGCGTCGGTCCACTGACCGCCTTTCCCCGATCCCGATCTCAGGCCAAAGCCTGCCAGGAGACACGACATCATGCGCGCCACGATACGGATGAAACTAGCGGCGGTTTTCGCCGTGGTTCTGCTCATCTCAGCCGGGATGGGCGTCGTCGGCATCTACAAGATGAACGTCATCAACGCTCAGTCGACCGATATGGCCGAGAACTGGATGCCGAGCATCGACGCGATCCATGCGATCAACACGTCGGCCGCCAATCTGCGTGTCGCGCAATATTACCATGTCGCCTCGACGGACGATGCCAAGATGTCGGCGGTCGAGGCCGAGATGAACGCCACCCTGGCGACGCTTGTACGGCAGCGGGCGCGGTATGAAAAGCTGATCTCCTCAGACGACGAGCGCGCGATCTATGCGCAGTTCGCCGAGAAGTTCGGCCGTTACGTCCAGGAACAGCGCAGGATCCTGCTTCTGTCGCGCGCCAACCAGAATGCCGAGGCGGCGCGTCGGATCGAGGCGAGCAAGGGGCTGTACGACGACTTTTCGGCGGATCTCACCAAGCTGGTCAAGCTGAACGTCGATGGCGGCGCTGCGGCGAGCCGGACCGGGGACGAGGTCTATGCCGCGGCGCGGTCGCTGTTCATCGCGCTGCTCGTCGCGGTCATCGTCATCGGCATCGCCGCCGCGCTCTGGATTTCGCGGCTGGTGTCGCGCGGGCTCGGCAAGATCGCGGAAGCCGTCGACTCGGTCGCCAGCGGCGACCTCGGCCATGAGGTCGTGGTTACCTCAAACGACGAGATCCGCGACGTGGTCGATACCGTCAACCACATGACCCAGACGCTGCGCGGGGTGATCGGCAATGCGGCCGCGGCGGCGAACAACGTCTCGTCGGGCAGCCAGGAACTGTCGGCCAGCGCCGAACAGATGTCGCAGGGCGCGACCGAACAGGCGTCGTCGACCGAACAGGCGTCGTCGGCGATGGAAGAGATGTCCGCCAACATCAAGCAGACCGCCGACAACGCCGCGCAGACCGAGAAGATCGCGCGCCAGTCGTCGAAGGACGCCGAGGCGAGCGGGATCGTGGTCGATCGTGCGGTCGGCGCGATGCGGACGATCGCCGAGAAGATCGGCATCGTCCAGGAAATCGCACGCCAGACCGACCTGCTCGCGCTCAACGCCGCGGTCGAGGCGGCACGCGCGGGCGAGCATGGCCGTGGCTTCGCGGTGGTCGCGTCCGAAGTGCGCAAGCTCGCCGAACGCAGCCAGGGGGCCGCCGCCGAGATCGGCGCGGTGTCGAGCGATACGCTGCGTGCCGCGAGCGAGGCGGGCGACATGCTGACCAAGCTGGTCCCCGACATCCGCCGCACCGCCGAACTGGTCGCCGAGATCAGCGCCGCGTGCCGCGAGCAGGACATCGGTGCCAACCAGATCAATCAGGCGATCCAGCAGCTCGACCAAATCACGCAGCAGAATTCGAGCGCATCCGAACAGATTGCCGGCACGTCGGAGGAACTCGCCGCGCAGGCGCAGGAGCTGCAGGCGACGATCGCCTTCTTCCGCGATGCCGGGGTCGAACGGCCGGTGCGTGTCGCGAAACCGACCCGCGCGCCCGTTGCGCCCGTCCGCAAGCCTACGCCCGCACCGCGCGTCGCCAGGCATCGGCCGGGATCGATCGGAGACCAGAAGGCCCGCCTGAACGGCTTCGCGCTCGACCTGCAACAGGGTGGCGCCGACGACCACGACCGCGCTTTCGAGGCGGCGGCATGACCCAGGGTTTGCGCGCCGTCGATCATCACACCCGCGTCAGGAAGGAAATCTGACCATGCGTCCGACGATCAAGTTGAAACTGGCCGGCGCGTTTGCCGCCGTCCTGCTGATCTGCGCCGCGCTCGGCGTGGTCGGCATCCTGAAGATGAACGCTATCAACGCCCAGTCGACCGAGATCACCGATAACTGGATGCCCAGCATCGATGCGCTCCACCGGATCAACACCGCGACGTCCGACCTGCGCGTCGGCCAATATTATCACGTCGCGTCGACCGATCCGGCCAAGATGACGGAGGTCGAGACCGAGATCAACGCCACGCTCGCCACGCTCAAGCAGCAGCGCGCGCGCTACGAGAAGCTGATCTCGTCGGACCAGGAACGCGCGTCCTACGCGCAATTCTCGGAGAAGTTCGATCGCTACGTTCGCGAGGGCAACCAGATCCTCACGCTTTCGCGCCAGAACCAGAATGCCGAGGCGGCGCGACGGATCGAACAGAGCAAGACGCTGTTCGACGACTTTTCGGGGGATTTGCTCAAACTGGTCAAGCTGAACGTCGATGGCGGCGCGGCGGCGAGCAAGACCGGCGACGACGTCTATGATGCGGCGCGCTCGCTGTTCATCGGCCTGGTCGTGGCGGCGCTGGCGATCGGCATCATCGCCGCGCTGTGGATCTCGCGCACCGTGACGCTGGGGTTGCGCAAGGTCGCCACGGCGATCGATGCGGTGGCGATCGGGGATCTCGACCAGGATGTCGCGGTCACCAGCAACGACGAGATCAAGGACCTCGTCGATACCGTCAACCGCATGACCGCCAATCTGCGTCAGACCTCGCAGCTCGCCGACCAGATTGCCGGCGGCGACCTGACGGTCGATCATCACCCGCTGTCCGACAAGGACACGCTGGGTCTCGCGCTCGCGCGGATGATCGAGCGGTTGCGCGGCGTGGTGGGCGATGCCTCGAGCGCGGCGAACAACGTGTCGTCGGGCAGCCAGGAACTGTCGTCCAGCTCCGAACAGATGTCGCAGGGCGCGACCGAACAGGCCTCGGCGACCGAACAGGCGTCCGCGGCGATGGAAGAGATGTCGGCCAACATCAAGCAGACCGCCGACAATGCCGCGCAGACCGAGAAGATCGCGCGCCAGTCGTCCAAGGACGCCGAGGCGAGCGGGATCGTGGTCGACCGTGCGGTGGGCGCGATGCGGACGATCGCCGAGAAGATCGGCATCGTCCAGGAGATCGCGCGCCAGACCGATCTGCTCGCGCTCAACGCCGCGGTCGAGGCCGCGCGCGCGGGCGAACATGGCCGTGGCTTCGCGGTGGTCGCGTCCGAAGTGCGCAAGCTCGCCGAACGCAGCCAGGGTGCCGCCGCCGAGATCGGCGCGGTGTCGAGCGATACGCTGCGTGCCGCGAGCGAAGCGGGCGACATGCTGACGAAGCTGGTGCCCGACATTCGCCGCACCGCCGAACTCGTCGCCGAGATCAGCGCCGCCTGCCGCGAGCAGGACATCGGTGCCAATCAGATCAACCAGGCGATCCAGCAGCTCGACCAGGTCACGCAGCAGAATTCGAGCGCGTCGGAACAGGTCGCCAGCACATCGGAGGAACTCGCCGCACAGGCCGAGGAACTCCAGGCAAGCATCGCCTATTTCCGGCTCGACACGCATGGCACGCGGCCGGTGAAGGTCGCCAAGCCCTCGGTCGCCAAGACCAGCATGCCGATCCGCAAGGCACCGGTACGCAGCCCGGCCAAGCCCCGCCCCAACTCAGTGGCCGACCAGCAGGCGCGCGCGCAGGGCTTCGCGCTCGATCTCGCCCGGGGTGGCCCAGACGCAGAGGACGCCGATTTCGGCGCACAGGCAGCATGAGCGATACGCATGAAATCCAGGTCGTCACCTTCGGGCTGGGGGCGGAGGTGTTCGCCGTCCCGGTGACGCTCGTCCGCGAGATCCTCGATTATCGCGAGACCTTCCATATTCCCAACGGGCCGGAATATCTGCTCGGCTTGACCGACATGCGCGGGCAGGGGGTGACCACGATCGACTTCCGCCTTCGCCTCGGGCTGCCGCACGCGGACCCGACCCCGAGCACGCGGATCCTGGTGGTCGACGTGCCGCTCGCGGACCGCGCGCTGATGCTGGGGCTGGTGGTGGACCGCGTGCTCGAGGTCAGCACCTTCCGCGGCGACCAGATCGACGCGGCCCCCGATATCGGCGTGCGCTGGCCGTCCGATTATATCGGCGGCGTGGTGAAACGGCCCGATGGCTTCGTCGTGCTGGTCGATATCGCGCGCGTCTTTTCGTCGTCCGACGTCCCGTTGCTGAGCGGGTCGATCGCGCACGCCGCCTGAACCCTTGCGCTCCCGGGGCGACTGTCCCTGGAGCCCTCTACCCGGAGCATCGACGTGCCCAGAGCCGCCGCCACCGCCGCCACTGCCCCCGCACCGATCGGTCCGGCCGGGTCAGGCAACGACCAGATCAGCCACCGCAACTTCGTCAAGATCGCGACCTACATCTACGCCACCGCGGGCATCAAGATGCCCGACAGCAAGAAGACGATGCTCGAGGGGCGGTTGCGACGCCGGATGCGGGCGTTGTCGTTGCCGTCGCTGGATGCCTATTGCGACCATGTGTTCGTCACGGGCGGGCTCGATGCCGAGGCGCTGCACCTGCTCAATGCGGTGACCACGAACAAGACCGACTTCTTCCGCGAACCCCAGCATTTCGACTATCTCGAATCGACGATCCTGCCCGACCTGATCGACCGCCGGGTCGACCGGATCCGCGCGTGGAGCGCCGCCTGCTCGACCGGGCCGGAGCCCTATACGCTGGCGATGGTGCTCGACGATTGGGCGACCAACCGCGGTGGCCCGGCTTACGGCATCCTCGCGACCGATCTCGATACCGACGTGCTCGAAGCGGCGCGGACCGGGATCTACTCTGCCGAAGCGGTCGAGCCGGTGCCGCATGCGCTGCGCCGCTATATCGCGACGTCGCGCGATTCGCGGCGCAGCGAGGTCCGGATCGTGCCCGCGCTGCGCAGCGCGATCGGCTTCGCGCGGATGAACCTGATGGACGAGCGGTATCCGGTTGGGGATCCGATGCACCTCATCTTCTGTCGCAACGTCCTGATCTATTTCGACAGGCCGACGCAGCGCAAAGTGGTGTCGCGGCTGATCGACTGCCTCGTCCCCGGCGGGCACCTGTTTCTCGGCCATGCCGAGTCGGTCGCCGGGCACGATCTGCCGTTGGTGCAGGTCGCCAACACCATCTTCAAGCGGAGCTGAGCAATGAAGAATGGCAAGATCCGCGTCCTCGTCGTCGATGATTCGGCGAGCGTGCGCCACATGATGACCGCGGTGCTGCAGGAGGACCCCGATATCGAGGTGATGGCCGCCGCCGCCGATCCGTTCAGCGCGGCGCGTGCGATCCAGGCGGAAGTCCCCGACGTCATCACGCTCGACGTGGAAATGCCGCGGATGGACGGCATCACCTTCCTGCGCAAACTGATGGGGCAATGCCCGGTGCCGGTGGTGATGTGCTCGTCGCTGACTGAGGACGGCTCCGAAACGCTGTTACAGGCGATGGAGGCGGGCGCGGTCGACGTGATCCTGAAACCCAAGATGGGCGTCGCGGATCATCTGGCGGAGCATAATATGCAGATCCGCGACGTGGTGAAGGCGGCCGCCCGCGCGCGCGTCCGCGGTCGTCCGGCGGGCCATGCTGTCCGCCCGCACACCCCTGAGAAGAAGCTCACCGCCGACGCGATGCTGCCGCCGCCAAGCAGCCGCGCGATGAGCCGCACGACCGAAATGGTGCTGTGCCTGGGTGCCTCGACCGGCGGCACCGAGGCGCTGAGCCAGGTGCTGCGCGCGCTGCCCGCGAACGCGCCGGGGATCGTCGTGGTCCAGCACATGCCCGAAAACTTTACGCGCGCCTTCGCCCGCCGGCTCGACGGGCTGTGCGAGGTCGACGTCAAGGAAGCGAGCGACGGCGACGCCGTGCTGCGCGGCCAGGTGCTGATCGCTCCGGGTGGCGGCAAGCACACGATGCTCGAGCGGCAGGGCGCGCGCTATCATGTCAGCGTGCGCGAGGGCCCGCTGGTGTCGCGGCATCGCCCGTCGGTCGACGTGCTGTTCCGCTCGGCCGCACGGTCCGCGGGGTCGAATGCGGTCGGCGTGATCATGACGGGCATGGGGGACGACGGCGCGCGCGGCCTGCTCGAGATGAAGCAGGCGGGCGCGATCACCTTCGCGCAGGACGAGGCGACCTCGATCGTGTTCGGCATGCCCAAGGAAGCGATCGCGCGCGGCGCGGCGGATCACGTGATCCCGCTCGGGCAGATCGCGCGACAGATGCTGGGCGCGGCGAACCGCTGATGGAGATCGTCGTATCGCCCGGGGCGGAGGAGGTCGCCGCGTCGCCCGAGAGGCTGACGGACGCGCCTGTCGCCGGGTCCGTCGAGGACTCGCGCGCAGGCGGCGGGGCGATGCCGCAGTCGCTGGAGGTGCTGCGGACGGCGCTCGCCGACCTTGCGCTGGGGCTCGATTCGCGCTTCGTCGCTGCCGGCGCGGCGCTCTCGCAGACTTATGAAATCGTCGAACGCCTCATCGCCGCGCTGGAGCGCGTGACGGGCGCGATGGATGCCGACGGCGCGGCGGCTGCGGTGGCCAACATGCGCGCGACGGCGGACCGGCTGATCCGGCTTCCCGAGACGCAAGCAGCGCGCGCGACTGCCCTGCGCGACGTCCAGCAGATCGGCGTGGCGCTGCGCGGCGAGATCAGCCGGGTCAACCGGACACTCAGCTTCCTTCGCATCTGCGGGCTCAACATCAAGGTCGCGTCGGCCGGGATGGCCGAGTTCTCCGATTTCGCCGACGACATGTTCGTGAAGCTGGATGTCGCCGAGGCCGAGATGGCGCGGATCGGGGTCGAGGTCGAGGTGCTGGTGGACTTGGTGCCAAGCGTGTTCCGCGTCGAGCAGCAGCTTACCGCCGAATGCGCGGCGGTCATCCCGCGTGTTCCCGCCAGCCTGGCCGAGGATGCCGGCGCGCTGCAGGCACATCAGACGGTGCTGGCGGCTCGCGCGGCGGAGATCGCCGAGGTCGCGCGCGATGTCCGGTCCAAGCTGGCGACCGCGCTGGGTGCCTTGCAGATCGGCGACATCGCACGGCAGCGGATCGAGCATGTGGTGACCGGGCTCGGCATGATCCACGATGCCGTCGATGCGGATCCCGCGCTGGACGCCGACGGCGCGGCTGCCGTGCGTGGCTATGGGATCGCGATGCTGGCGGCACAGGCGGCCGATACCGCGCGGGATTTCCAGCGCGAGACGCATGTGTTGATGCAGAACCTCCATGGCATCGCGCCGCGCGCCGCCGCGTTGCTGACGTTTCGGCAAAGCGGCGACAATAGCGGCGACAGGGGCGGAGACAGTGGGGGCGGCCAGAGTGAGACGACGTTCCTGTCCGGGCTCGAACGCAGCGTCGCCGAGGCGGAGAGCGTCACCGGTCGGCTGCGCGAGGCGGATGCCCAGTCGCAACGGCTGGGCGAGGCAACCTCTGCGATGGCGGCGCAACTGGCCGCGCGGTTGCGCAACGTCCACCGCGTGAAGGACGACGTCCAGCACATGGCCTGGAACACCGATCTGCGCAGTTACCGGATGGGGGAAGCGGGCCATGGCCTCGCGGTGGTGGCGTCCGAGATCCGCGGCTTTGCCATCGCGCTCGAGGCTATGTCGGGCCGGATCGGCGCATTGTTCGAACGGCTGGCGAGCGCGGCAGGCGCGATCGGCCGCCCCGAGGGAGACGGCGAGGTCACGCAGCCGCTGGCGGAGTCGCTCGACCGGATCCGCGAGGGGAGCATGCGGATGCGCGAGGGGCTGGCCGGGCTGGGCGACGATGCGACCGCGATTTCGGACATGTTGCGCACGACGACCGACAGCGTCGATTGCCATGCAGTGGGTGGCACGCTGGCCGATCACGCGACGCACCTCGCCGGCTTCGGCGCGACCGGAGACGATTGCCCCGACGCGGCAAAGCCCGCGCTGGCCGACCTGCTCGACGCCATCCGGAGCCTCTACACGATGGCGCGCGAACGCGAGATCCACCGCCAGTTCGCGCTGCGGCCGGACGAGGCCACTGCCGCCCCCGCGGCATCGGACGCCGAAGAGGACGACGACGACGACGGCCTGTTCTGACCGGCGCCGCTGGTAGGAAGGCAGGGCAAAGCGTAGCGCAACCATCGCCACGGCACCGACTCCGGCGATCCCGGCAAAGGCGGCACCCCGCCGACCGCCGCCACCGTCAGGCCGGAGAAGATCGCGGCGATCGCGCCCGCGCGCTGCCGAGCCTTCCAAACCGGATCGGCGTTGTGAAGATCGCACACCACATCCGCCACCGCCCTCGCGCGCTCCTTGCTCGAGCTGGCATCGATCAAGTGGTCATGCTCGTCCAATGTCGTCAGCCGTTGAGGCCCTTGCAGGCAAGGAAAGCCTACGCTTCGGCGTAGACGGTATCGATCGTGGGGTGTTCCCCCTCCGGGCTGGGCTGCCGGGCCGATCAAGCTTGATGCGCTTCGACTGCCAGCGTGATGCATCGCTGAGTACCTGTTTTAGCTGATCGGGGGGGGCAGCCCCGTCGACCACGGTCATCTTCCCGCCGGTGATAGCTACGGCGCGACTGTAGGTTCGATAAGCCCCATCCATCGCCCCCAATGGGTACAGCGAAGGGTAAAGTCGTGGGTACGACCATGCCCGATCGCCATGTTGGCGACGAGTGATGATTCAAGTATCTCATGATGGTCGGGGAGACAGGATTCGAACCTGCGACCCCCTGGTCCCAAACCAGGTGCGCTACCAGCCTGCGCCACTCCCCGACTGCGACGGCCCTTAGCCGCTGCTTTCGCCGGATGGCAAGTGGCATCGTGTTTCGCGCGGCGAAAGACGCCCGTCAGGCCGTGTGGCGCGCGGCAGCCGTTACGCCGCGAGGGGCGTACGGCCGCACGTGCGTCGGGCGGGACGATGCGAGGTTCCGATCGCGGCGGGTCTGTGGCAGAGCCCGCTCATGGGTGGGACATCGACAGCAACGGCGCGACTGCGCAGGATCGTTATAGGCTTGGTTGCCGCGCTGGCCGGGAGCAGCCCGGCGCTGGCGCAGGACGATGCGGGGTTTCAGGCGTATCTCGTCGCGCTGCGGCAGCAGGCGCTGGCGGACGGTGTCAGCACGCGCACGGCGGACGCGGTGTTTCCGACGCTGACGCTCAACCAGCGGGTGATCGATCTCGATCGGCAGCAGCCGGGCGCAACCAGCAGCAGCGCGGTCCCGGCGTTCGCGCCGTACCGCGCGCAGCATGTCGACGCGGCGCGGATCGCGCGCGGGCGCCAGACCTATCTGGCGCAACGCTCGCGGTTGCAGCGGATCGAGCAGACCACCGGCGTCCCCGAATCGATCATGGTCGCGATCTGGGGGCATGAGACGAATTACGGCAGCTATACCGGCAATTTCGATCTGCTTCGGTCGCTCGCCAGCCTTGCCTATGAGGGGCGGCGGCGATCGCTGTTCGCGGGCGAGTTCATCGCCGGGCTCAAGATGCTCGATCGCGGCGTGACGCGCGAGCAGCTGAAGGGAAGCTGGGCGGGCGCGACGGGCAATCCGCAGTTCCTGCCGTCGATCTATCTGCGCCTCGCGCGCGACGGCGATGGCGACGGGCGCGCGGATATCTGGAACAGCCCGGCGGATACGCTGGCGTCGATCGGCAATTACTTCGTCGATGCCGGGTGGCGCGCAGGCCAGCCCTGGGGCGTCGCGGTCAGCGTGCCCGCGGGGTTCGATCGGTCGCAGATCCGCAACCGTCTCGTCTCGCCACGCTGCCCGCGCGTCTTCGAGCGGCATAGCGGCTGGCGGACGATCGCCGAATGGCGCGCGCTCGGCATCGCTTCGCAGGCGCGTAGCCTGCCCGCGGACAGCGTGATGGCGACGTTGCTCGAGCCGGACGGGCAGGGGGCGACCGCGTATCTGCTGACGAGCAACTACCGCGTGATCCTCGATTACAATTGTTCGAACTTCTATGCGCTGTCGGTCGGGCTGCTCGCCGATGCGGTCGAGCGCTAGGCCGAATTTACGCGCAACGCGGGCGTGACGCGGTCGCCGGGCGCGGCTATGACCTGCATCACATCCTGCCCACGGATCGAGTTCCCTTTTGCTCACGGAATACCCCATGAAGAAGCTGATCGTCGCACCGCTCGTCGCCCTCGCGCTGGCGCACCCGTCCATCGCCGCTGCGCCCCAGTTCCAGACCGCAGCACCGATCGCCTATATGGAGGACCTGTCGTCGGGCGCAGTGCTGTTCGCGCGCGATGCCGACCGCCGGATGCCACCGGCCTCGCTCGCCAAGATGATGACGGTGTATGTCGCGTTCGACATGGTCAAGAAGGGCGAACTGAAGCTCGACCAGATGATGCCCGTGCGCCCCGAGACCTGGGCGAAATGGCATGGCCCGTCAGCGGGTTCGACGATGTTCCTCTCGTCGGGTGAGAATGTCAGCGTCGCCAATCTGCTGTACGGGATCGTCACGCTGTCGGGCAACGACGCGTGCATCGTGCTCGCCGAGGGGATTTCGGGCTCGGAGCAGGCGTTCACCGAGCGGATGAACCGCAAGGCGGCCGAACTGGGTCTCAAGGACAGCCATTTCGGCACTGCGAACGGCTGGCCCGACAACGGCGTGACCTATGTCACGGCGCATGATCTCGCCAAGCTCGCCGCGGCGACGATCACCAACTATCCCGATCTGTACAAGCAATTCTATTCGAAGCGCGACTTCACCTGGGGCAAGACGATGGGTGGCAGCGCGATCACCCAGGCGAACCGCGATCCGATCCTCGGTCGCGTCGCGGGCGCCGATGGTCTCAAGACCGGTCATACCGAGGAGGCCGGCTATGGCTTCACCGGCTCGGCGGTGCAGAACGGCCGTCGCCTCGTGATGGTCGTCGCCGGTCTGACGAGCTCGGGCCAGCGCGCCGAGGAATCGGTCCGCTTCATGGAATGGGGCTTCCGCGCGTGGCAGTCCAAGCCGATCGTCGCCAAGGGCAAGAAGGTCGAGACCGCCGCGGTTCAGCTTGGCGACGCGTCGTCGGTCGGGCTTATCGCGCCCAAGGCGCTGACCGTGACGTTGCCCGCGGGCACCTCGCCGACGATGACCGCCAAGGTCGTTTATGATGGCCCGATCAAGGCGCCGATCAAGGCGGGGCAGCATGTCGCGGATCTCGTCGTCACGACATCCGACGGCCTGCAGCAGACGATGCCGCTGGTCGCTGAGAAGGACGTCGCCGAGGCCGGCTTCTTCGGTCGCGCCTGGGCAGGACTGACCGGCTTTTTCGGCTGATGATGCCCGCGCCGATGGCGGTGCAGGCATGACGCCGATCATCGGCAACACCGCCGCGCAGGCTGCCTTTCTGGCCGCGATGCGCGGTGGCGCGTTGCATCATGCCTGGCTGATCACCGGCCCGCAGGGGGTCGGCAAGGCCAGCTTCGCGCGCGCCGCGGCGATGCGGATGCTGGCGGATGCGGCCGATCCCGATGGCGGGTCGGCCGGGTGGGAGGTTCCGGAAGGAAATCGGACGCGGTCGCTGATGGAGGCCGGGTCGCACCCTGACTTCCGCGTGCTTGCCCGGTTGCCCAAGGATCCCGAAAAGCCCGACCAGGATCTCGCGCGCAGCATCACGATCGCGCAGGTCCGGACGTTGCAGCCTCTGTTCGCGACGACTCCGTCGATGAGCCCGCGCCGCGTGATCATTATCGATGCGATCGACGATCTGGAGCGGGGCGGGGCGAATGCCCTGCTCAAGAACCTTGAGGAGCCGCCGGCGGGGACGATCTTCCTGCTCGTCAGCCACGCGCCGGGACGGTTGCTGCCGACGATCCGTTCGCGCTGTCGCCTGTTGCGGTTCGAGGCGCTCGACAGCGGCGAGGTCGCGACCGCGATCCGGACGCTGCGCCCCGAGGCGGACGAGGACGAGGTGGCTGCACTGGTTCGTGCGAGCGACGGTGCACCCGGACGCGCGCTGCGCTATGCCGGGCTCGACATCGCGGCGATCGACGACGCCATCGCGGCGATTGCGCAGGGCGGTGACCGTGACAACGGGCTTAGGCTGAAACTGGCCAAGGCGCTGGCGTTGAAGACGGCGCAACCGCGCTATGAGGCGTTTCTCGATCGCGCGCCCGCGTTCATCGCCGACGCCGCACGGATCCGGTCGGGGCCGGCGCTGCGGTCCGCGCTCGACGCGCATGCCGCGGCACGCGACCTGGCGGGGGCCGCGATTGGCCTGTCGCTCGATGCGCAGGCGACGGTGTTCGAGATGGCGGGGATCGTCGCGACATTACGCCAGTGATCGCCTGCACAGGCTTCACCTGATCGGGGCGATGCTCTAGGAGCGCGGCATGGCCGACCCCTTTTATATCACCACCGCAATCCACTATCCCAATGGCCGTCCGCATATCGGCCATGCGTACGAGATGATCGCCGCCGATGCGATCGCCCGCTTCCAGCGTCAGGCCGGGCGCGACGTGCTGTTCCAGACCGGCACCGACGAGCATGGCCTCAAGATGGTCCAGACCGCACGCGAGCGCGATATCCCGGTGCGCGACCTAGCCAATGAAATGTCGTCGTATTTCCATGAGATGGCGGATCGTCTTGGCATCTCGTACGACCGGTTCATCCGCACTGTCGACGAGGATCACTACGCGGCGAGCGCGGCAATCTGGCAGGCGATGGCGGATGCGGGCGACCTGTATCTCGATCGGTACGAGGGCTGGTATTCGGTCCGTGACGAGGCGTTCTACGACGAGTCCGAGCTGACCGGGGAGGGCGACGATCGCCGCTCGCCGCAAGGTACGCCGGTCGAATGGACCGCCGAGGAAACCTGGTTCTTCCGCCTGTCGAAATATCAGCAGCCGCTGCTCGATCTCTTTGCCGCCAACCCCGACTTCATCCGCCCCGAGAGCCGCCGCAACGAGGTGATGCGCTTCGTCGAGGGCGGGCTGAAGGATCTGTCGGTCTCGCGCACCAGCTTCGACTGGGGCGTGCCCGTCCCCGGCAGCCCCGGCCATGTCATGTATGTGTGGGTCGACGCGCTCACCAACTATCTGACCGGTATCGGCTATCCCGACATGACCGGCGACAAGGCGAAATACTGGCCGGCGGATATCCATCTGATCGGCAAGGATATCGTTCGTTTCCACGCGGTGTACTGGCCGGCGTTCCTGCTCTCGGCGGGGGTTCCGCTGCCCAAGAGCGTGTTCGGGCACGGCTTCCTGCTCACGCGTGGCGAGAAGATGTCGAAGTCGGTCGGCAACGTCGTCGATCCGATGGCGCTGGCGGATGCGTTCGGCGTCGATGCGCTGCGCTATTTCTTCCTGCGCGACGTCAGCTTCGGCCAGGATGGCAGCTACTCGCCCGAGGCGATCGTCACGCGCGTCAATGCCGAGCTGGCGAACAGTTTTGGCAACCTTGCGCAGCGGACCTTGTCGTTCATTGCCAAGAACTTGGGCGGCGAATTTCCCACGGCGGGTACGGTCCTGGAGGCCGATGCGATGCTGATCGAGGAGGTCGTCGTCGCCTGTTCCGGGTTCAAGTCGGGGTTCGCGGACCTCGCATTGTCCCAGGGGATCGAGGCGTGGATGCGCGGCGTGTTCGCGTGCAACCAGTATATCGACGCGCAGGCACCCTGGGCGTTGCGCAAGACCGATCCCGAGCGGATGAACGCGGTGCTCGGCACGCTGGTCCGCGCGATCCGCATGCTCGCGATCGCGATCCTGCCGGTCGTGCCGGACTCGGCGGGCAAGGTGCTCGACCAGATCGGCGCGACCGAGCGCGATCATGCCGCGATCGACGACGATGGCTGGTACGACCGCGTCGCCGCCTCCGACTTCCGCATCGCGCCGCCTGCGCCGGTGTTCCCCCGTCTCGAACTGCCTGCGGAGGCCTGATGCTCGCCGACAGCCATTGCCATCTGAACTATAAGGGCCTCGTCGAGGACCAGCAGGCGGTACTCGAGCGCGCCCGTGCGCGCGGCGTGATAGCGATGCTCAACATCTCGACGCGCGAGAGCGAGTGGGACGATATCGTCGCTACCGCCGAGCGCGAGCCCGATGTCTGGGCGACGATCGGGATCCACCCGAACGAGGCGGATACTTATCCCGACGTCGATGCCGCCAAGCTCGTCGCGCGCGCGCAGCATCCGCGCGTCGTCGGGCTCGGCGAAAGCGGTCTGGACTATTTCCGCGATACGTCGGACCGCGCACGCCAGCAGGCGAGCTTTCGCGCGCACATCGCGGCGTCGCGCGAGACCGGCCTGCCGATCGTCGTCCACACCCGCGATGCCGAGGACGATACCGCGGCGATCATGGCGGAAGAGATGGCGAAGGGGGCCTATCCGGGCGTCATCCACTGCTTCACCGCGAGCGGCGCCTTTGCCGACAAGGCGCTGGACATGGGGCTGTATATCTCGATCTCGGGAATCGTGACGTTCAAGAACGCGTGCGACCTGCAGGAGACCGCCGCGCGGTTGCCGATCGAGCGACTGCTGATCGAGACCGACGCGCCGTTCCTCGCGCCCGTGCCGCATCGGGGCAAGACTGGCGAGCCCGGTTTCGTCGCCGACACCGCCAAGTTTCTCGCCGACCTGCGCGGCGAAACTGTCGAGGACTTGTCGCGACGTACCGCCGAGAATTTCCACGCGCTGTTCGCCAAGACGCGGGTGTCCGGGGCGATCGCATGAAGATCACGATCCTCGGTTCGGGCACGTCCTCCGGCGTGCCGAGGATCGGCAATGACTGGGGCGACTGCGACCCGACCGAGCCGCGCAATCGCCGCACGCGCGCGTCCGCGCTGGTCGAGCATGACGGTACGCGGATCCTGATCGATACGAGCCCCGACATGCGCGAACAGCTGCTCGCGGCGGATATCGACCGGGTCGATGCGGTGATCTGGACGCACGATCACGCGGATCACTGCCACGGGATCGACGATCTGCGGCAGCTGTTCCACGCAAGCGGTACGCCCGTTCGCGGCTATGCGCGGCCCTTCACGCTCGCGGCGCTCGATGCGCGCTTCACCTATGCGTTTCATGGTCGCCCCGGTTACCCGCCGACGATCGCGGCCGAGGTGTTGCCCGACCGGCTGACGATCGGCGGTATCGATATCCGTGTGACCGACCAGCCACACGGCAGCATCCACGCCGCTGGCCTGCGGTTCGGGGCGGCGGGCGTGTCGATCGGATATGCGACCGATTTCAACGTGATGACCGATGATATGGCCACGCTGTATCAGGACCTGGACGTCTGGGTCGTCGACGTTCTGCGAAGGCGTCCGCATCCGACGCACATGGCGTTGCCCGCCATACTCGGATGGGTCGAACGCCTGACGCCCAGGCAGACTGCGTTGATCCATATGGACAATACGATGGACTATGCGACGTTGTGCGACGAGCTGCCAGCCGGTGTCGAACCTGGTTATGACGGGCTCGTGCTAACCGCCTGACGGCCGCACGAGCCCGAGGCTCAGAACCCCTTTTTCAGCGAGACGAAGAACTGGCGCGGGGTGCCGGCCAGCAGCGTCTGGTTGTCGCCGCTGGCGGTGAAGCCGTTCGAGCCGATCGTCGCGATGTACTTCTTGTCGGTCAGGTTGGTGACGCTGCCCAGGATCGAGACGCCGTGCAACGCGCCGTCGCCCTCGAAGCGATAGCCGATGCTCGCATCGACGAGCACGCGCCCGGGCACCGACTGGTCGTTGAGATAGGTGAAGTAGCGCTTGCTCATGTAATCGGCACCGACGCGTGCGGTGAAGCCCGACTGTTCCAGGACGACCTCGCCCTTGAGCATGTGCTCGGGGCTGTCGACGGCCATCTTGCCATCGGTTGCCACGAGCACTGCGCCGGTCGCGGACAGGACGTTATCGGCATATTTCGATTTGTTGTACGAATAGCTGGCGAACAGCGACAGGGGCCGGAACACGCGGTAATTCACCGCAACCTCTGCGCCGTAGGTATGGACGCTGCCGACGTTATTGAGCGTCGCGGGGTTGCCGATGATCCCGGCGCCGTTGGCAAAGCCGAGCAGGCGGTTGGCGAAATCGATGTAATAGCCGACCGCCGACGCCTGGAACGGTCCGGTCCGGAAGCGCAGGCCGCCCTCCGCGGTCTTGGAGCGTTCGGGCTTCAAGCGGCCGCGGATTGCGTCGAACCCTGCCTGCGTGGTCGAGAACGGGCCGGTCGTCGCCGACGAGACATAGGCGCGAACGTTTTCCTTATAGTCGGCAAAGAGTTCGGTCGACGGCGCGAGCTTGAACAGGATGCCCGCCTGGGGCTGGAACCAGTCCTTCGCAGTGATCCGTCCGATCGCGAGCGGCGAGGTCGTCGCGGGCAGCATCACCGCGCGGTTGACGACGTAGAAGCCCTTCCACCCGGCGTTCAGCGTCAGCCGGTCGTCGGCGAGCCGGATCGTGTCGCCGACATGATATTGCATCGTGTCGGTGCTGTACTTCCCATCCCACTGCGTCCGGTACGGGTTCTTCTGGAATTCCAGCGTGTCACGGTTGGGCGTCGCGCTGTCGGTCATGCCGTAGAAGCGGCGCGCCTGCGTGAACGTGTTGCTCTCGAGCCAGCCGCCGACCTCCAGCGTGTTCGCCGACGTCTCATACACCAGATTGCTCAGCGCGCCGCCGCGCTTCATCGCATATTCGGTCGTGCGGAAGCCGAGCGGGCTTGCCGCGGCGATCGGTGTGCCATCGGCGTTTGCGGCGCCGGCCGGGGTCGGCGAATAGGGCGTGATCCACGATCCCTGGCCCTTGTTGTCATGATAATAGCCGGTCGTGGTCAGCGACAATTCGGGCGTCAGATGCGCGTCGAACGTGACCCCGCCCAGATAGTCGCGACGCAGGCCGCCCGCATCGTAATAGGCGTCGTCGACCGTGCCGAACCCTGACGGAAACGTCGTGCCGGCGCCCGTCCAGGGCTGCGCGGTGCCAGCGGCAACCGCGGCCTGGTTCTGCGCGACCTTGGCGATCTGCAGCGCCAGCGGGTAATTGTCGGCGATGTTGTCGTTGCGCAGCCCACGCCGGTTGATGATGTCGAGGCTGAGATCCTGATAGTCCTGCTCGCGACGATCCGAGAAGTTCAGGAACGCCGACAGGCTGCCGAGTGTGCCTAAATCCTTGACGATCTTGCCGTTGGCCTGGTGCTGGCGCTGGACGCCGTCGCCCTTCCACTTGTCGGTCGAGAGATAGCCATAGCTCAGATAGCCCTTGAGCCCGCCGCCGAGATCGCCGCTGTCGATGCGGGTGAACGCGCGATAGGTGTTGTCCGATCCGTAGGTCCCGCCGCCGGTGACGTTGACCGTATCGCGCGGTGCGTCGCTGAAGAACTCGATCGTGCCGCCGAGGTTGCTCGTCGAGGCGGTGCCGAGCGCGCCTGCGCCCTGCGCCACGTCGGTGCGGGCGACGTTCTCGGAAATGATCGCGCGGCTGATGTGCAGGCCGTTGACGTTGCCATAGCTCATGTCGCCGAGCGGTACGCCGTCGAGCGTGAAGCCGAGCTGGTTCTGGTTGAACCCGCGCAGCGAGATCCGCACCGCCCATTCATAGGCGCCGAACGGGTCGGCCGCCTGGAAATTGACCCCCGGCAGCTTCTCGATCGCCTTTAACGGGCTCGAGCCGGGCGTGAGGCGGTTGAGATCGGCTGCGGTGATGCTCTGGATCTGGCGGCTCTGGCCGAAGCCGAGCACGACGATGTCTTCGCCAGTGCCCTGAGCTGCATCGGTGGCTACGCCGTCGGCCGGGAGCGGCTGGTCCGCTGGCGCCAGCGCCGGGGAAGGGGCGTTTTGCGCGACGGCGGGTGCAGCGATCGCCAGCACGGCGACGCTGGCGAAAAGGCCGGAAAGACGGTTCATGATGGTCCCCTTCGCTGCCATGGCGCAGCGTCCACCGCGCCCATCGGCGTGGCGCGTTACCGGGCGACGACGTTTCGATGACGTTTCGATGTCCGGTACGTATTTCTGCGACGCTCGTTTGCACGGCCGAAATTTCGCGGGGCCAGCGTGACCGATCCGCAACACCGGGCACGATCGCCGCTGCCTGGAGAAACTTGCGGCAGATTAGATCCGTGCGTGCGGAACCGATCGCGCCGGCGACGCTTTGATTCGGGTGAACCGCATGCGCCCGACGACGACCGGTCGCGGAAGACGTTGCGGGTCATCACATGGGAAAAGCACGCGCAATGGCTCATACAATCGCGGATATCATGGCGCTCACGCTCGCGGACGCCGGCGTCAAGCGCATCTGGGGCGTGACCGGCGACAGCCTCAACGGCCTAAACGAGACGCTCCGCAAGCTGGGGCGGATCGACTGGATGATGACCCGCCACGAAGAGGTCGCGGCGTTCGCGGCCGGGGCGGAGGCGGCGATGACGGGCGAGCTCGCGGTCTGCGCGGGGAGTTGCGGGCCGGGCAATCTGCACCTGATCAACGGGCTGTTCGACTGTCACCGCAACCATGTGCCGGTGCTCGCGATCGCCGCGCATATTCCGTCGTCCGAGATCGGGCTGGGTTATTTCCAGGAGACGCATCCGCAAGAGTTGTTCCGCGAATGCAGCCACTTCGTCGAGCTCGTTACCAACCCGGCGCAGATGCCCGAGGTGATGCACCGGGCAATGCGCGCGGCGATCGGCAAGCGTGGCGTCGCGGTGATCGTCGTGCCCGGCGACGTGGCCTTGCTCGACGCGCCCAAGGGCGCGACGGGGACGTTCCCCGCGCTGAACGCGCCGCGGATCGTGCCCAACGCTGCCGATATCGATACGCTCGTCACGCTGCTCGATGACGCGAAGGCGGTGACTTTGCTCTGCGGGGCGGGGTGCGCGGGACAGCATGATGCGGTCGTGGCGCTGGCCGATACGCTCGGCGCGCCGGTGGTCCATGCGCTGCGCGGCAAGGAGCATGTCGAATGGGACAATCCGTTCGATGTCGGGATGACCGGGCTGATCGGTTTCTCGTCGGGCTATCAGGCGATGGAGAATTGCGATCTGCTGTTGATGCTCGGCAGCGATTTTCCGTATCGCAACTTCTATCCCAAGGACGCGAAGATCGTTCAAGTCGATCGCGATCCGTCGCAGCTCGGCAAGCGCGCGCCGCTCGAGCTCGGGATCGTCGGCGACGTGGGCGAGACGATCGCCGCGCTGCTGCCGCGTCTGGAGCGGCGCGCCGATCGCACGTTCATCGATGCCGCACGCAAACATTATGCGAGCGCGCGCAAGGGGCTGGACGATCTGGCCACGCCGTCCAAACCCGGCCGCCCGATCCATCCGCAATATCTGGCGAAGGTGCTGAGCGATCTGGCAGCGGACGATGCGGTCATCTCCGCGGACGTCGGCACGCCGACTGCCTGGGCGTGCCGCTACATCACCGTGAACGGCCGCAGGCGCTTGCTGTTCTCGGCAAACCATGGATCGATGGCGAACGCGCTCGCGCAGGCGATCGGCGCGCAGGCGGCCTGTCCCGGGCGTCAGGTCATCTCGCTGTCGGGGGATGGCGGGTTCGCGATGTCGATGGGCGATCTGTTGACGCTCAAACAGCTCGACCTGCCGGTAAAGATCGTGATCGTCGACAATGGCGAACTGGGTTTCGTCGCGCTGGAGCAAAAGGCGGGTGGGTTCCTCGACGTCAACGTCAAGCTGGAGAATCCGGATTTCGCGATGATCGCGCAGGCGTCGGGGATGCTCGGCATCACCGTGACCGAGTCTGCCGACCTGAAGGAGTCGTTGCGCCGTGCGTTTGCGCATGACGGTCCGGCACTCGTTTCGGTGAAGACGGCGTCGTATGAATTGCTGATGCCGCCGTCGATCAAGGCCGAACAGGCGAAGGGGTTCAGCCTCTACATGGCCAAGGCGATCCTCAACGGTCGCGGCGATGAAGTGATCGAACTGGCCAAGACGAATTTGCGGATGGCTCTGCCTGGCCTCTGAGCCGGGCCGCATGCGAGACGGGGAAGGTCCATAGACCTTCCCCGCATCGTTATTACTCTTCGTTGCCGAGCGTCTTCTTGGCGGCGTCGAGTGCGGCCTTGCCGCTCTTGCGAACCGTCTTGCCCGCCGAGTCCACAGCCTTTTCGACCGTGCTGCCGGCCTTGCGACCGAGACCGATCGACTTTGCCATTGCGCGGCGTGCTTCGGAATAGTTCGCAGCGACCATCGGATAGTCGGCCTTCAGGTTGAAGCGCTCGCGATACTGTTCAGGCGTCAGGCCGTTGGTCGTCAGGTGGCGACGCAACGTCTTGTACTTCTTGCCGTCGAGCATCGAGATGATGTGATCGGGCGACGCGAGCGACTTGCGCGCGGTGACCGCAGGCTCATGGCTCTGCGAAGGCGCAGCGGCGGCTTCGGCATCGCTGCCGTCGGTGAGCTTGATGACGGCGGCATGCATCGACACGAGGAACGCGGGAACATCATCCGCCGACGTGCGCGTGTTCGGATTGGCCAGCCAAGCTGCAGTCAGTTCCGCAGCAAGCTCCACGGGGTTGATTGTATCGGTCACACTCAGTCCTTGTTTCTACTGCCCCCCGGCGGAAGGCGGACTACAACGTGTGCAACAGAATGAAAAGCCACGAAGTTATGAAATATTAGACACTATTCGAAATTGCGCGGGTCAGCGAAATTCTTTCGATCACGCACAATCACGCACTCGATACCCCATCGACGCTGATCAGATCCGGTGCGATTGCGACGCCGATTATACGTACGCGCTTCTGCACATGATCAACCGGCATTCGGCCAAGTTGCAGCGTGTAACGACCGCCTGAATCGCGTTGCAATAGGAATGCTCCACCCTCGCGGATCAGCGTGCCTGTTTCGTCTATCGGTGTGCCTGTGTTCGTCATTCGCGGACAACGCACGAATCCGCATGCGGATCACTATACGATCTGCATGGCGCATAACGGGGTACGGCGATCGCTGCCAACGGATCGGGGCCAACTGTGCCCGTGATCGGCTCGACGGGATCGGGTAAGCCCGGTCCGATGACGCTACCGATCCTCTACAGCTTCCGCCGCTGCCCCTATGCGATGCGTGCGCGCCTGTCGTTGCTCATGCGCGGCGTGGCGGTCGAACTGCGCGAAGTCGTGTTGCGTGCCAAACCCGCGGCGATGCTGGAGGTTTCGCCAAAGGCGACGGTGCCGGTGCTCGTCCTGCCGGACCAGCGGGTGCTCGACGAAAGTCTCGACATCATGCGGTGGGCCACGGCGGAGAGCGGAGCAGCCGACTGGATGTCGCCGGACGACGCGATGCTGGTCGCCGACACTGACGGCGCGTTCAAGCATCACCTTGACCGCTACAAATATGCCGATCGCTATCCCGCGGATGCCGTCGATCACCGGGCCGAGGCAACGCGGTTCCTGCAGAGGCTGGACGATCGCCTCGATACTCGCCTGATGCTGGGTGGGGACCGGCTATCGATGACCGACATCGCGATCCTGCCGTTCGTCCGCCAGTTTGCCGAAACCGATCGCGGCTATTTCGACGCGTTGCCGCTTCCCGCCCTTCAGCGCTGGCTGGCGACGTTCCTCGGATCGCCGCTGTTCGGCCGCGCGATGACCAGGTTCGCGCCGTGGCAGGACGGGGACGCGCCGGTCGTCTTCCCTGCGGATATGTCCGAACGCTGCTGACCTGGCGGAAGAGGTGGGATTCGAACCCACGGATGGGTTACCCCATCGCTGGTTTTCAAGACCAGTTCCTTAAACCACTCGGACACTCTTCCAGGCCAGTCGGTGAGCGCATCTAGGCAATGCACGCGGTGTTCGCAACACTCGCCGGAGCATAGCCTGCGGGTTGCGCGGCGACGCCGCTGACCGCATGGGAGCGCGATGGACCTTGACGCGATCTCGCACCATTTTTTCGGGACGGCCGACATCGATACGCTCGACCCCACCGCGCTGGCGGCGGGGCGGGACCGGCTCTCGCTCGCGTTCGGCACCGAGCGGGAGCCGGGCCGGCGCTTTGCGTTATGGGCGGTGCTTCGGGCGACGGGCGAGGCGCCCGCGCCACACCTCGCGTTCAAGGACCCGCGCGAGCAGCGCGCGGCAGAACTCTATGCGAGTGTCCTGAGACAGTCCGAGACCTCCGAGGACTGAACCGCGGAGCGGCCTGCCGGCGTCAGGCGGCGCGGCGGATCTGCAGCGCCTGGTCGATCCGGCGGATCAGGTCGGCGATCGGGGGCCGCTCAAAGGCGGAGGCGCAGTCGTCGCGGTGCAGCGGTGCGCGCATGCGATTGCCGACGAGCGTGAAGATGTCCTGGTGGCGTGCCATGGGGGCGATCCTTTCGATCGCACCATCATGCCCGCCAACCGTTAACCAAAGGTTGGCGATGCAACGCTGTGCACCGTCAAGGGCTTAGCCCCGCCGTCTGCGGGCGATGTCGAGCGTGCGCAGGGATAAACTTTCGCCGGGGCGCGTTGAGCGGCGATAATCCCCAGCGAAAGACTAGCCATGCATATCGACCTGACAGGCCAGGTGGCGATCGTCACCGGCGCGAGTTCCGGGCTTGGCCGTGCGTCCGCGATCGCGTTTGCGAAGGCGGGCGCGAAGGTCGCGGTGAACTACAACAGCAGCGCGGACAAGGCGCGCGCGGTCGTCGAGGACATCGTGCAGGCCGGCGGCGAGGCCTTTGCGTGCGAAGCGGACACGTCGGACGAGGCGGCGGTGCTGAAGTTGTTCGACGAAACGGTCGCGCGGTTCGGCGGCGTCGACATCGTGTTCGCCAATGCGGGCATGCAGAAGGATGCGCCCTATGCCGAGCTGTCGCTCGAGGACTGGAAGCGGGTCATCGACGTGAATTTGACCGGGCAGTTCCTCGTCTCGCGCGAGGCGGTGCGGCGGTTTCGCACGCAGGGCGATCGCGGCGTCAGCCGCGCGATCGGCAAGATCCTGTTCATGAGTTCGGTACACGAGGTCATCCCCTGGGCCGGGCACGCCAATTACGCCGCGTCGAAGGGTGGCAGCGGGATGCTGATGCGGACGCTGGCGCAGGAGGTTGCGGGCGACCGGATCCGCGTGAACGGCATCGCCCCCGGCGCGATCGCGACCGAGATCAACGCGGATGCCACCGCCGACCAGAACAAGCTGCTCGAACTCATTCCCTATGCCCGGATCGGCGATCCCGACGACGTGGCGCGGGCGGCACTGTTCCTCGCCTCGGATGCAGCGGACTATATCGTCGGATCGACGCTGACGATCGACGGCGGCATGAGCCTGTATCCGGGCTTCCGCGACAATGGATAAGGCGGCCATATCGATCGCGGATCACGGCGCGATCGGCAATCTGGAAACCGTCGCGCTGGTCGATACGGCGGGGACGATCGACTATCTCTGCTGGCCTTGCCTCGATAGCGCATCGGTATTCGCGCGATTGCTCGACACCGAAACGGGCGGGTATTTCGCCGCCGAGCCCGATCTGCCGGGGGCCAACATCGTCCAGATGTATCTGCCCGAAACCAACATCCTGCTCACCCGCTGGATGGCGGACGCGGCGAGCGTCGATCTGATCGACCTCATGCCGGTGGGCAATGACGCGGACGATGCGCCATCGCGGCTGGTCCGGCGACTGACCTGCACGCGGGGATCGGCGACGGTGCGGGTGCGGTGCGCGCCGCGGTTCGACTATGGCGTCGTGGGGCGCAAGGCCTCGGTGGCGACGGACGGCACAGACGTCTCGCGCGGGCGGTTCGATCATGAGAGCGGGCTTGCGCTCGCGCTGCATGGCGCAGGGTCGCTGGTTGCCGACGGGTGCGACCTGACCGCCGAGATCCATCTTGGTGAAGGCGACTCCGTCTCGCTGATCCTGAGCAACCCGGACGACGTCTCGCTCGACACCGATGCGCTCGATGCGATCGTCGAACGCGACATCGCGTATTGGCGGAGCTGGAGCCGCACCTCGCGCTATCGCGGTCGCTGGCGCGAGACGGTCGAGCGGTCGGCGATGGCGCTGAAACTGCTTACCTCGCGCAAGCACGGATCGATCGCCGCCGCAGCGACCTTCGGCCTGCCCGAAGCGCCGGGCGGGGTGCGCAACTGGGACTACCGCGCGACGTGGATCCGCGACTCTTCGTTCACCGTCTATGCGCTGATTCGCTTGGGCTATCAGGAGGAGGCGGTCGGCTTCCTCCACTGGGCGATGGATCGGGCACAGGCGTGTTCGAAGGGGCATCTCGGCGTGATGTACGCACTCGACGGCGGCGAGATCGCCGACGAGCGCAAGCTGGACCTGCGCGGCTTTGGCGGTGCCGCGCCGATCGTCGTCGGCAACGAGGCCAAGGACCAGACACAGCATGACATTTACGGCGCGCTGCTCGACGCGACCTATCTCGGCAGCAAATATGGCGAGGCGATCGCGCATGATTCCTGGGTAGCGATCGGCCGGATCGTCGATCAGGTCTGCGATACCTGGGCGACGCCGGATTCGGGGATCTGGGAAGTCCGCGGGCCGAAGAAGCATTATCTGCACTCGCGGCTGATGAGTTGGGTCGCGATCGATCGCGCGGTGCGGCTTGCGCAGAAGCGCTCGCTCCCGGCGCCGCTGGTGCGCTGGTCGGAAACGCGGACGGCGATCCATGATGATATCTGGGCGCAGTTCTGGGACGACGATCTCGGCCGCTTCGTCCGTGCGATCGGCGACGCGCCCGAGGACAAGGCGGTCGATGGCGCGTTGCTGATGATGCCGCTGGTCCGGTTTATCGGCGCGACCGATCCGAAGTGGCTCGCGACGCTAAAGGCGATCGGCGAAGACCTGTCCGATGACGGGCAGGTCTATCGCTACCGGATCGACGATGGCCTGCCGGGGCAGGAAGGGACGTTCGTCGCCTGCTCATTCTGGTATGTCGAATGCCTCGCGCGGGCAGGGCGGCTCGACGAGGCGCGGCTGAACTTCGAAAAGCTGCTCGCGCACGCCAACCATGTCGGGCTGTTCGCCGAAGAGATCGCGCAGGATGGCAGCTTCCTCGGCAATTTCCCGCAAGGCTTTAGCCATCTCGCGCTGATCAGTGCCGCCTTCTACCTCGACCGCGCGCTCGACAGCGACGGTCCGCGGGAATGGGCATGATTTTCATCACCACCACAAGGACGACAGCATGAACCTCGATATCGCAGGCAAAATCGCGCTCGTGACCGGCGCGGACAGCGGCATGGGCAAGGAAACCGCCCGGATGCTCCTGCAGGAAGGCGTACGGGTCGCAATCTCCGACCAGCCGGGCGGCGACCTGGACTCCAGCGTCGAGGACCTGAAGGCGCATGGCGAGATCATCGCGGTCGAGGCGGACCTCACCAAGCTCGACGACGTCACGGCTCTGTTCGAGAAGGTCCGCGCGAAGCTCGGCGAGCCCGACATCCTGGTCAACTGCGCAGGGGTGACGGGCGCGACGGGCGATTTCCTCGATGTCGACGATGCAGGCTGGCAGTCGACGATCGACATCAACCTGATGGGTGCGGTGCGCGTCTGCCGCGAGGCGATCCCGGCGATGCGCGCGAGCAAATGGGGCCGCATCGTGCTGATGAGCTCGGAGGATGCGGTGCAGCCCTATGTCGACGAACTCGCTTATTGCGCATCGAAGGCGGGCATCTCCAGCCTGTCAAAGGGGCTCTCGAAGGCCTATGGCTGCGACAACGTGCTGGTGAACACGGTATCGCCCGCGTTCATCGCGACGCCGATGACCGACAAGATGATGCAGAAGCGCGCCGACGAGAAGGGCACGAGCTTCGACGAGGCGATCGAGACGTTTCTCGAGGAGGAGCGCCCCGGCATGACGCTGAAGCGCCGTGGCACCGCGGAAGAGGTCGCGTCAGCGATCGTGTTCCTGTGCTCCGAGCGGGCGAGCTTCATCAACGGCGCGGATATCCGGGTCGATTCCGGCTCGGTCATGACCGTCGCGGGCTGAGCTGCCGCTGAAAAATCTGTTCCCCCGCGGAGGCGGGGGGCCAGACTCTCAGACGATGTCGTGTGTAACCTTGGACCCCCGCCTCCGCGGGGGAACAGCTTTAGATGCAGCCCTCACCCCTCGAACAGATCCTTAAATTGCCGCGGCTGCGACCGTAGATACTGGTTCGGCGCCTTGACCTTCCCGCCCAGATGCGCCGCGGCATGCCAAGGCCAGCGCGGATCGTAGAGGATCGTGCGGGCGAGCGCGATCATATCGGCATCGCCCGTACCCACGATGGCCTCGGCCTGCTCATAGTCGGTGATCAGCCCGACCGCGACGACCGGGATCGACACCGCCTGCTTCACGGCCCGTGCGAGCGGTACTTGGTAGCTCGGCCCGACGGGGATCTGCTGCGCGGGCGTCGTGCCGCCGCTCGAGACGTGGATCGCGCTGCAGCCGCGCGCCTCGAGCGCCTTGGCAAACGCCACCGTCTGATCGGAGTCCCAGCCGCCCTCGGCCCAGTCGGTGCCCGACACGCGCATCGTCACCGCGCGCTCGGTCGGGAATGCCGCGCGAACCGCATCGAACACCTCGAGCGGGAACCGCATCCGGTTTTCAAGGCTGCCACCATACTCGTCCTCGCGACGGTTCGACAGCGGCGACAGGAATTCGTGCAGCAGATAGCCGTGCGCGGCGTGCAGCTGGACGGCGTCGATCCCGAGCCGCGCGGCGCGCACCGTCGCGGCCACGAACGCATCGCGGACCCGTGCCAGTCCCTCGCGGCCGAGCGCGACCGGCGCATTCTCCTCGGGGAGGAACGGTACGGTCGAGGGCCCCTCGGACTGCCAGCCATTGGGTTCGCCCGGCGCGATCTGGAGCCCGCCCTTCCACGGCACTTCGCACGATGCCTTCCGGCCCGCGTGCGACAACTGGATCGCGATCGGCATGTCGGACCAGCGCCGGATGCTCTCGATCACGCCCGCCATCGCGGCCTCGGTCGCATCGTCGTACAGCCCGACATCGCCGTACGTGATCCGCCCCTCGGGCAGCACCGCGCTTGCCTCGATCGTCAGCAGCGCGGCACCCGACAGCGCGAGTTGTCCGAGGTGGATCTGGTGCCAGTCGTTCATGCAGCCATTGGTGGCCGAATATTGGCACATCGGCGCGATGACGATACGATTGGCGAGCGTCAGGTTGCCGATCGTCAGCGGCGCGAACAGTTTCGGCCCGCTCATGCGATGGTCGATCCGACGGTGAGAGAAGTGCGCATAGTCGTCCCTTGCTGATAAGAATCGCGCGGCGAAAACTCGCTGCGGAACTGGGAACATAGGAAGCGGCGGACGGGTTTCACGCCAAGCAATGCTGCACCGCGATAAAGCTGCGGTCGGCGCCACGAAAAGGGTCTTCGCCTTGCATCTACTGCCCGACACGCTCGACGCCGGTTCCGCCTATCCGTTGGGCGCTACGTTCGACGGCCTTGGCGTCAATTTCGCGGTCTATTCCGCCAACGCCGAGAAGATCGAGCTCTGCGTCTATGACGAGACCGGCCGCCGTGAGCTGAAACGCTATGCGCTCCCCGAATGGACCGACGAGGTCTGGCACGGCTACCTCCCCGACGCGCAGCCCGGCCTCGTCTATGGCTACCGCGCGCATGGGCGGTACGCACCCGAGGAAGGCCACCGGTTCAACCCGAACAAGCTGCTGCTCGATCCCTATGCCAAGCAGATGATCGGCGAACTCCGCTGGACCGACGCGATGTACGGCTATCAGGTCAAGTCGCCACGCGCGGACCTGAGCTTCGACAAGCGCGACAGCGCGCTGACGATGCCCAAGGGAGTCGTGACCGACAGCCATTTCGACTGGTCGCGCGATGTGCGGCCCAACACGCCGTGGTCCGAGACGGTGATCTACGAGGCGCATACCAAGGGCCTCACCAAGCTGTTCGACGAGGTCCAGCCCTCCGAACGCGGCACCTTCGCGGCGCTCGGCAATCCCAAGGTCATCGATCACCTCAAGCGGCTCGGCGTGACCGCGATCGAGCTGCTGCCGATCCACACCTACATCCAGGATCGCTTCCTGCAGGAGAAGGGGCTGCGAAACTATTGGGGGTACAACACCCTCAATTTCTTCACGCCCGAGCGCTCGTTCTTCGCGACCGACAGCCACAACGAACTGCGCCGTTCGATCCGACGGCTGCATGCGGCCGGGATCGAGGTGATCCTCGACGTGGTCTACAACCACACCTGCGAGGGCTCGGAACAGGGGCCGACGCTTTCGTGGCGCGGGCTCGACAATGCGAGCTATTACCGGCTGGTCAAGGACGATCCGCGCTTCTCGATCAACGACACCGGCACCGGCAACACGCTGAACCTGACCAAGGCGCGCGTCATCCAGATGGTCGCGGATTCGCTGCGCTACTGGGCGACGAGCTTCGGCATCGACGGCTTCCGCTTCGATCTCGGGCTGACGCTGGGGCGGACGGATACGGGCTTCGATCCGGGCGCGGGGTTCTTCGACGTGCTGCGGCAGGATCCGGTGCTCGGCAAGCTGAAGCTGATCACCGAGCCTTGGGACATCGGCCCCGGCGGCTATCAGCTCGGCAACTTCCCCCCCGGCTTCGCGGAATGGAACGACAAATACCGCGATACGGTGCGCAAATTCTGGCGCGGCGATCACGCGCAGCGCGCCGATCTCGCCGCCCGCCTCACCGGGTCGGCCGATCTGTTCGACCGCCGCGCGCGGCGGCCATGGGCGAGCGTCAACCTGCTCGGCGCGCATGACGGCTACACGCTGGCGGATACGGTCGCCTATGAGGAGCGGCACAACGACGCGAATGGCGAGGACAATCGCGACGGCCATTCGAACAACTGCTCGCGCAACTGGGGCGTCGAAGGGCCGACCGAGGATCCGGCGATCCTCGAGACCCGCCAGCGCGTAATGCGCTCGATGCTGACGACGTTGTTCGCCTCGCTCGGCACGCCGATGCTGGTTGCCGGGGACGAGTTCGGGCGGACGCAGAATGGCAACAACAACGCCTATTGTCAGGATAACGAGATCAGCTGGCTCGACTGGGAGAAGGCGAAGTCGCCCGAGGGTGACGCGCTGATCGACTTCACAGCGCGGCTGATTGCGCTGCGTCGCGACTATCCGATGCTCCGCGCTGGGAACTTCCTGTACGGCGAGGATACGCCCGCCGAGGGCCTCAAGGACATCGAATGGTGGGACGAGCGCGGCCAGCAGCTCACCTCCGAGGATTGGGAGAACACCAACGGTCGCGCACTGGTCATGCGTCGGGCATGCGAGCGCGAGTCGGGCGAGGTGCAGGTGATCTCGCTCCTGCTCAACGCCTCGGAAGGCCCGCTGACCTTCCACATGCCGCCGCCCGAGGATGCCGAACGCGTTGTCCTCATCGACAGCAGCAAGCCGGATCAGCCCGCCACGCCGATCAAGGACAGCTATGAGCTTCCCCCGCAGGGTGCGGCGCTGCTGACATGGACGATTGCGGCGGCATGATCGGCTGGGGACCGACGCTCGAGGCCGATGGGACGACCTTCCGCCTCTGGGCACCCGACCGCGATCGGGTGACGCTCGAGATAGCCGGCGGCGATGCGGTCGCCATGACCAGCGGGCCTGACGGGTGGTTCAGCGCAAAGGCGCCGGTCGGCGCAGGCGCGCGCTACCGGTTCCGGCTGGCGGACGACCTTACGGTCCCGGACCCGGCGTCGCGCGCGCAGTCGGGCGGGGTCCATGGCTGGAGCGTCGTCGTCGACCACGCCGCTTATGAATGGCGCACGACGGACTGGCGCGGGCGCGCTTGGGAAGAGATGGTCATCCAGGAGGTCCATGTCGGCGCGCTGGGCGGTTTTTCGGGTGTCGCGGACCGGCTTCCAGAGATCGCCGAGCTTGGCGTGACGGCGATCGAACTCATGCCGGTCAATGCGTTCGGCGGCATGCGCAACTGGGGCTATGACGGCGTTCTGCCTTATGCTCCTGCCGAGAGCTACGGCACGCCCGACGACCTGAGGGCGCTGGTCGATCGCGCCCACGAACTCGGTCTCGCGGTGTTCCTCGACGTCGTCTACAATCACTTCGGGCCCGACGGGAACTACCTCGGCGCCTATGCGAAGGGGTTCTTTCACCCCGAAGTCGATACCCCTTGGGGCGGCGCGGTCGCGGTCGATCAGGCGCCGGTCCACCGCTATTTCGTCGACAATGCGCTGATGTGGTTGAACGACTATAAGTTTGATGGTCTCCGCTTCGATGCGGTCCACGCGATCGAGAATGACGACTTCCTCGACGCGATGGCGGCCGAACTCCGCAAGAAGACCGCGGGCCGCCACGTTCATCTCGTCCTCGAGAACGAAGGCAACGACGCCGATCGCCTCCACCCCGCGGCGTTCGATGCGCAGTGGAACGACGATTTCCACAACGTGCTGCACGTCCTGCTGACCGGCGAGACCAGCGCCTATTATAGCGACTTTGCGGACCGGCCCGCCGAACGCCTCGCGCGCTGCTTGGGCGAGGGCTTTATCTATCAGGGCGAGGGCTCGCCGAACCATGACGGCAAGCCGCGTGGCAAGCCCAGCGCGCACCTGTCGCCAACCGCGTTCGTCGCGTTCCTCCAGAACCATGACCAGATCGGCAACCGCGCGATGGGCGAGCGCCTGACGCTGCTTACCGACCGGCAAAAGCTTCGGGCCGCGACCGCGTTGCTCCTGCTGGGGCCGCAGATCCCGCTGCTGTTCATGGGGGACGAGCAGGGCAGCGAGAGCCCGTTCCTGTTCTTCACCGACTTCCACGACGAGCTCGCCGATGCGGTGCGCGAAGGGCGGCGCAAGGAATTCGCCAAGTTCGCCGCGTTCGCCCATCCCGAAGCGCGCAAGGCCATCCCCGATCCCAACGCGCTCGAGACGTTCGACCAGTCGCGCGCGCATCCCGGCCCGGATGCTGCGACGTGGCAAGCGCTGTACGCCACGCTGCTCAAGATTCGCCACGAGGCGATCATCCCTCGGTTACGTGGCACGACTGCGATCGGTGCGGAAGCGAACGGGGAGGGGGCTGTCGTCGCGCGCTGGCGGATGGAGGACGACGCGGTTCTCACGATCGCGCTGAACCTGGGGGACGAGGCGGTAGCCTTTCCTGTCATCGAGGCTGCGCCGATCTTCGAGGATGGCGACCCCGGCCTGCCCGGCAGCATCGCGGTCTGGTTGGCGCGATGAGCGACCTGCACATGCTCGCGACGGCCGCCGGGCTGCAGCGCGACTGGCAGGACGCTGCCGGGCGTCGCCAGACGGTATCCGACGATGCCTTGCGGACGATCCTCGCTCGCCTCGGCCATGCATCCGGCAGCGACACGCAGATCGCCGACAGCCTCGCTGCGATCGAGCGCAGGACGGCCCATGCGCCCCGGTTCCTGTCCGTCGATTGCGGAGACCCGATTGTGCTTCCCGCGACGGCTTCGAGCAGTTCCGAACTGACACTCGAAGACGGCACGAGGATCTCGCTGCCGGTGGAAAACGGCGCGTTGAAGCCGATCGAGCAGGTCGGGTATCACCGTCTCGCGATCGACGGCACTCAGATCGATCTGCTCGTCGCTCCACGCCGCTGCTTTACGATCGCGGACGCGGTCCCCGGACGCAAATGCTGGGCGCCCGCGGTTCAGATCCCCAGCCTTTGCGGCGACACTCGCAAGGCTTTCGGCGACTTCGGAACGCTGGTCGATGCTGCGCGTGCCTTTGGCGCCCGGGGCGCCGATGCGCTCGCGATCAGCCCCACGCACGCGCTGTTTCCCGCCGATGCCAGCCGCTACAGCCCCTATGCGCCATCGAGCCGCCAGTTTCTCAACGGCCTCTATGGGACGCCGTCCGTCGACGCGGACGCTTTGGCTGACGTCTCCGCTGATCTGATCGATTGGCAGAACGCGATACCTGCGAAGCTCGCACAGCTTCGCAAGACCTACGCAGAAGAGGTTGCCGAGATTGGCGAAAGTCTCGACGCGTTCCGACGAGACGGCGGGGAGGACCTCGAACGCCACGCCGAATTCGACGCCCTCCACGCGCACTTCTTCGCACGGACGGGTGCACGCGGCTGGCAGCAATGGCCGGCCGACTATCATGACCCGGCCAGCGCTGCCGTCCGCCGCTTCGTCGAGGATCATGCCGAGGACGTCGCCTTCTACGCGTTCCTCCAGTGGCGCGCGCGCCGTGATCTGGACGCCGCGCAGGCGGCCGCCAAGGATGCGGGCATGGCGATCGGCCTCATCGCCGACCTTGCCGTCGGGATGGACCCAGGCGGCAGCCACGGCTGGAGCCGGCGCGGCGATCTGCTCACCGGGCTGTCCATCGGCGCGCCGCCGGATCCGTTGGGCCCTGATGGTCAAAGCTGGGGCATTACCGGGTTCGATCCGCAAGCGCTTCGCGATACCGGATTCGCCGCGTTTATCGCGACGATCCGCGCAGCCCTCGCGCATGCCGGCGGCATCCGTATCGACCACGCCTTCGGCCTGCGCCGCCTGTGGGTCGTACCCGAGGGCGCATCGGCCGCGGACGGCGCGTATCTCGACATGCCGTTCGACGACCTGATGCGGATCGTCGCGATGGAGTCGCACCGCGCCAAGGCGATCGTCATCGGCGAGGATCTCGGCACCGTCCCCGATGGGTTCCGCGAGGCGATGGATGCGCGTGCGATGCTCGGCATGCGCGTCTTGTGGTTCGAGCGTGATGCCGATGGCTTCGTCCCTCCCGTGAAATGGTCGCCCGACGCGGTGGCGATGACCGGCACGCATGATCTGGCGACCGTCGCCGGCTGGTGGAGCGGGCGTGATATCGGCTGGACCTGGGCGCTGGGCCGCACGTCCGAGGCGCTCGACGAAGCCGCAGACCGTGCCGCACGCGCCGAGCATCGGGCCGCGCTGTGGGCCGCGTTCGACACGGGCCGCGATCAACCTGCGGAGGACGACACCGACCCGGTCGTCGATGCGGCGATCGCGCATGTCGCGAGCACCCCCTGCGCGCTCGCCATCGTGCCCGTCGAGGATCTCGCCGGACTGGTCGAGCAGCCCAACCTGCCGGGCACGATCGACGAGCATCCCAACTGGCGCCGCCGTCTGCCCGACACGACCGAGGCGCTGCTCGACTGCGCCGACGTCACCGCCCGTATCGACGCCCTCAACGCCACGAGACCCGCATGACCCCCCGCGCGACCTACCGGTTCCAGTTCCACAAGGATTTCACCTTCGCCGATGCCAAGGCGCTGGTGCCGTATCTCGACACGCTCGGGATCAGCCATGCCTATGCCTCGCCGATCACGCGGGCGCGGCGCGGGTCGACGCACGGCTATGACGTTGCCGATCCGACCAGCATCAATCCCGAACTCGGCGGCGAGGATGCGTTCCGGAGCCTGGTCGCGGCGCTCCGTGCGCGCGATATGGGCATCATCATCGATATCGTCCCCAATCATATGGGCGTGGCTGGCGGTGAGAATGAGTGGTGGAACGACGTCCTCGCGCGCGGGGAAGCCAGTCCGTTCGCCCGCTATTTCGACATCGACTGGCGGGAAAAGCTCGTCCTGCCGATCCTCGGCGATCCGCTGGCCGAAACGATCGCGAGCGGCGGGCTGACGGTCGAGCAGGTCGACGGCCGTTACGTCCTCGAAGCCTATGGCGAGCACCGTCTGCCGCTCCGCGATGAGGACCAAGCGACCGCGGCCACCGCGGATATTGCCGCGCTGGCCGACCGGCAGCATTACCGTCTGGCCTCGTGGCGTGTTGCCAATGACGAGCTCAACTGGCGGCGGTTCTTCACGATCAACGACCTTGCCGGCCTGCGGGTCGAGGACCCGGTCGTCTTCGACGCGACGCATGCGCTGTATTTCCGCCTCTACGGCGAGGGCCTGATCGACGGCGTCCGCGTCGACCACGTCGACGGACTTACCGATCCCGCGGGCTATTGCCGCCAGCTCCGCACGCGGCTCGACGCGATTGCACGGCCGGCCGACGCACCGCCCGGCCCGGCGTACATCGTCATCGAGAAGATCCTGGCGGATGGCGAGCCGCTCGCGACGGACTGGCGCGTCGACGGCACCAGCGGCTATGATTTCATGGAGCAGGTCGCGGCGCTACTCCACGCGGGCAGCGGCGCAGAACCGCTCGCTACTCTGTGGGCGGACATAAGCGGACGATCCGCTGCCTTTGCACCCGAGGAACTGCGCGCGCGGCAGGAATTGCTTGCCTGGCAGTTCGATGGCCAGCGCCGCGGGTGCGTCGAGGCGTTCGTGGCCTTGGCGCGTTCGACGCCGGAGTGCGACGGCCTCACGCGCGGCATGCTCGACCGGGCGGTCGAGCGCCTGTTGTGGGTCTTCCCGATCTACCGCACCTATGGGACCGGCGATGCCGCCCCCGCAGCCGACGCTGCAATCCGCGAAACGGTCCGCGAGCGTGTCGCCGAGTTCGTGCCGCCAGGCGAGGACGCGGTCGTCGACCGGATCCTGGCATGGTTGGCAGGCGAGGGCCCCGGGGACGCCGGGCTGGCGGCGGAGGCGGTCCGCAAATTCCAGCAGCTCTCCGCGCCGATCGCCGCCAAGGCTGTGGAGGATACCGCCTTCTACCGATATGGCCGCTTGCTCTCGCGCAACGACGTCGGCTTCGACGCAAGCCGCATGTCGCTGGATATCGAAGACTTTCATGCTGCGCTGATCGATCGCGCACGCGACTGGCCTGCGGCGATGCTCGCCACCGCGACACATGACCACAAACGCGGCGAAGACGTGCGCGCGCGGCTCGCCGTGCTGAGCGAAGTGCCTGATCTGTGGCGCACGCATGTCGAACGATGGCTGGACCTCGCGCTGCCCTTCGCCGACGGGGTGGCGCCGGATGACAGCTATATGCTGCTTCAGACACTGTTCGGCGCCTGGCCGGAGGGCCTCTCCGCGGCGGACGGCGGAAGGCTGTCCGACTATGCGGAGCGGATCGTGGCGTGGCAGGAAAAGGCCTTGCGCGAGGCCAAGTTGCGCTCGTCTTGGGAGTCACCGGACTCGGACTATGAAACGCGCTGCCACGATCTGGCGCGAGCGCTTCTCGATCCCACGCGATCGCAGGCGCTTCTGGAAGACCTGACCGCCCTCGTCGCGAAGTTGGCCCCCGCAGCCGAAGCGAACAGCCTCGCCCAAGTCGCGTTGCGTTACACAGTGCCCGGCGTGCCCGATCTGTATCAGGGGACCGAGGCTACCGACCTGAGCCTGGTCGATCCCGACAACCGCCGCCCGGTGGACTATGCGCGCTTGCAGGCGACCCTGGACGGCGAGCCGCCGGCGAAGATGGCACTTATCCAGCGGCTTCTGACGCTGCGGCGCGATCATCCGGCATTGTTCGCAACGGGCAGATATGAGCCCATTGCCGTCACCGGCCCTCGTGCGGATCAGGTCATCGCGTTTCGACGGGTAGGCGACAGGGCGGTCTTGCGGTGTGTCGTGCCGCTACGGTCTGCCGAGCGTCACCTCGACGGGATCGGCGTGCGCGACTGGTGGGGCGATACGGCACTAGCCTCCGGCGAACGGCTCGCCGATCTGTTCGGCGACCGTTCGGTCTCGATCGAGCTGTTGCCCGCTACCGGCTGAGCGCTCAGCGACCGGCTAGATAGCGGGCAAGCGGGTCGATCATGTCCTCGGGTATCCGCCGAGCGATGACGGGCATCGTCGACTGCGACTTGCGTGCATCGACGACCGTCTCGTCGCCGCGCCAGTTCCGCAGGCGTTGCGCGATGTAGCTCGCGCGCTGGCCGGCGAGCACGGGATAGGGCTTGCCGGGCGCGTGGCAGCTTGCGCAGGCGGGCAACTGGACCTTTGGCAGGCCTTCGCGGTCGATCCTTGCAGCCTCGACGCTGCCCGCGGGCTTGGTCGTGCCGATGCCGGGCATCGCCGCGAAATGATCCGCCAGGCGCGTCATCTCGGCTGGAGTCAGCGTCGCGGCCGCGTTCGCCATTACCGCGCTCTGTCGCTTGCCGGTCGCATAGGCCTCAAGTGCTGCGCGCAGATAGGCAGGGCTCTGGCCGCCGAGCACGGGGATGTCGGGCTGGCCGCGGCCACGGCCGTCGGCGCCGTGACAGCCAGCGCACGTCGCCATCCTTGCGTTGGTCGGCCCCGGTACTTCGGTCAGCGCGCGGTAGGTCGCTGCCGACATTTCGGGCAGCAGCCGGACGAACGCGACCATGTGGCGGACCTCGTCATCGCGGTCTTTCGCCGCCCAGCCGGGCATGCCGCTGAATTTCACGCCCTGCTTGAGGATCCAGAAGAGCTGCTTGTCGGTCCATTCGCGCGCGTTGATCGAAAGATCGGGGGCAGGGGGCGTCGCCGCCTGCATCACCGGCAGCGGGCGGACGCCGGGGGCGCCGTGGCAGGCGGCACAGCTCGCCTTGAACAGGCCTGCCGCGCTGACGACCCCGTCGCGCGCCTTGGGATCGTCGGGCACGGTCAAGGCGGCATGCGTGCGCACCGAGTTGCGCATCGTCCAGTGGAGGAACCAGTCGGTGATCTTCCAATGCCCCGACGAGGCGGCGACGTTGAACACCCCCGACCAGGAAAATAGCAGCCCCGCCACGATCAGCGCGACGATGGCGGCGACCGTGCGCGCCCAGGTGATCCGGATCGTCATGCCGTTGCGCTCCGTGTCTTCAACACACCGCCGAGCATCGCGAGCCCGCCGAGAAAATAGCTTGCCGCACCGATCATCAGCATGACGACGCCGCCAAGCTGCTGGTCCTCGAGCGGATCGAGACCGTGCGCGGCCGGATGCATTGCCATCATGGCGTAGAGCGGCCGCGGCGCCAGGCCGATCAGCGCACCGAGCAGAGTCATGTGCATCGACGTCAGCAGCATTGCCGCGACGCCCGACACGCGCCGGTCGGTCGCCCCGCCGGTTTGCGTGCCGAGCACCGCGCTCCACAGCAGCAGGCCGGCGCCGAGGAAACTCGCCTGCTCGATCAGCAACGCCAGCGGCTGCATGTCGACGCGCAGCCGCAACGCGGGCAGGTGCCATAGCCACACCACGACGAGTTCGACCAGCGACATCACCAGCGGCGTTACCACCGCAGGCCACCGCTCGGCCGGATCGAAGCGGCTACCCGCGATGCCGTAAGCGAGGAACGGCGCCGCGACCGCAACTGCGATCATGTGACCCGCCATGTGCCCGACCATACCGAGCGGCGCTGCGGCAAACGCCCAGCCGAGCGGGACCAGCACCGCGCCGAGCACCAGGCTCGCGCGTCTCATCGGCAATCGCCGAACACGATGACCGGCAGTGCGGTGAAAATGACCGCGACGAAGCTCAGGCCTGCGAGCAGTCGGGTCGACAGCGCGAGGAAGCGCAGACGGTCGATCGCGGTGCCCTCATCATGCGGCGCAGGGTCGCCTGGCGTCTGCGACTGGACTCGCGCGATATAGCCCGCCGCGACGATCCCCAGCAGCGCGACGATCGTCGCGATCAGCGTGGCCAGCGGAAAGCCGTTCAGCGCCGTCCCCGGCGTCGGCGATTTCGCGCAAGTGACCGCAACCCACAGATAGCAGAACATGAAATGCACCGCCCAGATCGTCGGCGGGAGGATCAGCGTCCACAACGTGACCTTGAGGTCGCGTGCCCAGTGCTTGCGGTTGTCCTTGGGCGTTGTCATGCGACCCCCGGGAACAGGCCGATCGTGCAGAACGTCACGATACCCGTCAGTGCGAGGAAATGGTGGTATACGGTGATGTTGCGCAGGTCGGCGTCATAGACTGGCGTCATCTTGCCTGCGAGGCTGCGCGCCAGCGTATAGGCCTGCATGATCACCCCGATCGCGGCGTGCACCGCGGTCCAGATCGCCAGCGTCCAGACGATCGCCGGATAGACGTGCAGCTCAGGATCCATTCCCGAATACCACGGCCCGGCGAGCCCGGCGAACAGGCTCGACAGCGTCGCGACGATGCCAAGGACGAGCAGCAGGCGGCCCGCGGCGACGTTGCCGCGGCGATGCACTTCGCGTGCGCCGACCGTGGCCGCCCAGCCGGCCAGCGTCGCCGCCAGCGCGACCATCGGCCAGAACACGCCCGGTCCGTCCAGCCCCGCGCCCGTCGGCGGGAAATTGGTGTGGATCGTCCAGAAGAAGAAATAGCCGAAGACGAGCCCCGAAAACGCGGTCGCGTCCGCCATCATCGTGATGAACATCGCCCACCAGCCCGGCGCCGACGGTCCCGAGGTGTAGAGCGGTACCTCGATGCCGTGGCCGATATGCTTGGTCGGCTTTTCGGGGATCTCGGCGGTGCCGGTCCACAGCCACCACAGCACGCAGGCCAGCGTCGCGATGCCGCTGAGCGCGGACAGGAGGTACAGATGGTACGTCGTCAGGATGAACACGCCCGCCAGCGCGACCGCGGTCATCATCGGCTTCACGCTCGGCGTGCCGAGGCGGATCACCTGCAACGGCCGCGCATCGAGCACGGTGGTGATGATCGATTCGCGGCGCATCTCCTCCGCGTCGGGCAGGAAGAAGCGCCCCTCGTCGACCTTCTGGACGAAGTTCTTCTGGTCCCAGATCGGGTAGCGGCTCTCGATCAGCGGAACCGATCGGATGCCCCAATCCTCGTCGTCGGGCAGTGCGAGCCATTCGAGCGTCCCCGCGTTCCACGGATTGCGCGGCGCCTTGGGGCGGCGCGGCGACAGTGCGAGATCGATGCAGACGATCAGCACGCCGAGCGCGAACAGGTACGAGCCCGCGGTCGAGGCGAGGTTGAGCCCGCCGATCCCCAGTTCCTCAGGGTACGTGAACACGCGGCGCGGCATGCCGAGCAGCCCCGACAGATGCATCGGGAAGAACGTCAGGTTCATGCCGACGAACATGATCCAGAACGCGATCCGCCCGAGCTTGTCGCTCAGCTTCTTGCCGGTGATCAGCGGCCAGTAATAATAGAGCCCGGCGAACAGCGGCAGCAGCGTGCCGCCGATCAGCACGTAATGGAGATGCGCGACGATGAAATAGGTGTCGTGCGCCTGCCAGTCGAACGGCGCGACCGCTACCATAACGCCCGTCAGCCCGCCGATCACGAACACGGCTAGGCTGCCGCTCGCATAGAGCAACGGCGTCGATTTCTTGACGTTGCCCGCCCACAGGGTCGCGATGAAGACGAAGATCTGCACGCCGGTCGGGATCGCCACCGCTTCGGAGGCGGCCGCGAAGAAAGCTAGGCTGATCTTGGGCAACCCGGTCGTGAACATGTGGTGGACCCACAGCCCGAAGCTCAGGAACGCGGTGCCGACCGCGGCCAGCACGATCCACGGATAGCCCAGCAGGTGCCGCTGCGCGAAGGTCGGGATCAGCATCGCGAACAGCGCGATCGACGGCAGGAAGACGATATAGACTTCGGGGTGGCCGAAGATCCAGAACAGGTGCTGCCACAGCAGCGGGTCGCCGCCCTTCTCCGCGTTGAAGAACGGCCAGTTGAGCAGCCGCTCCATCTCGAACAGCACGTCGCCTGCGATCAGCGGCGGGAAGGCGAACAGGATCATCACCGCGACGACCAGGATGTACCAGGCGTAGAGCGGCATGAGGTTGAGCCGCATGCCAGGCGGACGGCATTTGAGCACGCCGACGATCAGCTCGACCGCGGCTGCGACCGACGACACCTCGATGAAGCTGAGGCCCAGCATCCAGATGTCCGCGCCGAGCCCGCTCAGATCGGTCCGCGTCGTCAGCGGGGGATACATGAACCAGCCGCCATCGGGCGCGGCGTCGAAGAAGATCGATCCGGAAACGAACACGCCGCCGATTAGGAAGCTCCAATAGCCAAAGCCCGACAGTCGCGGGAACGGCAGGTCGCGCGCACCGAGCAGCTGCGGCAGCAGGATGATCGAGACCGCCTCGAACATCGGCACCGCGAACAGGAACATCATCATCGAGCCGTGCAGCGTGAACAGCTGGTTGAACGTGTTCGCCGTGACCAGATCGTTGTTCGGCACCGCCAGCTGCGTGCGCATGATCAGCGCGAGCACGCCCGCGAACAGCATGAAGCCGAACGCGGTCAGCGTGTACCACACGCCGATCCGGTTGTTGTTGACGTCGGTCCAGCGGAAGAACCAGCCCGAGGGCGGCTTCCACACCTCGCGCAGGCGATCCTCCTGGCCTTTGCGAACCGCGGGATCGTTCTGGTCGGGCGCGACGTACGGGGTGCTCTCGGTGGTCATTTGAGCCCCTGGAGATAGCTGGCGATCTGGTCGGCCTCGGCGGCCGACATTTGCGGGAAGGCGGGCATGCGCACGCCGGGCTTGGTCTTGCCGGGATCGCGGACGAAACCGGCGATATTGGCGTGGGTCATCGGCAACACGCCCGCGGCAAGCGTCGCGCGCGATCCGACATGCGTCAGGTCGGGGCCGATCTTGGCGACCGGGCCGATCCCGCGGACGCTGTGGCAACCGCTGCACCCATAGCTGGCGAACAGGCGCGCGCCGGGCGATGCGGTCGGCGTCGCGGGACGGGCCTGTGCGGCGAGCCAGCGCTCGAACGCGGCGGGCTCCATCGCGACGACGTCGAACGCCATCAGCGCATGGCCGAGCCCGCAGAATTCGGCGCACACGCCGCGATACGTCCCCGCCTTGGTCGCGCGGACGACGAGGCGGTTGGTGCGGCCGGGGATCATGTCCATCTTGCCCGCGAGCCCCGGCACCCAGAAGCTGTGGATGACGTCGGTGCTGCGCAGCGACAGTTCGACGGTGCGGCCGACCGGCAGGCGCAGCTCGTTCGCGGCCTCGACCAGCGATCCGCCGGGCGGCGCATAGCGGACCCGCCACCAGAATTGTTCGCCCTCGATGCTGATGCGAAGATCGGCATTCGCGACCGGGATCGGTCGCATCGCGGGGAGCGCATAAAGCAGCAAGCCGAGCAGCAGGATCGACGGGCCGATCCCGCCGAGCCACAGCACCAGCTTCATCCCGCCCTTGTGCGTGAGCCGGCCTTCGGGCGCGCGCATCGCGTGGCGCATGAGCAGCGCGAGACCGGCGGCAAGGATAACCGAACCGACGACCAGCACGATCGCGATCGAGCGAACCTTGTCCGCCTCCTCGCCGAACGGCGCGAGCGTCGATTGGTGACGGTTGCACGCGGCCAATATCGGCAGGCACATCGCCACGGGAAGAAATTTCACCTTCCGCATCATCACCTTGCCACCCTTTGAAGCGCGTCTCCTAAACGGCCGACTTGGGTGGCGGAACCCCGAAAATGACATTTTGTTCATGTTCGGTACGAAGCGCTGTCGTATATCCCGGCAGCGGCACAGTCGGTCGACGACCAGTGCGCCGCTGCGAGGTCAGGGCCGGAGCTTGCGCTCCGGTCCGTAGATCAGGCGGCGAACTGGTTCATCGTATTGTGCACGCCGCCGGCCTTCAGCGCGGCCTCCCCCGCGAAATACTCCTTGTGATCGTCGCCGAGGTCGGAGCCCGACATGTTCTGATGCTTGACGCAGGCGATGCCCTCGCGGATTTCCTTGCGCTGGACGCCCTTCACATAGCCGAGCATCCCGGCGTCGCCGAAATACTCCTTGGCGAGATTGTCGGTCGAGAGTGCCGCGGTGTGATAGGTCGGCAGTGTGATCAGGTGATGGAAGATGCCGGCACGCTTGGCCGAATCCGCCTGGAAGGTGCGGATGCGCTCGTCCGCCTCGTCGCCCAGCGGCGTGCCGTCATAGTCGACGCTCATCAGGCGCGCGCGGTCATACGCCGACACGTCGCGACCCGATTCACGCCACGCGTCAAAGACTTGCTGGCGGAAGTTCAGCGTCCAGTTGAAGCTCGGCGAGTTGTTGTAGACGAGCTTTGCGTTCGGGATCACCGCGCGGATGCGGTCGACCATGCCGGCGATCTGTTCGATGTGCGGCTTCTCGGTCTCGATCCAGAGCAGGTCGGCGCCGTTCTTTAGGCTTGCGATGCAGTCCATCACGCAGCGATCCTCGCCCGTGCCCGCGCGGAACTGGAAGAGGTTGGAGGGCAGGCGTTTCGGCCGCAGCAGCTTGCCGTCGCGGTTGAGGATGACGTCGCCATTCTGCGCGGTGGCGGGGTCGATCTCCTCGCAATCGAGATACGAATTATACTGGTCGCCCAGGTCGCCCGCCGTCTTGCTGACCGCGATCTGCTTGGTGAGCCCTGCGCCGAGCGAGTCGGTGCGCGTGACGATGATCCCGTCCTCGACGCCCAGCTCGAGGAACGCGTAGCGGCACGCGCGGACCTTCGCGAGGAAGTCCTCATGCGGGACGGTGACCTTGCCGTCCTGATGGCCGCACTGCTTCTCATCGCTCACCTGGTTCTCGATCTGCAGCGCGCAGGCACCCGCCTCGATCATTTTCCGCGCGAGCAGGTAGGTAGCCTCCGCGTTTCCGAAGCCCGCGTCGATGTCGGCGATGATCGGCACGACGTGAGTCTGGTGGTTCTCGATCGCGTTGAGCAGGCGCTGCTCCTCGATCGCATTCCCTGCGGCGCGCGCGGTGTCGACGTCGCGGAACATCATGCCGAGCTCGCGCGCATCGGCCTGGCGCAGGAAGGTATAGAGCTCCTCGATCAGCGCCGGGACGCTTGTCTTCTCGTGCATCGACTGGTCGGGCAGGGGGCCGAACTCGCTGCGCATTGCGGCGACCATCCAGCCCGAGAGGTAGAGATAGCGGCGGTCGGTGGTGCCGAAATGCTTCTTGATGCTGATCATCTTCTGCTGCGCGATGAACCCGTGCCAGCAGCCGAGCGACTGGGTGTAGTTCGCCGGATCCGCATCATAGGCGGCCATGTCCTTGCGCATGATCGCGGCGGTGTAGCGCGCGATGTCGAGGCCGGTGGCGAAGCGGTTCTGGAGCCGCATCCGCGCGACCGATTCGGGCGAAATCGCGTCCCAGGTGCCGTTCTGGTCGGCGATGAGCGTGGTCATCTGGGCGATATGCGTCTGGTAGGTCATGGGCGATCCTTCGCTGCTGCGTTGATCGTCGTGTAGGGTTGTTGACACGGGCCCTGGTGGGGAATCCGTTCCGCCACGAGGTGTTGATGTCACCCGAACGGTTTTGCTGCTGTCGTAGTGTAAAGAAGATTACAGAGCGCGGTAGTTGGAGGCGGTACAACGAAGAAGGGCGCCCGGATCGCTCCGGACGCCTTCTCTTCCAGGCAGCGACGTGGCGAAGCCACGCCGTCGGTCGTCGCTACTTGCGACCCCGGCCGACAGCGGCTGTGCGCTTTTGCGCACCGCTGCCGGCACGGCAGCTCAGCCGCTGTAGTACATGTCATACTCGACCGGACTCGGCGTCATTTCCCAGCGGGCGACTTCGGCGCGCTTGATCTCGACATAGCTCTCGATCTGGTCCTTCGAGAACACGTCGCCCTTCAGCAGGAAGTCGTGATCGGCGAGCAGGCAGTCGAGCGCCTCGCGGAGCGAACCCGCGACGGTCGGGACCTGGGCGAGTTCTGCCGGCGGCAGGTCGTACAGGTTCTTGTCCATCGCTTCACCCGGATGGATCTTGTTCAGGATGCCGTCCATGCCGGCCATCATCAGCGCCGCGTAGGCGAGGTAGGGGTTCGCCAGTGCGTCCGGGAAACGCACTTCGACGCGCTTCGCCTTGGGGCCGGTGCCGTACGGAATGCGGCACGATGCCGAGCGGTTGCGTGCCGAATAGGCGAGCAACACGGGCGCTTCGTAGCCGGGGACGAGGCGCTTGTAGCTGTTGGTCGTCGGGTTGGTGAACGCGTTGACCGCCTTGGCGTGCTTGATGATGCCGCCGATGAAATACAGGCACATGTCGGACAGGCCCGCATAGCCGTTGCCGGCGAACAGCGGGGTCTTGCCCTCCCAGATCGAGAAGTGCGTGTGCATCCCCGAGCCGTTATCTTCCTTGATCGGCTTGGGCATGAATGTCGCCGTCTTGCCGTACGCATGCGCGACCTGATGGACGACATACTTGTAGATCTGCATGCGATCCGCAGTCTGCGTCAGCGTGCCGAAGGTCAGGCCCAGCTCATGCTGCGCGGCCGCGACCTCGTGATGATGCTTGTCGCACGGCAGGCCCATCTCGATCATCGTCGAGACCATCTCGCCGCGGATGTCGACCGCGCTGTCGACCGGCGCGACGGGGAAATAGCCGCCCTTGGCGCGCGGACGGTGGCCGAGATTGCCGCCCTCATATTCGCGACCCGAATTGCCCGGCAACTCGATGTCGTCGATCTTGTAATAGCTGGTCGAATAGCTGTTCTCGAAGCGGACGTCGTCGAACATGAAGAATTCGGCTTCGGGGCCGACATAGACGGTGTCGCCGACGCCAGTGGTCAGCAGATACGCCTCGGCGCGTTTGGCGGTCGAGCGCGGATCGCGCGCGTACAGCTCGCCGGTCGACGGATCGGCGATGTCGCAGATCAGGATCATCATCGGCGTCGCCGAGAACGGATCGACATAGACCGCATCGAGATCGGGCTTGAGCGTCATGTCGCTCTCGTTGATCGCCTTCCAGCCCTCGATCGACGAGCCGTCGAACATCAGGCCGTCGGTCAGCTCGTCTTCGCCGATCAGGCTGGCGACCATCGTCAGGTGCTGCCACTTGCCCTTGGGATCGGTGAACCGCAGATCGACCCACTCGAGCTCCTGGTCCTTGATCATATTGAGAACGTCGGAGGCCGAATTCGCCATGATGCTTGCCCTTCGTTTTGAGACTTCCACCGCGTCATGCGGGGAATCTAATTGCGGTATGGAACGTGATTTCCACACAATGTTGCGCCGCGTCAAATGACGATGTCGTCACTCGGCGTCAACGCCGTATGCGTGGATTCGAACTAGATGGCGTCGTCGTCGCGCTCGCCCGTGCGGATGCGCAGCGCGCTCTCGACCGGCATGACGAAGATCTTGCCATCGCCGATCCGGCCGGTCTGCGCGGCCGCGGCGATCGCCTCGACGACGCGCTGCGCCAGGCCGTCCTCGACGACCACCTCGAGCTTCACCTTCGGCAGGAAGTCGACGACATATTCCGCGCCGCGGTACAGTTCGGTATGGCCCTTCTGCCGGCCGAAGCCCTTGGCCTCGGTCACGGTGATGCCACTCACCCCGATCTCGTGCAGCGCTTCCTTCACCTCATCGAGCTTGAACGGCTTGATGATGGCTTCGATCTTTTTCACAGGTACGCCCCCGGTTGTCGTTGAAAGCCTCGCCCTTGCGGGTGAGCCGTTCGCCCTTGCGGGCGCCTTGCACCAAACGTGCCAGCCGCGGCGCCCTCGGGCAACCGCGGAATATCGTTGATTTCACTGCCCGAAATTGCGGCATCTGCTGGGAGCGTGCGCAATGTGAGGGCAGGGGTATCGATCACAGGATCTCGTGCAGTCGTGCGATCGGGCGGCCGAGGCGTACACCCTTGTCGGTCTCGACCAGCGGGCGCTCGATCAGCAACGGATCGATCATCATCGCATCGAGGATCGCCTCGGCGTCGCCGTGCTTGACCGCCTTGGCGCCGTCCTCGGCCATGCGGAGACCCTGCCGCGGCGTCATGCCCGCGCGGTCGTAGAGGCGGACGAGCTCCGCGCGGGAGGGCGGCGTCTTGAGATATTCGACGATCGTGACGTCGGCACCCGCGTCTTGGAGCAACGCGAGCGCCTCGCGCGACTTGGAGCAGCGTGGGTTGTGGTAGATCGTCGCCTTCACGCATGCTCCGTTATCGTCGTTTGCGCCCGTCATCCCAGCGAAAGCTGGGATCTCACCGTTCGGGTCGCATCGCAAACCAAGCGGGATATCCCAGCTTTCGCTGGGATGACGGGTAGGTGGGTGCAGGGCGGCTGGGCCGTCACGCTCCCTGCTTGGCGAGCCACTCTTCCAGCCACTTGATCGTGTACGCGCCTTCCTGGAACTCGGGATCGTCGAGCAGCGCGCGGTGCAGGGGAATCGTCGTCGTGACCCCCTCGATCACCATCTCCTCGAGCGCGCGCCGCAACCGCCGCAGCGCGCCCTGGCGGGTCGTGCCGTAGACGATCAGCTTGGCGATCATCGAGTCGTAGTAGGGCGGCACGCGGTAGCCGGCATACAGCCCGCTATCGACGCGGACATGCATCCCGCCCGGCGCGTGATAGACCTTCACCAGCCCCGGCGACGGCGCGAAGGTGCGCGGATCCTCGGCGTTTATGCGGCATTCGATCGCATGGCCGCGGAACTGCACGTCTTCCTGGCGCAGCGTCAGCGGATGCCCCTCGGCGACGCGGATCTGTTCGCGCACCAGATCGAGCCCCGTGATCATCTCGGTCACCGGATGCTCGACCTGGAGCCGGGTGTTCATCTCGATGAAGTAGAATTCGCCCGCTTCCCACAGGAACTCGATCGTCCCCGCGCCGCGATAGCCCATGTCGGCCATCGCCTTGGCGACGATCCCGCCCATCCGCTCGCGCTCTTCGGCGGTGATGATCGGCGAGGGGGCTTCCTCGAGCACCTTCTGGTGGCGGCGCTGGAGCGAGCAGTCGCGCTCGCCCAAGTGGATCGCGTTGCCGTTGCCGTCGCCGAAGATCTGGAATTCGATATGCCGCGGATTGCCGAGGTATTTTTCCATGTAGACGGTGGCATCGCCGAACGCGGCCTTCGCCTCGCTGCCGGCCTGCTGCATCTGCGTTTCGAGGTCTTCGGCGTCGGCGACGACCTTCATGCCGCGACCACCACCGCCGGACGCGGCCTTGATGATCACCGGATAGCCGATCGATTCGGCGATCGCCTTGGCTTCCGCAATGTCGCTGATCGCGCCGTCCGAGCCGGGGACGAGCGGCAGGCCGAGCGCGCCCGCGGTGCGCTTGGCCTGGACCTTGTCGCCCATGGTGCGGATATGCTCGGGCTTGGGCCCGACGAACAGGATGTTGTGCAGCTCGACGATCTCGGCGAACTGTGCGTTCTCGCTGAGAAAGCCATAGCCCGGATGGATCGCATCCGCGCCGCTGATCTCGGCTGCCGAGATGATGTTGGGGATGTTCAGATAGCTGTCGGTCGCCGACGGCGGTCCGATGCAGATCGCCTCGTCCGCGAGCCGGACGTGCATCGCATCGGCATCGGCGGTCGAATGGACCGCCACCGTCTTGATGCCCATCTCATGGCAGGCACGGTGGATCCGCAGCGCGATCTCGCCGCGGTTCGCAATGAGCAGCTTCTTGATTTGCGGCATTATTCCACCACGACCAGCGGCTGATCGAATTCGACCGGCTGGCCGTTCTCGACGAGAATCGCGGTGACGGTGCCGGCCGACGGCGCGACGATCGTGTTCATCACCTTCATCGCCTCGATGATCAGCAGCGTGTCGCCCGCATTGACCTTCTGGCCGATGGTCGAGAACGGCTTGGCCTCAGGGTTGGCGGCGAGATAGACGGTGCCGACCATCGGCGACTTGACCGCGTTCGCGCTGGTCGCTGGGGCCGACGCGCCGACCTCGGCCTGCGGGATCGCGAGCGGGGCGGAGACGGGGGCCGCCGCGGGGGCGGGCGCGTAATGCGCGACGGGCGCCGCCTGCGCGGCCTTGCGCGCGACGCGGATCCGGCGCGCGCCGTCCTCGACTTCGATCTCGGTCAGCTGCGTGGTGTCGAGCAGTTCGGCGAGCTGGCGCACCAGGGTCACGTCGACCTGCATTGCGCCTGTGGTTTCTGGTGTATCGGTCATGGCGGGGCCTCCTGTCAGAACCGTGCGACGGCTTCAAGCGCAAGCAGATACGAAAGCGCGCCGAAACCCGCGATCGTACCCTTTGACGCCTGTCCGACCAGGCTCACATGCCTGAACGATTCGCGGGTGTGGGGATTGGAAAGATGCACTTCGATCACCGGCGTCTTCACGCCCTTGATCGCGTCATGGACCGCGACCGAGGTATGCGTGAACGCGGCGGCGTTGAGAATCACCGCCTTGGCACCACGCGCCTGCGCCTCGTGGATCCAGTCGACGAGGTGGCCCTCGTGATTCGACTGGCGCATGTCGATCGTCAGGTCGAGCTCGCGCGCGCGGTCCTCAAGCATCCCGGCGATATCGTCTAGCGTCTCGTCGCCATAAATTTCCGGCTCGCGCGTCCCCAGCAAATTGAGGTTGGGGCCGTTCAGGACGAAGATCGTATCGGGCAAGGTCGGCCTTTCGGTTGCGGGCGCTGTGGAGCGGTCTCTATATGCGCGTCACGCCATTCCTTACAGGCCCGTCTCGCGACAAGTCGAGCGGCGCCTTCGCTGTATAGTGGATCACATATCTATGCCCCATTCCGATGGCACCGTTTCGATCACCGTCAACGGCGAGCACAAGCGCGTCACTGCCGGGCTCTCGCTGGCGGGGCTCGCGACCGAACTCGGCCTCGTTCCCGAGAAGATCGCGGTCGAGCGCAACATGGAAGTGGTGCCGCGCTCGACGCTGGCGGACGTGATGGTCGAGGACGGCGACGACCTGGAGATCGTGCATTTCGTGGGCGGCGGTGACCATGCGGACAGCTGGACCGTCGCGGGGCAGACGTTCAATTCGCGGCTGATCGTCGGGACCGGCAAGTACAAGGATTTCGCGCAGAACGCCGCCGCCGTCGAGGCATCGGGCGCGGAGATCGTCACCGTCGCCGTGCGCCGCGTCAACGTATCGGACCGCAACGCGCCGATGCTGACCGACTTCATCGACCCCAGGAAGGTCACTTACCTGCCCAACACCGCGGGCTGCTTCGATGCCGAATCGGCGATTCGCACGCTGCGGCTGGCGCGCGAGGCGGGCGGTTGGGAGCTGGTGAAGCTCGAAGTGCTCGGCGAGGCAAAGACGCTCTATCCCGACATGGTCGAGACGCTGCGCGCGACCGAGATCCTGGCGAACGAGGGCTTCAAGCCGATGGTCTATTGCGTCGACGATCCGATCGCGACGAAGCGTCTGGAGAATGCGGGCGCGGTTGCGATCATGCCGCTGGGGGCGCCGATCGGCTCGGGGCTGGGCATCCAGAACCGCGTGACGATCCGGCTGATCGTCGAGGGGGCCGGGGTGCCCGTGCTGGTCGATGCGGGCGTCGGCACCGCGTCCGATGCGGCGGTCGCGATGGAGCTGGGATGCGACGGCGTGCTGATGAACACCGCGATCGCCGAGGCGAAGGATCCGCTGATGATGGCGGCGGCGATGAAGGCCGCGGTCGAATCGGGGCGACTGGCCTATCGAGCCGGTCGAATGGGGCAGCGGCGCTATGCCGATCCGTCGAGCCCACTGGCCGGGCTCATCTGATCGCGCCCTAGCAAACCGGGTCATGACGCAAACGTCACGGAACCCACGGGAAAGACGGCCGTTATACCTCAGCAAGTTCAAGCGGCCCGGTTGGCGGGCTCGCACAACAAGTGGAGGCTCTGATGGGCGAGTTCACCGACAAGGTCGCAGCGGCAGGCAACAAGGTTGCAGGCAACGTCAAGGAAGCCGTAGGCAAGGCAACCGATAACGACCGTCTGGTAGCCGAAGGCGAAGCGCAGCAGGCCAAGGGCACTGCGCAGAACGTCAAGGGCAGCGTCAAGGGCGCACTCGGCGACGACATCTAAGCTTTGGCTTGATGCAGGAATATTGGCCGCTTCGGGAGACCGGGGCGGCCTTTTCTTTGTGTAACGCTTCCCGCCGCCGCCACCCCGGCGAAGGCCGGGGCCCAACTGGGCAGCAATTTTGATGATGGGCTGCCCGTTGTCACCTCGGACATGCCAATCGGGTGCCGGCCTCCGCCGGGGTGGTCTAAAAGTGCGGACCAAACGGCCTTGCCTCACCCGCCAACCTCGATCACGAGCACCCTATGACCTTCCCCACCCGCACTTACGCCGCGTTCCTGTTCGACATGGACGGGACGATTCTCACTTCGATCGCGTCGGCCGAGCGCATCTGGACCAAATGGGCAATCGCGCACGGCCTCGACGCCGCGACGTTCGTGCCGACGATCCACGGGGTGCAATCGGTCGAGACGGTAAGGCGGCTTGGCCTTCCCGGTGTCGATCCGGTCGCCGAAGCCGCAGCGATCACCGCGGCGGAGATGGAGGATGTGGGCGACATCGCGCCGATCGCAGGCGCCGCGGCGTTCCTCGCCAGCCTGCCGGCGGAGCGCTGGACGATCGTCACCTCGGCGCCGCGCGCGCTCGCCGAAGTGCGCCTGAAGGCTGCAGGGCTGCCGGTCCCCGCGACGATGATCGCCGCCGACGACATTCCGAACGGCAAGCCTGCGCCGGACTGTTTCCTGGTTGCCGCCGAGCGGCTCGGCGTCGCGGCGGGCGATTGCCTGGTGTTCGAAGACGCCGCAGCGGGGATCACCGCGGGGGAGGCCGCGGGGGCGGATGTGCTCGTGATCACCGCGACGCATTCGCACGGGGTCGAGATGGCGCATCCGACCGTCGTCGATTATGTCCGATTGTCGGTAACCGTCCGCGAGGATGGCCTAGTCGTCACGCAGGACTGACCTCCCCCCCTTCGTCATCCTGACAAAAGTCAGGATCCAGAGTAACAGTCCGCGCCGCTCGTGGCTCTGGATCCTGACTTTCGTCAGGATGCCGGAGCAAGAGGCATCCGGGGTCTTAAAACAGCCCTTCGATCAGCCCCTCATCATTCAGGTGGATCGCTTCTGCCGCGGGGACGCGCGGCAGGCCTGGCATGGTCATGATCTCGCCGCAGATCGCCACCACGAAGCCGGCGCCAGCAGAAAGCCGCACCTCGCGGACCGGCACGATGTGTCCCGTCGGCGCGCCGAGCAGCGCCGGGTCGGTCGAGAAGCTGTACTGCGTCTTGGCAAGGCAGACGGGCAGATGGCCATAGCCCGCCTCCTCCCACCGCTTGAGTTGCGCGATCACGCTCGGATCGGCGACCGCATGTTCCGCGCGATAGATCCGCCGCGCGACCGTATCGATTTTGTCGAACAGCGATAGCTCGTCGCCATAGATCGGCGCGAACCCGCCGCCATGCGTCTCGCAGATCTCCGCGACAGCATCCGCCAGTTCGACCGCGCCCGCGCCACCCTCGGCCCAATGCCGGCACAGGATCGCGCGTGAGCCGTGCTGCGCGGCCGCCTCGACGATCGCGGCGATCTCCGCATCGCTGTCGGTATAGAAATGGTTGATCGCGACGATTGCGGGGACGCCGAACTGGCGGATATTCTCGATATGGCGGACGAGGTTGACCGCGCCCTTGCGCACCGCGTCGACATTTTCGTGCGCGAGATCGGCCTTGGCGACTCCGCCGTTCATTTTCAGCGCGCGCGCGGTGGCGACGATCACGACCGCGTCGGGCGCGAGCCCCGCCTGCCGGCACTTGATGTCGAAGAACTTTTCCGCGCCCAGATCCGCGCCGAACCCGGCCTCGGTCACGACATACTCGCCGAGCGACAGCGCCGCGCGCGTCGCGATCACCGAGTTGCAGCCATGCGCGATGTTGGCGAACGGGCCGCCGTGCAGGAAGGCCGGCGTGCCCTCGAGCGACTGGACGAGGTTGGGCTTGATCGCCTCTGCCAGCAGCACCGCCATCGCGCCGTCCGCCTTCAGGTCGCGCGCGGTCACCGGCTGGCGGTCGCGCGTATAGGCGACGACGATATCGCCCAGCCGGCGCTCCATGTCGGCCAGGTCGTTCGCGAGGCACAGGATCGCCATCACTTCGGACGCGACGGTGATGTCGAACCCGGATTCGCGCGGGTAACCGTTGGCGACTCCGCCGATCGACTGGACAATATCGCGCAACGCGCGGTCGTTCATGTCGAGCACGCGGCGCCACACCACGCGGCGGACGTCGATCTGGAGCGCGTTGCCCCAGTGGATATGGTTGTCGATCATCGCCGTGAGCAGATTATGCGCCGCCGTGATCGCGTGGAAATCGCCCGTGAAGTGGAGGTTGATGTCCTCCATCGGCGCGACCTGCGCGCGACCGCCGCCGGTCGCGCCGCCCTTGGTGCCGAAGCACGGGCCCAGCGAGGGCTCGCGCAGTGCCAGCACGGCCTTGCGGCCGGTATGGCGCAGCGCATCGGCAAGGCCGATCGAGGTCGTCGTCTTGCCTTCGCCCGCAGGCGTCGGGTTGATCGCGGTGACGAGGATCAGCCGCCCTTGCGCACCGCCCTTGCGCGTCTGGAGCCAGTCGAGCGCGATCTTCGCCTTGTAGCGACCATAAGGCTCGATCGCCGCGTCGGGGATGCCGAGATCGTCCGCGACGGTGGCGATGGGGCGCAGGGCGACGCTGCGGGCGATGGCGATATCGGTGTCCATGCCGCCTGCCTAGCGAGGCTGTGCTCGGGATTCCAGACGCTAAGCTGGCAAGCGTCGTCACATCACCCTAGACGCCACGTCAATGACCGACACCCATCGCACTATGCCCGCCATGACACCCGCGCTCACGACCGTCTTTGCGGTCGCATGCGGGATGATGGTCGCCAACCTCTATTATGCGCAGGCGCTGATCGGCGAGATCGCCCCGGCGCTCGGGCTTCACGGCAGCACCGCGGGGCTGATCGTCACGCTGACGCAGCTCGGTTACGGCGCGGGCCTGTTGCTGATCGTGTCGCTCGCCGATCTGGTCGAGAACCGCCGGCTGATCCTGACGATGGTCGCGGGCACGACGATCGGGCTGATCGGCGTGGTGTTCTCGACCGGTGCCCTGAGCTTCCTCGTCTTTTCGTTCGTCACCGGATTCTGTTCGGTCGGCGCGCAGATCATGGTGCCGCTCGCCGCGCATCTCGCCCCCGATGCGAAGCGCGGGCAGGTGATCGGCAACATCATGGCGGGGCTGATCACCGGGATCATGCTCGCGCGGCCGCTGGCGAGCGGGTTGGCGTCGATCGCCGGCTGGCGTGCGATCTTCGCGGTGTCGGCGGTGGCGATGGTCGCGCTCGCGCTTTTGCTCGCTAAGATGCTGCCCGAACGGCGGCCAAGCCCCGGTCTTGGCTATGCGCAGATCCTCGCGTCCAGTTTCAAGCTGCTCGTGCGGACGCCTGCGATCCGTCGGCGCACCGCGTACCAGACGACGATGTTCGCGATCTTCAACCTGTTCTGGACCGCGGTCCCGCTGGTGCTGGCGACCCGGTTCGGTCTCGGGCAGGGCGGCATCGCTCTGTTCGCCCTGGCAGGGGCGGGCGGTGCGCTGACGGCACCGATCGCCGGACGGCTCGGCGATCGCGGCTATATTCGAATCGGAACGGGCATTGCCCTGGGCAGCGCGATCCTGGCCTGTGTCGTCGCGGGCTGGGCGGGTGCCGCGCATATGCTGATCGTGCTGGCGATCGCAGCGATCCTGCTCGATGCGGCGACACAGCTGAACCAGGTGCTCGGCCAGCGCGTGATCTACTCGATCGCCGCCGACGCCCGCGGGCGAATCAACGCGATCTACATGACCGTCGTGTTCCTGGGCGGCGCGGCAGGGTCGATGCTGGCCTCGTTCAGCCTCTACCATGGCGGCTGGACCGCGACGATGGCGGTGGGAGCCGGCCTTGCGGTGGCGGCGTTCGCACTGTTCCTGACCGAGCCGCGCGGCGATCACATCCTCAGCGGATCCGCATAACCCGTCAGCTCGAGATACCCGCTGCCACCGGGCGTGCGGACCGCCCCCTCCCAATAGACCGGCATTCCACTGCGCCTTGCATCGAGCTCCTGGTCGGCGAACAGCGGGTTGAGGTCCAGCCGGCGAACCCCCTCGGGCAGGCGGATGCTGAGACGTTGCGCGACCGGGTACACAGCGCCGGTCCTCGGCGATCGCCATCGCTTCAGCGCCGCGAAGCGTACGTCGCCGGGCGCGAACCGGACGACCCGGCCGTCGGCGCGTCGGAACGATCCACCCGCCCAGATCTGCCGGCCGCCCGGACCGCGGATCCGGAACGCCATCAGCGCGCCGCCATCGTCGAGGTTGAGCCCGGTCCAGTCCCAGCCGACCGCACCACCGCCGAGATAATCCGACGACCATTCGCGGTCCAGCCACGCCTGGCCCGTGACCGGCTGCGCGCTGCCCTTGCGGGTCAGGCTGCCCGAAACTGCCAGATGCGGCACCGAATAATAATAGCTCGCCTGGTCGGGTAGGGGCCCCTTCTGGCTATACCCGTCCTTGCCCTCGAGCAGCGGCGGCTGGCGCGGCGTCAGCGTCAACGCCAGCGCGAACTCGGGCGTCTTGACGGTGGCGACGAAGCGTCCGTCGGCGAGGCGGCAGATACGCCAGTCGCGCAAGCTGACGTCGGTGTCACCGATCCGCGCCTGGGCGAGCCCGAAACCCGCCCGCGCGGCGCGCTCGCCGTGGAGGAGGTAGCCAACGCTAGGATCGGAGAGCGCGGCATGCGCGAACAGGATCTGCTTGGGCGCGAACTTGCTCGGGTTGGCGGGATCCGTCTGGGGCGTGGTCCGGAAAAACGTGATCTGAAAGCCTAGGTCGCGCTTCTCGCGCGTCTCCAGCCGGCCGGTGACGTACCACCATTCGGTGCGGAACGCCGGATGCGCACCATGCTCGCGCGGGAAGACGAACCGCGCGCCGGGGCGGACAGTCGGATAGTCGGTTGCAGCAGGCGTCGCGGCCGTCAGCGTCACCGCGGCGGCCGCGAGCAGGCCTGTGGACAGGCGTTTGAAACGGCGCGTGAACGGGTAGGGCATCACCAATCCTCCCTGACCATGCGGACCGCATCGGCGGCGATCGCGCGGCGGCCGGCCAGCGTCGCGGTGCCGGCGGCGGCGATCACCAGCGCCCCCGCGACACTGGCCACGATTCCCCAGGGAACGCGCGTTGCCATCGTCCAGTTGAACGATTGCGGGTTAATCACGTGGACCAGCACCTGCGCCATGATCCCGCCCAGCGCGATCCCGGCAATGCCGCCGACCAGGCCGAGCAGCGCGCCTTCGCTCGCCAGCATTGCGACGATCTGGCGTTTGGAGACGCCGATGTGCCGCAGCATCCCGAACTCGCGGGTCCGGGCGATCGTCTGCGCGGACATCGTCGCGGCGACACCCGCGAGCCCGACCAGCACCGCGACGCCTTCCAAGAGATAGGTCACGGCAAAGCTGCGATCGAACAGCTCGAGCGCGTAGCGGCGCAGCGTCGCGGGTCGTGCGATCGAGACGAAGCTGGCAAGCGCGCGGGGCGTCCGGGTCGTTAGCGCCCGCTCTACGCGCGCCGGGTCCGCACTGGGCCGCAGCGTGATCGCCGCCTCGGTTCGGGTGCGGTCGCCGGTCGCCTTGCTATAATCGGTCTCGCGCATCACGATCGCGCCCTGCTGGCGGGCGTAGTCGCGCCAGATGCCGGCGACGGCATAGCGCCCCGCCAGCGGCAGCGTGACGGTCGCGCCGACCTTCCAGTTATAGAGCCGCGCGGCGGGTTCGGAGAGCCAGATCGGGATCGTCCCGGCGGGCAGGCGATCGGCCTTGTCGAGCAGCACGAACCGCGCATCGACCGGGCGCGCGATCAGCGTCACCGGCGGGCGATCCGCGGCGAGCGTCAGCGGAACCTGCCGGCTGAACGCGATACCCGCCACGCCGGGAGTCGCGCGCAGCACCGCCTGCGCGGCGGGATCGAAGCCTGAGCTGCCCTCAACGCGCAAATACAGGTCGTCCGACAGGATCTGACCGAGCCATTCGTCCACCGCGCCGCGGAAGCTGGTCACCATCACCGCCATCGCGATCATCAGCGCGGTGCTCGCGACGATCCCGCACAGGGCGGTGGCAGCCTGCCCGGGCGCGCCATGGAGGTGCTGGATCGCAAGATCGCTGGCGACGCTGCGACCCGAGCGGCGAGCGAGGGGCGCCAATACCGTCCGCGCGAGCCATGGCATCCCGGCGATCCCGCCCGCCAGGATCAGCGCCATGCTCGCAAACCCGAATATGGGAAGTCCGCCGATCGCGGGAAGCAGCGCCGCGACACCGCCGACCGCGATCAGCGCCGCTGCGGGGATCCACGGAACGGGCGTGCGCGGATCGATCATGTCGCCGGCGTTGCGGAGCGCCGCTGCCGGCGCGACACGCGCGGCGATGCGTGCGGGCAGGACGCTCCCTGCAACCGCTGCAAACACGCCGAGCAGGAAGAAGCCTACTGCTGCGGCGGGGGCGAACGCCAACCGGACGCTGCCATCGGCGAAATAGCCCGCGCCGAGATCGCCGCCGAACCTGGTAAGCGCGGCATAGGCCACCGCATAGCCGAGCAGCAGGCCCAGGCTCGATCCGATCAGGCCGATCGCGAGGCCTTCGAGCGCGACCGTGGCGATGATGCCGTTGCGCGGCAAGCCAAGCGTCCGGATCAGTGCGAACGCGCGAAGCCTGCGCGCGACCGACAAGGACTGGGCGGAGAACACCAGGAAGCCGCCGGTCAGCAGCGCGACCAGCGCAAGCATGTCGAGATTGACGCGATACGCGCGGGACAGCGCGTCGCTCCGCGTGGCATCGCTGGCGCTGGTCCCGATCGTCACATCGCGCGGCAGGATCGCGGTCAACGCCGCGGTCGAGGCGCCATCGGCTCGTTTGACGTCGATCCGGTCGAGCCGGCCCAGCCTGCCGAACCGCCACTGCGCGGTGGCGATATCGACGACGCCGATCGCCTGTCCCACCGCGACGCCGGGTAGCGCGCCCGCGACGCGGAGCTGCGTGGCCTTGCCGTTGGCCGCCACGGTCAGCGTGTCACCGGGCCTGACCCGAAGGATACGCAAGGCCGACGACGACAGGAACAGCGCCTGCCCGTCGAACGCGGCATCGGTGCGACGATCGACGCCGGCGGGGGCGATGCCGATCAGCGACGGCGTCACCTGCGCTGCACGGATGACGTCGAGACCCAGCAGCGTGAAGCGCGCCGTGCCCGCGGTCGCGCGCAGAACGACCACCGGGCTCGCATCGGCGACGCCGGTCGCGGTCGCAACCCGCGCATACAGCGCCTCGTCGAAACCAAACGGGGTGGTGGCGTTGACCTGCACGTCCGCTCGCCCATTTACACTGCGCAACGCACCCTCGAATGAAGACAGCGCCGAGCCGTTGACCAGATGGACCGCGAACCCGAGCGCGACGCCGATCGCGATCGCCACCGCGGTCAAGGCGAGCCGGGCAGGGTGCGCGCGCCACTCTCCGCCGATCAGCCACCCCAGCGCAAGTCGCGCCGATAGGAGGTTCATGCTCGGCGTTCCAGGCCGGTAGCCGTCAGAGTCAGGACGATATCGGCGATCGCCGCGGCGGCTTCGGAATGCGTGACGATGATCGCGGCAACGCCGTTCTCCCGGACCGCGCTTGAGAACAAAGCAAGAATCTTAGCCGCAGTCTCGGGATCGAGATTGCCGGTGGGCTCGTCGGCGAGGATGATCGCCGGGCGGTGGACGAGCGCGCGCGCGATGGCGACGCGTTGCAACTCGCCGCCGGACAGATCGCGCGCATAGCCGCCACCGCGGGTATTCAGGCCGACGCGCTCGAGCATCGTGTCCGCCCGCGCAGCGATCGACCGACGGTCCGCAGAGACCAGCGCGAGCGGCAGTGCGATGTTCTGGCGCAAGGTAAGATACGGCAGGACATGGAACGCCTGAAAGACGAACCCGACCCGCGTCGCACGGAGCCGGGTCAACGCCGCTTCGTCGAGTGTCTCCAGACCAACGCCTTCGATCGCGACTTGGCCGGCATCGGGCCGGTCTAGCCCTGCAAGAATGTTGAGCAGCGTCGATTTGCCGACGCCGCTCTCTCCGACGATTGCGATGAGCTGGCCGGGCCTTGCGATCAGGTCGAGGCCGCGGAAGAGTTCGCGACCACCGGGGACCGACTTTGCAAGGCCGGAAACGCGAAGCAGGGCATCATCGTGCATCGCCGGACCATGCCACGCATGGCCGTGGCATGACAGCCGCGGGGCATTGCCTCAGATTGCTTTCGAGTCAGTCTGATCGGTACCGAGCATGCGCGCTCAGGTCGCGCAGGGTCGGCGCGTTCAACACGCCGTATGTTTGACAGGTCGGCGGCTCATCGTAAGGGTCAGTCCACAAGATACTATCCAGATTTTACATAATACATATTATCGATCTCTGTACGCACTGTATCCCGGGGTCGTTTTTCGAGGGCTTTCTATGATTGAACGGCTGACTTCCATCATGGCGCGATTGCGCGATCCGGTCGCGGGTTGCGAATGGGATCGCGTCCAGACCTGGTCGACGATTGCCCCGTACACGATCGAGGAAGCCTATGAGGTCGCCGATGCGATCGCGCGCGACGATGCTGCCGATCTCAAGGACGAACTCGGCGACCTCCTGCTCCAGGTCGTCTTTCACAGCCGTATCGCCGAGGAGTCCGGCGCCTTCACCCTGGCCGACGTCGTCGCCGCGATCAGCGACAAGATGGAACGCCGCCACCCGCATATCTTCGGCGATGCCGCGACCTCGCCCGGCTGGGAAACGATCAAGGCCAGCGAGCGCGCGGAGAAGTCCGATCCCAGCGCGCTGGCCGGGGTCGCGATCGGCCTGCCCGCCTTGGCGCGCGCGGAAAAGCTGCAGAAGCGTGCCGCGCGCGTCGGCTTCGACTGGCCCGATGCCACCGGCCCACTCGCGAAGGTAGTCGAGGAAATCGAAGAGGTTCGCGAGGCTGGCTCAGACACCGTGGCAGAAGAGATCGGCGACCTGCTGTTTGCGGTGACGAACTGGGCGCGGCATCTCGGCGTCGATCCCGAAGCGGCCTTGCGCGCGGGCAATGCCAAGTTCGAGACACGCTTCCGGGCGATCGAGGCCGATGGCGGCGACGCCTTCGCCGCCATGACACTCGATCAGAAGGAAGCCCTATGGCAGGCGGTCAAGCGTCGCGGCGGATGAACCGGTCATAGTCGCTCTCGGATAGCCGCACGTCATAGGTCGTCGCCAGCGCGTCATCCGCGGTGCCGAGCACTTCGCCATGCGCATGCAGCCATGCCGCCCCCGCGCCATCGGTCGCATCGAGCGTGATGCTGTAGCGCCGATGCGCGCCGGTCAGCTTGGCAGCGACCTGCTGGATCAGCGTGTCGACCCCTTCCCCGCTCAACGCAGAGATCGCCACGACGTCGTCGCGCCGTGCGGCCTCCGCCGCGATCCCCTCATGCGTGTCGGCATCGAGCAGATCGAGCTTGTTCCAGACCTCGAAGCGCGGCGTATTCTCGTCGACGCCGATCTCGGCCAGCACGGTCTCGACGTCGGCGCGCTGCGCCTCGCTGTCGGGATGCGCGATATCGCGAATATGGACGAGCAAGTCGGCCGATACGACTTCCTCCAGCGTCGCCTTGAACGCCGCCACCAGCTGGGTCGGCAGGTCCGAGACGAAACCGACCGTGTCGGACAGGATCGCCTTGTCGATGCCGGGAAGCTGGATCTGTCGCAACGTCGGATCGAGCGTGGCGAACAGCAGATCCTCCGCCATGACGTCGGCGCCGGTCAACCGGTTGAACAGCGTCGACTTTCCGGCGTTGGTATAGCCAACCAGCGCGATCACCGGCCACGGCGCGCGTTGGCGACGCTCGCGGTGCAGACCACGCGTGCGGCTGACCTGCTCCAGCTCGCGTTTGAGCCGGGCCATCCGGTCGCGGATCAAACGGCGATCTGCCTCGATCTGCGTCTCGCCCGGACCGCCAAGAAAGCCGAAGCCACCGCGCTGGCGCTCGAGATGCGTCCAGCTTCGGACGAGCCGGCCGGCCTGGTAATCGAGATGCGCGAGCTCGACCTGCAACCGGCCCTCGGCCGTCGCCGCGCGCTCGCCGAAGATTTCGAGGATCAACCCGGTGCGGTCGATCACCTTGGTTTCCAGCGCCTTTTCGAGGTTGCGCTGCTGGACCGGGCTGAGGCTCGCGTCGAACACGACGAGCCCCGCCTCCTCCATCCGCACCTGCGTCGCGAGCAGTTCGACCTGCCCGCTCCCGATCAGCGTCGCCGGTTTTGGCTGGCGGACTCGGTAAGCGATCCGCTCGACGACCTCGACGCCGATCGCCGCGGCGAGCCCGGCGGTCTCCTCCAGGCGCGCATCGACGTCCCGTGACGCGTCGCCCTGGTCGGGCAGCACGACGATCGCACGCGTGCCACGGGTGAACTCGTCCCGATCGCGTTCGAAACCGCTACTCAATCGTCATTGTCCGAATCATCCGCGTCATCCGTATCGGTGGGTTCCTCGGCGAGGTTCAGCGGCCGCGCCGGCTGGATCGTCGAGACGGCGTGCTTGTAGACGAGCTGCGCCATGCCCTCGCGCTGGAGCAGCATGCAGAACAGGTCGAACCCGGCGATCTGACCCTGGAGCATGACTCCGTTGATCAGGAACATCGTCACGCTGTCTTCGGACTTCCGCACCGCATTCAGGAAAATATCCTGCAACAACGGGTGCTTTTTCTGGTTCTCTCCGACCGCATCGACGATCGCCGACACGTCCATCGGCCCCGCCGGCATGATCGTCGAGATCGCATGCTTGTAGATCAGCTGCGACTGGCCGTCGCGACGGAGCAGAACCGAAAAATTATCGAACCATGTGACGATGCCCTGGAGCTTGACGCCCTTGACGAGAAACATGGTGACCGGCGTCTTCGAGCGCCGGAGTGCGTTCAGGAACAGATCCTGCAGCGAGCCTGGTTTATCGGCCAATGGGATAACCCTTTGTTTTTGGCGGGACTTTGCCCGCGAGGCGCTGTTTCCCAGCGTCGGAGATGCACCCGATTACCGGGCGCAGCGTATGATCTATGATCGCCGCCCTCATAGTTCCAGAGGGCGGCGAAATTGCGGCGTGTTATTCGTCGCGTGTTTCGGTGATCCCGAGCAGCTTCAGCTTACGGTGCAGTGCCGAGCGCTCCATGCCGATGAAGCTCGCCGTCCGCGAGATATTGCCCGAGAAACGGCGGATCTGGACGCGGAGATATTCGCGCTCGAACGTCTCGCGCGCCTCGCGCAACGGCGAGCCCATGATCGCGGTGCCGCCCGCGGCCCCCATATCACCCTGATCGCCGAGCACCTCGGCGGGCAACAGGTCGATATCGATTCGGCCGATCCGGTCCCCCGGCGCGAGAATGATCGTCCGCTCCACCACGTTGCGAAGCTGGCGGACGTTGCCGGGCCAGTCATAGGATTGCAGCGCGACCATCGCATCGGGCGCGATCTCCGGCGTCGGCACGCGGCGTTCGGACGCGTAGTGCGCGATGAAATGCTGGACCAGCGCGGGGATATCCTCGCGGCGGTCGGAGAGCGGCGGGATCGTCACTGGGACGACGTTGAGCCGATAATAGAGATCCTCGCGGAACCGCCCCTCGGAAATCTCGAACACCAGGTCGCGCGCGGTCGCCGAGACGACTCGCACGTCGACCTTAACGACGCGCGTGCCCCCGACGCGCGTAAAGCTCTGGTCGGTCAGCGCACGCAGGATTCGCGCCTGCGTCGTGATCGGCATGTCGGCGATCTCGTCGAGGAACAGCGTGCCGCCATGCGCCTGCTCGAACAGGCCGGGACGGACGAGATCGCCCGCCTCCTCGACCCCGAACAGCTCTTCATCGACACGTTCTGGCGTCATCCGCGCGGCGCTGACCACGATGAACGGCGCGTCGGTCCGTAGGCTCCAGCCATGGAGCAGCCGCGCGGCGACCTCCTTGCCGACCCCGGCACCGCCCATGACGAGCACGCGGCTGCCGGTCGCCGCGACACGCTTGAGCGTCGCGCGGACGCCGTTGATCGCGCCCGAGCTGCCGGTCAGGTCGGTTTCGCGACCGACCGTCGCCCGCAGGGTCGCGACCTCGCGCCGCAGCCGTTCAGTCTCGGTCGCGCGCGCCACCATCAGCAGCAGTCGCTCGGCCTCAAACGGCTTTTCGATGAAATCGGACGCACCGCGCCGGATCGCGGCGACCGCGGTGTCGAGATTGCCGTGGCCCGAGATGACCAGCACCGGGATCGAGGGATCGCGTCGCTTGATCTCGTCGAGCAGTTCGAGCCCGTCGAGCCGCGAGCCCTGCAGCCAGACGTCGAGCAGCACGAGCGATGGACGCCGGGCGGCGATCGCCTCGAGCGCGGAATCGCTGTCGCCAGCGTCGCGCGTGGCATAGCCTTCGTCCTCAAGGACGCCGGCGACCAGTTCGCGAATGTCACGTTCGTCGTCCACGACGAGAATATCGAGCGCCATCAAATCATGTCCGGTTGCGAGTCATGGTGGCGAGTTGGCCGTCCCCTGCCCCCTCGGCGAGCGCCCCTCGTGAGTCGAGCCCCCCCTGGTCCAGTCCGCCTTGGTCGAGTGCGGCCAAGGCCCTGGTATCGAAGATCATCGTGACGATCGTGCCGCCACCCGGCCGATCGGAGAACCCGATCGTGCCGCAATGTTCCTCAATGATCTTCTTGACGATGGCAAGCCCGAGGCCAGTCCCGCGCGCCCGCGTCGTGACATAGGGCTCCATGATCCGATCGCGATCGGCGGGCAGGCCGACGCCCGTATCCGCCACCGCGATCGTCACGCTGCGGCCCGGCTCCTGGCTGAGCGTCATCGTTACCGAACCACCAGGTTCGCCCTTCGTATCAATAGCTTCGACCGCGTTCTTCACGATGTTCGTCAACGCTTGGCCGATCTGTCGGCGGTCGCAGACCAGCGCCAGCGCGGGGTCATCATTGGCGAGATGGAAGCCGATCGCGGGATGCGCCACCTCGTGCAGGAAAAGCGCCTGACGGGCGGCGTCGACGAGCGATTCCTCGCGGAAGACGGGCTTGGGCATCCGCGCGAACGAGGAAAATTCGTCGACCATCCGGCGCAAGTCGCCAACCTGGCGGATGATCGTGTCGGTCAGCCGCGAGAACGTCCCATCCTGCATCTCGGCCTTAGCGCCATAGCGGCGTTGCAGGCGCTCGGCGGCGAGCTGGATCGGCGTCAGCGGGTTCTTGATCTCGTGCGCGATCCGCCGGGCTACGTCGGACCAGGCAGCGCGCCGCTGATCGAGCAATTGCTGCGTGATGTCGTCGAAGGTGAGGATCGGTCCGGTCGCGGGACGCGCGATACGCACTGCCAGCGTGCGGACGTCACCGCCCTGCCCGACCTCGACGATCGCCTCGCGGTCACCGCCGTCGAGCATCGCATCGAGCTCGGGCGCCACATCGACCAGCTTGCGCCCGACCAGCCCGCCGGCATCGGTACCGAGCAACGCCACCGCGGACTCGTTGGCGATCGTGATCCGCCGCTCGCGCCCCGTCGCCACGACGCCCGCCGAAACGCCCGCCATCACCGCCTCGATCAGCGCGCGACGATTCTCGAGCTGGCCGTTCGCAGTGACGAGATCGGTGTTCTGCGCCTCGAGCTGGCCGGTCATCTGGTTGAACGCGTTGGCGAGCGTGCCGACCTCGTCGCGGCTGCGCGGATCGGGAACGCGCGCGGTCAGGTCGCCCCCGGCGACACGCCGTGCGGCATCGACGAGTTCGCCGACGGGCCGGACGAGCCGATCGGCCACCGCGAGCGCGATCCACACCGCCACGCCGACGATCAGCAACGAGATCACCAGCAACGCGGCATTGAACCGCAGCTGCAAGCTCCGCGATCGCGCGAGCAGCGAGCGGTAGCTCGTCAGCACCTCGTTCGCGCGGATCGTCTGGCCGGACAGCAGCTTCGTGTCCTCGACGCGGCCGGCATAGAGGAACAGCTCGTCCGAGCCGGGGAGCAACGTGATGGTCTGGATCCGGTCGCCGGTGACCGCGACCACCGCCGACTTGCCTGCGCGCAGCTGGGCGATCGACTGGGGGGTGACCTGGCGTGCGAAATCGATCTTGTAGGGGTCGACCACCGCGAAGGTCTGGATCTCGTTCTGCGGCGTGACCTTGAACAACGCCGCCTCGGACAGGCTGCGATAATAGACCTGCTGGAGGAAATAGCCGGAGAAATCGGGGCTCTCGAGCGACTTCTCGCGCAGATAGCCCGACATGTCGGCGGCCATCGTCACGGTCGCCTCCTCCCACCGGCTGAGCTGGCGCGCATAGGAGGATTGTGCGAGCGCGGTGGCGTTCTCGAGCATCCCACGTGCCTGGTCGGAATACCAGAACTGGACGCCATATTGGAACAGCAGCGACGCGAAGATCGTCACGAGCAGCATCGGCACCGCGGCGACGATCGAAAAGAGCGCGACGAGCCTGACGTGGAGCCGCCCGCCGCCGCCGACCGGCGACCGCGCCGCGCGCCGCATCGCAACGCGCCGGCCGAGCAGCATCAGCAGCGCGATGCCGGGAACGAGATTGGCCACCAGCAGCAGCGCAACCAGCGGCGGGGCGAGCAGCCGTTGCGGTGCATCGGTGCCGGTGATGATGAAATAGCTCGTAACGCCGATCGCCACGGCGATCGCAAGCACCAGTCCCTCGACCGCAGGCGTCACCGCGAACCGGTGCGCGGGCCCGTCATCATCCATCGGTAGCGTCGCGGAAGCGATCATCGTTGCCCCGATACAACGTCAACCGTTGCCGGGAAACCACATAATGACAGAATTAGCGTCGTTCTCGTTCTTCCGCGCGATCACCGTCTAGCGCGGTGCCGCCGATATCGATGCCCAGCGTATCCAGTCGTTTGCGCAGCGTGTTGCGGTTGATCCCCATCGCGCGCGCGGCGCGGAGCTGGTTCTGGCCGTGGCGCGCCAACATCGCCTCGATCAGCGGGCGTTCGACCTCGCCGATGACGCGGTCGTACAGCGTGCCGTCGTCGAGCGCGGCGGGATTGTCGCGCGCGATCCGTTCGATCATCGCGCGGACCGCATGGCCGATCTCGATATCGACCGGTTCGCCGATGATCGCCTGCGTCCCGATCATCGCCCGGATCGCGTCCGCGCCGATCACCTCGTCGCGCGCGAGCACCGCCAGCCGTCGCATTAGATTCTCGAGTTCGCGGACGTTGCCTGGCCAGTCATGCGCGCCGAGTTCGGTGAGTGCGTCGCTGCCGAGTTGCCGACGTGGCAGCCCCTGGATCGCGGCATGGTCGAGGAAATGCCGTGCGAGCAGCGCAATGTCCTGACGCCGCTCACGCAACGCCGGCAGCGCGATTGGCACGACGTTGAGACGGTAGAACAAGTCTTCGCGAAACTGCCCCGCCGCGACCTGCGCGTTCAGATCGCGATTGGTCGCGGCGACGATGCGGACGTCGACGCGGATCGTCCGCGCACCACCCACGCTGGTGAATTCGCCCGACTGGAGCACGCGGAGGAGCCGGGTCTGCGCCTCCATCGGCATGTCGCCGATCTCGTCGAGAAACAACGTGCCGCCCGCCGCCTGTTCGAAGCGGCCGGCGTTACGCGTCGCGGCGCCGGTAAACGCACCGCGCTCGTGCCCGAACAGCTCGGCCTCGATCAGTTCGCGCGGGATCGCGGCCATGTTGATCGCGACGAACGGCGCGGCGTTGCGCGGCCCGAGATCGTGGATCGCGCGCGCGACGAGTTCCTTGCCGGTGCCCGATTCGCCCGAGATCAGCACGGTCAGGTCGTTCGAAACCACGCGCGCGATGATCCGGTACACGTCCTGCATCGCCGCCGACCGGCCGATCAGCGGCAGCGCACGATCCTCGTCGGCGAGCGCATCCTCGCCGACCATCCCGCCGCGCGCGAGCGCACCGGCGACCGCGCGCGTCAGCACGTCGAGGTCGAACGGCTTGGGCAAATATTCATACGCGCCGACCTCGGCCGCGCGGACCGCGGTGGTCAGCGTGTTCTGCGCAGACAGGACGATGATCGGCAGCAGGGGAAAGCGCGCGGCCACGCTGCGGACGTGATCGATCCCGTCGCCATCGGGCAGCACGACGTCGGTCACGATCACATCGGGGAGCGAGACGGCCAAGGCGCGTTCGAGTTGCGCGATGCTGTCCGCCGAGGTGACGTCATGCCCGGCACGGCGCAACGCCTGCGCGACGACGGTGCGAATCGCGGCATCGTCGTCGACGACCAGGACCGTGCTCATGACGCGGCTCGCGGGAGCAGCAGGCGCAGGGCGGTCATTTCGGGCGTACCTTCTCTGGCGTATTGGACGATTCCGCCCATGTCGCGGGTCAGCTTGTCGACGAGCGCGAGGCCCAGCCCCTGCCCTTCGCGACGGCCGGAGACGAACGGATCGAACAGGTGATCGGCGATGTCGGCAGGTGCACCCGGACCGTTGTCGAAGATGCAGATCTCGATCGGCAGCGGCAGACGGGGTTTGCCGGGCCCCGCGCTGACGGTGATGCCGTGACGGTAGGCGGTGGTGAGGACGATGCGCGGTTCGCGTTCGTTTCGAACGGCTTCGCGCGCGTTCTTGAGCAGGTTTATGACGATCTGCAGCAGCGCATCGCGGTTGATCTGCGCGGGCGGCAGCGACGGATCGAAGCGCTCCTCGATCGAAATGCCGCGCGCGAACCCGGCAAGCGCAAGCCGGCGCGCATGGCCGAGCAGCGGATAGATATTCTCGCTGGCGAGCGGCAGCGGACGGGTATCGCTGAAATCCTGCATCCGGTCGATCAGCGCGGCGATCCGGTCGACCTCGGTCACGATCAGCGTCGTGAGTTCGCCGGCGCCCAGCAACTGCGCCGCACCCCGTATGCCCGACAGCGGGTTCTTGATTTCGTGCGCGAGCATGGCCGCGGCCCCGACGGCCGCCCTCGCTCCGGCTGCGCGGTCCGCGGAGTGGCCGAGACGGCGCGAGGTTGCGGCGGCGTGCAGCGTGATCGCCCGCCAGCCCGGATAATCAGCGATCTGCGTCTCGGCGAAGTCGACGCGGATCTTCACGCCGCGCGCGGTGGACATCTCGGTGTCGTAGACCGCCAGGCCGTGACCGTCGCGGTTGCGGGGATCGTCGGGCGACGGGATGATCGCGTCGAGCGGCTGGCCGATCATGAGCCGCTCGGAGAGGTTCAGCAGTTGCTCGGCGAGCGCATTGGCATGCGCAACGCGGTGGTCGGGATCGACGACGACGACCGCGACCGGCAGAGCGGAGAACAGTTCCGCAAAGCCAGGCCGCAGACGAGAACGCGCGTCAGGCGGCAGCAAGATCGCGCCAGGGAGCGTAGAACTCGGCCAGCATCGCCTTGACCTGCTTGGGATCGGGGATCTGGTTCACCTTGTTGCGGAACTCGGCCGAACCGGGGAGCCCCTTGGTGTACCAGCCGATATGCTTGCGCGCCATGTTGACCCCGGTCTCGGTCCCGTAATGCTCAAGCATCGCCTCGTAATGGCCGGCGATCGCATCATATTGCTCGGTGATCGACGGATCCTCGATGCGGCGGCCGGTGGCGAACCACTCCATCACCTGTCCCAGCACCCAGGGCCGGCCATAGGCGCCGCGACCGATCATCAGCCCGTCCGCGCCCGACTGGTCCATCGCCGCCTCGGCGTCCTCGATCGTGCAGATGTCGCCGTTTACGATCACCGGAACGCTCACCGCGTCCTTGACCTTGCGGACAAAGCCCCAGTCCGCACTGCCCTTGTACATCTGGTTGCGCGTGCGGCCATGAACAGTGATCAACTTGATGCCGAGGTCCTCGGCGATCCGCGCGAGATCGGGCGCGTTGAGGCTGTCGTGGCACCAGCCCATCCGCATTTTCAGAGTCACGGGGACGTCGACCGCCTTCACGGTCGCCTCAATGATCGCGCTGGCGAGCTTGGTGTCGCGCATCAGCGCAGACCCCGCATCGCCGTTGACGACCTTGCGTACCGGACAGCCCATATTGATGTCGATGATCGCCGCGCCGCGATCCTGGCTGAGCTTGGCCGCCTCGCCCATCTCGTACGGCGTGCAGCCGATGAGCTGCATCGACACCGGTTCCTCGAGCCGGTCCCACGCCGCCTTCTGCAGCGACTGGCGCGTCTCGCGGATCGCCGCTTGGCTCGCGACCATTTCGGTCACGTTGAGGCCCGAGCCATAACGCCGCACCAGCGTGCGGAACGGCATGTCGGTGACGCCAGTCATCGGCGCGAGCACGACGGGGCTTTCGATCCGGACGGGACCGATCTGGATGGGGGTCAAGTTACGCATGAATGTGCCTGAAAAAGAGGCATCCCCCTACCCCACCCTGCGGTGTGCCGCAAGACTGGCGAGTGCCGGGATGAACCGCTAGGTCGCGGGGATGGCACACGGACAGCGTATCGTCGCGATCATCGTCGCCGCCGGAACCGGCGTGCGCGCCGGGGGCGCGGTTCCCAAGCAATATGCACGCATCGGCGGACGACCGATGATCGCCTATTCCCATGACGCGTTCGCCGCGCACCCGGCGATCGCCGAGACGATCGTCGTGGTGGCTGCCGGACAGCAGAGGATGGCGATCGAAGCACTCGACTGCGACGCGACGATCGTCGTCGGCGGTGCCACACGCCGCGAGTCGGTCGCGAACGGCGTCGCAGCGGTCGGCGAGGCGACTCACGTGCTGGTCCACGACGCGGCCCGCCCCTTCCTCTCTGCCGCCGTCATCGATTCGCTCGTCGCCGCCCTGAAGACCAGGGATGCGGCCATTCCCGTCCTCCCGGTGACCGACACGCTCGCGCGCGGCAGCGTCCTGCTCGGCGACATCGTGCCGCGCGCGGACCTCAACCGCGTGCAGACTCCCCAGGCGTTTGCCGTCGAAGCCTTGCGCGCCGCCCATGCGGTCTGGCCCGCGGACGAAGAGGCGACCGACGACGCGCAGATGGTGCGACGGCTTGGCGTCGGCGTCGCGTTGGTGCAGGGCTCGGCGATGCTCGAGAAAGTCACCCACCCCGAAGATTTCGCGGCCGCCGAAGCGCGTGTCGCCGCCAATAGCTCGTACGAGACCCGCACTGCGATGGGCTTCGACGTCCACCGGCTCGAAACCGGCGAAGAGCTCTGGCTCGGCGGCATCCTGATCCCGCATGACAAGGGCCTGTCGGGGCATAGCGACGCCGACGTCGCGCTCCATGCGCTGACCGACGCGCTGCTCGGCACGATCGCGGCGGGCGATATCGGCACGCATTTCCCGCCTAGCGATCCGCAGTGGAAGGGCGCCGACTCGGGCCAGTTCCTCCAGCACGCGGCCAAGCTGATCGCCGAGAAGCGCGGCCGGATCGAGTTCGTCGACCTCACGATCATGTGCGAGGCGCCCAAGATCGGCCCGCACCGCGCGGCGATGACCGCACGGATCGCCGATTTGCTCGGGCTCACGCTCGACCGAGTCAGCGTCAAGGCGACCACGACCGAGCGACTCGGCTTCACCGGACGCGGCGAGGGAATCGCCGCGCAGGCGGTCGCGACCGTCCGCGTCCCCGGTGCTCCGGCATGAAGATCACCGCCGCGTTCGTCGCGATCGCCCTCCTCGCCAGTCCCGCAGTGGCGCAACCACGCTGCATCACCGGCCCCGAGGCCGAATCGCTGACCTTGGTCGCGATGCCCGACATCATCCGCGAGACGGGCCGCGTCTGTGCCGCGCAGCTCCCCTCGGCCAGCCTGATCCGGCGCCAATCGAGCGCGCTGATCGGGCGGTACGAGACCGAAGCCGAGCGCGCATGGCCGGCGGCGCGCGCAGCGATCGTCAAGCTCAGCGACCCTGCTGTCGATGCGCTGCTCGATTCGGACTTCGCGCGCCCGCTACTGACGACGTTGCTCGTGCCGCAGATCGTCGGCCGGATCGCGCTGCGCGATTGCGCGACGATCGACCGGCTCGTCACGCTGCTCGAACCGCTGCCCCCGCGCAACACGGCCGGGATCGTCGTCGAGACGCTACGCTACCTCAAATCGCAAAAGGCGCGCGGGGGTGCTATTTCGGTCGCCTCACTGCCCTTGTGCCCGGTGGAGACTCGCTGATGGATACCATCCTTCCCGCCGAACTGGTCGACGCCGCGCGCAAGGTCATCGACCGGAACCGCGCGATCGGGCGCCGCGTCGCGGTCGCCGAGAGCTGCACCGGCGGGCTGGTCGCCGCGGCGCTCACCGAGATCCCCGGATCGTCGGACGTGTTCGAAGTCGGCTTCGTCACCTATTCGAACGACGCCAAGCTCGGCATGCTAAAGATCAGCTCGGACGTGCTCGACACGTTCGGCGCGGTGTCGATCGCGGTCGCCTGGAGCATGGCGCAGGCCGCGCTCAAACAGTCCGGCGCAGATATCGCCGTCGCGATCACCGGCGTCGCCGGCCCCGGTGGCGGATCGCTCAAGAAACCGGTCGGCACGGTCGTGTTCGGCCGCGCAGAAAAGGGCGGCGATCCGTCCGACGTCCACGCCGATCGCAAGGATTTCGGTGACCTTGGCCGTGGCGGAATCCGCCTTCAGGCCGCGCTGTGTGCGCTCGAACTCTTGCTGCCCGACGCGTCGACGCCGTAAAGTTCGGCGGCGCGCGTCTCGAACGCGCCGATCATCTTGCGCAGCGCCGCGCCGAACACCTGCCCGGCGATCATCTCGAACATCCGGTTCTTGAACGCGAAGTCGACGGTGAAATCGACCGCGCAGCCCTGCGGCTCGGGCCGGAAATGCCATTCGTTGCGCAGATATTTGAGCGGACCATCGACATAGTCGACGGTGAGTTCGCTCGGCCGGACCTTCTGGACGCGCGACGTGAACGTCTCGCGCAGGCCCTTGAAGCCGACGATCATGTCGGCGAGCGTCTCGGTTTCGCTGTTCGAGCGCACCCGCATGGCGCTGACCCAAGGCAGGAATTCGGCGTAGCGGCCGACATCGGCCACCAGGTCGAACATCTGCTCGGGCGTATACGGCAAATGACGCGTTTCCGAATGCTTCGGCATCAGATGCGCACGACGCCCAGCTTCGCGTCGCGATTGGCACGCAACTGCTCGAAATCGTCGCCAGCGTGATAGCTCGACCGGGTCAGCGGCGACGAGGCAACCAGCAGGAAGCCCTTCGCGCGCGCGATCGAGGCATAGGCGTCGAACGCCTTGGGCGGCACGAACTCGGCGACCTTCGCATGACGCGGGGTCGGCTGGAGATACTGGCCCATCGTCAGGAAATCGATGTCGGCGCAGCGCATGTCGTCCATCACCTGATGGATCTCCAGACGCTCCTCGCCGAGCCCGAGCATCACGCCCGACTTGGTGAAGATCGACGGGTCGTGACGCTTCACGCTCTCGAGCAGCCGCAGCGACGCATAATAGCGCGCGCCCGGGCGTATCGTCGGATAGAGCCGCGGCACCGTCTCTAGGTTGTGGTTGTAGACGTCCGGGCGCGCCTCGACGATCGACTCGATCGCGGCCTGCGCCTTGTTGCGGAAGTCGGGCGTCAGGATCTCGATCGTCGTCGTGGGGTTCGACGCGCGGATCGCCTGGATGACCTTGACGAACTGCGATGCACCGCCATCGGGAAGATCGTCGCGATCGACCGAGGTGATGACGATGTGGTTGAGCCCCATCTGCGCGGCCGCATCGGCAACGTTCTGCGGCTCCATCCGGTCGACCGCGCGCGGCATGCCCGTCTTCACGTTGCAGAATGCGCACGCCCGCGTGCAGGTATCGCCGAGGATCATGACCGTCGCATGCTTCTTCGACCAGCATTCACCGATGTTAGGGCATGCCGCCTCTTCGCACACCGTCGTGAGGCTTTTGGATCGCATCAGCTCGCGGGTCTTTGCAAAGCCAGCGGAGGTCGGCGCCTTGACGCGGATCCAGTCGGGCTTGCGCGCACGAACCGGCGCAGCCATCGGGGTCATGTCGTTCATGGACGCCAGATAGCCCCGCCCTGCCCTTGAGACAATGGCAGCCGATCGCGTCGTCGGCTTGGAATCACCGTTCGCCGAGGATAAAAACTTCTCCGGGAACCAGTTGCAACATGACAAGTTTGTCATGTTGCAATGCAATCGTCCATGAAAGGCTAACCGTGCCCACTCACTTTCCGGAAATGATCGAAGGCTATCACCGCTTCAAGGACGGCCCCTGGGAGCAGCAGCGCGAGCGCTGGAAGGAGCTGCAGGACGGCCAGAGCCCCAAGGTGATGATCATCGCCTGCTCGGACAGCCGCGTCGAACCGGCGCAGATCTTCGATACGCTGCCCGGCGAAGTGTTCGTCGTCCGCAACGTCGCCAACTTGGTGCCGCCCTACGAGACCGGTGGCGGCCATCACGGCGTGTCGGCGGCGATCGAGTTCGCCGTCACGCAGCTGAAGGTCGAAGAGATCGTCGTGATGGGCCATGAGAAGTGCGGTGGCTGCAAGGCCGCGCTGACGCAGGCCTTTGCCGACGCGGACCATGGTGCCGGCGGTTTCGTGTCCGACTGGGTCAGCCTGCTCGACGGAGCGCGCGAGAAGGTCATCGCCAAGTATGGCGACAGCGACCAAGCCGGTCGCGAGATGGAACTCGAGTCCGTCCGCACCTCGATCGCCAATCTCCGCACCTTCCCGTTCGTCAGAAGGGCCGAGGCTGCCGGTACGCTGGCGCTCCGCGGCGCGTATTTCGGCATCGACAAGGGCCAGATGCTGCTGCTCAACGCGGATGACGAGTTCATCCAGGCCGATGCGCCAGAGGCCAAATCCGCGAAAGCCTAACGGGTCAGCGAAGCCCTAACGCCTTCTCCGCCACGCGCTTGACCTTCGGGTCGAGCGGTGGCGGCACCATCGATACGCCGGCTTCGAGGCGGTCCGCGATCAGCGTCAGTGCTGCGATCCGGGCCGCCTTCTTGTCGTTGCCGTCGATGACGGTCCACGGCGCGGTCGCGGTATCGGTGCGCGCGAACATCTCCGCCATCGCCTCCAGATAGTCCTTCCGGCGCGATCGGTTGTGATAATCGTCGAGCCCGGTCTTCCAGTGCTTCCACGGATCGTCGAGCCGCGCCTTGAGGCGCCGGTCCTGTTCCTTCCGCGTCGTGTGGACGAACAGCTTGATCAGCGTCGTGCCGCTCTCGACCTGCTGCGCTTCGAACGCGTTGATCTCGTCATAGCCGTGGCGCCATTCGGCCTCGCTCGCAAACCCTTCGACGCGCTCCACCAGCACACGACCATACCAGCTGCGATCGAACACAGCGATATGGCCGTCCGCCGGCAGACGGTTCCAGAAGCGCCACAGGAAATGATGCGCCTTCTCGTCCGCGGTGGGCGCCGAGATCGGCCACACCTTGTAGTTGCGGGGGTCCCATTCGGCGGACAGGCGCTGAATGATACCGCCCTTGCCCGCCGCGTCCCAACCCTCGAACATCACGATCGCGCGCGTGCCGCCGACGATATGCGCGACCTGGATATGCTCCAGCCGCTTCTGGAGCGCAGCAAGGTCATGCTTGTACTTGCCGTCATACGAGTCGCCGGCTTCGTAGTCGTCGAGATGTATCGTCATGCGCTGCGCTCCGTCACTCGCTTCGATTATCCTGCGTTGGGTGCGACCGTCTTGGTCGCATCCTTCGGACCATCGACGGTCAGGCGGATGTTGAGTTCCTTCAGCTGCTTGGCGCTGACCGGGCTCGGCGCGCCCATCATCAGATCCTCGGCCTTCTGGTTCATCGGGAACAGCACGACCTCGCGAATGTTCGGCTCGCCCGCGAGCAGCATGACCATCCGGTCGATGCCCGGTGCCGAGCCGCCATGCGGCGGTGCGCCGACCTTGAACGCGTTGATCATGCCCGCGAAGTTCGTGTCGACATCGGCCTGCGTGTAGCCCGCGATCTCGAACGCCTTGTACATGATCTCCGGACGATGGTTCCGGATCGCACCCGACGACAGTTCGACGCCGTTGCAGACGATGTCGTACTGGTACGCCAGGATATCGAGCGGATCCTTGTTCTCCAGCGCGTCCATCTCGCCCTGCGGCATCGAGAACGGGTTGTGGCTGAAGTCGACCTTCTTGGCGTCCTCGTCATATTCGAACATCGGGAAGTCGACGATCCAGCAGAATTCGAACCGGTTCTCGTCGATCAGGCCAAGATCCGCCCCGATCCGCGCGCGGGCGGCGCCGGCGAGCTTGGCGGCGGGGAGTTCCTTGCCGGCGGCGAAGAAGATGCCGTCGTTGGGGCCGAGGCCCATCTCGGCGATCAGCTTGCGCGTGGCTTCCTCGCCGTGGTTCTTGGCGATCGGACCGCCGAGCTCACCGTTCTTCTGCGTGATGTAGCCGAGGCCGGCATGACCCTCGGCGCGCGCCCAGTCGTTCATGTCGGTAAAGAACTTGCGGCTCTTCTCGGCGGTGTTCGGCGCGGGGATCGCGCGGACCACGTCACCGCCGGCGACGATGCCCGCGAACAGGCCGAAGCCCGAATCGACGAAGTGGTGGCCGACATCGTGGATCAGGATCGGGTTGCGCAGATCGGGCTTGTCGCTGCCGTACTTCAGCATCGATTCGCGGTAGGGAATGCGCTTGAACGGCAATGCCGAGACCTGACGTCCCTTGCCCTGCCAATCGGCAAACTCCTCGAACACGCCGTGCAGGACGGGCTCGATCGCGTTGAACACGTCGTCCTGCGTGACGAAGCTCATCTCGAAATCGAGCTGGTAGAACTCACCCGGCGAACGATCGGCGCGCGCGTCCTCGTCGCGGAAGCAGGGCGCGATCTGGAAATAGCGGTCGAATCCCGCCACCATCAGCAGCTGCTTGAACATCTGCGGCGCTTGCGGGAGCGCGTAGAACTTGCCCGGATGCACGCGGCTCGGCACCAGATAGTCGCGCGCGCCCTCCGGCGACGACGCGGTCAGGATCGGCGTCTGGAATTCGGTGAAGCCCTGATCGTTCATGCGGTTGCGCAGCGAGGTGATGACCTTCGAGCGCAGCATGATGTTCGCGTGGAGACGCTCGCGACGCAGGTCGAGGTAGCGATAGCGCAGGCGGATATCCTCGGGATATTCGGCCTCGCCTGCGACCGGCATCGGCAGTTCGCCGGCCATTGACTGGACGGTCGCGGCGGTCGCGCGGATCTCGATCCCGCCGGTCGGCAGGTTCGGGTTCACCGCCTCGGGTGCTCGTGCAGTCACCTTGCCGGTGATCGTAACGACGCTCTCGCTCTTCAGGCCCTCGATGACCTTGAAGACGGGGCCGGACACGTCGGTGACGATCTGCGTGATGCCGTAGTGATCGCGCAGATCGATGAAGACGAGGTCGCCGTGATCGCGCTTCTTGTGGACCCAGCCCGACACGCGGACCTCCTCGCCGACCTGTTCGGGGCGGAGGGCGGCGCAGTTATGGGTGCGATAGGCGTGCATGATGGGTCTTCTCGGACGATAAACAGGTGTCTCGCGCTTCCCTTCCTCACCCGCCTTTGTCAACCCGGACGACCCTCGCTATGGAAACGCCATGCATATCCACCCGCTTATCTCCGACAGTGCCACGCTCGCCAATCTGTGCGCGCGCATGGCCGACGCCGACTATGTGTGCGTCGACACCGAATTCATGCGCGAGAGCACCTATTACCCGGAGCTCTGCCTGATCCAGATCGCCGACGACAAGGAAGCCGCGGCGATCGACCCGATGGCCCCCGGCATCGACCTCAAGCCGCTGCTCGATCTGCTCGTCGAGAATCACGACGTGCTGAAGGTGGTCCATGCCGGCGGGCAGGATATCGAGATCGTCTACAACCTCACGGGCAAGACGCCCTTCCCGCTGTTCGACACGCAGGTCGCGGCGATGGCGCTCGGCCAGGGCGAGCAGATCGGTTATTCCAACCTCGTCGACAGCTGGCTGGGCATCGCGGTCGACAAGGGCGCGCGCTTCACCGACTGGGCGCGCCGCCCGCTCGACGCGCGGCAGATCGAATATGCGATCGGCGACGTGACGCATCTGTCGAAGATCTTCCCCAAGATGCTCGAGAGGCTGCGCAAGACCGGCCGCGGCGTGTGGCTCGACCAGGAGATGGAGCGGCTTGGCGACATCGCCAATTATGCGAACGATCCCGATCTGGCGTGGAAGCGCGTGCGAATTTCGGGCCGCAAGCCCGAGGTGCTGGGCCGCCTGAAGGCGCTGGCGCGGTGGCGCGAACTGGAGGCGCAGGCGAAGGACCTGCCGCGCGGGCGGATCGTCAAGGACGAGACCCTCGGCGACATGGCGGGCCATCCGCCCAAGAAGCAGGCCGATCTCGCCCGCGTGCGCGGCTTGTCGGCGAGCTGGGCGGGGAACGACATTGGCGGCCGGCTGATGGCGGCGATCGAGGGTGCGCAACCGCTCGGCGAAGACGAACTGCCGCCGCGCGACGATCGCAAGCCCGGGCTCGGCAAGGAGGGGTCGCTCGTCGCGGACCTTCTCAAGCTGCTGCTGAAGATCCGCTCGCGAGACATTGACGTCGCGTCGAAATTGCTCGCGCGGACCGATGAGCTGGAGGCGCTTGCCGCCGGCGTTCGGGTCGGGTTGCCGATGCTCGAAGGCTGGCGGTTCGACCAGTTCGGCCGCGACGCGCTCGATCTGGTCGAGGGCCGACTGGCGTTTGCGGTGATCGGCGGAAAGCTCAAGATGACGCGTACGGAGGATGCCGCATGAAGATCGTTCTGGTTGCCGCCCTGCTGGCGTCCGCGGCGTGCACGCCGGTCGAGATGCGTGGCGAGGCTCCCGCTGCGGCCCCCACCGAAGCCGCGTGCAATGCGGACTCGCTCGGCGATCTGGTCGGCAAGCGCGCGAGCGATGCGCGGGCGGACGTGATGCAGACGCGGTCGGGTGCACGGACGCTGCGCTGGATTGCGCCGAATACCGCGACGACGAAAGATTTCCGCGTCGACCGGTTGAATGTCTATGTCGATGCCAAGGGCCGGATCGAACGCTTCACCTGCGCCTGAGGGCGCGCTCCTAGATCCTCCCCCGGCAGGGGGAGGATTACTAGGGCACGACGCTTACGCGATCGTCAGCAGCGCCTTGCGGCCAAGCGCGGTGGCCAGCGCGTTATGCCGCCGTTCGACCGCTTCGCCATACAGCCCCTTGTCCTCGGGACGCAGCGTCAGCGTGAGCGTGAGGCCGTCATCGGTCAGCCGCGATCGCTGGAGTGGGCCGGCGAGGCCACCGCTCATCCGCTGGCCAAGTCGCATTGCAAGCCCCCACGCGGTCGCGCTTTTTATCGCCGCGGGTGATGCCAGCCGACCGACCGGGTCGGCCGCCGCAAGATCGCCGCCGAGGCTCGCATAGAGTGCCTGTGCCAGCATACCCCGGCCGGGCGCGTCGATCGCGACCCAGTTGCCGTGCAGCGCGACCTCGACCCCGCGTTCCGCGCGGAACTCCGGATTGGCGCGCCAGCCGACATCGGCGAGCAGACAGGCGGTGTGCCGTATCCGCGCCATCGCCGCCGGTTCGCCGACGAACAGCGGTGCGATCCAGCGATCGAGCAGATCGCCATGCTCGGGAAAACGTCCAAGCAGCCGCCCTTCCTCGCGTGCGGCAACGATCAGCGGATCGAGCGTGCGGTCCGCGCGCTTCAGATCCTCGTAGAGCAGGCCTTCACGCAGCCCGTATGCGGAGACGACCGTCGTCCGGCTGCCGAGTTGCCGCATGAGCACGCCCAGCAGTGCCGCAGCGTCGGCAAGCGTTGCCGAACGGCCCGACGACAAACCCGGAATAGCCTTCAGCCGCGGCTTGGAGAGCTGCGGGATCGTGCGGCTGAGACGCGTGATCGTCGCAGCGGTCATCGAATATTGATGGATGATCGGCAGCGGATAGTCCGACAGCTCCATGTCGAGACGCGCCAGCGCACGCCACGATCCGCCGACGAGATATAGCGGAAGCCCCTGCCCGCGCGCAGTCCAGCCCGCCTCGCGAATGAGGCGGGCGACGAGCCGTTCAAGGACCTTGCCGCGTTTGGCGCGGATCGGACCTATGCGCAGCACGCCGAGCGGAAACGAGACGCGATCCTCGATCTTCCCCTGCCGGACGCGGACAAGTTCGAGACTGCCGCCGCCGAGATCGCCGACGATGCCGTCGGCATCGGGGATCGCGGACAGCACGCCATAGCCCGCCGCACTGGCCTCCTGCTCGCCCGACAACGTCTCGACCTTGAGGCCAAGATGTTCGGCCGTTGCAATGAGTTCACCGCCATTCTTCGCATCGCGTACCGCCGCCGTCGCGACCGTGCGGAGCGTCGAGCATTCCATCTCGCGCGCGACGGCCGCAAACCGCGCCAGCGCAGTCCGCGCGGTCTTCAGCGCGGACTTCTCGATCGATCCGGTCGCAGCTAGCCCCCGACCGAGCCCGGCCAGTACCTTTTCGTTGAACCGGATCGCAGGGAGCCGCGGCGGGCCCTGATACACGACCAGGCGGATCGAGTTCGAGCCGATGTCGATGATCCCCGTACGCGGGTGATCATCGGTTTCGGCCTTGGGCGGCGCGTTGCCGAACAAGCGGTGTGCGACGCTCATCGTTTTCGACGGAGCGACAGGGTCGGCACGGCATTGCTGGTCGCAAGCGAGGCACCACGGCCGGAAAGCGACGGATTGGTCATGAAATACCGATGCAGGTTGAAGGGGCGGTCGCCGGAATCGACGCGATTATACTCGCCATCGGGTTGCAGTTCCCAGCTCTGCTCGTTGTCGATCAGGTTCGCGACCATCACCTGGTCGAGGATCTGGTCGTGGACGGTCGGGTTGAGGATCGGCAGCATATATTCGACTCGACGATCGAAGTTGCGCGGCATCCAGTCGGCCGACGAGATGAACAGCTTGGCGCCGTCGTTGGGCAGTGCCTTGCCGTTACCGAATGCCCAGATCCGGCTGTGCTCTAGAAAGCGCCCGATCACCGACTTGACGCGGATCGTCTCGGAAAGCCCGGGCACGCCGGGGCGCAGGCAACAGATGCCGCGGATGATGAGGTCGATCTCGACCCCGGCCCCGCTCGCCTCGTACAGCTTCTCGATCACCGCGGGGTCGACCAGCGAGTTCATCTTCGCCCAGACGCCCGCAGGTTTCCCCGCGCGCGCATTGGCGATCTCGACGTCGATCAGGTTCATCAGGTTCTGGCGCAGGTCGCGCGGCGAGAGGCTGACACGCGCCATGTCGGTCGGTTCGACATACCCCGTGATGTAGTTGAACATCTGCGCCGCATCACGCCCCACCGCCGCGTCCGCGGTGAAGAAGCTGAGGTCGGTATAGATCTTGGCCGTGACCGGGTGATAATTGCCCGTGCCGAAATGGCAGTAGGTGCGAAACGCGGAGCCCTCGCGGCGGACGACCAGCGACACCTTCGCATGCGTCTTCCAGTCGATGAAGCCGTACACCACCTGCACGCCCGCACGCTCCAGCGCGGAGGCCCAGACCATGTTCTGCTCCTCGTCGAAGCGCGCCTTCAGCTCGACGACCGCAGTCACCGACTTGCCGGCTTCGGCCGCGGTGATGAGCGCGTTGATGACCGCGGGCTGCTTGCCGGCGCGGTAGAGCGTCTGCTTGATCGCGACGACGTCGGGGTCGTTCGCTGCTTGTTTCAGGAAGGCGAGCACCACCTCGAACGTCTCGTACGGATGGTGGACGACGATGTCCTTGGCCTTGATCGCGGCAAAGCAATCGCCACCGAATTCGCGGATCCGCTCGGGGAAGCGCGGGGTGAAGGGGGGGAATTTGAGGTCGGGACGATCCTCGTCGACCAGACCGTCGAGATCGACGATGCCGAGCAGGTTGCCGCTCTCGGTGATGATCGCATCCGCGCCGCCGAGTTCGTCTTTCAGGACGGCGGCGAGCACGTCGGGAATTCCGGTCTCGAGTTCCAGGCGGATCACGCGGCCACGGCGGCGGCGTTTGATCGCGTTGGCGAAGTAGCGGACGAGGTCTTCTGCCTCCTCCTCGATCTCCATGTCGCTGTCGCGCAGCACGCGGAAGCTGGCCGCGGCGAGCACGTCGTAGCCAGGGAACAAGACCGGGGCGAAGCGCTTGAGCAACGTCTCGATCGCGATGTAGCGCGCGGGTTCGCCGGGCAGGCGGACGAAGCGCGTCATCGTGTGCGGGAGCATCACCAGCTCGCGCACCGGCTCGTTATCCGAGATCCGGACGAGGTCGAAGATCACCGAAAGCCCGCGGTTCGGGATGAACGGGAAGGGATGCGCGGGGTCGAGCGCCTGCGGGGTCAGGATCGGGAAGATCTGATCGCGGAAGTGCGTTTCAAGCCACTCGTCGGCTTCGCCTTCGATTGCCTCGCGGCGCAGGACGAACAGCCCCGCCTCGTCGAGCAGCACGCGCAGGTCGCCCCACACCGCCTGCTGGCTTGCCATCAATGCATCGGCCTCGCGGACGATCGCGGTCAGCTGCTGGCCTGCGGTGAGGCCGTCCGCAGACCGCCGATCGACGTCCTGCGTCTGCTGGCCCTTCAGCCCGGCCACGCGGACCATGAAGAACTCGTCGAGGTTCGACCCCGAGATCGACAGGAAGCGGAGCCGCTCGAGCAGCGGGTGCGCCGGGTTGCATGCTTCCTCCAGCACGCGGCGGTTGAACGCGAGCCAGGAGAGCTCGCGGTTGAAGAACCGGTCGTTCGGCTCTGCGCCGATGGGATCGTCGTCGTCTTCCACTTGGCGGACGATATGCGCTGGACGGTTCATCGGTCCTCTTGGGGTCTTATGGTGACGTAAAGAGCGGCAGATCCAGGGCAAGCTGTGGCCGCAGGATCAGCCCGGCCTCGGTGAGTGTCGTTCGTGCAAGAGGAATGGACAAGCGCTTGCGACGTTCCATCGCCTCCTGATCGAGCGCATCGACGGTTCGCGTTACGGTAATATGACTACGCTCAATTCGGGTGGCGAGCCAGTCGACCAGATCGGGCCGCGCATCGAGGCTCCGCCGCTCGAACAGATGCGCGAGCAGCAGCCGCATGAGTTCGTCGTCGGGCGCGCCGATCGCCGCGATCGGGCTGGCGGCGAGACGCGAGCGCAGATCAGGGAGCTTCACCTTCCATTCGGGCGGTGCCGCATCGGCGACGATGAGGAGCGGTCGGTGCTCCTCCTGCGCGCGGTTCCAGGCGTGGAACAGCTGGGTCTCGGGGACGCGCTCGGCATCGTCGATGATCGTGCCGCCGCTCTTCGCCGCGAAGATGCGCGCGAGCAGGCTGCGGCCCGATTTGCGCGGGCCAGTGAGGATGGCGGTCATGACGGGCCATGTCGCGGTATGCTCCAGCGTGTGGACGGCCCGCGAGTTGGAGGGGGTAACCAGGAAGGCGTCGTCGCGAGGGTCCGCCGGCCAACCGAGTGGCAGCGCGATTTGAGTCATCTTGGTCGCGCTCACCCTGTCGTCACGGTATCCGCGGGAAGATCCGGCGGAAGAAGTTGGGAAACCCGGCGGATCCGGATCGTCTGGCCGGAGCCGAAGACCTGATAGCCGCGCACTTCGAGTGCGGTCTTCAGCGCGGCCGGATCGCCGTCATAGGCGACGCGCATCAACGACACGCCACCGAGCGCGAGGCTCGTCGTCGCGGCCGAGCGGACGCCGGGGATTGCGCGGAGGGCTGCCTCGGTCGAGGACACCGCGGTTGCGGCCGGCGTGTCGAACTGGACGATGACCGAAATGCCCTCACCGCCGGTCAGTACCGCAGTGTTGGCGTCTGCGGTCTCGTCGGTCGGCAGGTCCTCGATCACCGCCGCTTCGGGGGCCGGTGGTGGCGACAGGCTATAGTCGACACGCAGCGACCCGTTGCGCCGCGCCTGCTGGTACAGGTCGTCGATCCGCTTCACGCCGGTATCGAGCAGTTGCGCGATGCCATCCGACGTGCCGACCCGCAGCGTGAAGCTGCCGATCAGGTCGTTGTCGGGGCCGTGGCGCGCTTCGAACACGCCGATCACCGGACCGCCGGGCCATTGGCGATAGAGCTTCACGACGGGCATCAGCACGTCGCTCGCGCCATATTGGTCGAGGATCGTCCGCCACCAGCCGCGCCCGGGGCGCTGCGTCTGGCCGACGTTGAGCAGGAGCGCGTCGGGACCGGAGCCCGACGGACGGACATAATCGATGCTGCTGTTGCCGGTGCGATAGCGCGCCCAGGCCTGCTGCCACGGCGTGCTCTGCTCGAACGCCTGGCCGACGCCGCCCGACCATTGGATCGGGATGACCAGCATCGGCTGCGAGCGATCGGCATAGGTCGATATGCCGAGGACCGATCCGGCGCGGGTGCGGTCGAACAGCACGCCGAGCTTGGCGATATAACGGTCCGGGCCGATCTGTTCGTTCTCGACGACGATCCCGGACACGAGCGAATCGAGCGTGCCGTCTGAGACGAGGCCACCACCGCCACCCAACCGGTTCGACAATTGCACCCATGCCTTGCGCTGAGCGAGCCGCCATCCGGCATAACGCGCGGCGTCGGCGGTCTTGCCGGCGACGTCGACCGTGACGCCGCTCACCTCATAGGCGCTGCCGCTGTCGACCGGCGCGGCGCCGCGGCTGCCGCCCTCGATCTGCGCAAGCACGGCTCCACCGCTCAGCAAGAGGGCGGCGCCAGCGAGCGCTGTGGGAAGGGCACGAAAACGGATCACGCGGGCCTTTTGGCGAAGCAGACGTGGAAATCCAAGCGCGATGTGGCTAGCAGCACCGATCATGACCGATACGCCAGACTCCGCCACCCCCGCTTCGGGCCCCTACACCTACGCCCAGGCAGGCGTTTCGATCGCCGCGGGCAACGCGCTCGTGCGCGCGATCGCGCCGCTCGCGCGGTCGACGCGGCGGCCCGGGGCGGACGCCGATCTCGGCGGGTTCGGCGGCATGTTCGACCTGAAGGCGGCTGGGTTCGTCGATCCGCTGCTGGTCGCGGCGAACGACGGTGTCGGCACCAAGCTGAAGCTGGCGATCGAATGGGACCGGCATGAGGGCGTCGGCGTCGACCTGGTCGCGATGTGCGTCAACGACCTGATCGTGCAAGGCGCGGAACCCCTGTTTTTTCTCGATTATTATGCCAGCGGCAAGCTCGATGCGGCGGTCGCCGAGCGGGTCGTGTCGTCGATCGCGGAAGGCTGCAAGACCGCCGGCTGCGCGCTGATCGGCGGCGAGACCGCCGAGATGCCGGGCATGTATGCGGACGGCGATTACGATCTGGCGGGCTTCTGCGTCGGTGCGGTCGAGCGGACCAACGTCCTGACCGGGCGTGAGATCGCGGCGGGCGACGTCATGCTCGGGCTTGCCTCGTCGGGGGTGCATTCGAACGGCTTCTCGCTGGTCCGCCGGCTGGCGACGGATCGCGCGTGGAAGCTCGATCGTCCGGCGTTGTTCGACCAGGAACGCCTGCTGATCGATCATCTGATGGCGCCGACTCGCATCTATGTCGCGAGCCTGTTGCCGTTGCTGCGCGAGCGGCGGATCAAGGGGCTGGCGCACATCACCGGCGGCGGCCTGCTCGAGAACATCCCGCGCGTGCTGCCCGAGGGCGTGCATGCCGTGGTCGATGCGGATGCGTGGGAGCAGTCGCGGCTGATGGCGTTCCTGCAGGCGCAGGGCGCTATCGAGCCGGAGGAAATGGCGCGCACGTTCAACTGCGGGATCGGCATGGTCGTGATCGTCAGCGCCGACGAGGCCGAGGCGGTGACCGCCGCGCTCGAAGCCGCGAACGAGACCGTGTTCACGATCGGCTCGATCGAAGCCGGCGCGCATGGGTGCACCGTGCGCGGCTCGGCCGGCACCTGGAGCGCGCGCGCCGACTGGACCGCAACGCATGGCTGACAAGACGCGCGTCGGCGTGCTCATTTCCGGGCGCGGATCGAACATGATGGCGCTCGTCGAAGCGTCGCGCGCGGCCGACTGCCCCTATGCGATCGCGCTCGTCGCCTCGGACAAGCCCGAGGCGGCCGGGCTCGCCTGGGCGCAGTCGCAGGGACTGGAGACGTTTGCGCTGTCCCCCAAGGGGCTCGGCAAACCTGCTTATGAGGCGGCGATCGATGCGGCGCTCCGCGAGGCGGGCGTCGAGGTGGTCGCGCTGGCGGGCTATATGCGGTTGTTGTCCGACGGCTTGGTCGCGGCGTGGCGGGACCAGATCGTCAACATCCATCCCTCGCTCCTGCCCAAGTACAAGGGGCTCGATACGCACGCGCGGGCGATCGCGGCGGGCGATGCGGTCGGCGGCTGCTCGGTGCATGTCGTGACCGAGGAACTGGATGGCGGAGTCGTGCTGGGCCAGGCCGAGGTCCCGATCCTTCCCGGCGACGATGGGGACTCGCTTGCGGAGCGCGTACTGGCGGCCGAACATGCGTTGTACCCGAAGACCTTGGCGGAGTTCGTGACGCGATGACCAATATGTCCCCCCTCGACCGCGTTCGCGCGGCTGCGCTCGCGCTGCCCGAGACCGAGGAAACCTTCTCGCACGGCCAGCCGACCTTCTTCGTAGCGGGCAAGCAGTTCGCGCAGTTTCGCGCCGACCATCACGGCGACGGACTGACTATGGTGTGCGTGAAGACCGGTGGCAGCGACGAACAGGCGATGCTGATCGAGGCGAACCCCGCCGTCTATTCGCGCCCCGCCTATCTCGGCGCGTCCGGGTGGGTCGGCATGACGCTCGCCGGCGATCCCGACTGGGCGCTGGTCGAGGATCGGATCGCGCGCAGCTGGGAACTCGCCGCCCCTGCCCGCCTACTGGAAGCCGGCGGACGATGAGCAGCGAGACTCCGACCGAACGCCGCGAAGCCGCCGCTACGCGCCGCCGGTGGGTGACGCTGGCCGAGGTCGTGGCAGTGGCGGGCGTTCTGATCGCCGCGCTGACGCTGTGGACGAACTGGTCCGAACACCGCGCCGACGAGGCTGACAAGATCGCCGCACAGTCGAGCGCGGCGCGCGAACGTTCGCGGATCGATTTGTCGGCGATTGTACAGGATGGCGGCGACACGCTGTTGCTCAAGGATGCGCGGCACGATCTTCAGGATGTGACGATCACCTTCCCGCGTGCGCTCGGCGTCTCGCCACAGCGGCCGCCGGCTGAACCGGTCATCGACGCGTCGTGGGTCTCGGCACCGTTGCTCAAGGTGACGGATGGCGGTTCGGACGATCGTGCGGGGCGTCTGCCCGTGCTCGTCAGTGTGCACTATTTCGATGGGGACACGACCCGGTCGGCGAGCGGGATCTACGACGTGATCTGGAAGACCGAGGGCCGGATGCTGCGCGGCCGCGCGCTGAAGCTCGAAGGCTTGCGCGTTCGCCAGCGTGGGGGCGACCAGGCGAAGCTTGATGCGATCTGGGCGCGAGAGAAGCCGGCGGCCTAAGCCGCCGCCTCTCCTCCCCGTCGCGCCTCCCCGGCGGAGGCCGGGGTGGTTCCATTGGATGGGTCCTCGTCTTATTCAGACGGATCGCGCGTAGACCGGGTCTTCGTGGAGCGTGGTGCCGACCATGAACTGCCGAGCGCCGATCACCGCGAACCCATGACGCTCGTAAAAAGCACGAGCGCGCATATTTCCCTCCCATACGCCGAGCAGGACTCGGTTGCGGCCAGCGGCGGCGGCATCCTCCAGCGCCCGCGTCATCAGCGCGGCGCCAAGCCCCGTGCCCTGCGACTGCGACATCAGATAGATGCGGCGGAGTTCGATATCGGTGGGGCCGATCGGAATCGGAAAGTCCGGCGCGGTCAGCACAGTGTAGCCGATCGGCGCATGGCCGGGCTCATACTCCGCGATAGTGACGATCGTCGCGGGATCATCGAGCCACGCTGCGAACGTGGCGATGCTGTTCTTCGTCGTGCAGTGGGCGACGATATCTGCCCCGGTCAGCACGGACGCATAGGTATGGAGAAACGTGGCGGATGCGACGAGCGACAGCGCGGGCGTATCGCCCGGCCCCGCCCGCCGCATCCGCCAGGTCATCAGCCGACGATCTCTTCGGGCTTGAAGAAGTACGCGATCTCGATTTCGGCATTCTCGTCCGAATCCGATCCATGTACCGAGTTCGCCTCGATCGACTCGGCCAGTTCCTTGCGGATCGTGCCGGCGTCTGCGTTGGCGGGGTTGGTGGCGCCCATGATGTCGCGGTTACGCTGCATCGCGTTCTCGCCTTCGAGAACCTGGACGACGACGGGGCCCGAGATCATGAACGAGACGAGCTCGCCGAAGAACGGACGCTCCTTGTGGACCGCGTAGAAGCCTTCGGCCTGCTCGCGGGTCATCTGGATGCGCTTCGAAGCGACGACGCGCAGGCCGGCTTCCTCGAGCATCTTGGTGACCGCACCGGTCAGGTTGCGGCGGGTTGCGTCGGGCTTGATGATCGAAAAGGTACGGTTCGCGGCCATGATGGTCACGGGCTCCTGTGTTGACGGTAATAGGATGCGCGGCGCTTAGGCGCGGATCGGTCCTAAAGCAACCTATGCGGCCTGTTCCCACTTCCCGGACTCGGACTGCTTCCAGTAGCGGCGTTCGACTCCCTCGCGGTCGGCGAGCGCTTTCCAGGCGAGGCGGGCCTCGCGGATCGCCTCGTCGTCGAAGAAGTGGAATGCGCGGTCGAAGGTTAGCGCATCGTCGCGCCATTGTCCGTCGACGATCGCGACGTTGCGCGCTGCGTTGGCAGGCGTGATGTCGGCGGCGATGAGGATCGGCTGGACGGAGTCGTCGCCCGCGCCGGCCTGCGCATGGGGCAGGAAGCTTTCGGGCGCGTAGGACCAGAGCAGCCGATCGAGCGTGGTGCGCTGGACTTCGGGCTCGGCGACGATCAGCAGCCGACCACCGGTCGTGACGACTCGCTCGGCGATCCGCGGGAGGACTCGGTCGAGCGGGCTGGTGAGGTGGTAGAAATCGACCTGCATGCTTTTCACTGATCCTGCCGTTCTCCGTCATCCTGGCGAAAGTCAGGATCCAGGGCCACGGGGCGCATCGCTTGCTACTCTGGATCCTGGCTTTCGTCAGGATGACGGGGGAATTGAGTCCCCCGTCCTAGCCTCAGCCCTCAAAATTATCCGCGACGAACTGGTCGAGCAAACGCACGCCGTAACCGGTCGCACCCTTGTCGTGGTTCGTACCCGGCTTGTCGGACCAGACCATCCCGGCGATGTCGAGATGCGCCCACTTCACGCCCTCGTCGACGAAGCGCTTGATGAACTGGGCCGCGGTAATCGATCCCGCGCCACGCGGCCCGACATTCTTCATGTCGGCGATCGGCGAGTCGATCAGCTTGTCATAGGCTGGCGACAGCGGGAAACGCCACAGCGTGTCGCCCGTGGCCTTGCCCGCCGCGATCAACTGGTCGGCGAGCGCATTGTCATTGGCAAAGATGCCGCCATTCTCGGTGCCAAGCGCAACGATCATCGCGCCGGTCAGGGTGGCGAGATCGACGATCGTCGTCGGCTTGTGCGCTTGCTGGACCCAGGTGACGCAATCGCACAACACCAGCCGCCCCTCGGCGTCGGTGTTGAGCACCTCGATCGTCTGTCCCGACATCGACGTGATGACGTCGCTCGGACGCAGCGCGGCACCGTCGGGCATATTCTCGACCAGGCCCATCACGCCGACCACGTTCGCCTTGGCCTTGCGCGAGGCAATCGCCTTCATCGCGCCCGCGACCGCGCCGGCGCCGCCCATGTCCCACTTCATGTCTTCCATGCCCGCGCCGGGCTTGATCGAGATGCCGCCCGAATCGAACGTCACGCCCTTGCCGACGAATGCGAGCGTCGGCGCATCGGCCCCTGCCCCGTTCCACTTGAGCGCGAGAATGCGTGCTTCCCGCCGCGAACCCTGGCTGACGCCGAGCAGCGAGCCCATGCCGAGCTCGGTCATCTGCGCCTCGTCGAGCACGGTGATCTCGAGCCCGAGACCCTCGACCTCCTTCGTCACCTTCTCGACGAAGCTTTCGGGATAGACGACGTTCGGCGGCGACGTGACCAGCCAGCGCGTCAGATCAAGACCGCCGGTAACCGCGGCCTGCTCGGCCCAGGCGGCAGCGATGCCCTCGGGTGCGCCCGCGATGGTGATCTCGGTCAGCGTCGGCTTCGACTTGTCGGCGAGCTTCGTGCGGTACGTGTCGTACCGCCACGCGCGCTGCGCGGCGGCGGCAGCGAGGCGCGCGGCGACTTCGGCGGTCGGCGTAGCGCCGGCAGACAGGTCCACCGTGACGGCGGTCGCGCCCGAGGTCAGCAGGCGTGCGGTGATCGCACCCCCGGCCTTCTCCCAGTCGGCATTCTCTCCCGTGCCGACGCCGACCAGCAGCACCTGGCGGACTGCGCCCTCGACGGGCACGAACAGCTCGACGACCGAGCCCGCCTCGCCGGCGAAGCGCGCCGCGCCGGCCGCCCTCGTCGCGATCGCCTCGACGTCGCCACCGATCGCAGTCCACGTCACCTGCGACACGCCGTCCTTCGCGACCAGTATGGCGAGGATCGGTGCATTGGCGGGGACGGTGGAGGCGAAGACGATCTGCATGAAGAACCCTCGGGAAGCGTTTGAACGGATACAGCCCTTAAGTTGATGACGCAGGGCCGGCAAAGCAAGGTGGGGCCGGTACACGGTCGGTCAACGCACGGTGATTGCAGCGAAGCCCCGGTGATGCGATAGGCGGCCACTATGGCGGCAAACGGCCGCTCGATGCCAAAGGGGTTGGTTCGGATCGTGTTGCGTATCGACCTTTTGACGGGTTGCGCCTTTTCGCTCGCGCTGGCGACCGGACTGGCTGCGACCCCCGCTCAGGCCCAGGATTTCCAGAACCGTCCGGTCGCGCCACCGGTACCCGACGCGCCCGTCGCCAACGCGCCGACCGCGGCTCCTGCCGAGGATCAGGTGCAGTTCAGCGCCAATGGCCTCGAATACGACACCAATACCGAGGTCGTGACCGCCACCGGCGAAGTCCGGATGTTCCGCGAAGGCGATCGCCTGCGCGCCGACAAGGTCGTGTGGAACCGCAAGACCGGCAAGGTGCTCGCGACCGGCAACATCGCGGTCACGAACCCGCAGGGCGACATCGCCTATGGCGACGAGATCAACCTGACCGATTCGTTAAAGGACGGCGTGGTCGACAACATGCTCGTCGTGCTCGAGCAGGGCGGCCGGCTGGCGGCCAAGCAGGGCACGCGTGAGGCCGACGGCACGGTGAACCTCAAGAGCGCGGCCTACACCCCGTGCGGCGTCACGAATTCGGCGGGCTGCCCCAAGGAGCCGACGTGGAAGATCACCGCGGTTCGCGTCACCTACCGCCCCGAACGCAAGCGCATCTATTATTCGGGCGCGCGGCTGCACCTGTTCGGGCTGCCCAGCCTGCCGCTGCCCAAATTCTCCAATCCCGTCGGCGGCGGCAGCGACAGCGGCCTGCTCTCGCCGAACGGTGGCTATAGCCGGGTCAACGGCCTCGAAGTCAGCGTCCCCTATTACTGGAAGCTCGCCCCCAACCAGGGGCTGGTCATCACGCCGCACATCTACAGCAGCGTGCTGCCGATGGCGCAGGTGGATTATTCCGCGCTCAACTCGAAGGGCGCGTTCAGCGTTCGTGCCTATGCCACCGAAAGCCGCCGCAGCGACGACCTGACCACCGCGGTATCGACCGATACGAGCATGGCGTTCCGCGGCTATATCGACGGGATGGCGCGCTACCAGTTGTCGCCCAACTGGAGCGCGAGCGGTTCGCTCCGCCTGACGACCGACCGCACCTTCCTGCGCCGCTACGACATATCGCGCGACGACCGGCTGCGCACCACCGCCAGCCTCGAGCGGATCGACGACACCAGCTATCTGTCGATCAGCGGCTGGTATGCGCAGACGTTGCGCGTCAACGACAGCCAGGGCCAGCAGCCGATCGCGCTGCCCGAGATCGATTACCGCAAGCGGTTCGACGACGGCCTCGTCGGGGGCCGGTTCCAGCTTCAGCTCAACACGCTCGCGCTCACGCGGACCGACGGGCAGGATACGCAGCGCGCGTTCGCCAGCCTGCAATGGGACCTGCGGCGCTTCACCAACTGGGGCCAGGAAGTCACCTTCACTGCGTTTGCGCGCGGCGACCTGTACAACACCAACGATACGCTCGCGACGACCAACATCAGCTATCGCGGGCTTGAGGGCTTCCACCAGCGCGTCATCGGTGCAGCTGCGGTCGACGTGAAATGGCCGTTCATCGGCACGTTCCTCGGCGGCACGCAGCGCTTCACGCCGCGCGTCCAGTTCGTCGCAGCGCCGAAGGTCGCCAACCTCTCGCTGCCCAACGAGGATTCACGCGCGGTCGATCTCGACGACACCAACCTGTTCTCGCTCAACCGGTTCGCCGGCTATGACCGGTTCGAGGATTCGTCGCGCGTCACCTATGGCGGCGAATGGGCGCTCGACCTGCCGGGCATCGCCTTCACGACCAATGTCGGACAGAGCTACCGTGTCGACAAGCGGCCGACGATCCTGCCCGACGGCACCGGCCTCAGCGACCGGTTCTCCGACATCGTCGGCCGCAGCGAACTGCGCTTCCGCGACTTCGTCTCGATCGTCCACCGGTACCGGCTCGACAAGGATGGCTTTGCGATCCGCCGCAACGAACTCGACGCGACGATCGGCTCGCGCGCGACCTATGTGCTGGTCGGCTATCTCAAGCTCAACCGCAACATCGACGCGTCGATCGAGGATCTGCGCGACCGCGAGGAGGTCCGCCTCGCGGGCCGCGTACAGTTTGCGCGATTCTGGTCGGCGTTCGGCTCGGGCGTGGTCGATCTGACCAATACGGCAGAGGATCCGCTCTCGCGCAGCGACGGCTTCACGCCGATCCGCCACCGCCTTGGCATCCAGTATGAGGATGATTGCCTGCGGCTCGGCGGAACGTGGCGGCGCACCTACAACGACACCGGCGACGCGCGGAAGGGCAACAGCTTCCTGTTGACGCTGGCCTTCACCAATCTCGGCCGCTAAGCCCGCGTTCAGCTACTCTGGGGCAACCCACGCGGGATAGGTGCGGTCGCAGCAACGACGGCACCGATCTGGCGTGTGATGATGGGATACCGACACTTGAAGCATGATGTTCGACTGGCGGCGCGTGGCGGCCGTGTGATCGGGGCGGTTGTTCTGGCCGCGCTGACGGCAAGTGCAATCGCCCAGTCCGCCCCCCCGCCGCAGAGCCCCGCCCCGCAAGGTGGTCAGGCCGGAGGCGGGCAGACCGTCCAGGATCAGAGCCTGCCCGACAATACCGGCCTCGATATCCCGACCAATCTCCAGATCTTCGGCAAGCTCGACCCCAACGTCCGCAAGCCGACCGCGATCGTCAACGATACGGTGATCACCGGCACCGACGTCGACCAGCGCGTGGCGCTGGTGGCGATGGCGAACGAGGCCAAGCTGTCGGCCGAGGACCGCGAGCGGCTCAAGCTGCAGGTACTGCGCCAGCTCATCGACGAGACTCTCCAGATCCAGGAGGCCAAGACCGCCGACATCACGATCACGCCCGCCGAGCTCACGCAGAGCTACGACGCCGTGTCGAAGCGCTTCAACCGCACGCCTGTCGCGATGCGCACCTATCTGCGCGAGTCGGGCTCGTCCGAGCGGTCGCTCAAGCGCCAGATCGAGGGCGAACTCGCCTGGCAGCGCTATCTGCGTCGCCGCGTCGAGCCGTTCGTCAATGTCGGCGACGAGGAGGTCAAGTCGATCATCGACCGTCTCCAGGCCGCCAAGGGCACCGACGAGTTCAACCTCAAGGAAATCTACCTCGCGGCGACGCCGGCGAACAGCCAGCAGGTCTATACCAACGCCAAGCAGATCCTGCAGGAGATCCAGAAGGGCGCGCAGCCGTTCGAATATTATGCGCGCCAGTTCTCCGAAGCGTCGACGCGCGCCGTCGGCGGCGATCTCGGCTGGATCCGCGCCGCCACGCTGCCGGGCCCGCTGTCCGAGGCTGCGACGACGATGCAGGTCGGCCAGGTCGCCGGCCCGATCGAAGTCGCGGGTGGCTATTCGATCCTGTATCTTACCGACAAGCGCCAGGTGCTCACCGCGGATCCGCGCGACGCCAAGCTCAGCCTCAAGCAGCTGACGCTCCGCTTCCCGCCCAACACCAACCAGGCGCAGGCCTCGGCGCGCGCCCAGGCGTTCGCCAAGGCCACGCAGGAGCTGCGCGGCTGCGGCACGGTCGAGAAGGTCGCCGCCGGGATCGGCGCGGACGTGGTCGACAACGACACGGTCCGGATCCGCGATCTGCCGCCGCAGCTCCAGGAAGTCATGCTGAAGCTCCAGGTCGGCGAATCCAGCCCGCCGTTCGGCTCCGCCGAGCAGGGCGTCCGTGCGCTGGTGCTGTGCGGTCGCGACGAAGCCGCTGGCGGCTCGCTCCCGAATTCGGAGCAGATCCAGGGTCAGCTCGAACAGCAGCGCGTCAACCTGCGCGCCCAGCAGAAGCTGCGCGATCTGCGGCGCGACGCCGTCGTCGAATATCGGTGATCCGATCATGACGCGCGCACAGCCGCTGGCGGTATCGATGGGCGACCCTGCGGGGATCGGGCCCGAGATCATCGCCAAGGCGTGGGATGCGCGCGTCACGCATCGCCTGCCGCCGTTCGTCGCGATCGGCGATGCCCGCGCGATCGAACGCGTCTGGCAGGGACCGATCGCACGGGTTGCGGACATGAGCGCGGCGGCCGATGCGTTCGCCACTGCGCTGCCGGTGCTGACGGTCGGCGATGCCGGGGCGATCGTCCCCGGGTCGCCCGACTCGGATGGCGCACGCTGTGCACTGCACGCGCTGGAACTGGCGGTCGGCCTGGTCCGCACCGGTGCCGCGCGCGCGCTGGTGACCGGCCCCGTCTCGAAGTCGCAGCTGTACGCGATCGGCTTCACCCACCCCGGCCAGACCGAATTCGTCGCCGAACGTTACGGCGTCGCCGGCGACAATGCGGTGATGATGCTGGCCGGGCCGTCGTTGAAGGTCGTGCCGATCACGACGCACGTGCCTTTGAAGGACGTCTCCGCGCTGCTGACGGTCGATCTGATCGTCGCCAAGGCCCGTGCAACCGCGCGGGGGCTGCTCCGGAACTTCGGGATCGAGAAGCCGCGGCTCGCCTTTGCGGGGTTCAATCCGCATGCGGGCGAGCAAGGCGCGCTCGGCCGCGAAGAGATCGACATCATCGCGCCCGCAATCGCGATCCTGCGCGACGAGGGTATCGACGCGACCGGTCCGTTCGCGGCCGACACGATGTTCCACCCCCGCGCGCGCGCCACCTATGACGTCGTCATGTGCTGCTATCACGATCAGGCGCTGGTGCCGCTCAAGACGATCCATTTCGACGAGGGCGTCAACATGACGCTCGGGCTGCCGATCGTGCGGACCTCGCCCGATCACGGCACCGCATTCGCGATCGCGGGCAAGAACCTCGCCGAGCCCGGCGCGATGATCGCGGCGATCGCGATGGCGGGCGAAGCCGCCGAGCGGCGTGCGCTGGCCGCCGCGCAGGCGTGACAGGACAAGCATGACGGACCTTCCCCCGCTGCGCGAGGTGATCGCGCGCTATGGCCTGAACGCGAGCAAGGCGCTCGGGCAGAACTTCCTCTTCGACGGGCAGCTGCTCAAGCGCATCGCCGCGGTCCCGGGCGATCTCAAGGATGCCGAAGTGCTCGAAGTGGGCCCCGGCCCCGGTGGCCTGACACGCGCGCTGCTCGCTGCCGGCGCGCGCGTCACCGCGATCGAACGCGACCGTCGCTGTATCCCGGCACTGGCCGAACTAGGCGAGGCCTATCCGGGACAGCTGCGCGTCATCGAGGGCGACGCGATGGAGATCGACGCGCGCACGCTGTTCGAGGGCAAGCCGCACATCGTATCGAACCTGCCGTATAATATCGGCACGGCGTTGCTGGTCGGCTGGCTGTCGACGTCGTGGCTGCCCTGGTGGCAGTCGTGCACGCTGATGTTCCAGAAGGAAGTCGCCGAGCGGATCGTCGCCAGGACCAACGACGATCATTACGGCCGGCTGGCGGTCCTCGCTCAGTGGCGCTCTACCGCGCGCATCGCGATGCCGGTGCACCGCTCTGCCTTCACGCCGCCCCCCAAGGTGATGTCCGCGGTCGTCCACCTGACGCCGGTTGAGGCGCCCGAGGGGGTGAACTTCGCGGTGCTGGAGCGCTTGACGGGTGCGGCGTTCGGCCAGCGGCGCAAGATGCTGCGACAGAGCCTGAAGGGCGTGCCCGGCGCCCTCGACGCGCTGGAGCGGATCGGCGTCGAGGCCACGCGCCGCGCGGAGACGCTGTCCGTGGCGGATTTCACGGCGCTGGCAAAGGCAGTCGGTTCGACCGCTACGTCCTAACCGGGACCCGACTCTAATACTTTAGAGCGGTCCACCCCGGCGAAGGCCGGGGCCCAGTTGGCAAGGTCGCCGTGATCTGGCGCCGACCACAGTTCGCTCCGTCCCCCAATTGAACCCTGCCCTCCGCCGGGGTGGTAGGATAAGGACGGGGTTTCGAACCTCAGTCCTTGGCCGCAACCGGCGTCTTCTCGACCTGCGCCGTCGTGACCGGCGGCCCCTTGGCGATCACCGCCGCCAGCTGGGTCGCCTCGGGGCACGCGCCCTTGCAGAGCGTCCGAATCTTGACGAGATTGTCCTTCGCGCGAACCACCGCCCCCTTGGCCACGAGCGCCTCGCCCTGCCCCTTCAATGCCGCGACATCGTTCGGCTCGAGCAGCAGCGCCTCGCGGTACAGCCGGATCGCCTTGCCGGGCAGGTCGCGCGACTCCGCCACCTGCGCGAGCAGCAGGAACGCACCCCGATTGCGCGGATCGACCGCGACCGAGGTCTCCAGCGCGTCGGTCGCGCCGTCGAGATTGCCCGCCGCGACCAGCGACCGCCCTTGCGCCAAAAGCTGCATCGAGCGCGCGTCGATCTGGCTGTCGGGGCGCTGCCCGCTGAGCGAGGTCGATACGCACACGACGGTCAGCGCGGCGGCAACGGCAACGGACGAAAAACGCATGATCGTCTCCAGGCGGGTCATTAGTCGGCTGGCTAGCACGCAGCCCGAAGGCGCGCGACAAAAAAGCCGTCGGTGCCGTCGCGACCTGGCTCCAGGCGTACGCCGTGGCCGTGCTTGGCGCCAGCGGGCAGCGACAAGGACTCGATGGTCCAGCCGGGATGCGCGTTCAGGAACCAGCTGACCTGATCGGTCCCCTCGGCGTCGAGCAGCGAGCAGACGATATAAACGAGCGCACCGCCGGGCTTGACCAAAGTCGCCGCGACCGACAGCACCTGTTGCTGCGTCGATTGCAGGCGCGAGACACGGTCGGGGGTGAGACGCCACCGCGCCTCGGGATTGCGCCGCCAAGTACCCGTGCCCGAGCAGGGCGCATCGACCAGCACGCCATCGGCGCGTCCCGCCCATTCGCTCAGCGCCTCGATCTCGCGAGTCGGGTTGAGCAGGCGGCTCTCGACGATCGTCGCGCCGGCGCGTGTCGCGCGCGGCGCGAGACGCGACAGTCGGTTGCGATCGGTGTCGCAGGCCAGGATCACGCCCTGATTCTCCATCGTCGCGGCAAGCGCCAGCGTCTTGCCGCCCGCGCCCGCGCAGAGATCGACGATCCGCTCGCCGGGCTTCGCCTGCATCGCGAGGCCGACGATCTGGCTCCCCTCGTCCTGCACTTCCAGTGCGCCCTCGTTGAAGAGCGGCAGTGCCTCGACATTGGTGCCGGTCGGCAGGCGGATGCCATCGGGCGCATGCGGCGTCGCTTCGGCCTCGGGCAGCGCGGCAAGAACAGTCGCACGGTCGGATGTCAGCGTGTTGACGCGAAGGTCGAGCGTCGCCCGGCCAGCAAGATCGGTCAGCGCCGCCCCGTCGAGCCCCGACGCGCGCAGAGCCTTGCTGAGCCACTGCGGCGCGACACCGGCGCGCGCGCGCGGCTCGTCCTTGCCGATCGGAGCCGGGGCATGCGTCGATCCGTCGAAGGTTGCGGCGACGTCGGCGTCGGCATCGGCAACGAGCAACATCGCGGCGCGTCCGGTCTCAGGCCGGTCACCCGCCTTCCGGATCGCGGCGTAGACGAGCTCGCGCACCGCCCGGCGATCCTTGGAGCCGGCATAACGCCGCGTCTGGAAATAGCGTGCGATCAACGTATCAGCGGCAGCGCCGGACTCGCGCGCAGCGGCGATGATCTGATCGAGCAGCTCGATCGCGGCCTGCGTGCGGGCGGGAGGAGTCACTTGCGGCCTCCCGCGGTTGGGGAGGTTTCGGGAAAGGCGTGGTACGGGGAATGCGTCATCATGCCCTCCCCTAGCGTCTCCAGCGCACAGGCGGGGAATAATTTCGGGGGAAGGCCGGGATCGCGATGCTACCCCCCTGCCCCGTCATCCCGGCGGACGCCGGGACCCATGGTTGCGATCCGGGTGATGATTGAACGCTATCGCCGGGTCCGACGTGCCCATGGGTCCCGGCGTTCGCCGGGATGACGGAGGGGGCGTGCCAGAAGGACGGAGGGAGAGTGGGTCCGTCCCGCCTGCCCCCTGGCGTCACCCCCGCGTCGGGTAGTTCGGCGCTTCCCGCGTAATCGTCACGTCATGGACATGGCTCTCCATCAGCCCCGCGCCGGTGATCTGCACGAACTCCGCCCGCTTCTGAAGATCCGGGATCGTCGCCGAGCCGGTATAGCCCATCGCCGCCTTGATCCCGCCGACGAGCTGATGAATCACGTCCTTCGCCGGGCCCTTATACGCGACCTGCCCCTCGATACCCTCGGGCACGAGCTTCAGCTGATCCTTGATGTCGCCCTGGAAATACCGATCCGCCGAGCCGCGGCCCATCGCGCCGACCGAGCCCATGCCACGGTACGACTTGTACGCACGCCCCTGGTACAGGAACGTCTCGCCCGGCGCCTCGTCGGTACCGGCGAGCAGCGAGCCGATCATCACGGTCGACGCGCCCGCCGCGAGCGCCTTGGCCATGTCGCCCGAGGTGCGGATGCCGCCGTCGGCGATCACGGGTACGCCCGCCTTTTGGCCGGCCTCCGCGCAATCCATCACCGCGGTCAGCTGCGGCACGCCGACGCCGGCAACGACGCGGGTCGTGCAGATCGAGCCCGGCCCGATGCCGACCTTGATCCCGTCGGCGCCCGCACCGATCAATGCGCGGGTCGCCTCGCCGGTGGCGACGTTCCCTGCGACGACCTGCACCGAGTTCGACAGCTTCTTCACGCGCTCGACCGCGCGGCCGACGTCGCGGTTGTGGCCGTGCGCGGTGTCGATCACGATCAGGTCGCAGCCGGCATCGACCAGCTGTTCGGTCCGGTCGAAACCCTTGTCGCCGACCGTGGTCGCCGCCGCCACGCGCAGGCGGCCAGCCTCGTCCTTGGTCGCATCAGGGAACATCACCGCCTTCTCGATGTCCTTGACGGTGATCAGCCCGACGCAGCGATACTGCGCGTCGACCACGAGCAGCTTCTCGATGCGTCGCGCGTGGAGCAGGCGGCGCGCCTCTTCCTTGCCGACCTCGGTCGAGACGGTGGCGAGGTTCTCGTGCGTCATCAGCTCGCTGACCGGCTGCTGCGGGTTGCCGGCGAACCGCACGTCGCGGTTGGTCAGGATGCCGACGAGCTTGCCGTCGGCTTCCACGACGGGGATGCCGCTGATCCGGTGCCCCGACATCAGCGCCTGCGCCTCGCCGAGAGTCGCGGTCGGCTTGATCGTGATGGGGTTGACCACCATCCCCGATTCGAAGCGCTTGACCTGGCGCACCGCGACCACCTGCTCCTCGATCGTGAGGTTGCGGTGGAGCACGCCGATGCCGCCGAGCTGCGCCATGACGATCGCCATGTCGGCTTCGGTGACGGTGTCCATCGCCGAGGAGAGGATCGGGATGTTGAGCGCGATGCCGCGCGTCACCTGCGTCCGGGTATCGGCCTGGCTTGGCAGCACGTCCGATTCCCCTGGATACAGGAGGACGTCGTCGAAGGTGAGGCCGAGGCGGATATCCATGAGAGCTGCCGTTCCTGGGTGTGGGGTGGCGCGCCATGTAACCAAAGCGGGCGCGTCCGGCTAGGCCCTGTCGCGCACGGCGTGCTATAGCCCGGCGATACACAATGGGGGATGGACGTATGGGCCTGATCGTTGCCGCGCTCGCACTGGCGCTGGTGCTGCTGTATCTCTTCACCAGCATCAAGATCGTCCACCAGGGCTACCAATACACGATCGAGCATTTCGGTCGCTTCACGACGGTCGCCCGCCCCGGCTTCAATTTCTACCCCGCCTTCTTCTACCGCGTCGGGCGGAAGGTGAACATGATGGAGCAGGTGATCGACATTCCGGGTCAGGAGATCATCACCAAGGACAATGCGATGATCTCGACCGACGGGGTCGTGTTCTTCCAGGTGCTCGATTCGGCCAAGGCTGCGTACGAAGTGTCGGACCTGTACCAGGCGCTGTTGCAGCTCACGACCACCAACCTGCGTACCGTCATGGGATCGATGGATCTCGACGAGACGCTGTCGAAGCGCGACGAGATCAACGCGCGGCTGCTCAACGTCGTCGATCATGCCACGACGCCGTGGGGGGTGAAGATCACGCGCGTGGAGATCAAGGACATCCGCCCGCCCGCCGATATCGTCAATGCGATGGGCCGGCAGATGAAGGCCGAACGCGAGAAGCGCGCGAACATCCTCGATGCGGAAGGGTCGCGCGCGTCGGAGATCCTGCGCGCCGAAGGGCAGAAGCAGGCGCGCATCCTCGAATCGGAGGGGCGCAAGGAATCGGCGTTCCGCGATGCCGAGGCGCGCGAGCGTGCTGCCGTGGCAGAAGCGTCGGCGACGCGGGCGGTGTCTCAGGCGATCGAGGAGGGTGGCGCGCAGGCGATCAACTACTTCATCGCGCAAAAATATGTCGAGGCGATCGGCAAGTTCGCGACCTCGCCCAATGCGAAGACGATCCTGTTCCCGGTCGAGGCCACGCAGCTGATGGGCACGCTCGGCGGGATCGGCGAGCTTGCGAAGGATGCCTTGCGGGATGCAACCGCGTCACCGCCTTCCCCAAAGCCGACACCGCGCGGGCCGTTCGAGTTGTCGAAGTCGACCGAGGTTCCGAAAAGCTGATGGACGTGATCAGCGCGGCCGGTGCGTGGCTAATCGCCGCGCTGGTGCTGGGAATTGCCGAACTCGCAGTCCCGGGGGTGTTCCTCGTATTCCTCGCCATCGCCGCCGCGGTGACCGGTGCGGCGGTGTTCGTCTTGCCGGACCTGCCAGTGGCCGCGCAACTCGGGGCGTTCGCGGTGTGGAGCGCCGTAACGGTGCTGATCGGCAAGCGCTGGTACCGCGATTACCCGGTCGAAGGCGGCGACCCAATGCTGAACGATCGCTCGGCGCGGCTGGTAGGTCAGGTGGTGTTGGTCGAGACGGCCCTAATCGGCGGGCACGGCCGCGTACTGGTCGGCGACGGCAGTTGGCCTGCGCGCGGCGATGATGCGGCGGTCGGCAAGCGCGTTAGGATTACCGCCGTGGTCAATGGCGCAGTTGTGGTCGAGCCCGTCTAAAACCCTCTCCCTCCGGGAGAGGGAAAGCCGCGCAGCGGCGAGGGTGAGGGCACGCCAAGCAGGACCGTGCCCTCACCCTCCCAGCAGGCTGCGCCGTGCGGGCCCCTTCCTCTCCCCCAAGGGGAGAGGAGTTTATGCCGGCTCGCCAACCTTCGGCGCAGCCTGCCGGACGCCCTCGTCGACATGCTCGGCAAACTGCGCGAAATTCTCCACGAACAGGTCGACCAGCTTCGCCGCCGTCGCATCATACGCGTCCGTATCCGACCAGGTCGCCCGTGGGTCGAGGATCGCGCTGTCGACGCCCGGCACGCTGACCGGCACCTGGAACCCGAAATTCGGGTCCGTCCGGAACTCGGCATCGTTCAGGCTCCCATCGAGCGCCGCATTCAGCAGCGCGCGCGTTGCCTTGATCGGCATGCGGTTGCCGACCCCGTATTTGCCGCCGGTCCAGCCGGTATTGACCAGCCAGCAATCCACCCCGCCCTTGGCGATCCGCTCCTTGAGCAAATTGCCATAGACCGACGGATGACGCGGCATGAACGGCGCGCCAAAACAGGTCGAGAAGGTCGCATCGGGCTCGGTCACGCCGATCTCGGTGCCCGCGACGCGCGCGGTATAGCCCGACAGGAAGTGATACATCGCCTGGTCGGGCGTCAGCTTGGCGATCGGCGGCAGTACGCCGTACGCGTCCGCGGTCAGCATCACGATGTTGCGCGGCACCGGCCCCATATTCTCGGCCGAGGCATTGGGGATGAAGTCGATCGGATACGCGCCGCGGCTGTTCTCGGCGAGACTGTGGTCGTTAAGATCGAGCCGCCGCGTCTCCGGATGCATCACGACGTTCTCGAGCACCGTCCCGAACCGCTTGGTCGTGGCGAAAATCTCGGGCTCGGCATCCTCGGACAGCCGGATCATCTTGGCATAGCAGCCGCCCTCGAAATTGAAGACCGCTGTGTCGGACCAGCCATGCTCGTCATCACCGATCAGAGTCCGGCTCGCATCGGCCGACAGCGTCGTCTTGCCCGTGCCGGACAGCCCGAAGAACACCGCGGTATCGCCGTTCGCACCCATGTTCGCCGAGCAGTGCATCGGCATCACCCCGGTCGGCGGCAGCAGATAGTTCAGCAGCCCGAACACGGATTTCTTCATCTCGCCGGCATATTTCGTGCCGCCGATCAGGATGAGCTTGTCGGTAAAGTTTACCGCGATCACCGTCTCGCTACGGCAGCCATGGCGCGCGGGATCGGCGCGGAAGCTCGGCAGGTCGACGATCGTATAGTCCGCGACGAAGTCTTTCAGCGCAGCCTCTTCGGGCCGCACCAGCATCGTCCGGATGAACAGATTGTGCCACGCCAGTTCGGTGACGACGCGGACAGTGACGCGGTGATCGGCCTGCGATCCGCCGTACAGGTCCTGCACGAACAGCTCGTCCTTTGCGGCCAGCGCGGCGAAGAAATCTTCCTTCAGCGCGGCAAAATGCGCCGGCTCCATCGCCTTGTTGCTTTTGCCCCACCACACCGTCGCCTCGGTCTCGGGGTCGCGGACGATGAACTTGTCCTGCGCGGATCGCCCGGTATGCGCGCCCGTCTCGACGACCAGCGGGCCGTCCGCGGACAGGCTGCCCTCGCCGCGTTCGAGTGCCGCCTCGACGAGCTGCGCGGTGACCAGGTTCCAGTGGAGCGCGGCACCGGTTTCGATTCCCTGCGCGGCAAGGCCACCAGACGGAATACGGGCGTTGGATACGGGGGTGTTGGGCACGGCATCTCTCCAGATGATTTTTCGCATACGTATGTATGTCGTTGATCGGGGATGTAGGCGGCGGCCCAGCACGGGTCAAATGCACCGCTGGAACGCTGTCCCGATGCGGCCCCAGTTGAGTACCGCCGCGGTTTGCCCTACCCCGTCCCACCAACGATCGAGGCAGGCGACCCAGAGAATGACGGCCCGAACATGACGGCAACGATCGCGCTGGTCGACGACGACCGCAACATCCTTACCTCCGTGTCGATCGCGCTCCAGACCGAAGGCTTCGTCACGCGGGTCTATTCAGATGGCGAGACCGCGCTCAAGGCGCTGACCGACAACCCGCCCGATCTCGCGATCTTCGACATCAAGATGCCGCGGATGGACGGCCTCGAACTGCTCCGCCGCCTGCGCGAGAAGAGCCAGATCCCGGTGATCTTCCTGACCAGCAAGGACGACGAGCTCGACGAGGCGCTGGGCCTTGCGATGGGCGCCGACGACTACATCGCCAAGCCGTTCTCGCAGCGGCTGCTGATCGCCCGCATCCGCGCGATCCTGCGCCGGACCGAGCTCGCGCACTCGCCGGGCACCGAGACCGAGGCGGAAGCCGCAGGACCGCTCGATCGCGGCCGGCTGAGCATGGACCCCGCGCGGCATCGCACATTGTGGGGCGGCGAGCCGGTCACGCTGACGGTCACCGAATTCATGATCCTGGAGACGCTCGCGCAGCGGCCGGGTATCGTCAAGACGCGCAACCAGCTGATGGACGCTGCGTATCAGGACGATATCTATGTCGACGACCGGACCATCGACAGCCACATAAAACGACTGCGCCGCAAATTCAGGCAGGTCGATCCCGCGTTCGACGCTATCGAGACTTTATATGGTGCCGGGTATCGATTTTCTGAGGAATGAGCTCGGCGACGATGGTCGCGATCTCACGCTGCGCTGGTCGGGACAGATCTCGCTCACGCGGCGCATCCTGGCGGTCAACATCTTCGCGTTGCTGCTGCTCGCGGGCGGGTTCTTCTACCTCGATTCCTATCGCAGCCGGATCGTCGACAGCCGGGTCGCGCAGACCGCACGCGAAGCGCGGCTGATAGGCGAGGCAATCGCAGCGGTCGACCCGGCGCTGCGCAACCCGCTCGTGGTCCGGCTCGCGTCGGACACCGGGTCGCGGATCCGGTTGTTCGACGCGCGCGGCGGCACGATGGTCGACAGCCGCGCGCTCGGCCTGCGCAATTTCGTTCTGCAGGATCCCGACAAGGAGGACCGTGACCAGGTGATCGCGCGCTTCCTCGACGCGGCGATCGACGTCGTCGTGATGGCGCCGCGCCCACCGCTCTACCGCGAGCGCACCGACGGCCAGCAATGGCCCGACGTTGCGGCCGCGCGTGCGCAGGGCGTCGTCGCGACCACGGTGTGGCGCGCGCCCGATCGGACGCCGGTGATCACCGCCGCCGCGCCGCTCCGCGCGGGCGGCGTGGTGATGACGACGGTCAACGCGCGTGACATCACCAAGACGGTGCGGATCGAGCGGTTCCGGCTCAGCATGGTGCTGCTCGGCGTGTCGATCGTCTCGATCCTGCTTTCGCTGTTTTTGGCACGGACGATCGTACGCCCACTCCGCCGCTTGGCGCGCGCCGCGGTCCGCGTCCGCCTGGGACGCGCGCGCGAGGTCGTGGTGCCACGGCTGCCCTCGCGCCGCGATGAGCTCGGCATGCTCGCACGCGCGCTCTCCGACATGAGCCTGGCGCTCAGGGCGCGGATCGACGCGACCGAGGCCTTTGCCGCCGACGTCACGCACGAGATGAAGAACCCCCTCGCCTCGCTCCGGTCGGCGGTCGAGGGGTTGTCGCGCGTGCAGGACCCGGCGCTCCAGGCGCAACTGCTCGCGATCGTCCGCGACGATGTCCACCGGCTCGATCGCCTGCTCTCCGACATCTCCGAAGCCTCGCGGCTCGACGCTCAGCTCAGCCGCGCCAAGTTCGAGCCCGTCGATATCGCGGCAATGCTCCAAGGGCTGGTCGCGCAGCGCGACGCGCGCGGAGTCGAGCGCGGAATCCGGCTGCGGTTCGATCGCAACCCCGACGACCGCATGATCGTGCTCGGCGAAGGCGCACGCCTCGAACGCGTGTTCGAGAACCTGATCGACAACGCGCTGTCCTTCTCCCCCGAATCGGGCGTGATCGCGATCTCCGCGAACAGCCAGGGCGATGACCTCGTCATCCGCGTCGAGGACGAAGGCCCCGGCGTTCCCGAGGACGCGCGCGAAGACGTGTTCAAGCGGTTCCACTCGGTCCGCCCGGACAGCGAGACGTTCGGTCAGCATTCGGGGCTGGGCCTCGCAATCGCGCGGACGATCGTCGACGGACACCAGGGCGCGATCTTCGTCGAATCGCGCGAGGACCGGATCGACGGCGCGCGCTTCGTCGTCCGACTACCGCTCGCCGATCTCCCGTTGTAAGGACCGCGCGTGGCTATCCCCTCCTCCGATAGGCTCCACGCCACCACGGTCGCGATCGACGGGCTCGCCGTGTTGATCGAGGGCCGCTCGGGCTCAGGCAAGTCCGACCTCGCGCTGCGCCTCATCGATCGCGGTGCCACGCTCGTCAGCGACGATCAGACGCTGGTGATGCGCGCGGGCAAGACGCTGCGCGCGCGGGCGCCGGCGACGATCGCGGGGCGGCTCGAGGTGCGCGGGATCGGCCTCCTCGGCTTTGCGCATGTCGACGACGTGCCGGTCGCCCTGCTAGTCTGCGTCGACGGCGCGGTGGAGCGGATGCCCGAACGCCGCGCGCGCAAAATCGCCGGGATCGACGTCCGCCAGTTCGCGGTCGACCCGTTCGAAGCCTCCGCACCGATCAAGGTCGAACTCGCATTGCGCAATCCGGAGCCACTCGAATGACCCGTCCCAAGGACATCTTGCTCGTCACCGGCATGTCGGGTGCCGGCAAGTCGACTGTGTTGAAGACGCTCGAGGATCTCGGCTGGGAGGTTGTCGACAACCTGCCGCTGCTGCTGCTCGACCGGCTGCTCGATGCACCGCTGCCGGAAGGATCGACAGGTGATTCGCAGCCTCTGGCGATCGGCATCGGCGCGCGGACCCGCGACTTCGACCCGGAGCGCATCGTCCGCCGCATCCGCGATCTGCGTGACCGCCACGGGCTCGAGATCGGGATGCTGTTCCTCGATTGCTCGGGCGCCGAACTCGAACGGCGCTATTCCGAAACGCGCCGACGCCATCCGCTCGCGCTCGATCGTCCGGCAAACGACGGCATCGGCCGTGAACGCGAACTGCTCGCCCCGCTTCGGGATTGGGCGAACCGCTTGATCGACACCACCGACATGGCGGCGAACGAGCTGGCGCAACAGATCCGCGCGAGCTTTGCCGGTGGCGAGCTGGGCGAACCGACCTTGTCGATCCGCTCGTTCGGTTTCGCGCGCGGCCTGCCGCGCAACGCAGACCTGGTGTTCGACATGCGGTTCCTGCGCAACCCGCACTGGGACGCGGCGCTGCGCCCTGGCACCGGGCTCGATGCCGATGTGTCGGCGTATATCATGGACGACCCGGCCTATGAGGCGGCGGTCAGCCGGATCGAGGAGCTGCTGATGCTGCTGCTCCCGCGCTATCGTGCGGAAGGCAAGTCGTATGTGACGGTGGCGTTCGGGTGTACCGGAGGGAGACACCGGTCGGTCCACGTCGCCGAACGGGTGGCGCGGCGGTTGCACGACGCGGGATTTTCCCCCACTATTGCACACCGCGACCTGGGGGCCGCTCCGCAAGATGCTCTCGAAGGGTCACCGGTCGTCTTATGAGTATGAAACGCTGACATGATCGGCCTTGTTCTGGTAACGCACGGTCGATTGGCCGAAGAGTTTGTTCGCGCGATGATCCACGTCGTCGGCCCGCAGGAACGCGTGGCCCCGATCGCGATCGGTCCTGATGACGACATGGAGGAGCGCCGCGCGGATATCGCGGCCGCGATCAAGGATGTCGATGTCGGGAACGGCGTGATCGTGCTGACCGACCTGTTCGGCGGCACCCCCTCCAACCTCGCGATTTCGCTGATGGAGCGCGGCCGGATCGAAGTGATCGCGGGCATGAACCTTCCCATGCTGATCCGCCTCGGCTCGGCGCGCAAGTCCATGACCGTCGTTGCAGCCGTCGCGGCGGCGCGCGAGGCGGGTCGCAAATATATTTCGGTGGCGTCCGAGGTTCTTGGCGAGGCGGCGGCATGAGCGAGGTAACGCGCACCGTCCAGATCACCAACCGCCGCGGGCTCCATGCCCGTGCCAGCGCCAAGTTCGTCACGCTTGCATCGTCGCATCCGGTCGAGGTCCGCGTGACGAAGGACGGGTCGGACCATGTGACCGGCACGTCGATCATGGGGCTGATGATGCTCGGCGCGGCGATGGGCGACGCGATCACGATCAGCGCGAACGGCGAAGGGGCCGAGCATACGGTCACCGCCCTTGCCGAACTGGTCGAGGCGAAGTTCGGCGAGGATTGACCGTCCTGCGCCGCTGCCGCTTGCGGGCGGGAGCGCGTAAGGGCATGAGCAACCGCGTGCTTACAAATCCATATGCCACGCGGGCGCAGGCCTAGATGCCGCGCGAGATAACCGCCTTTTCGAACCCGCTGATCAAATATGTCCGCGACCTGCGCGACAAGCGGCATCGGCGCGCCGCCAGGCAGTTCCTTGCCGAGGGCCTGCGGATCCTGACCGAAGCGCGCGAGACGGGCCGCCTGCCCCGCACGCTGTTCTACGCCGCGGCCAGCGCGAACCACCCGCTCGTCCACGCGCTGTCGATGGACGTCGAGGACGCCGGCGGCGAGTCGATCCAGACCACGCCCGACATCCTCTCGAAACTGTCGGGCAAGGATAACCCGCAGGCGGTGGTCGGCGTGTTCGACGAGTTCGACGCGACGCTCGACGATCTCGATCGTACCAGCGCGGGCATCTGGCTGGTCGCCGAACGGCTTCGCGATCCCGGCAATCTTGGCACGATCCTGCGCACCGGCGATGCGGTCGGCGCAGGCGGCCTGATCCTGATCGGCGAGTCGGTCGATCCCTTCTCGGTCGAGGCGGTCCGCGCGAGCATGGGCGCGCTGTTCACGATCCCCGTCGTGAAGACCGAGTGGGAACCGTTCGAGACCTGGCTGCGCGCCGGCCCCGGCCAGCTGGTCGGCCTCAGCCTCGATACCGATACCGATTACCGCGCCGCCACCTATACCGGCCCGACCTTCCTGCTCACCGGCAACGAAGCACAGGGTATGCCGCCCGAGATGGCCGAGGCGTGCGACGTGCTCGTCAAGATCCCGATGCTCGGCAAGGCGGACAGCCTGAACGCCGCGGTCGCGACGGCGGTGATGGCCTATGAAGTGCTGGCCCGGCAGGAAAAATCCACCGCGTCGGCCTGAACCAACGAAATGGGCCCGATTGGCGATGCTTAGCGACTCCGGTTCAGCTAAGGGAGAGCTACGACGTGCAAGAGCGTCGGCGAGTTACGGTTAGACAGGATGAGTATGGCGCGCGGTTTGGACGATGGACGAGTGAAGACCGGCATGATCCGGTCGGCGATCGCGGTTGCCGCGACGCCGTTGCTGATGGCGACGCCGCTGTTCGCACAACAGGTCACCCCGCCGGTGGTGACGCCGACCGTGCCCATGGCCGTGCCGACGCTGGCGCCGCCGGTCATCACCGTGCCGCCGCTGAGCGATGCACAGGCGACGCTGCTCGACAAGCTGCTCAACGGCGACATCGTCGCGCAGGGCCTCAAGTCCGCCGCGACCGCGTCGACCACCGCGCCGACCAAGCAGGAACTCGTTCGCGCCGCGCTCGATCATGCGCGCGCCGTCCATGCGGGTCGTCTCAGCGAGGGTGATTTCCAGAAGGATTGGGGCCTGCGCCCGCCGACCTACGATCCGACCCCGGCGTTCGCCGATGCAGTCCGCCTCGATCGCATCGCGGCGTGGTTCGCCTCGTTGCCGCCCCCCTACGCGGGCTATGATGGCCTGCGAAAGGGTTTGCAGACCTACCGCTCGATCGCGGCCGCGGGGGGCTGGTCGCCACTCGCCTCGGGTCCCGATTACACGATCGGCGCAAGCGGCGCGCGTGTGCTCGCACTGCGCAAGCGGCTCTCGGCCGAGGACAAGGACGTCTCGACCAGCGGCGACACGTTCGACACCGCACTGCTCGACGCGGTCCGTCGTGCCCAGCGCCGCTACGGGCTCAACCCGAGCGGCATCGTCTCGACGCAGACGCTCGCCGCGCTCAACGTCTCGGCGACCGATCGCGTGCGGCAGATCATGGCGAACATGGAGCGCTGGCGCTGGCTGCCGCAGGACCTGCCGCGCGACCGTATCCAGGTGAACATCGCCGCGGCAGTGCTCACCGTGTTCGACGGCGATACACCCGTGCAGTCGATGCGCGCAGTCACCGGGCGGCCCGGCGACGAGACGCCGATGCTGTCGTCGACGATCCACAGCATCGTCATCAACCCGCCCTGGAACGTGCCAACCTCGATCGCGACCAAGGAATTGTGGCCCAAGGAGAAGGCGAACCCCGGCTATCTGAAGCGCAACGGCTTCAAGGTGATCGACGGGACTCGGCTCCAGCAACAAGCCGGCGACCAGAGCGCGCTCGGCCGCTTCAAGTTCGATTTCGCCAACGATTATTCGGTGTATCTCCACGATACGCCGAGCCGCGCCAAGTTCGCCAGCTTCAGCCGGCTTTCGAGCCATGGCTGCGTACGCCTTGAAAAGCCGGGCGAACTTGCCGACCTGCTGCTCAAGGGCGATCCCGCCTGGACACCCGAGCTGGTCGACGCCGCGGTCGCCAAGGGCGACACGGTCCGTGCCCGCCTGACCAAGCCGGTGTCGGTCTACCTGCTCTACTGGACCGCGTTCGCCAGCGGCAACGGCCAGATGAACTTCCGCGCCGATCCCTATGATTGGGACGGCATCCTCGCGTCCAAGATCGAGGCGCGCACCGCACGCCAGACGCTCGCTGCTCGTTAAGAGGATCCGACATGACGATTTCCACCCGTACCCGTACTGCCATCGCCGGTGGCCTGCTCGCCGCAATGGCGCTGGCCGGCTGTTCGCGCTCGGAGCCCGAACAGCCGCCAACGGACGTCAACATGGTCGAGGATACCGGCGTGACCGAGACCGAGGCAGCCCCTGCCCCGGTCGAGGCAGCGCCGGTCGAAGCCGCGCCGCCTGCGCCCGCCGTGGTCGAGCCGCCGCGTGAAAAGCCGGTCGCGCCCGACGAGCAGATGCTCGACGATGCCGATGCGACGGGCATGACCGCGCGTGTAACGCGGGACGAGGCACCGGCCGAGAACGAGGCCGAACCGCAGCAGTAAAAGAACTTACTATCCTCCCCCGCCAGGGGGAGGTGCTGCGGAGCGTCGGAGGGGGCGGTACGGGAAACCTGCGTTCCGTGTCCTCCCCCTCCGTCACCTCCGGTGACACCTCCCCCTAGCGGGGGAGGATTGGCGGTTTACGCGGCCATCGCCGCCATCACCCGGTCGCGCAACGCAACCGGGCAGATCAGCAGGTCGGGCATGTAGACATCCCGACAATTATACACGAGCGGCGACCCGTCGATCCGGCTGCAATGCAGCCCGTACGCCGCGGCGACCGCGACCGGGGCGGCCGAGTCCCACTCATATTGCCCGCCCGAGTGGAGGTAGATGTCCGCCTCGCCGCGGACCACCGCCATCGCCTTCGCACCCGCTGACCCCATCGGGATCAGCGTCGCCCCCAGTGCTCCGGCGACCTTCACCGCCTCGGGCGCTGGCCGCGTACGGCTGACGACCATCCGCAACGGATCGCCGGGTGGTGGCACTGGTGCGGGCTGGTCGGAACGCAGCACTAACCCCAACCCCGGCAATGCGACCGCACCGACCGTCGCGACACCGTCGATCGCAAGCGCGACATGCACCGCCCAGTCGTCGCGTGCCTCGCCATATTCGCGCGTGCCGTCGACCGGATCGACGATCCACACGCGCGACATCTCGGTCCGCGTCCCATCGCACCGACGCTCCTCGGAGAGCAGCCCATCTGCCGGCCGCGCATTCTGCAGCGCATGGACGAGGAACGCGTTGGCCGTCTCGTCGCCCGCCTTGCCCAGCGCGCCGGGCGAGAACACGCCAGACCGTCGCACTTCTAGCAGCAAGCGCCCCGCCGTCTCGGCCAGATGCGCGGCGAGTTCGCCGTCCGTCATCGCGCTCATGGGATCAGCATCGCGACGATCGCATCGGCCGCCTCGTCAGGCGTCATGCCCGTCGTATCGATCCGAATCTCCGGGTTCGCTGGCGCCTCATAGGGGGAGTCGATCCCGGTGAAGTTCGCCAGCTTGCCCGCACGCGCCTTGGCATACAGCCCCTTCACGTCGCGTCGCTCGGCCTCGGCCAGCGGCGTGTCGATATGGACCTCGATGAACTCGCCGGGGGCCATCATCTGCCGCACCATCTCGCGTTCGGCGCGGAACGGCGAGATGAACGCGGTGATCACGATCAGCCCGGCATCGGTCATCAGCTTGGCGACCTCGCCCACGCGGCGGATATTCTCCACGCGGTCGGCATCGGTAAAGCCCAGGTCGCGGTTCAGCCCGTGGCGGACATTATCGCCGTCGAGCAGGAACGTATGCCGGTTCATCCGCGCGAGCTTCATCTCGACCCTGTTGGCGATCGTCGACTTGCCGGCCCCGGAAAGCCCGGTGAACCACAGCACCGCCGCCTTCTGGTTCTTCAGGCTGGCATGCGCCTCGCGGCCGATGTCGGTCGCCTGCCAATGGACGTTCTGCGCGCGCCGGAGCGAGAAGTGCAGCATCCCCGCCGCGACCGTCGCATTGGTGATCTTGTCGACGAGGATGAAGCCACCGAGTTGCCGGTTGTCGGCATAGGGCTCGAACACCAGCGGCCGGTCGGTCGAGATATTGCCCACGCCGATCGCGTTCAGTTCGAGCGTCTTGGCAGCAAGCCGCTCCATCGTGTTGACATTAATCTGGTATTTCGGCTGCTGAACGGTCGCCGTCACGGTCTGCGTCGCAAGCTTCAGCCAATAGGGACGCCCTGGCAGCATGGCGTCATCGGCCATCCAGACGATCGTCGCCTCGAACTGATCGGCCGCCTCGGGCCGCGACTCCGCGGCGACGATAACGTCGCCGCGCGAGCAATCGATCTCGTCCGCCAGCGTCAGCGTGACGGACTGCCCCGCCACCGCGCGCGGCAGGTCTCCACCGAACGCGACGACGCGCGCGATCGTCGACGTCCGGCCGCCCGGCAGCACGCGCACCGCATCGCCCGGCGCGATCGACCCGCTCGCGACGAGCCCCGAGAATCCGCGGAAGTCGAGATCGGGGCGGTTCACCCACTGGACGGGCATCCGGAACGCGCCCGCCTGATCCTCGCTGACGTCGAGCGTCACCGTGTCGAGATGGTCGATCAACGTCGGCCCGTCATACCAGGGCGTCTGCGCGCTCGACGTCGTGATGTTGTCGCCCTTGAACCCCGAGATCGGCATCGGCGTGAACGCCGCGATCCCGATCGAGTCCGCAAACGCCGCATAGTCCGCGACGATCCGGTCGTAGGTCGCCTGGTCGTAGCCGATAAGGTCCATCTTGTTCACCGCGAGCACCAAATGCCGGATGCCGATCAGATGCGCGAGATAGCTGTGCCGCTTCGTCTGCGTCAGGATGCCCTTGCGCGCATCGACCAGGATCACCGCGAGATCCGCGGTCGACGCGCCGGTGATCATGTTGCGCGTATACTGCTCATGCCCCGGCGTATCGGCGACGATAAACTTGCGCTTCTCGGTCGAGAAATATCGATAGGCGACGTCGATCGTGATGCCCTGCTCACGCTCGGCGGCAAGTCCGTCGACCAGCAGCGCGAAGTCGATCTCGCCGCCTTGCGTGCCGACCTTCTTGGAATCGCTCTCCAACGCGGCGAGCTGATCCTCGAAGATCATCTTAGAATCGTACAGCAACCGCCCGATAAGCGTGGACTTTCCGTCATCCACCGACCCGCAGGTGATGAAGCGCAACAGGCTCTTGTGCTGATGCTGGAGCAGATAGGCGTCGATGTCCTCGGCGATGATGTCCTGCACCTGATAGGCGGACTCGTGCACGCGCGTTGCCATCAGAAATAGCCCTCCTGCTTCTTTTTCTCCATACTCGCCGAGCCCGCGTCGCGGTCGATCGCGCGGCCCTGGCGTTCGCTGGTGGTGGTCAGCAGCATCTCCTGAATCACCGACGACAAGCTTGCTGCCTCGCTCTCGACCGCGCCCGTCAACGGGTAGCAGCCGAGCGTGCGGAAGCGGATCGAGCGTTCGACCGGCACTTCGCCCGGCTCAAGCCGGAAGCGATCGTCGTCGACCATCAGCAGCATCCCGTCGCGCTCGACGGTCGGGCGCGGCGCCGCGAAATAGAGCGGGACGATCGGGATGTCCTCGAGCTGGATATATTGCCAGACATCGAGCTCGGTCCAGTTCGAGATCGGGAACACGCGGATGCTCTCACCCTTCGCCTTGCGCGCATTGTAGAGGTTCCACAATTCCGGGCGCTGCTGCTTCGGATCCCAGCGGTGATGCGCCGCGCGGAACGAGAACACGCGCTCCTTCGCGCGGCTCTTCTCCTCGTCGCGGCGTGCACCGCCGAACGCCGCATCGAAGCCGTGCAGGTCGAGCGCCTGCTTCAGCCCCTCGGTCTTCCACATATCGGTGTGCAGCGCGCCGTGATCGAACGGGTTGATCCCGCGCGCCTCGGCCTCGGGGTTCTTGTAGACGAGCAGCTCCATGCCGCTCTCCGCCGCCATCCGGTCGCGCAGGTCGTACATCGCCTTGAACTTCCACGTCGTATCGACGTGGAGCAGCGGGAATGGCGGCGGCGACGGGTAGAAGGCTTTGCGCGCGAGATGCAGCATGACCGCGGAATCCTTGCCGACGCTGTACAGCATCACCGGGCGCTCGCACTCGGCGACCACCTCGCGCAGGATATGGATGCTCTCCGCCTCGAGCCGCTGGAGATGCGTGAGCGACACGGGCGGCGTTTGTGAAGAATTCGTCATCCCCTCGAACGTAGGGGGTCGGGGCGGCGCGTACAGCATCGTATTTCTCGCCCGCCCCCAAGATCGGGCATCAGCCCCCCGCCGGATCCATCATCAGCGGGGCGTGCCGATCGACCAGCGTCGTGCTGGCGGCATTGAGGCCGATCACCTCGACCTCGCGGCCGTGGCGGCGCAGCTTGGCGACCACGTCCTGCAACGCCGCCACCGCGGTGACGTCCCAGAGATGCGCGGCGGTCAGGTCGATCCGGACGGCGCGCGTAGTCTCGCGCAGGTCGAACCGGTCGGCGAAGATATCGGCGCTGGCGAAAAAGATCTGGCCGCTTACCCGGTAGATACGCGTGTCGCTTGCCACGTCGTGATCGATCTCGACGTCCATCAACCGTGTAACCTTCCACGCGAAGAACACGCCGCTGAGCAGGACGCCGACACCGACGCCTAGCGACAGATCGTGCGTCGCGACGGTGACGACGACGGTGGCGACCATCACCACGCTTGACATCTTCGGGTGCCGCGCGAGATCGCGCAGCGAGCCCCAGGAGAAGGTGCTGATCGACACCATGATCATGATCGCGACCAGCGCCGCGACCGGCACCTGTGCGACCCACGGCCGCAGCGGCACCATGACGACGAGCAGGAACACGCCCGCGACCATCGTCGAGATCCGCCCGGTGCCGCCATAGCGGACGTTGCCGACCGTCTGGCCGATCATCCCGCACCCGGCGATCCCGCCGAACGCGCCCGCCGCGATGTTGGCAAGGCCGAGTCCGGTGCATTCGCGCGCCTTCGAGCTGGTCGTCTCGGTCAGTTCGTCGACCACGCTTGCGGTCATCATCGATTCGAGCAGCCCGACCGCCGCCATCGCGAAGGCATAGGGGGCGACGATCCGCAGCGTCTCCCACGACAGCGGGACGTCCGGCAGGCCGAACGACGGCAGCGAATCCGGCAGGCGGCCGAGATCGCCGACGGTCTTGAGCGGCATCGGGAACCACATCGCGATCGCGGTCAGCACGACGATGCAGATCAGCGGCGACGGGATCGCGCTGGAGATGCGCGGCATGAGGTAGATGATCGCAAGGCCGCCGGCGATCATCGCATAGGCCTGCCAGCTGACGCCGACCATCTGCGGCACCTGCGCCGAGAAGATCAGGATCGCGAGCGCGTTGACGAAGCCGGCATGGACCGACTTCGAGACGAACCGCATCAGCACGTCGAGCTTGGCGAGCCCGAACGCGATCTGGAGCGTGCCCGCGAGCATCGTCGCGACGAGCAGATATTGCAGGCCGTGCGCGTGGACGAGCGCGGCGGCGACGAGCGCGACGGAGCCTGCCGCGCCGGAGATCATGGCCGGGCGTCCGCCGGCAAAGGCGATAACGATGCCGATCACGAAGGAGGCGAATAGGCCGACCTCGGGATCGATTCCGGCGACGAAGGAGAAGGCGATAACTTCGGGAATCAGCGCGAACGTGCCCACCATGCCGGCGAGAACGTCACGGCGCGCAGCCGTCGGGCCGCTGAACCATTCGGCCCGGTAACGAGAAAGTGATGTCATATGTGTATCCGCAAAGGACGCGAGAACCGCGGCGAATGCGCGGGCGGTTCATTTCAAAGGCGTCGGTGCGTTGTCCGGCGGATCGGCGGCCGGAATAGCCACCCGGAATTGCACCGGGTCCAAGCGAGTGACTACTACTTAGCGCCGGTAGTGCTGCATTGCAACATCGCTGGAAGCTCCGTCCAACCTTCCGTCATCCTGACGCAAGTCAGGATGACGGGAGGGGAGCGACACGTTGAACCTATCCACCACCTTGGCGCCCTCACCCACCACCTGAATCAGCGACGTCGCTTCATCGTCGGGGAAGCCTCGTCCAACCGTCCGTCATCCTGACGAAAGTCAGGATCCAGAGTTACGGGATGCGTCGCTCCCGGCTCGGGATCCTGACGTTCGTCAGGATGACGGACGGTGGGTACGGCTCAAGTGAACAAATCCACGACCTCGGCCCCCGCGCCCACCGCCTGCAACAGCAACGTCCGGTGGCAATGACACGGATCGCGCTCGTAGCAGAGCAACGCGCTCGGCTTCTCCGCGGCGAGCCCCAGCATGATCGCCGCCTGCGCCTGTGCCTCGGGGAGTTCGAGCTGTTCGTCGTATACCGCGGTCAGCGTCGCGACGTCGCCCTTCTTCGCCGCATCGCGCCCGCGCTTCGGTGTGCCCAGCGCCTTCAGATGCGCGTAATCGATCCCCGCCTCCCGCAGCGATGCCGCGAGCGAGGTCTTCGAGAACCCCGGTCGCCGCGACAGGGGGAGCGCGCGGACGTCGATCACGCGCTCCACCCCGGCCCGTGTCAACGCCACGAGAAAGTCCGTCATCGTGGTGGCTTCATAGCCGATCGTGAAGATCTTCATCGGGACGAAGTGGTACTGCCCCGCCGACACGACAACCGCCGACACCGCAACCGCCCACTCGACAACCGCTGACACGACAGGCGCTGACACGACAGGCGTCCCGCGCTATCTGACCGGAATGACCCACGATATCCATGTTATCGGCGGCGGCCTCGCCGGTTCCGAAGCCGCCTGGCAGCTTGCCGAGGCCGGCCTCAAGGTGCGCCTGTCCGAAATGCGCGGCAGCGGCGAAGCCACGCCCGCGCACCAGACCGACGGCCTTGCCGAACTCGTCTGCTCGAACAGCTTCCGCTCGGACGATGCCGAGAGCAACGCGGTCGGCCTGCTCCACCAGGAACTGCGCACGCTCGGCTCGCTCATCATGCGCCAGGCGGACATCCACCGCGTCCCCGCCGGCTCCGCGCTCGCGGTCGATCGCGACAATTTCTCGAACAGCGTGACCGAGGCGATCGACCGGCACCCGAACATCATGCTGGTCCGCGAACGCGTCGACGCGCTCCCGGACGGGCCGACGATCGTCGCCACCGGCCCGCTCACCGCCGCCTCGCTCGCCGCCGGGATCGGCGCGGAGACCGGGCGCGAGGCGCTCGCCTTTTTCGACGCGCTCGCGCCGATCGTCCATCGCGACTCGATCGACATGGACACCGCCTGGTTCGCCTCGCGCTGGGACAAGGGAGAGGGCAAGGACTACATCAACTGCCCGATGGACAAGGACCAGTATCTCGCCTTTCACCAGGGCTTGGTCGATGGCGAAAAGACGCCGTTCAAGGACTGGGAGAAGGACACGCCCTATTTCGACGGCTGCATGCCGATCGAGGTGATGGCCGAACGCGGCGTCGATACGCTGCGCTATGGCCCCATGAAGCCGGTCGGGCTCGACAACCCCAAGACCGGGCGCTGGCCGCATGCGGTCGTCCAGCTTCGGCAGGACAATGCGCAGGGGACGCTCTGGAACATCGTCGGCTTCCAGACCAAGCTGAAGCACGCGGATCAGGTCCGCCTGTTCCGCACCATCCCTGGCCTCGAGAATGCCGAGTTCGCGCGGCTGGGCGGGCTGCATCGCAACACGTTCATCCGCTCGCCCGAACTGCTCGACGCGACGCTGCGACTGAAGTCGCGCCCGAACATCCGCTTCGCCGGGCAGATCACCGGCTGCGAGGGCTATATCGAGAGCTGCGGGATCGGCATGCTCGCAGGGTTGTTCGCCGCAGCTGAACTGACCGGCAAGACGCTGACGCCGCCACCCTATGCGACCGCGCTCGGCGCGTTGCTGGGGCACATCACCGGCGGGGCGGAGGCCGAGACGTATCAGCCGATGAACGTCAATTTCGGGCTGTTCCCGCCGATCCCCGGCCGGACCAAGAAGACCGACCGGAAGAAGATGTACACCGATCGCGGTCGCGCGGCGCTCGCACAGTGGCTCAACTCTCCTCCGCCACAGCCTGAATCGGCGGACATTTCGCCCGAAACGGCCCCTTCCGCTTGACCGCTGTCGTGGCAAATTCCGGGGCGGTCATCGCCCCGGATTTGTCGCGATCCGCCTCGGCGAACTTGGTCGTCGCCTTCACCGCCCATTCGTCGAACGACAGCGTCCCGTCGCCATTCACGTCGAGCCGGGCATAGGCCTTGCGCCGCTGGACGAGATATTCCTCGCGCGTGATCTTGGCATCACGGTCCTTGTCGTAGCGGTCGAAGCGCTTCTGCTCGCGGGTCTTGTCGGTCGCTTCGGGGGCTGTATCGGGCAGCGGGTCGCTGGCAATCGCCGCGCCCCCGATCTGCGCCACGGGTTGCGCCGGCAGCAACGGCCTCGGCCGGGCCTTCCCGCTGAAGATCATGAACCCCGCGACGATCAATGCGATCACCGCCGTGCCGCCCGCCAGATATCGCCACATCGAAGCCCCCCCGCCTGCCAAGCCCGCCTGCCAAGCTCGCACGCTAGACCTCCGACGCGACGATCCCCATCCGATTGGTCAGTATCCGGTCAATCTGTGCCATGCCAACCGCCCGACCCGCTTCGGGCTGCCCGGCAGCGTTGGTGAGGCCGACAGGTCGAACCGCGCCGACAGCGCCAACGCCCCCAGCGCCCGAGCGCCGCTCGGCCACCGACCGCGCACCGCCACATCGAGCGCCTCGACCGCCCGCGTGCGCGCCAGCGAGCGGCCAGGCGCGTCGCTCAACCTCTGCGACAGATCGGCCAGCGCCCATCCCTCGCCCGCCAGCCCGATCCGCGCGTCTTGCACCGATAGAAGCGTGCCGGCCAACTCGAACAACCGGCGCCCCCTGTCACGCGCAAACCGGTCCATGGCCGCAGCGTCGAGCGCCGGCTCCAGCAGAGCGTCCCAGCCATCGGTCAACGCGGCGAGCATCGCCCCCGATACGCCCGCCGGCAGCACGAGGGCTTGCAACGCGGTCAACACCGGCTCGGCAGGTGCCGGCGTGCCATCGAGCCGCCCCAGCGCCTCGTACCACCATGTCAGCCGCATCTGCCCGACCAACGGCTCGCGCGTCGTGCGCAGGATCTTCCCCAGCGTCTCGTCGAGCGCGAACAGCGCCTTGAGCGCGGGGCGAACCGCAGGCGGCGCATAGGTGATGGCGAGGGCAAAGTCGGCAGGGTCGCGGGTCATCACCTGCGGATAGCCGAGCCTGGCGTCGAGGATAACCCGTATCCTCGGCCGCAAGTGTTACCAGGCACGTAACCATCTTTCTTGATCCAGACTTACGGGGTCATCGTCCATGGCCACGCGGTGGATCGTCACATAGTCGATACGGGAACCCAGGATGCGAAGTAGTTTGGCGACCGCAGGCGGACTATTGGGGCGCCTGCGTCGCGACACGAAGGGGAACACGCTCGCGATCATGGCCGCGGCGATGATCCCTCTCTGCGCGATCGCCGGTTCCGCGATCGACATGGCGCGATTGTACGTGGTCAAGAGCCGCATGCAGCAGGCGTGCGACGCGGGCGTGCTTGCCGGTCGCAAGTTCATGACCGACAGCACGAACACCACACTTGATGCGAACGCCACCACCCAAGCCAAGGTTTTCTTTGCGAACAACCTCCGCACTGGGTGGATGGGGACGGTCAGTGCGAACTTTACGCCAGTGAAGACGACCGAGAACCGGGTCGCAGGCACCGCCGTCGTCGTCGTGCCGATGACGATCATGAAGATCTTTGCCGCGCCGAACGTCACGCTCAATGTCGCTTGCGAGGCGCGCTACGACGTCGCGGACACCGATGTGCTGTTCGTGCTCGATACGACAGGGTCGATGGCCTGCCAACCGTCCGACAGCGAGCCCGACTGCACCGCCTATGTCAACAATCTGGTCAACAACAACGGCATAGTCAGCTACAAGCGACCCGCTGCGACCGGATCCACGGGAGATTATGCAGGGCTCGATCAGACCAACGGCTATGCCGGCACAACGGGCTATTCGGTACCCGAGAAAAACGACTCACGCATCGCAGCGCTGCGCAAGGCTGTCGTCGACTTCTACGACACCATGGCGTCGAACATCCAGTCGACCACGCATGTCCGCTACGGCTTCGTAACCTACAGCTCCAGCGTCAACGCCGGCGCAGCCGTGCAGGCCAAATCGCCCAGCTATATGCTCGGCGGGCCTGGGGCTGCGTCCGTCTGGACGTATCAGTCCCGCAAGGTGACCGGCGACAAGAACGAGAACCCCGCGGTCGTGACGACGGACAACACGAACGCGAAAAACTGTCCAACGGCCGCGAACCCGACGGTCACGCGCACCCCGGCGGGTACGACGAGCCAGCCCTACGCCTATGATCCCGGCACGCGTCGCGCGTCGGTGGCGACGCGATACTGGAATTCCGGCACGTCGAAATGCACGACGTCGACCCAGTCGGTCAGTGCGGTCTGGACCTATCAGGCCTATCCGATGGATGTCACCGGCTATGTTGCCGGCGGCACGGTCACGGATCCTACCGAGATCAACGGTTCGACCACCGCGTGGCTGGGATGCATCGAAGAACGCGTCACGACCCCGAAGACGATGACGTTCAACACCAGCAGCCTGCCCGCCGATCTCGATCCGGATCTCGTTCCCAGCAACGACGATACGCGCTGGCGTCCGCTCTGGCCGGATGTCGAGTATGAACGCTTCTCGAGCTACAAGTACTGGAACACGACCTATTACAATTACACCACCAATTCGATCACGGTGAACGACAATGGTGGTGACACTGGTCTTTGGGAAAAGATGAACTCGCAGGCTAAGCAGAAAGGGGGGTGGGTTGCCTGCGGCAAACCCGTCCAGCGACTGACGACGATGACCAAGTCCCAAGTCCAAGGCTATGTCAACGCAGCGGATTTCGTTCCACTCGGCGGCACCTACCACGATGCCGGGATGATCTGGGGAACGCGGATGCTTTCGACGAAGGGAGTTTTCGCTTCAGATAATGCGCCATGGCCGGGACGCGGCGCGACGAACAAGGTGCTCGTGTTCCTCACCGATGGTGACATGTCGCCGTCGCCCAATTCCTACGGCATGTATGCAATGGAATATTACGACAATCGGGTCACCGGCGGCGATCTCAGCAATCAGAAGGCATATCATAATGCCCGCCTCCTTGCGGAATGCGCGAAGGCACAGGATATGCAGATCGACGTCTGGACGGTCTCGATCGCCCCCGCGGCAACCGCGGAAATGAAGCAATGCGCGACGACCTCGGATCAGGCGCTGGCCACCACCAATGGCGACGATCTGTCTGCGGCGTTCGTCCGGATTGCGCAGCAGGTTGCCCGATTGCGTCTGTCGAAATGACCCGCCCCCGCCATCGCCGGAGTGCGTTTGCCCGGATTCGCGGCGATCGGCGCGGGGCGACGATCATCGAATTCGCGATCGTCGTGCCCGTCCTGATGGTCCTGCTGATGGGCGCGTTCGACCTGCTGCACCAGATCTACGCGCAATCGATCCTCGATGGCGCGTTGCAGAAGGCCGCCCGTGATTCCGCCATCGAGGGTGGCGCCGCGAACGCCGCGACGTTCGATCAGCAGGTCTGGGCGATGGTCAAGATCGTCGCACCGGACGCCACCTACCAGGCCAGCCGCAAGAGCTACTCTACCTTTCAATCGATAAAGCCCGAAGAGTTCGTCGACAAGAACGCGGACAATATCTGTAACAACGGCGAGAATTTTACCGACATCAACGGCAATGGCACATGGGATCTCGATCCCGGCGTGACAGGCCAAGGCGGCGCGGAGGATGTGACGCAATATACGATGACGGTCACCTATCCCCGACTGTTCCCGGTCGCCAGGCTGATGGGATGGCCTTCGACGATGAGCATCGCGTCGACCACGTTGCTGAAAAACCAGCCCTATGACTCGCAAAAGGTTCAGGTAAGCACGAACGGAAGTTGCAAGTGATGACGAAGGCCCCCTTCCCGATCGCGGCCGCCTCCTGTGTCTCGCGCGCCGTGTCGCGTACGACGCGTCGATTGCGGTCCGACCGCAGCGGACTGGCCCTGATGGAGTTCGCACTCGGGCTCCCGCTCGTGCTGTCGCTCGGCCTGTTCGGCGTGGAGACCGGCAACCTTGCGCTGGCGAACCTGCGTGTCAGCCAGATCGCGCTCAACCTTGCCGACAACGCATCGCGCGTCGGGATCGCGTCGACGCTGAGCACCATGCAATTGCGCGAGGTCGACATGAACGACGTGCTGCAGGCCTCGCGGTTGCAGGGCAACAGAATCAATCTGTCAAAATATGGCCGCGTCATCGTTTCTAGCCTTGAGAACGCGTCGGGCACGCAGCGCATCCACTGGCAGCGCTGCTTTGGTCTGATGAAGGGCGTCGGCTATGATTCGAGTTACGGCACCACGAAGGCAACGGACGGCACCGACGCTCTTCCCGCGAACCAGGGCACCGATGTCAGCACGGGCAAGGGTGCGGATGCCGGAATGGGCGACACCGGCGCGAAAGTGACGTCGCCGCTCAATTCCGGCGTGATGTTCGTCGAGGTGAACTATCAGTACCAGCCGATCGCGCCGAACTGGCTCACCGGGCCGAAGCGTCTGCATTACATCGCGTCGTTCATCGTCCGCGACAGCCGGGATTTTACGCAGATCTGGAATCCGGGGAACGCAACCCGGTCGACGTGCGACAAATATACGGCCTGACGGGGGCCCGGCACCGTCGCCGAGCCCCCTTGGCGCCTTAGTTCTTGTACGTAACCTTCTTCGCCGCCTCGACGACCTTTGCGGCGTTCACCAGCATCAGCTTCTCGAGGTTGGCCGCATAGGGCATCGGCACGTCTTCGTTGGCGACGCGCAGTACCGGCGCGTCGAGGTCGTCGAAGCCGTGCTCCATCACCACCGAGACGATCTCCGACGCGATCGAGCAGGTCGCCCAATTCTCTTCGACGACGATCATGCGGTTGGTCTTGGCGAGGCTCTTCAGCACCGTCTCGGTGTCGAGCGGGCGCAGCGTGCGCAGGTCGATCACCTCGGCATCGATGCCCTCGGCTGCCAGTGTCTCGGCGGCTTCGAGGCTGATGCCCACGCCGATCGAGTAGCTCACGATCGTCACGTCCTTGCCCTCGCGCATGATCCGCGCCTTGCCGATCGGCAGGACGTGGTCGTCGAGCTTGGGCACGTCGAAGCTCCGACCGTACATCAGCTCGTTCTCGAGGAACACGACGGGGTCCTCGGTACGGATCGCCGCCTTGAGCAGACCCTTGGCATCCGCCGCGTCATAGGGCGCGATCACGATCAGGCCCGGGACGCTCGCATACCAGGCCGCGAAGTTGTGCGAGTGCTGCGCACCGACGCGCGACGCCGCGCCGTTGGGACCGCGGAACACGATCGGGCAGCGCATCTGGCCGCCCGACATGTAGTTGGTCTTGGCCGCCGAGTTGATGATGTGATCGATCGCCTGCAACGCGAAGTTGAAGGTCATGAACTCGACGATCGGGCGAAGGCCGCCCATCGCCGCGCCCGCACCGATGCCGGCAAAGCCGTATTCGGTGATCGGCGTGTCGATCACGCGACGCTCGCCAAACTCCTCGAGCAGCCCCTGCGTCACCTTGTAGGCGCCCTGATACTGCGCGACTTCCTCACCCATCACGAAGACGCGGTCGTCCTCGCGCATTTCCTCGGCCATCGCATCGCGCAGCGCCTCGCGGACGGTCGTCTTGACCATCTCGGTGCCCTCGGGGATCGCCGGATCCGCCTTGCCGACCTTCTCCGCCGACGCGACGAGCTGCTGCGTGCCGCTCTCCGCCTTGGCAGGCGACGCGCCTTCGGGCACCGGTGGCGCCTTGTCGTCCGACGGCGTCTCCTTCGGCGCGGCGTTGGCCGCATCGCCCGCGCGTGCTTCCGTAGGCTTGGCGTCGCTCGCGCTTTCGCCGTCCTCGAGGATCGTCGCGATGACGGTGCCGACCTTCACGTTGTCGGTACCCTCGGCAACGCTGATCGAGCCGATCGTACCTTCGTCGATCGCCTCGAATTCCATCGTCGCCTTGTCGGTCTCGATCTCGGCGAGGATGTCGCCCGACTTGACGCTATCGCCTTCCTTGACCAGCCACTTGGCCAGCGTGCCCTCTTCCATCGTCGGGGAGAGCGCGGGCATCTTGATCTCGATCGCCATCAGTAGGACTCCACCAGGACGTCGGTATAGAGATCGGCGGCATCCGGCTCGGGCGTCTGTTCGGCGAAATCGGCGGCTTCGTTCACGATTTTCCTGATGTCCTGTTCGAGGGTCTTGAGGTCCGCCTCGGTCACGCCCTGCGCATCGAGCAGCTTCTTGACGTGGTCGATCGGGTCGGACTTGTCGCGCACCGCCTGGACTTCGTCACGCGTGCGATACTTCGCCGGATCCGACATCGAGTGGCCACGATAGCGATAGGTCTTCATCTCGAGGATGACCGGACCCTTGCCTGCGCGGACCCAGGCGATCGCCTCTTCGGCAGCGCCGCGGCACGCCAGCACGTCCATGCCGTCGACCTGGATGCCGGGGATGCGGAAGCTCTCGCCGCGGCGATAGAGCTGGTCCTCGGCCGAGGCGCGATTGACGCTCGTGCCCATGGCGTACTGGTTGTTCTCGATCACGAAGATGATCGGGAGCTTCCACAGCTCGGCCATATTGAAGCTCTCATACACCTGGCCCTGGTTCGCGGCGCCGTCGCCGAAATAGGCCATGCAGATGCCGCCATCGTTCGAATATTTGTGCTTGAACGCGAGGCCGGTGCCCAGCGACACCTGCGCGCCGACGATGCCGTGGCCGCCGTAGAATTTATGCTCGGTCGAGAACATGTGCATCGACCCGCCCTTGCCCTTCGAGATGCCCGAGCCGCGCCCGGTCAGCTCGGCCATGATCACCTTCGGGTCGATACCGTAGGCGAGCATGTGGCCGTGGTCGCGATAGCCGGTGATGACCGAATCGGTCTCGCCGTCGAGCGCGGACTGCAGGCCGACGGCCACGGCTTCCTGGCCGATATACAGATGGCAGAAGCCGCCGATCAGGCCCAAGCCATAGAGCTGGCCGGCTTTTTCCTCGAAACGACGGATCAGCAGCATTTGCCGATACATTTCGAGCAATTCGTCCTTCGACGGCTCGTACGGCTTGGGTTCTGCCGGCCGTTCACGGTTGGTGATCGGCGGTTCGGCGATGGCGCGTACTGGTGGGGGGGTCTTGGCCACGATGTGGGAAACCTCGTTTTCCGTAGGGGAGTTGAGGGAGCCTATAGGCGCGGACGGGGCGGAACATCAATTCCCGTCTGGGGTATGCTCGACCTAAGCCCCGTCATCCTGACGAAAGTCAGGATCCAGAGTAGCGGAATGCGATCCTCCGTGGCTCTGGATCCTGCCTTTCGTCAGGATGACGGGAAGGGTGTCCGCGCCACTATCCCCACCCCAAGCAAAGCTCCGGTTGCCCTCCCCGTTCGCCGCAGCCTAAAGCCGCAGGGGATGGCTCCCACGACAGACCCGCACCAGCATCCCTTACGGATCGCCAATTTTCGCGCCTATTGGCTCTCCCGCTTCACCGGCACGATCGCGGTCAGCGCGATGTCGATCGTGATCGGGTGGCAGGTCTACAACATCGCCCGCGAGACGATGGACATCCGCGAGGCGGCCTTCATGCTTGGCATGATCGGGTTCGCGCAGTTCGTGCCGTTGTTCCTGCTGACCCCGATCACCGGGCTCGTCGCGGACAGCTTCGACCGGCGCTGGATCGTGCGGGGTACGACCATGCTGCTGGTACTCACCGCGGCGACGCTGTGGTTGTTGACCTGGACCGGTCACCTCACGCTCGGTGTGCTGTTCGTGGCCGCGGTCGCGTTCGGCGTCGCGCGCGCCTTCTCCGGGCCCGCCTACTCCGCGCTCGCCCCAAACCTCGTCCCCCGCGCCGTCCTGCCGACCGCGATCGCGATAAGCTCGATCGCGTGGCAGGTCGGCACGATCGCCGGCCCCAGCGTCGGCGGGCTCCTCTACGCGATCCACCCCGAGGTCGCCTACGGGGTCGCGACGATCCTCTTCCTCGTCGCGCTCGTCTTCATGTTCCTCATCGGCCCGGTGCCGCAGCCCGCCGCGCAGACCGATCACCGCCCGCTCGCCCGCATCATCGAGGGCTTCACCTATGTCCGTCGCAACCGCCTCGTGCTCGCGACGATCACGCTCGACCTGTTCGCGGTGTTGCTAGCCGGCGCGACCTCACTGCTACCGGTCTATTCGCGCGACATCCTGCATGTCGGCTCGCAAGGGCTCGGCGTGCTGGCGGCGGGCATGGGCATCGGTGCCGCCGTCACGGCCGTGTGGTTCTCGGTCCGCCCGATGAGCACCAATGTCGGCGTGAAGATGCTGATCGCGGTCGTCGTCTTCGGCCTCGCGATCCTCACCTTCGGCGTCGCGACCCCGATCGTCAATCTGCTCGGCCTGACACCCGGCACGATCGCCGGCATCCCGGTCCAGCCCGCCTTCGTCCTCAGCCTCGTCGCGCTGATCGTCGCCGGTGGCGCGGACATGATCTCGGTCTATGTCCGCCAGTCGCTGATCCAGCTCCACACCCCCGACGCGATGCGCGGCCGGGTCAGCGCGGTGTCGCAGCTCACCATCTCCGCCTCGAACGAGCTCGGCGAATTCGAGAGTGGCGTCATGGCATCGCTGCTCGGGCCGGTCGGTGCGGTGGTGTTCGGCGGCGTCGGTGCTATTGCGATCACGATCGGCTGGGCGCGCCTGTTCCCGGAACTAGGGCGCGCGAAAACCTTTGACCCGCCAGAGATACTAGAGACCGAACCTCAGCACGGAGAAGCCAAGCCATGAAGGTCAACTCGATCCTCGACACGATCGGCAACACGCCGCACGTCCGCCTGTCGAAGCTGTTCCCCGACTCCGAAGTCTGGGTGAAGTCCGAGCGCTCGAACCCCGGCGGTTCGATCAAGGACCGCATCGCGCTCGCCATGATCGAGGCCGCGGAGAAGGACGGCCACCTCAAGCCCGGCGGCACGATCATCGAGCCGACCAGCGGCAACACCGGCATCGGCCTCGCGCTCGTCGCCGCGGTGAAGGGCTACAAGATCGTCCTCGTCATGCCCGAGAGCATGTCGATCGAGCGTCGCCGGCTGATGCTGGCCTACGGCGCGACGTTCGACCTGACCCCGCGCGAGAAGGGCATGAAGGGCGCGATCGAGCGCGCCAAGGAACTCGTCGAGCAGACGCCCGGTTCCTGGATGCCGCAGCAGTTCGAAAACCCTGCGAACATCGCCGTGCATGTCGCTACGACGGCACAGGAAATTCTTGCTGACTTCCGTGACACGCCGATCGACGTGATCATCACCGGTGTCGGCACCGGTGGCCACATCACCGGCGTCGCCGAGGCGCTGAAGGCGGAATGGCCGTCGCTCAAGGTCTATGCGGTCGAGCCCGCCGCCTCGCCGGTCATCGCCGGCGGCCAGCCCGGCCCGCACCCGATCCAAGGCATCGGCGCGGGCTTCATCCCGGTGAACCTGCACACCCAGGCGCTCGACGGCGTAATCGAAGTCGACGCCGCGGTGGCCAAGGACATGGCCCGTCGTTCGGCCACCGAAGAGGGCATGCTGGTGGGCATCAGCTCGGGTGCGACGCTGGCCGCGATCCTGCAGAAGCTGCCCGACCTGCCCGACGACGTCCGCGTCCTCGGCTTCAACTACGACACCGGCGAGCGTTATCTGTCGGTGCCGGACTTCCTGCCCGAACAGTGACGACCGCTCTGTCCGCGCGCAGCACCTGGGTGCTGCGCGCCAGCCTCATCGGCATTTCCGGTCTGGCTATCGTCGGGCCCGCGCTCGTCGTCGCCAACGCGCCTGTCATCGTTCAGGCCCCCAAGCGGGTGAAACTCCCGCCAGGCCGGGTCGTGCCACAAGCCGAAGTACCCGAGGTCGAGCCCGTCAAGTTCGTCGATCTTACCCCCGACGACGCGCGCGCCTTCAACGCGACCGTGCCGTTCTCGACCGATCCCAACCCGGCCGCACGACCGTTCCGCTTTGCCGGCGGTCCGGAGGATCTGGCGCGCGCGACCGACTGCATGGCGGCCGGTATCCTGTACGAGGCCGGCGACGATACGCTCGGCGAACGTGCGGTCGCGCAGGTCGTGCTCAACCGGCTGCACCACCCGGCATTCCCGAAGACGGTGTGCGGCGTGGTGTTCGAAGGGCAGGATCGTTCGACCGGGTGCCAGTTCAGCTTCAGCTGCGATGGCGCGATCACCCGCTGGCACCCGACCGCCGATGCGTGGCGCCGCGCGCGTGAGGTCGCCGCAGCCGCGCTTAGCGGTGCGGTGTTCAAGCAGGTCGGCTATGCCACGCACTACCATACCGACTGGGTCGTGCCCTATTGGCAGTCGAGCCTCGACAAGATCACCGCGGTGAACACGCATCTGTTCTTCCGCTGGTCCGGCTGGTGGGGCACGCCCCCGGCCTTTGGCCGTCACCCCGAAACCGTCGAACCGGTCATCACGCAGCTCGCCGGCATCTCCGACGCGCACAAGACCGGCGCCGCGCTGGCCGAGGTGGACGCCGCGCTGGCCGAGGCATCGGCTGCAATGGGGTTCGCTGCGGCCGCCGAGTCCACCGCAGCGCCAACCGCGCCGATCGAGGGCGATACGATCCTCGTGACGCTCCCGCGCGGCCAGACCGCCGACGGCTTGCCCGCGATGGCGGCGCAGGCGTGCGGCGACAAGCAGTTCTGCCGTTACATGGCGTGGACCGACGGGACCAAGGCGGCGACCGCGATCCCGCTCGATCTCGCGCAGATGGCGGCGCTGAGCTTCAGCTACATGCGCGACCGGGCGAGCGACTATGAACGTCCGCTCTGGAACTGCCGCCAGTTCAAACGCGCGGATACGGCCCAGTGCATGGCGACGCGCGCGACGATGACCGCCGTGCCGTCACCGGTCGCTGTCGCGCCGGCTGCACCTGCCGCGACGGCCGACCTCAACGGGGTCCGGCGGAAGTCGGCTACAGCAGCGCCTTTACCGACGACCCAGCCCGTCCCCGCCGCGGCGGTCGCGAAGTAAAGTATCTCTGCCCCCGACCGGAGAGGAAGGGGCGAAAACAGTCGGGGCGGATCGCGTCAGCAATCCGCCCCGTCTCCTCAGGCTGCCATGAACATTTCGGGCGGCAGCGCCATCAGCGACTCGGCACCACCCTCGATCTTGCGACGCAGCGCGCCCGCATCCGGCAGGATCCGCTCGGCATAGAAGCGCGCGGTCACCAGCTTGGCGTCGAGGAACGCGGCCTCGCCCTCGCCCGCTGCCTTCAACGTGGTCGCAGCGACCGCCATCCGCAGCCACATCACGCCGACCGCGACGATGCCCATCAGGTGCATGTAGCTGACCGCGCCCGCGCCGACATTCTCGGGGTTCTTCATGCCGTTCGCCATGAACCACATCGTCGCCGCCTGAAGCTGGCCGTTCGCCTTCTCCAGCGCTTCGGCGAACGCGGCGGTTGCCGGATCCGCCTTTGCCGCTGCGACATCGTCCGCGACCAGCTTGAAGAATGCCTGGATCCCGCGTCCGCCATTTTGCGCCAGCTTGCGGCCGACCAGGTCCATCGCCTGCACGCCGTTGGTGCCCTCGTAGATCATCGCGATCCGCGCATCGCGGACATACTGCTCCATGCCCCATTCGGCGATGTAGCCATGGCCGCCATAGACCTGCTGCGCGTTCGTCGCGATCGCATAGCCCATGTCGGTGCCATAGCCCTTGATGACCGGGGTCAGCAGGCTGATGATGTCACCGGCCAGCTGGCGCTCTTCCTCGGTCTCGGCGCTATGCTCGAGATCGGCCTGGAGCGCGGTCCACAGGATCAGCGCGCGCAGGCCCTCGGTCAGCGACTTGCCCTCCATCAGCATGCGGCGGATGTCGGGATGGACGAACAGCGTGTCCGCCTTCTCCTGCGGCTCCTTGGCGCCGGTCAGCGCGCGGCCCTGGCGACGATCCTGCGCGTATTGCACGGCGTTCTGGTACGCGACCTCGGCCACCCCAAGACCCTGGAGCCCGACGCCGAGGCGCGCGGCGTTCATCATGATGAACATCGCGGCGAGACCCTTCATCTCCTCGCCGACCAGCCAGCCGGTCGCCGAATCATAGTTCATCACGCAGGTCGAGTTCGCGTGGATCCCCATCTTGTGCTCGATCGAGCCGCAAGTAACGCCGTTGCGCGCGCCGAGCGAGCCATCCTCGTTCACCAGCATCTTCGGCACCACGAACAGCGAAATGCCCTTCGAGCTGTCCGGCGCGCCGGGGGTCTTTGCCAGTACGAGGTGGATGATGTTCTCGGTCAGGTCGTGCTCGCCCGACGAGATGAAGATCTTCGTGCCGGTGATCGCATAGGAGCCATCCGCCTGCGGCTCGGCCTTGGTGCGGATCAGCCCGAGATCGGTGCCGCACTGCGGCTCGGTCAGGTTCATCGTGCCGCCCCATTCGCCCGACACCATCTTGGGCACGTACATCGCCTTCTGCGCGTCCGATCCCTTGGCGATCAGCGCGGCGATCGCACCGTGCGTCAGGCCGGGATACATCGCGAACGCCATGTTCGACGAGATCATATACTCCTGGAATGCCGTCGACACGACGTGCGGCATCCCCTGCCCGCCATATTCGGGCTGATTGCCCAGCGTCGCCCAGCCGCTCTCGACATACTGCTTATACGCCTCCTTGAAGCCGTCGGGCGTCGTGACCGAACCGTCCTCGTGCCGCGTGCACCCCTGCTGGTCGCCCGACAGGTTCAGCGGGAACAGCACTTCGGCGACGAACTTGCCGCCCTCCTCCAGCACTGCGTCGACGACGTCGGGCGAGGCCGCATCGAAGCCGGGCAGATTGGCATAGCGTGGCAGGCCGACGACATGCTCGAGGACGAAACGCGTGTCACGGACGGGAGGCGTATATTGGGGCATGGTTTATCCTTGGTTGTCCTGGGCGCGGCTCACTTCGAGAAGGGCCACGAAACTGGTGAGTTCGTCGATGGCGAGATCGATGTCGCGCTTCTGCGCGGTCAGCAGCGCGATCCGGGCCTGGCTGCGCTCGATCACGACCTGGCGCTGCGCACGCCGGCCGTCGCCGAGATCGTAGAGATCGATCATCTCGCGGATCTCGCCGAGGCTGAACCCGACCCGCTTGCCGCGCAGGATCCAGGCGAGCCGCGCGCGGTCACGATGCGAATAGATGCGCTGCGTACCGCGCCGCTCGGGACCGATCAGCCCCTCGTCCTCGTAGAACCGCAGCGCGCGCGCGGTCACGTCGAACTCGGCCGACAGGTCGGATATCGTGAAGCTCTCACGATCGTGCCGCGGCTCGATCACCGCGTAGGATTCAGGAGAGACCCGGGAGTGAAGAGATGCTCGTGTCGCCATCCCCGAACACGTAACTCTCGTTTACGTCAACGTCAATTGCCGCAAAGCAACTTTCCGCCCGATGACCGTAGCGTCGCAGCCTCCGATCGCGATTCGCTCAGGCGGTCGACGGTCACCGCCGCCAGCGAGGCACGTCCGGTGCACAGCGACTCGCACGCCGCGGGCACGTCGGCGGGAAACACGATCCGATCGCCGTCGAACCGCGCGTCGAACGTGCACGCGCCAAAGGCGAGCTTGAGCACATCGCCCGACCGCGAGACGGTCCCCGACGCCGCGCAGGTCTGGTCCTCGCCGTAGTCGACGCTGACGCCCACCCGGCTCATCTTGCCGGTACCGACGACACAGACGCGGTCGGTATCACGCGCCCAGGATCCCTGTAGCGGCGCGTTGGGATCGGACACGATTCCCGCCGTCTGTGCCGCCGCCTCGAGCCGCGCACCCGGACTGTCCGCGACCGCGTTCGACGGCTCCGTCCCACAGCCGCCCAGGATGAGGGCGAGCAGCAGCGCACGCCTCATTCGGCGGGCACCAGCCTGTCGCCCTCGATCCGCCGGAAGAAGCACGTCCGCTCGCCGGTATGGCAGGCCGGACCCGCCGCATCCGCGATCACCCACACCGCGTCCTGGTCACAATCGATCCGCAGCTCGGCGACGCGCAACACGTTTCCGGACGTCTCGCCCTTCTTCCACAGCGTTTCCCGGCTCCGCGACCAGAAATGCGCCTCGCCGGTCGCCTGCGTCTCCGCCAGTGCCTCGGCATTCATATGCGCGACCATGAGCACGTCGCCCGATACGCGATCGGTGACGACCGCGGTCAAAAGCCCGGCGGAATCGAATTTGGGATCGAGCGTGAGGCCCGTGTCGCGGCTGTGTGTCATGGCGCGAATATACCCGAAACCGGCGCCGATGCGACCGTTCCGCGCGAAACGATCCGCGCACGCTTATTACAAACAGGCGACAAACGCGGGAAGCGCTCGTATAGGGCAGCCTCCGCACGACGTGAGATCCGGCATGCTGACGACAAACCCTTATGACGACGACAAACTTCGCGAAGAGTGCGGGGTGTTTGGCGTCTCGGCCACCGAGGGCGCGGCCGCGCTCGTCGCGCTCGGCCTGCACGCTTTGCAACACCGCGGGCAGGAAGCTGCCGGCATCACCACCTTCGACGGGGCCAATTTCCACACGCACCGCGCGATGGGGCATGTCGCAGGTAATTTCGACCGCGACGACGTGATCCGCGCGCTCCCCGGCACTGTCGCCTGCGGCCATGTCCGCTATTCGACGACCGGCGAGACCGCGCTGCGCAACGTCCAGCCACTCTATGCCGAGCTGTCGACCGGCGGTTTCGCGATCGCGCATAACGGCAACATTTCCAACGCGATGCGGCTGCGGCGCGAGCTCGTCCGGCGCGGCTCGATCTTCCAGTCGACCAGCGATACCGAGACGATCATCCATCTCGTCGCGACGTCGAACTATCGCACGCTGCTCGATCGCTTCATCGATGCGCTCAAGCAGATCGAGGGCGCCTATTCGCTGATCGTGATGACGCCGGAAGGCATGATCGCCTGCCGCGATCCGCTCGGCATCCGACCCCTCGTCATGGGCAAGCTCGGCGACGCGGTGATCTTCGCGTCCGAGACGGTCGCGCTCGACGTCGTGGGTGCCACCTTCGTCCGTGCGATCGAGCCGGGCGAGCTGGTCATCGTCCAGGGTGCGGAGATCCGTTCGATCCGCCCGTTCGCGCCGATGGCGGCACGGCCGTGCATCTTCGAATGGGTGTATTTCTCACGCCCAGACTCGATCGTAGGCGATCATTCGATCTATTCGGTGCGCAAGGCGATCGGGGCGCAGCTCGCGATCGAATCGCCGGTCGAGGCGGATCTAGTCATCCCCGTCCCCGATTCGGGCACGCCTGCGGCGATCGGCTATGCGCAGCAATCGGGCATCCCATTCGAGCTCGGCATCATCCGCTCGCATTATGTCGGCCGCACCTTCATTTCGCCGGGTGACAAGGTCCGCCATCTCGGCGTTAAGCTCAAGCACAACGCCAACCGCGCGCTGATCAAGGGCAAGCGCGTCATCCTCGTCGACGACTCGATCGTCCGCGGCACGACCTCGCTCAAGATCGTCGAGATGATGCGCGAGGCGGGTGCCGCCGAAGTCCATATGCGGATCGCCAGCCCACCGACACGGCACTCGTGCTTCTACGGCGTCGACACGCCCGAGCGCGAGAAGCTGCTCGCGGCCAAGCTCGATCTTGGCGGCATGACCGGCTTCATCCACGCCGACAGCCTCAACTTCATCTCGATCGACGGCCTCTACAAGGCGCTGGGCGAGGCGAAGCGCGCGGATGTCCGCCCGAAATATTGCGATGCGTGCTTCACCGGCGATTACCCGACCACGCTGACCGACCATGACGAGGGCGCCGAAGTCGACCAGTTCGCGATGCTCGCCGAACGCGTCATCTGATACTGCCGGAGTGATAATGACGGACAAGCCTCTCGAAGGCCGGCTGGCGCTGGTCACCGGTGCCAGCCGCGGCATCGGTGCCGCCACCGCGATCGCACTCGCGGCCAAGGGCGCGCACGTCGTCCTGACCGCGCGCACGCCCGGCGGTCTCGAAGAGGTCGAGGCGACGATCCACGCGGCCGGCGGCTCGGCGACGATCGCCCCGCTCGATCTGGCGGAAAGCGAAGCGATCGCCCGCCTCGCGACCGCAATCGGCGACAGATGGGATGCGCTCGACATCCTCGTGCTCAATGCGGGCATGCTTGGCTCGCTGTCGTCGGTCCCGGCGATCGATCCCAAGGAAATGGCGCAGGTCCTGACGCTCAACGTCAGCGCGCAGGCTGCACTGATCGCAGCGTTCGATTCGATGCTGAAAAAGGCCAAGTCCGCCCGCGTGATTGGCGTCACGTCGAGCGTCGGCCGCAAGCCCCGCGCCTATTGGGGCCTCTACGGCGCATCGAAGGCGGCGTTCGAGACCCTGCTTGGCGCCTATGGCGACGAGATGGCCGAGATCAGCGCGATCCGCACTGCGATCGTCGACCCGGGCGCCACGCGCACCAAGATGCGCGCCCGCGCCTATCCGGGCGAGGATCCCAACTCGGTCAAGGAACCGACCGTCGTTGCAGACCGGATCGTCGCGCTGGCAATCGAAGGCTTCGAGCCCGGCCACTTCGAGCGGGTCGCCTAAGCCCCCCTCTGTCATTCCCGCGGAGGCGGGAACCCATACTGGCTAGCGTCTCCGTTCAATCACCAAGGTTCGCCAATCCGGATCCCCGCCTTCGCGGGGATGACGGCGTGCGCGTGGCAAGCTTTACTGCTTCACCAGCGTAACCTGCGCCACATCGATCCCGCCACCGAGGAACCCGCCCTCGCAATACATCAGATAGTAGCGCCACAACGCCACGAACCGCGCATCGAACCGCGCCGGCAACCGTCCCTCGGCAACCGCGGCGTCGAACGCCACCCGCCACCGCCGCAGCGTCTCGGCATAATGCAGCCCGAACCCGCGCCAGTCCTCCCATACCAACCCCCGCGCCTCCGCCAGCGCGCGAAACCGCGGCTCGGACAGCAGCATCCCGCCCGGAAACACATAGCGCTGGATAAAGTCGACACTGCGCGAATAGGAGTCGAAGATCGCATCGTCGATCGAGATATATTGCAGCGCGGCGCGCCCCCCCGGCTTCAACGCACGCGCGATCGCGTCGAGATAGACCGGCCAATATTCCTCGCCAACCGCCTCGACCATCTCGATGCTCGCGACCGCGTCATACGTCCCGGTGACGTGGCGATAGTCGGTCAGCGCCACGCGAACGCCATCGAGCCCCGCCGCCGCGATCCGGTCGTCGACCTGCCGCTTTTGCTCGGTCGACAGCGTCAACGCATGCACGCCAACGCCCGCGCGTGCCGCCATTTCCGCGAACGATCCCCAGCCGCAGCCGATCTCCAGGATCGTATCGCCGGCCCGTGCGCCGGTCCGGTTGAGGATCGCGCGCAGCTTGGTCGCCTGCGCCGCCTCATGCGGCTCGGCGTCGTCGATCGGTTCGGCGAAGATCGCGCTCGAATAGGTCAGGCTGGGATCGAGCCACGTCTCGTAAAAGTCGTTGCCGAGGTCGTAATGCGCCGCGATGTTCCGGCGCGAGCCGGTCGGATCGTTGCGCCGCATCCGGTGCCAGGCGCGCGCCSCCAGCCGCACCACGCCGCCCGACCGCGCCGCGCTGCCGAGCGTATGGCGGTTGCGCATGAACAGGTCGAACAGCGGCACCGGATCGGGGCTCGACCAGTCGCCGGCGGCCCAGCCCTCGTACCAGCCGACCGACCCCGCCGTCGCCAGTCGCACCAGCGCGCGCCACCGGTGCACGATGACCACCGGCAGCGGCCCGGGCGCGCGGCCGCCGATCAGCCGCCGCGTGCCATCGGGCAGTCGCGCGTCGATCCCGCCACTCGCCAGCCCCGCGTCGATCCGGTCGAGCAACCGGTGGAAGACCGGCGCGACGAGGCGCGCCACCGGGGACACCTGCGCGGCAGGACGATCGTCGAAAGCGGGAACGGCAGTCATCGCGGCGCTCCATGCAACACGGGCGCGAGCGAGGAAAGAGGCACGCGTCGAACAGCCGATCATGACGGTGGAGCGACGACCGCCCCCCCCTATCGTCATCCTGACGAAAGTCAGGACCCAGGGTAACAGGGGCTGACGTCCTTGGCTCTGGGTCCTGACTTTCGTCAGGATGACGGACGGGCGTTTAGCAGTCGATCACCGCGCGTGCCGCCCGGCCTCCAGCGCGCGTTCGCGTCCTTCGCGGTGCCCGACGATCTTCGCCGGATAGTCGCGCGGTCGACAGCCGGACTCATCCGGATCATGGATCGCCTCGCCCGAGACTTTCGCCAGTTCGGGCACCCATTGCCGGATATAGTCCCCCGCATCGAATTTCTCCGACTGCGACAATGGCGCCATGATCCGCCCGAACATGTTCGAATCCACCCCGGTCCCGGCGACCCATTGCCAGTTCACCGCATTATTCCCGTAATCCGCATCGACCAGGCAATCCCAGAACCAGCGCTCGCCCTCGCGCCAGTCGATCAGCAGATGCTTCACGAGGAAGCTCGCCGTGATCATCCGAACGCGATTATGCATCCACCCGGTCGCCCAAAGTTGACGCATCCCGGCGTCAACGATCGGATAGCCCGTCTTGCCCGTCTGCCACGCCTTGAGATCGGCCTCAGCCCCCTTCCCCGTCCGCCACGGCAAGGCATCGAATTTCGGCCGCCCATTGGCCTTGCCGTAATCGGGCATCGTCAGCACGACGCCATCGGTGAAGTCTCGCCACGCCAGTTCCTTGCGGAAGGTCGTCGCATCGCCATGCCCGTCGACCGTATGCCACACCGTACGCGCGGACACCTCGCCAAAATGCAGATGCGGCGACAGGCGCGAGGTCCCCTCGATCGACGGCATGTTGCGATCTATGTCATAGGCTTCGACGATCGGCGCCATCGCCTTCGCATTCTTGAGCGCCTGCGCCTCGCCCGGCGTCCAGTCGTCGAACCCGGCGGACCAATCGGGCTTGGTCGGCAACAGGTCCCAATCGGCAAGCGTTTCGCTCTTCGGCCAGTGCGCTGGCGCCGGGATCGTCCGCGGCACGGGTTCGGGGTCACCGGGCGGCATCATCTGGTTGAGCGCCTTCCAGAACGACGAATACACCTTGAACTGCCCCCCCGAGCCCGTCTTCACATCCTCGACCCGCGCAAGGTGGTTGCCATCGTGCAAGCACAACCGATCGCCGAGCGCGGCCTCGGCCTTGCGCCACCAGGGCTCATAATGCCGGATCGCATGGATCTGGTCCGCGCCGGTTTCCTCCATCAGCGCCGTCAGCACCTCAACCGCGTCGCCGCGTCGCACGATTAGCTTCGAGTGCTTCTTCTCCAGCGACTCGCCAAGCGACGCCAGCGTGTGATGCAGCCACCAGCGCTGTGCCCCACCGATCGCCCAGTCCCCCGGTGCATCGTCGTCGAGCACATAGACCGGGATCACCGGCCCCGCATGGGCGGCGGCAATTAACGCGGGTTGGTCGTGAAGGCGGAGGTCCTGGCGCAGCCAGAGGAGGGAAGGTGTCGTCATCCTGCGCCCAACGCAGCAATCCGCGATCCAGCGTCACCCGCCGCTGCGAAAGTTTCACCGAGCGTCACAATGGCCGCGACGTGGCGCTCGGCGATCGCGAGCGCATCCTCGCCATAGCCGCCGCCGACCGTGCTCGCGATCGGCACGCCGCGCGCGATCGCCAGCCCGGCGACGAGCCGCTCCCGGCGCATCAACCCGTCCAGCGTCAGCGACAGCCGCCCCAGCCGATCGCCGGCAAACGGATCGACTCCCGCCTGATAGAGGATCAACTCCGGCTGAAACTCGTCGAGCAACGGCACCAACGTCACCTCGAGCGTCGCCAGATACGCGGCATCGTCGATCCCATCCGCCAACGGGACATCCACCGTCGAGCGCGCCTTGCGGACCGGGAAATTCTTCTCCGCATGGATCGAATAGGTCGCGATCTCGGGCCGCCCCGCCAGCAGCGCCGCGGTCCCGTCGCCCTGATGCACGTCGCAATCGACGATCAGCACGCGCGCCACGCGGCGCTCGTCGATCAAGCGCGCCGCCGCGACTGCGAGATCATTGAACACGCAGAACCCCGCCCCCGTATTCGCCAGCGCGTGATGGCTCCCGCCCGCGGTATTCGCCGCAAACCCGTGCTCCAGCGCGAGGCAAGCCGCTAGCCACGTGCCCTGCGGCACGATCGCCGCGCGCGATGCGACCGCCGCCGTCACCGGAAACCCGATCCGCCGCTCCTTCTCCTTGGGCACGCGCGCCTCGAGCACCTCGGCGACATAATCCTCGTCATGCACCGCCTCCAGCCACGCGGTCGGCGTCTGTTCGGCGCGGTGCCACGTCACGGCCTCGCCGCGATCGAGCAGCAGGTCCCGGATCAGCCCGTTCTTGTTCCAGCGATAGGTCGACCGCGCAGGGGCCGGGGTGACATAGTCGGGATGGTGGACGACATGGATCATGCTCCGTAGGTAGGAGACCGCTGCCCGCAGCCCAAGCACCTGTGTTCCGGAGAGTTTCGTGTCCGACCCAAAGACCCTTCCCTATCGTCCCTGCGCCGGCATCATGCTGGTCAACGCCGAGGGCAAGGTCTTTGTCGGCCAGCGCAACGATTCGCCGCTTGAGGCGTGGCAGATGCCGCAGGGCGGGATCGATCCGGGCGAGGACGCCGAAGCCGCCGCGCTCCGCGAACTCGGCGAGGAAACCGGCGTGATGCCCGACAAGGTCGAGCTGATCGCGGAGGCTCCCGGCGCGTTCGTCTATGATCTCCCCCCCGAACTGCTCGGCAAGGTCTGGAAGGGCAAATGGCGCGGGCAGACGCAGCGCTGGTTCCTGTACCGGTTCCTCGGCACCGACGCCGATATCGACATCGCCACCGAGCACGAGGAGTTCCGCGCGTGGCGCTGGAGCGACCCGGCCGACCTTCCCCGGCTGATCGTGCCGTTCAAGAAGGCGCTCTACGAACAGGTACTCACCGCCTTCGCGCCACATCTCGGCGCAACCCCGCACCGTTGAGCAGTTCCCAAGCCGCAACGCTGCCGTTACGGAACCCTCGTGCGCCGCCTATCGCTTCTCCTCCCCCTGCTGGTCGCGGCCCCGCTGTTGCTGGCGAATGCGCCTGATCCGCAATCGGTAATGATCCCCGAGACGATCCGGGCGATGCTCGACGCCGCGTTGGAGGCGGGGAACGAGGCTGACGTCAACACGATCGCGAAATACGCACGCGCCGCCGATCCTCTGAGCGGCGACGCGGTGCTCGCGATCGCGGAGAAGTGGAAGGCCGACCGCGCCGAACAGCGTACGCAGGTCATCCGCCAGGCCAGCTTTCTCGACCTGTGGAGCGGCAAGGCGGAGATCGGCGGCTATATGACGACCGGCAATTCCGACACCGCCGGCGGCACCGCGGTGCTCGATCTCAACCGCGAAGGTCTTCGCTGGCGCCAGAAATTCCATGCGCAGGCGGACTACCAGTCGAACCTCAACGTCACGACGCGCGAGCATTACCTCGCCTCGTACGAACCCAATTACAAGATCGACGACCGCGCCTATGTCTACGGCGTCGCGCAATATGAAAGCGACCGGTTCCTCGGCTATTACAACCGCTACTCGACCTCCATCGGGGCGGGCTACAGCGTGCTGAAGACCGCCGGCACCAAGCTCGATCTCGAGCTCGGGCCGGCCTATCGCCACACCGAATTCACCGACGACACCGTGCAGAGCAGCCTCGCCGCGCGCGGGACCGCGAACTTCAGCGTTCGCATCCTCAGCGGGCTGTCGGTCAGCCAGGTCGCGTCCGCCTATGTCCAGCGCTACAACAGCACCCTCAGCGGAACGACCTCGCTCAACGCCAAGCTGATCGGGCCGCTCTCCGCCGCGTTGTCGTACAGCGTCCAGTATGAAAGCGAACCGCCGGTCGGGTCGGTCTCGACCGACACCACCAGCCGCGCGTCGCTCGTCTACAGCTTCTGACCCGGTTCCCTAGCGCGCGCATCCTCGCTAGGGTTGCGCGATGAGGGGACTATCCACGATCGAACGCGATGCCGTCGACAAGGCGCACGCGGCACCGATGCTGGCCGAGGTCGAGGCCTGGGCCGCGGTCAACAGCGGCACGCGCAACCTGGCCGGGCTCGCGACGATGGCCGGGCTACTCGGCGATGCGTTCGCAAGCCTGCCGGGCAAGATCACGCTGGTCGATCCCGAGCCGGTGGACAGCGTCGGATCCGACGGCGTCGTATCCCCGATCGAGCACGGCAAGCATCTCCATCTCGTCGTTCGCCCGGACGCGCCGGTACGGATGCTGTTCACCGGGCACATGGATACGGTGTATCCGGTCGACCACATGTTCCAGTCACTCCGCTGGCAAGACGACGGCAGCCTCAACGGCCCCGGCGTCGCCGACATGAAGGGCGGCCTGTCGGTGATGCTCGCAGCGCTGCGTGCGGTCGAGGCAGGCCCGCTCGCGGCGCGGATCGGCTATGACGTCGTGATCAATTCAGACGAGGAAACCGGCTCCTTCTCCTCCGCACCGCTGCTCGCCCGTGCGGCGCAGGGCAAGGTTGCGGCGCTCACCTACGAACCCGCGCTCGCGGATGGCACGCTCGCCGGCGCGCGCGGCGGGACCGGCAATTTTTCGATCATCGTCCACGGCCGAAGCGCGCATGCCGGCCGCAATCCCGACGACGGCCGCAACGCGATCGTCGCCGCTGCCGATATCGCGGTCCAGCTGTCGAAGGTCCGCGGCCCGACGCTCGCCGTGAACCCCGCGCGGATCGAAGGGGGCGGTCCCAACAACGTCGTTCCAGATCTTGCCATCCTCCGCATCAATTTTCGCCCCGCCAATCTCGACGAGATCGCGCGCGCGCAATCGCATATCGATTCCGTCGTCGCCGCGGTCGCCGCGGCGCATGACGTCCGGATCGAGGTCCATGGCCGCTTCAACCGCCCGCCCAAGCCGATCGACGCGGGCGCAGCGCGCCTGTTCGCTCTGGTGAAGGCGTCCGGCGGCGATCTCGGCCTCGACATCGCCTGGAAGGCGACCGGCGGCGTCTGCGACGGCAACAACATCGCCGCGGCCGGCGTGCCCGTCGTCGACACGATGGGGGTCCGTGGCGGCGCGATCCATTCGACCGACGAATTCATGATCCCCGACAGCCTGCCAGAGCGCGCCGCGCTGTCGGCCGTCACCATATTGCGTATCGCGGAGGGCCGCTTGTGAGCTTCAGGATCCGGGCCGCGGTCGACGCCGATCTCCAGCACCTCTACGAAATGGCCAAGCTCACCGGCGGTGGCTTCACCAACCTGCCGCCCGATCGCCGTGCGCTGACCGCCAAGCTCGAGCGCAGCCACGCCGCCTTCGCGCGCACCGACGGCCCGGTCCAGGACGAGCTGTTCGTGCTGATCCTCGAAAACGTCGAGACGCAGGAGGTCCGTGGCACCTGCCAGATCTTTACGCAGGTCGGCCAGAGCTATCCGTTCTACAGCTACCGGATCGGCCAGCTGACCCAGCACAGCCGCGAACTGAACCGCACCTTCCGCGCGGACATGCTCTCGCTCGCAACGGACTTGGAGGGCGCGAGCGAGGTCGGCGGGCTGTTCCTCCACCCCGGTGAGCGCGCCGGCGGCCTAGGCCTGCTGCTCGCACGCAGCCGCTATCTGTTCATCAAGATGCACCGCGCGCGCTTCGCCGACCGCATCCTCGCCGAACTGCGCGGCGTGATCGACGAAGCGGGAGGATCGCCCTTCTGGGACGGTCTCGCCGGACGCTTCTTCGGGATGAATTTCCAGGACGCGGATCAGTTCAACGCGATCAACGGCCACCAGTTCATCGCCGATCTGATGCCCAAGCATCCGATCTATACCGCGATGCTGACCGAAACCGCGCGCGCCGCGATCGGCCTCCCGCATCCCTCGGGGCGGGCAGCGATGCGGATGCTCGAAAACGAGGGCTTTGCGTTCGAGAATTACGTCGACATCTTCGACGGCGGCCCGACGATGACCGCGCGGACCGACCAGGTCCGCTCGATCGCCGAGGCACGCAACGACCGTATCGTTGAGATCGACGCAGACGGCGACGGTGGCAAGGACGCGCTTGTCGCGACCGGGACGCTAGCCGCGTTCCGCGCGACGTTTGGCCGGATCCGCGCGCTGGACGACGGTGTCGCATTGTCGCGGGACGCCGCCCAGGCGCTCGGCGTTGCCAGCGAAGACCATGTGACGCACGTGGCACGGGTATAACGATGGTCGAGATCAACTTCGACGGACTGATCGGTCCAAGCCATAACTTCGCCGGTCTCAGCCCCGGCAATCTTGCAGCGACCCAGCACGCCGGGCAGGTCGCGCGCCCGCGCGCCGCCGCCCTCCAGGGCATAGCCAAGATGCGCGCGAACCTCGACTTGGGCCTGACCCAAGGCATCTTCTACCCACTCGCGCGGCCCGATCATCGCTGGCTTGAAACGCTGTCGACTACCTACGACGGAGCCGATCCGCATCTGAAGGCGCGCGCGCTCTCGGCATCGGCGATGTGGGCGGCGAACGCGGCGACCGTGTCCCCTGCCCCCGACACGCGCGATGGCCGCTGCCACCTGACAGTCGCCAACCTCGTGACGATGCCGCATCGCAGCCACGAACCGCACGGCACTCTAGCGCAGCTGCAAACCGCGTTCGCGCACCCCGCCTTTGCCGTCCATCCGCCCATCCCCGCACCGTTCGGCGACGAGGGCGCGGCAAACCATATGCGCCTGTGCGCGAACCATCATTCGCCCGGCATCGAGATCTTCGTCTACGGTCTGCCCGGCGGCCCGTTTCCGGCCCGCCAGCACCGCGACGCCAGCGAGGCGATCGCGCGCGCGCATGGGCTTGACCCCGCACGGACTCTGTTCGTCCAGCAGTCGGCCGCCGCCATCGCCGCGGGGGCGTTCCATAACGACGTCGTCGCGGTCGCCAACGAACGCGTCCTGTTCGCGCACGAACTCGCCTTTGCCGACAAGGACCGCGTCTACGCGGATCTCCGCCGCCTGATGCCCGAGGTCGAGATCGTCGAGGTCCCGGCCGCCCGCGTCAGCGTGGCCGACGCGATCGCCTCCTATCTGTTCAACGCGCAACTCGTGTCGCTCGACGACGGGATGGCGCTGGTGCTTCCCGAGGAAGCGCGCGCCAACGTTGCGGTCTGGTCTTGGCTGCAGGACCATGTCGCGGGCAACGGGCCGATCCGGCACCTGCACGTCGTCGATGTCCGCGAATCGATGAGCAATGGTGGCGGCCCCGCCTGCCTCCGCCTGCGCGTCGTCGCGGATCCCGTGACGGTCGATCCCCGCTTTCTCGTCGACCACGCCCGGCTCGACCGGATCGCGTCGATCGTCGAGGCATGCTGGCCGCAAACGATCGACCCCGCGTCGATCGGCGATCCCGCCCTGATCGCCCGGATCGAAACCGCCCGCGCCACGCTCCTCACAGAGGTCGATCTTGCCGAACTCATTACGACATGACGATCGCGGGCCTTCTGTAGCTATGCCTGTCGCATAGCAGTCACCCGCGAGGAAATGCAGTTGGCCGCGTCTCTGCGTGAGGCCAACGCATTGTGGCGCACAGTCGCCTAGACGGCGACGATCGCGTCCTGCACGGCGGCCCCATACCGGGGGGCCGGAGTTGAAGATCGTGCTGAAAACCATGTGGAATATGCCCGCAGAGCTGCTGCGGACCGGCGGAACCGACGACGACGTGGCGCCGGTTGATGAAAAGCTCGCTGCCGGTTCGCTCGAACAGATGATCGAGGCATTCGGCAAGCTCGACGACGAAGAGGCGGAAGCGGCGTTGATTAAATGTGCGGGCCGCGATCGGCCGATAACATCACAGGAGATCCGCGACCTGCGGCGGGATCAGTTCATGACAAAGACGCCCTGACGGCTCTTACCCGGTTCGACCACACTCGCGCGAACACGCGAGCACCTTCGTTTTGCACAATCGCGGTTGGGCAAAACGCAGTTGCGCGGCGTGTGCCGGTCAGCCAGGCCCTGGTCCGATGCTGCACCGCAGCAGCATCTAACCCGAGGCTGAAATGTTTTCTCTGATCGCTCTCTACTTGGAATATCGCAAGACGCAGATCGCGCCCGCTGCTTTGGCCGCGCAGTCGGCCGGTTCAGCTAATGATGGTGCCTCGAACCGCGCCGTGACAATCGCCGCCTGATCGGCGATTGCGGCTGACAGGTTCGCGTTGCGGGCGCTGACATCTCGAGCTTTGCGGCGATGGGACGCAGCCGCCCGGAAGCGTCCATTTTAGCGTAGGGTCTCGCTAGCGACCCTCAGCATCGAGTTTCAGCTAATGGTGGGGCCAGCGTTGCGTTGCTGAAGCGCTTCCCAAGCCTGCTCTCTCTGCCGCCGCCGTTCGAGCCGTCGTGCACGCCGCCGCTTTTGCTGAATTGATCGGTTTGCAAGAAATCCAGCAACCCCCACGCTTGCCGCTCCGGCCGCAACCATGACAACCAACCCGCTCATCATCCCTCCGGTACGTCCGACTCGTCCCGGATAAATAACATCCATTTTGGCTCTAACTAGATCACAAACTCACAACGGCGTCCCGTTTCTGTACTATTACCGCTTCGCTCGTCAGGCGCGCGGTCGCCAGCAATGTCGGGTTAATTGACACATAACCCGAGATGGCGGAATTGCGTGAGTCGCGAGCGGAGTTTTCCACTGTTTGTAAGTTCACGATTTGCTCTCCCACCGCGCGAGCGCGGAGTCGGCGAGCGTCGATTGGTTACGCTGCCGAGCATATAGCTCGACCATCTGAAGCGATTGCCCGCTGACCGAAGCGGTTTCCGCGGTCGAGCATCCCGCCTCGAGCAAAGCGATGACGGCGTTCTTGCGCAGGCCGTGCGGCACGCTGGGCGCGCCGGCGGCGGCAGAGAACGCCTTGAGAACCTTCCGCGCGTTGTCGTCACGGAGCGGCGCGCCGCGGGGCGTCCGACAGATCGGGCCTTCGGTGCGGACCTGCTTGGCAAGCTCACCGCTGAGCGCGCTGTGGAGCGGAATGCTCAGCTTCTTCTTCGTCTTGTCCTGATAGACCGCGACGCGATCGTCGACGATGTCCGACCAGGTCATCTTGAGAACGTCGCCGAGACGCTGTGCGGTGTAATAGAGCAGGTGGACAAGCAGCCGTACCGTAGCATCGTCAGATGCCAGCGCTGCGCGCAACACTGGCTGCGGCCACGGCTCATGCTCACCCCCCTCCATCATGGCTATACCGTCGCACGGATTCTTAGCGATGTGGTCGCGGTCGGCGGCCCATGAGAACAGGGCACCGGCGGTCCGAAGGAACGCGTTCGCTGCGCCCGGCGTGGCTGCCATCTTGTCGAGCAGCGTTCGGATATCGCCCTTCGTAATGCCGGTGACTGGCGCGGTCGGCAGATCCTTCTCCAAGCGGCGCAGGTAGATGTCGTAGAGTTTCCGCGAAGATGGAGCCAGCGCACCGTAGGCGGCGCCGCGCTGATACAGGTCGACCAGGATGGGGACGGTCATCAGCACCGACTTCGCCTTCCGATTCCGGTGGCCCATCAGTGCGGCATAGCTGCCTCCAAACTCCATTGACCGAAGTGGCGGCAGCCGCGTCATGAGGCGCTTGCCGTCGATCACCTTACCGGTGTCGAAGTACAGGTACTCTCGGCCCTTGGACCGAACCCGCTTCACATATTTGGGGAGATCATGCGGCACTTCGCAGCCCCGGTTGATCCTTGCGCCAGTCGTTGCCCTCGCCCGACATCTCGTCGAGGCTGGTGTCCAAGGCTGCGCGGTCCCACCGCGGCCCGCCGGCCATCGCTACCGACATCGGCAGGCGGCCAGCATAGACCTCGGCATCGAACTGCTGCGGTGTGAGCTCGCAATACTGGGCGGCCGTCGATCGCTTGAGCATGCGCGGCCAATACGGTGCAGCGCTCATGATGCTGTTACCCCCTGTTCTGTGAGGTGGGATGCGATAGTCGGGAAGGCCGAAATCAGATTGTCAGCAGCTCGGAAAGCATCGTTGACGAGGGCGCGTTCGTCGCGGAACTCGGGCCATTGCGCGCACATCTCTTCGTAATGCGCGACTGCTCCCGGCCAAACATCATCCGAAGCCGTGACAGGTGCGCCTCTCGACCGGACAAGAATCTGCGCAATTCGACGCCTCGCAATCGCCGCCACGTCTGTGACAGCCCCCTCGGTGTTGGTGGTCGGGGTCATTGCCGCGTTCCTTCCGGCCAGATCACATTGCCGCTCATGTCCTCTATCCGCATGGTGCCGGGGTTGAGCGCAGCATGATCTGCAAATTCCTTTGCGGTAGGAACTTTTTCCGACAGGATGAGGGGGTAGAAGCATTCCGCTCGGAAGAAGATCACGGTCTGGCCCGTCGCTTGTGCGCCGCTCATTTTGCCGCTCCGACGGACACGGCAGCGAGCTCACGAAGGGCGCGAAGTTCATCCATGCGGACATAGATCGGAATGACCCGATCGCCGGGCGCACGACTGTCACCGATCGGCAGAATATTGGTGACCGCCTGAGCCAGGAAAGCTTCCCGGGTCTGAGCGCCTTTGGTATGCGCGCCGGCATGATCCCGCGGAACACCTTCGGCTCCCCGTTGCGGACCCGTACAATCTTCGACCTGTACGATCTTGGAATCACCGACTGGGCGGGGCTCGACGCACTCAGCGACCGAGACCGAAACCTCTTGTTCGGCTGGGGCGCCGCTACCGACCGACGCTTCCAGGCGGTGCGACAGTCCAACCTTCTCGCTGGTGGCGTTGAACTTCGAAATCGTGACGGCGGTTAGATCGACGTTGCGACGGCGGGCGAGCTTGTCGAGGCAGATCAACACGTCGGCACACTCGTCTGCGAAATCCTTCGGCGCTTCCCGCGACCCACGCCAGCCGCGCTCCTCGCGTTCCAGCTTCTTGACGACGTTCAGCAGTTCGCCGACCTCGCCGCCCAATTCGAGCGCATCGAACATTATGCCCGCGTCGGCACCTTCGACCCATGCCTCGTACCGCGCCAGATTGACGCGCCGCAACTGGGCCAAGAAAGGCTCTGCACTCGCGGATGATACAGAGGCGAGGCGGTGGCGGCTCAGGAACGTGCCGAGCGCGCCGACCATGTCGACTACATCGCGGTGGCTGAAGGTGATGTCACGATTGCGGAAGGCCTCGTCGGCGAACGCCAGAGCGTCCTCGCGCGTGACGGCGGATAATTGATCAACCACGGGCATATCCCTTCTTAGGTTCACGGCAGGGAGCGCAGCGGCCGATGACGAGGCGCGGGCTATAGTCGCCGCATTCGGTGCACTCGCCGGGGACGCCGATCGGCATCGGCGCGCGCGCGGCGCGGATGCTTCGATCGAGCGCTGCCTGGGCGACGTCGTTCGCCATGTCGGCTACATCAGCCATCAGAAGTCCCCCGGCGCGACTTGGCAGCACACGATGCCATGTGAGCGCCACATGGCGACGACTGCAGCGCGATTTTCGAAGATGAGGTCAGGGCGGCCGTGCTCGGCCAGCCATGCTGCCTTCAGGCGATGGTCAGCGGTGCGATCGCCGCCCACACGCATCCGGACGGGTACGCCGTCGAAACCGTTGTCGTAGAGCCACTGCTCGGTCTGCGGCCGGCACTGGTCTGAACGCCCGGTCCAGAACTCGACACGGTGCCCCTGATCGATCATCGCGGCTGCGACCGCCTGGATAGGCCAGATCGGGGTATCGCCATTGCATGCGGCGTAGAACGCATCCCAGTTCTGCTCCGGCCATTCGGCATCGTGCGCGGCTGGAAGCTGGATATGGTGGAGACGGTGGTCGCAGTTCGCGATCGTACCGTCGAGATCGAACACGACGAACATCAGCAAGCGACCTTATGGGTTGGCTGCGCGTCGGCCTCGACAGCGCGCAACTTTGGAACAGACGTCCTGAGGGGCAGGACCGAGGCAGTCGGGGAAACGGGGTGGCGCGCGATCGGCCAAGGTCGCCCGCAGGCGGTGTCCCAGATGCGGCGCCAGTTGGGGACGAGCGAGTCGACGATGATGGCGACCGCGATCGACGCAATGCAGATCAGGCAGCCGATACCGAGGCCATGCATGAAGGGTGTCCAGTTCATGAGCGGGGTCCGATCGGTTGGCGCGCGTTCCCACGCTGCGCGGTGCGGAAGATGAGTTCGGTTAGCGCGCGGGGATCGGCGCAGGTGAAGGTGGCCGGGTCGGGCAGCTGGCGGGTCATGCAGCCATGCTCCGACGCGATGACTGCTTCCGATCGGGCGAGGTCCAGCCGTCAGCCTCGACGATCTTCTCGACGCCACTGGGCGCGATCACGCGGACCCGGCCGTCAGCCATCCTCCGGATGATAGGGCACTCGAACTGGTAGACCGGGCGAGGCCCGTGCGCGCCGGACCAGATCTCGTCGATGCTCGAGTTGCGCTTAACGGTGATCGCCGGCGCCGTCAGCACATCGAGACCACGGCTGATGCATTCCCGGGCCTGCTCGTTCGTGAACCGCTTGCCTCCGGTGATGCTGTGCCCCCCGAAGCCGGTCTTCTCTCCGCCTTCGATGGTCCCGTACCAGGCTGGCCGGGGCTTCGACGGCGTGATCAGATAGGTTGCGGGCTGCCGGCCGATGATCTCGCCCATGAGGCGCTCGCGAGGGGCCGTCATGCGCAGGCCCTCAGGTACTTCGAGGCAGCCGTGCTATCCTCGGCATACTTGTGCGACCGCTTGGCGTGGTATCTCGCCTCGATCATCGCGGCGCGGTCGGTCTGGGCGCGCTCGTGAAAGCCCGCCTCGGCAGCTTCGACCGCGGCGACCAGCTGGTCCATGTTCGGCCGGCGACCCATCTTCTCCCGAAGCCGGTCGTGCTGTGAGATGATCACCCGAAGGGCGATGGGCGGAATCTGCAGACGGCTTGCGTGCCCGCTGATCGTGGACTCGATCGCCCGCTTGCTAGCGACCGCATAGGCGACGCGCCCCATCGATCCCTTCTTCTGCTCTTCCTCGTAAGCCAGGATCAGCGCGGTCTCGGCGTTGGAAAGCCGCAGCACGGCGCCCGAGATATCGAGAATCGACTGGTCGAGATCCGGGTCGTGCGACTTGATGGTGCGGCCGGTCATCGCGGAGCCCCAGCGACATCGGCCCAGCGCGCCTTATGCGGGGACTGCGCGCCGTACGCGCGGCCCGCCTCGGCGTGGTTGACCTTGTACTTGGCCTGCCACGTCTCAAGGCCGATGCTATCCTTCTCGGCGTGTGCCGCGGAGCAGAGCGGTACGGCGGTGAAGTCGTGGCTCTTGAGCCCCATTCCCTTCGATCCGTCGGCGTCGGAGTGTGATGCCTCCATGCGGCCCGAGCAGACGTGCCCGGCCCGGCCCTCGATCAGGCATGGGCGCTTGCGCAGCCAGGAAAGGTGCGTCGGGAATCGGCGCTGGAGGTCAGCCTTGCCGCTATTGCGGTGGCGCGGGCGGGTGTCGACGCGCATCATGCGACCACCCGGTATTTGATGATGTCGGAAGCAGCGTCCTGATGCGTCCAGCAATCTCGGAGACCGTACGCCGAAACGCCGTCTACGTGGTTGGAACGCTCAGCGGCACGCGCATCGCGGTCGAACCGGAACCACACCTGGACCCGAGCCAAATCCGAGACAGGGCACCCTGCGCCATCATGCTCGATCCAATCTGAAGAAGCCTGCTCGGCCACGATCGTCTCCCGACAAGCCGGTATGGCCTGTTGGCATACGCTTACATTCAGCGTTCGCTTACAGTCAAACCCTATTTCAGCGAACGCTTACATTTTCTCACATGCCCCTTCGATGCTATTGCTTCGGCAACAGGGGTGGGATTGATGAACAAACGTATGAGCTTGGCTTTAGCTTGCCTAGCGCTGCCTTCCGCGGCGACCGCGCAGGTACCGGGCGCGCCGTGCTCCACCTCAAACTGCCTGAGCGAAGGTTCAGCAGCACTTCGGCTCCAGGGAGCTTGGTCCGCGCCGCAGACTACAGATACGCAGCGGCGGATGATGGCGGCAAAGATCGCCACGCATACATCGTCCGGGATTACCGACTGGAAGACCGCCTCAGACGATTACTTTCGTTGGAGATGGGTCGACGCTGGGAACAGTGCTGAGACCTTCCCCGGGGAGGGCGGGAGGCCCGCGCCGATCGCACCAGCACCGAATTTTGGTGAATGGCGCCACAACGCTGAAACGGCACTGCGACAAAGGCTAATCGATCCGTCCAGCGCCCAATTCACGTGGCCCTTCGGCTTTGTGAACGGCTACTGGAAGCCGCTGTTGCAAAAGCGAATTACGGGCTGGGTGACATGCGGACAAGTCAACGCGAAGAACCGCATGGGTGGATTCACGGGGTCAACCACCTTCGTCGTCGTGATAAACGATGGCCGCACGACGTTCACCGACATGGATAGCGGAACGAACCGTTATGGGCTGGTAGCGGCAGGTTGCGAGAAGTTCTCGGCATCGCTGCCCGAGCCGCAGCCCGGAATGCTCGAAGATACGTCTATGCCTGCATCGGCTCAAGGCAGGTCGAGCATTGCCGACGAACTCACCAAGCTAGCTGCGCTGCGGGATCGCGGCATCCTCACTGAATCCGAATTTCAATCTCAGAAAGCCACATTGCTCAGCAAGTAGCTAGAATGATACCAGTTCGTCCCACGGAATTATCCTGTGAATATGTTTGACCTCTTTCCGGTCTACTCGAAATATCGCAGGCGGGTTGAACTGCTCGAGCTCGATATAACTAGCCGACATTCGGACCAGCCTTTTGGCTAGAACGCGGCAAACGCGTTCTCCGTCATGGTGGTCGGGCCGGCGCAACTGCACGATGACGTAATCCCGCACCTTCGGCGGGCGGCCTGGGTCAACATACCCAAGCTCGCCCGTTTCATACCGTGGAGCCATCGAATGGCCGGTATAGTAGATCGCGTACACCTCACGCTTGTTATCGAGGGTTACCGGTCGACGAACGTGATCGACAACGTTGTCGAAGTCGAGCTCCATGGCCTCGATCATAGATACGCCGCCATCTGATGCGAACTCGACCTCACCGCATTCCGCCGAGCCGACAATCGGCACATCACGCGGACGATCGTCTCCGCGGAAAGCCTGAACTGGCGCTTTCAGCGGATCGGACAGAGCGGGCGCATATTTGTCCACAGCGCGTACACCAGCCTCAAAGTCAGCCAGCGTCACCCCGATAGCGGAAAGCAGCTTTTCAAGGGTCGTGACGTTGGCTGAATCGCGCTTCCGGATATCGTTGAAAACGCTCCGGTTCACGCCGGCGCGCCCTGTCCATGCATTCGGGGAGAGCCCCGTCGGCTTTACGGCCATCAGGCGGTCGAATAGAGAAATAGGATCTGGCGTCGTCATATTGTAAGCAATAGCTAACTTGCGCAAATTTCGCGATGAAAGCGATTGCTCACACAATCCGCTTGCATTGTGAGATATCGCTGACATACTAGGCTGCATGATCACGCTGCCGACCACCAAAGAGCTCGTCGCTTCGATCGACGCATTCCTCGACCGTCATAGTATGCGGCCAACACGCTTCGGCCGTGACGCTACAGGCGAACCGCAGCTAATCGATAGCCTACGCAACGGGCGTTCGCCGAGCCTAGACACTGCCGGACGCATCACGCGCTTCATGGCTAAGCGCGACGCGGAGGCGGCGGCCACCCCCGCAGAACAGAAGGAAGCAGCATAGATGCTTCTCACCCTCCCCTTCGAGATGAGCGCGCGCGTCGCGGCGGCTCCGGTGGTCGCGATCATGATCAACGGCAAGCGCCACGACGGCTTCACCGTCAGCGACCCGAACCCGGAAATCCCGGTGTTGGAATTCAGCCACTGCGTCTCGTGCGGCTGCAAGGCGTCGGACCAGATCCGCACCTGCCAAAAGCCTGTTTGCCCCTCCCGTGATCGGAAAGCGGCATGACCAGATTTGTATATTTCTACAGATGGACTCGTTCCACGGTTGCCGGAATAATTTTGAGGTCTGAGTCGGTTAACCCCCGTGCTCGGGCTAAACCTAGCCGCGAGTTGATCAGTCCGGTCGCTCGCGGCCCTTTTGTTTCGAAAATCGCTCTTGTTGCCGCAGGCTACGTGGCTGGCCGCCTGTTTGCTGAGCGTGCGCGAAGCGCGTTCATTCACTCCCTGATGCCAGCCACCGGCGAGCACACAGACTTCGTCGAAGACGAGCGGGACGGCTTTGGCGGTGATATCCAGCGCGCTGGGTATCAAGTTGTCGATGGACGCCTTGATCGCGTTCGTCGCGGTGGTCGGGTCTCCGGTCTTCATTCACAGGGAGATATCTGATGCAGGACGGTAACGCCGCCCAATCCGGCCCCATAGTGTCGGACGAACGTATCAGGGACACCCTACGCCGTCAGATCGACCGGGCATACACGATTGACCGCAGCTTCACGCGAGCGTCTCTCGCCAGCGAGGCCGGGGTGAACGTCTATACGCTGGACGCCATCATGTCCCGAGACCCGGCCAAGCAACGTCGGGTGACGATGGAGGATGCGTTCTCGATCGCCTCGGTCCTTGGCGATCGCGCCGTCAATGCGCTGCTGGCGCTCATGGGCTACGCTGGCCGCCGCCTAGATGATCCGGACGCGATGCAGCCTATGCTGATCGCAGCAACCGCGATGGCTCACCTGTCCACGATCGCCACGGCAGCAGCCGACGGGCGCATCGATCACACCGAACAACCGGGCTGCCAAGAAGCCGCCGACATGATCATCGCGACGGTGTTGCCGATGTCGTCGGCCGGTCGACCGAAAGCCTAAACCACGAAATCACGCGGATAACCCCGCAACGGAGATGACTATGGACGCGCTCAATAGCGCAGCACCAGTTGAGCCCGGTGCTGCGGGCAGCCTTTCGCGCCTTGGTGCAACAGCATCAACCGCCTCTGCCCCTCGGAGATGACCTGACATGCAGACCGATACCCCCACGTGCGCCGCTAAACCGGCTCACCTTTCCAACATGGCCGACCTCGACGTGGCGATGCGCGCGCGTGGCGATGCGCGGCGGAAACGGGAGGCGGACGACGAGGCCAGGCGACAGGCGTCTAAGCGAACCGCCAAAGCGGCTCACACAACACACCTGTTGTCCGTTCCTCGGATGGCTGGGCTGATGAAGGCAGGCGCCTTGCTTGGCAGCGCCGCTGCGCTCGCCGAGGCCATGGGCATTGAGCCTCGCAGCCTGCGCGCCAAGACGGCGGCTGAACGCGGCGTGTCATGCGATGATCTGCGGGCGGCGGCTGATGCGCTCGACGACCGCGCGGCGGCGATGATCGAGCATGCCGAAAAGTTGCGCGCTGAGGCAGGTGAGCCGTGCAGTTAGGCGTGCCTTGCACCTGGAGGCTTCAACGCGACGTCCTCGACGCGACGTATATCATAAGTCGCGATGGCGCCGCCGGCCGTCCGCGCAGTGCCGCTGACGAAGTATACAAAGTCGAACACATTCTCGCGCCGTCCAATTACCGCATCTTTCGCTTCTGCGCTGAGCCAACGTATTCGCACGGGCTGGTCCGAGAACCGGTCGATGAAACCATAGTCACCAGTCGGGCCTGCCGGTCCGTCGCGAAGTTGAAACAGTACCATGGGCTGGTTTTCGATTGCGTATTCGCCGGGAAAGCCGCCGAGTATGATGTCTGCATGCTTGCGAATATCGCTCATTCCGTTCGGGCCAAAGTTGTATACGTTCGTCACTATATGTGCGCCCTCGGCGGCATAGATATTAAACTGGGCGTCCTTATCGCCGTTGAGCGGCTTAGTGACATCCTTGGCAGCACGCACATCTTCCTTCGGCAGTGCTCGTGCTTTTGGCGGAAACGATCTGATGGTCTCCATAATCTCGCCAAATTGAGCCACGAAGGGTCCGACTATATCGCGGTGCCCTATCAGCCAGTCAGCCGCCTCCAGCATCGGCACAAGTTTCGCGATAATGCTTCCGGTTTCGAGCGTACCGATTGCGAGCCTTGCTCGGGAGCCCTCTGGAAGCTCTTGCGCCGCATAGCGGCGATATGCCTGCCCAATCGCACGCAGCGAAACGGTGAGCTCAAGAAGGTCGACTGGCTTTTTGTTCTTGTACTCGATGACCGCGACAGGTCCGGGGACGATAAGTTCTTGCGCCATTCGTCACAGCCTAGAGCTACGCGTAGCGAGATCAAGTCATGAGCATTCGGATAATGACGCAGGTCTGGGGCCTAGACCTACCCGATAGTGAGATGCTTATCCTGCTCGCGCTCGCAGATTGGTCGAACGACGAGGGCGGATGCTGGCCTTCGATCGCGCAGCTTGTGAACAAGACGCGAAAAAGTGAGCGCACGATTCAGGGCGCCATCAAGTCGATGGCCGCCGCCGGCCACCTGACGCGCCATGAGCGTCCGGGTAAAGGCTGCACGTATACCTTGCACCCCCGCAGCGATTGCACCCCCGCAGATGTTGCGCCCCGCAAGCGTCGCACCCCCGCAGCGATTGCACCCCCGCAGCCAGCGACGCCCACCCCCGCAGCCGCTGCGGACAATACGTCAGGACACATCACTTCTCCGAAGGCTTCGCCTTCTTCGAAGCGTGCACGCTCGACCGAACCACGGCTGAAGCCCTTCCGGTTGCCTGCCGACTGGAGGCCAACCCGGTTCGCTGACGGCACCCTGGCACGGGAGGTGGCTGATAGGCGCGGTGCGGAATGGTCGCGGTCAGCCGTCGAAACCTTCCGGCTGTGGGCAGCAAATGCCGAAGATAAGGACGGGATCGGCCGCAAACTCGACTGGCAGCAGGCGCTGTCCAAATGGATTATCGAACAGGACAAACGAGATGGACAGCGATCAGGGAACGGACGTGTGGGCGGAAACGGGCAGTCGAGGAGCGGTCACGGTCGCACGGTCGATGCTGCCGAGCGATTCAAAGCTCGCCGCGGACTATCGGGACCTAAAGCCGGCGTCGGATGATCAGTTCATTACCACGCTGCTGCCGTGCCTCCAGCTGGTCGCACCCGTCGGAATGGACGAGGACAGCCAAGACACTTGGTTCGAAGCCGCCCGTATCGCGCTTGATGGCATCCCGATCGGGTTGCTCCAGCGCGGCGCAGAAGCAGCCATGCAGAAAGCTGACCACCCGTCGAAGGTTGTTCCGGCCATCATGGCAGAGATCAGCGAGGCGTGGGCCCGACGTAAGCGCCTTGCCGCGCCGGTTGCCGCTGCTCGGTCCAATGCCCTGCCAGAGCCCGACCGTTGCACGCCCGCCGAGGCTGCCGAGATCATCGCTAGCTTTAAGATCGGGCGTACCGCCGGGGCCGTTCGTGACCCTTCACGGCTGGCGCCGGTGCCTGGCGCGACAGAGACGCCCGGCAGCCGGCCGACCCGGGCCGACTATATACGCCTATTCGGTGTCGATCCCGGCGATGCCTACGACAGACAGATGGCAGCATGACCGGCTATCGGCGCCGATCTCTAGCCGAGTTCTGTCTGTCAAACCTTCGAAGCGCTTCCAGAGGTGTCAAGGTCGATATCTTCGCCGGGATTGCCACCACCAGCACCGGATCCGCTACCGTGGACCTCCCCGGTTTTGTTGTCGATGTAGGCACGTTTGCCAGCTTCCGGCGGAATGTCACGACCGGCGGCCGCTTCGTCAGCACCCGCATTTTTGGCACCGTCACGGTTCTGCAGGTGGCGCTCCGCTGCGTGGTTGGCGCTATCGTATTCGTCGCCGGAATAGCCCGTGCCTCTGCCAAAGCCGTCCGCCGTTCGATCAGCGTCGCTCGATTTGAGGCTGACGTTGTCGACAGGCTCGGGCGCTTTGTTGTCGGTCATGATGATCTCCGTGTTTGGAACGCAACCAACGCGCGACGATCCAAAATCTATCACTCGGGCGGCAACGCCCGATACATATTTGAACTAGGCGAGGGTTGAGACGATGGGGCGGGCAGCGAAGACCAGCACGAAGATCAAGCGGCAGTCGAAGACACCGGCGCAGCGCATGGTTGAGGCGATAAAGTCGAAGGGAGAGGCTATCGGTGCCCCGGCGATTCAGGTCGCGCGGGGCATGCATGCGATTGTGGACGTGCCTCTGCGCGACGCCGGTCGCGTGGTGACCGAACACACACTGATCAACCGGGGTGGTACGCCCATCGCGCGCTGGAAGGCTGCCAAGCTGCTGTCAGATAGCCAAGTCGCCGCGATCGACCACTGCGAGACACTATGGTCGCGGCTCGGTGGCAAAGGCTTGGTTATGGATTTGGCGCGCATCCCCGGCGCCGGTCAGGGTAACGGGTGGGCGGAGCAAGAAGCCCTCGACGATCTTAGGCGGATCAAGGGCTACGTGCCGGCAAAGTACTGGAACCTTTTCGAGAACGTGTGCCGCTTCGACATGGCCGCAGGCTTTGCCGGATCCGACCTCACAACTTGCCGGAATGACCAGGTGAGCGCTGCTCGGACAACCGTGCAGTTCGTGGCTGACATTATCGCGATGAAGGAGCGGTTGTCCTAATGATTGAAGGCCCTCTCGCCGGAAGCCCGCCGAGAGGGCGAACCGACTACTTCTTTGCTGGGACGCCAACGTTCACTGCGACGGGCGCGGCCGGCGCAACTATCATTGGTGCGGAGGCCGGGACGACAGCAACGGAGATGTCCTCGTCAACGAACGCATGCACTGGTGCACCGAGCGGGATCTCAGCGCTAGTGCCGGTCATGAAGAAACCAGCGATTGGGAGCAGGGCGACGGCGCCGACGACGCCAGCGGTTCCCGTGGTGCCCTTATCATCCAGCGAACCCGTCATGCGGATCTGTCGACCGTTGGCACGGACGTAGAGAACTCGTGCGTTAATGCGCCCCGACTTGCCCCACATCCCTTTATTGCGAACCTCGGTAATTTCCCCGACCGCAGGGCTTCCCGCAGGGATAACTACGTTTCCATCAACCGTGACGTTCTCCGCCGTTTCAAGCTGGAAACGCTGGCCGACCTTTAGCTTTTTGCCTTTTGTCGAAAGCACTTCGGACATCTTGAGCGGGACCGACGTGCCGGCTCGCAGTGTGCCCATGGTCGTGGCTGTGGCAGTAGTTGGCGCAACCTGAGCCTGAACGGTAGGCGCAGCGAAAGCGAGCGCGCAAGCAAGCGCACCGATAGCGATCTTCATTATTTATCCCCTCTTAAGCAGGCCTCCCCAGGCCTTGTGCTCGGAGACTGTGAAGATTCACGTGGTAGGTCAATCGGATAGAACATTCATAATGCATCTTTGTAAGAGGTTGACGCCATCACCCCCGCAAGCTATCCAGCTAATCAGTTGTTAGAGCCGCGCCCGAACGGGTTGCGGCTTTTTTTGTGTCGGGAGGTCTGGATGGCTGCACCGCAATTGCGGCTCACCACCGCTGACAATGTCGAAGCTATTGGCATGCGCATGCTGCGTATCGCCGAGGACATGGCTAGTGGGTCGCGCCACCACGGGCGAAGTGAGCGACTTATCGCTGAGGCGGAACAAGCTGCAATCGATCTAAGGGCGGCAGTCCGAGGTCGGTAGGCTGCCCTGCCCCCCCCCGTTGGGTCCTCCCAGCAAGGTCGTGAGCATGGGGGGGGCGACAGCGCGACGCGCGCGCGTTTCCCGTGTTCGAAAAACGTTACGCCTTATTATTACGCTTTTGGATTTGCCGGCCGGCTGCTGAAGGCACGCGGGAGGTCGGATGGCGAGAGCAGCAACGCCTCGACAGGCGCCGCGAAAGCGCAAATCTAACGAGCTGATCGTCAGCCTGGATGAATTTGCATCGCTTTGCGGCGTCACGCCGGAGACGATGCGGAACCATCTGAAGCAGGCGCCGGCGGAAGCCGACTGGTTGCTCGCTCGCGGACGCCGGGGCGTCGGATACAAGATCGCGGCTGAGGCGGCGCTCGCCTGGTACCGAACCCGCGGCGCCGGCGACGGCATCGACAACGCCCGCCAGCAAGCGCTCGCCGAACTCCGGCTGCAAATGCTTGGCGACGCTGGCGATGACGACGGCCTGCTGCTGACCGGGAAGCAGCGTTACGAGGAGTTCAAGGCGGGCGAGGCTGAGCTGGTCTACCGCCAATCGATCGGCGAATTGTGTCGCGTCGCCGATATCGAAGGCGAGACGGTCAACGCCGTAATCGAGCTCCGGCGCCAGCTGCAGGCGATCGGCCCCACCATCCGGCGTCGCTTCGCGCTCGATCGCGAGGTCGAGACCGCGATCGACGATCTGATCGCGGAGAAGCTGAAGCAGTTCGTGGATAAGCTCGATGTCGACGTCGACTCTGACGACACCGGCTAGCGCGCCGACCCATGCCCGCCTCGGTGCTCTCTCGCTGCTCATGCAGCAGACGCGCGAGCCGCCTAAATTCGGCAATGCGCGGGAGGCGATCAGGCGCGCGTTTCGCGACGTAGCGTTTCCCGAGAAGATCGCGCCGTCGGAGGCTGCCAACCGGCACCGGTTCCTGCGCAATCCCGGTGCATATAGTGGGCCGTGGAAGGACAGCCCCGAGCCTTCGCAGCATCTCGAAGACCCGACCAACTCCCTGGCAATGACGAGCACGTACGCGATTATCGCGGTGATCGGGCCCAGCCAGATGGGCAAGTCTGAGATCGGCAACAACTGGCAGGTCCACTCGGTCATCTACGACCCGGCGGACATGGCGTTCTATTCCCCGACCCGGGAACTGACCGCGTCGTACGTCACGACCCAGATCAACAAGCTGCTCGAGGAATGCCCCGACGTCGCCGCGCGCCAGCTCGACAGCGCCAGCGCGGACAATATCTACCTCAAGCAGTTCCGCGGCTGCGACTGGCACTTCCTCTGGCCGACCGGTCCGAACTTTCGCGCACGCCCGTTCTCGCGCGGTCGTCTCGACGATTACGACGATTTCGATCAGGACATCGGCGACCAGGGTGATGCTGTCTCGCTGTTCGAAGGCCGCACCACGTCGTTCCAGGGCTACGGCTGGAAGCTATACGTCAACTCGTCACCGAAGCTGGGCGCGAAACGGGGCATCGAACCCTTGGTCGCCGCCGGCACGAGCAAGCGGTGGTGGGTCGACTGCCTCTCTTGCGGCGATCCGTTCGAGATGGCGTGGGAACGCCTCGACTTTCAGCGCGACGGCACTGCCCTTGAGGCAGCTTCAACCGTCTATCTCGGCTGCCCGACGTGCGGAGGCGTCCACGGGCAGAAGGACAAGCCGCTGCTGATGAAGACCGGCCGGTGGATCGGGCGCGGTGAGCGGGCGGTGACTGGCGGAAAGACCGGCGTGATCGAGCCGAACGCGACCGATAGCTACTGGTTCGACGGCACGTTCGGGCTTGCGCCCTGGTCCACGCTCGCACGGCAGTATCGTACCGCCGAACTGCGGTTTGAAGAGCATCAGGACGAAGGTCCGCTCAAGTCCTTCTTCCAGACGAAGGTGGGCCGCAACTATGTCAGCCGGTCGAGCGCAGACGCGCCGGTGACCGCGGACGCGCTGACCGAGCGCGCCGAAGCATCGGGCTATAAGATGGGCGTCGTGCCCGACGGCATTGTGGCGATAACCATGACGGTCGATCTTGGCATCGATCGGTTCTCGGTGATGGCGGTCGGCCATGGGGTCGGCAACCGCACCTGGATCATCGATCGCTTCGATATCCTGACGCTCTCCGACGGCATCACCAAGCTCGAGCCGTTCCGTCGTCGCGAGCACTGGTCAGTTCTTTATGAGAAGGTGCTGAGCCGCACCTATCCGCTGCAGCGTGATCCCTCGCTGCGCATGAAAGTGTTCTGCACCGGCATCGACACCGGCGGTACCGACGATGCAACTGACAACGCCTATGCGTGGTGGTCAGACATGGTCACCGGCAGCCGTAAGGCGCGCCGCGCGGCTCTGCCTGCAACCGCCATCATGCTCCTGAAAGGCGGCAATAAGCCGGGTAGCCGCTTGCTGCCGGCCCCAACCGTTGACGCCAAGCGGCAGGTCAAGGGCCTGCCCGAGTGCGAACTCTGGATCCCGAACGTCAACCGCATGAAGGACATTGCGGATTACCGTATGCGCCGCCCCGCTCCGGGGCCGGCGTACATGGACATACCAACCGACTTCCCCGCCAAGGCGATCGCCGAACTGCGCGCCGAGGAAAAGGTCGAGGGGCTTTGGGAGAAGCCGGAGGGCGTCAGGAACGAGAGCTGGGATCTGTTCGTGTACGCGCTCGTCGTCATGCTCCGCATGATCGGGCTCGATCAGAACCTGACCAACGTGCCCCAATGGGCACGACCGCCTCGTCCCAAGGGCGCCGCGCGCATCGCAGAGCCAACAAACGACCCGGATGCCACCCCGCAGCCGCCGACGCCGACCCCAGCCGGCCCGAGGGTCGTCCAGGCCAAGCCGACTGGGCCCACGCGGCCCAAGCCGCGCCGATCCGTCCGCACCGTCCGCTCGCACTGAAGGAATTCTCATGGCAGCGTTGGGCATTACCTTGGCGGTCGCGGTCGCGCGCCTCGAACAGTATCTTGCCGCCGAGGCAAAGGTGCTGGGGAGCCAGTCCTATGAGATGGGCGACCGCAAGCTGACGCGCGCCGATCTGAAGGAAATCCGCGAGGGTCTCGTTTACTGGCAGCGTCACGTCGATCGCCTGAACCCGAACCCGCCCCCCGCGCGCGCCGTTGGCCGCGTCCGCGGCGGCTCCTATCGGATGCGCTGACGTGAAATTCCGCGTTCAGCCTAATCTGATCGATCGCGCGATCGCCGTAGTGAACCCGGCGGCGGCCGAGGCGCGTATCAACGCCCGCACGCGTATGGCGGCGAGCGCATCTGTCTTCGGAGGCGCCGGCGGGTACCGCGGTGCGCAACCAGACCGCGGCAAGCGCCGCGGCTGGTTTGCCCGGGCGCGATCAGCCAACGCGGACAACCTACCGGGTTCGGAGCGACTGCGCGCCGAGCAGCGCGACGCCGCGATGAACCAGCCAATCGCCACCGCGGCGATCCACCGGAAGGTCACGTTCACTATCGGCACCGGGTTGATGGCGATTCCCGCCATCAACGGTACCGTGCTGGGCCTGTCAGCGGATGAGCAGGAAGCGTGGGAACAGCGCATCGCGACGGATTACGATGCGTATATGTCGTCGAAGGACGTCGACGCGTCGCGCCAGGCAACCGGCTACGGTGTCCAAGCGATCGTTGAACGCGGCACGGTGACGTCCGGCGACATGCTCGCGTTGCGCGTGATGCCCGACAACCAGCCCGGCCGGGTGACGTTGACCGCGTGGCAGCTGGTCGAAGCCGATCGGTTGCGCAACCCGCCCACCGTCGCAGACGGCGCGGTCGATCCGCGCACTGGCAATGTCATCGCTGGTGGCGTGGAGGTCGATCAGCACTGGAACCCGGTCGCTTATCATATCCTCAAGCAGCACCCCGGTGATCTGCAGTTGATCAGCGCTGCCGCTCAGGTGCCGGAGCGGATCGAGGCATGGGATACTGATCTAAACCTTCCGCGTGTCGTGCACGTCTACAAGAAGGAACGCGCCGAACAGGTCCGCGGCGTCGGCATGCTCGCCACGGTCCTCGAGCCGCTTAAGATGGTGTCGGATCTGTCTGACGCCGAGTTGTTCGCGTCGGTGATGTCGGCGATGATTGCCGTCGTCTATAAATCGCCTGGCGCGACGCCAATGCCCGAGCCGGATTACGGTGACGAGGGCGACGGCGTAGAGCCAGGCGAAGGCGCCACCGGCCCAGCATACGACATTCCGCCCTCGGCGCCCCAGTACAAGTTCGAGTCTGGCTCGGTCATGGAGATCGACAGCGAGGCCGAGGTCGAAATCAAGTCACCAGGCCGGCCAAACTCCGCGTTCAACCCGTTCTTCGAAGCGATCGTGCGGCAGATCGGTGCGGCGATCGGCGTGCCTTCCGGCATCCTGATGCTGATGTTTAACTCCAGCTACACCGCCAGCAAGGCGGAGCTAGAGGCGATGTACCTCGACATCCGCGCCGAGCGCGCGTGGTTCGGCGGCGACTGGTGCGTGCCGACGTACATCTGCTTCATCGCCGAGAAGGTAGCGCGCGGCGACTACGCCATGCCCGGCTTCTTCCGCGACCTCGCGATCCGCGCCGCTTGGACCGGCGTCGACTGGCGCGGTGATGGCAAGATCGCGCTGAACATGGCGCAGGAGGCCAACGGTTACAAAATCCGCCAGGACAATGGCTGGCAGACCGGCGAAGAGATCACCGCCGAGCTGACCGGCGGCAGCTACCGCCAGAACGTCCGCCGCCGCGGCCGTGAGCATCGCGCCTGGAAGGCCGAGGGTCTCCCCGTGGCGGTCTCGCCCGGCACGCCTGCGGGCAACGTCGATGACGGCAACGACGTCGAGCCCCCTAAGAAGAAAGAGGACGTCAAGGATGCTTGAGACCTTCGGCGCCCGCACTCTGTGGGCCATGCACCCCGACGCGCTCGGCGACCTGCTGAAGCGCGGGTCGATCGACGCGATGTTACCCGACGCGCTGAAGGCGCTGGCTGCGTTCGGCGGCGGCGCGGTGGCAGCGAAGCCGGCAGACCCAGTACGCGACGGCGCCACCGTCATCATCCCTCTCAACGGTCCGCTGTCGCCGAAGGGCAGTTACGGCGGCACGTCGACGGAGCGGTTCGCCAACCAAATGCGCGAGCTCGGCGCAGATACGTCGGTCGGCGCGATCGTCATCGCGGCCATGAGCCCTGGCGGCCTCGTCTACGGCACCGCCGAAGCCGGCGATGCGGTTTACGAGGTTCGCCAGAGCAAGCCGGTGATCGCGGTCGCTAGCCCGTATTCCTATTCCGCGTCGCATTGGATCTGCACGCAGGGCACCGCCTATTACGCCTCGACCAGCGGCGGCGTCGGGTCAGTCGGCGTTCGTGGCGGCCATGTCGACATGTCCGGTTTCGAGGACAAGATCGGCATGAAGACCACGCTGATCGCGTCCGACCCCGAAAAGATCGCCGGACATCCTTATGCGCCGCTCACGGACGAAGATCGCGCCGAGATGCAGGCAGAGATCGACGAAATGAACGAGGCTTTTATCGCGGCGATCGCGCGCGGGCGCGGCATCGATGCGTCGGCTGTTCCGGGGATTCACGGCTCCGGCCGCACCTTCCCAGCTGCGCGCGCCGCAACGCTCGGCGTGACCGACGGCGTGATGACGCTGCGCGATGTCGTAGGCAAACTAAGTTCGAGCCGCGCGCGTCTGGCGCTGATGCGCAAGCGCGCCGCCGCGATGGCCGACGCCATCTGACTTTCCGCCCACCCCGGGCGTGAACCTTGGGCCGTGAGCGCCCGCACCAATGGAGCATAATATGGACCTGGAAGCACTTCGTGCTCAGGCGCGTGCGGTCGCATCGCGCATGGAAGCCCGCATCAACACCGCGCTCAGCGCGAACCGTGACCTATCCGCCGAGGAAGAGGCGGCGAACACGGCCGACGAGAAGGAACTCGCCGACCTGAAGGACAAAATCACGGCGGCCGAAGCCGAAGGCACGGTCGAAGACGGCAAGGCCGATCCGGTCGCCGCCGCTGTCACCGCCGAGCGCGGGCGTATCCTCGCACTCGCGGACCTCTGCCCGTCGAGCATCCTCGCGACCCCGCTGCGCAACGCCATCGAGAGCGGCCAGGACGCGGGAGCGTTCGCCATCGGTCTCGCGACCGCATCGAAGAAGCGTGGTGCCTCGATCGAGGACCTGCGCGATGGCGCCGTGCAGGAAGAGCAGCTGCCCACCGCTGGCAAAGGCGCTCCGAAGGGCAAGGCGAAGACCGGCGCAGAACAGGCCGCGGGCATCCTCGGCTTCGCGGCCTCCGTTGGCGTCGCCGCCGCGCGTCATCTCAAGCCCGCCAGCTGATCCCAGCCCTCCGCCAGCCCGCGGCCTGACGGCCGCCCAAGACAAGGATCCGCGCTATGTACTCTCGCGCAAGTTACGCCACGACCTCGTCGACGCCGTTCGTCACGTTGATCCGGTCGGGCGCCCCCAACACCAAGAAGGTCACGCTGCTCGCTGGCGCGATCTATCCCATCGGGGCCGTGCTCGGCATCGTCGATGCCACCAAGAAGGCGAATATCTCGGCCGCCGCCGCCAACGACGGCAGCCAGACCCCGCAGTACGTGCTCTCCTACACGGTCGACGCGACCGGCGGCGACGTCGAGGCCATGGCGATCGAAACCGGCGATCTGATCGGTTCGCAACTCGTGCTTGGCGCTGGTCACACGCTTGCCAGCATCCGTGCGGGATTCCGCGACAAGGGCATCACCTTCGAAGGCTGACGCCCCCTCACCCACCTTGGCGGTCCGATAGTGGTCGGGCCGCCCCTCCCCTGACTGGAAAGGCCCGACCATGGACCCACTTCTCTATTCGACCACTGCACTGATCGGCATCATTACGCCGCTCGCGGTACAGGGCAACTTCCTGCGCTCCCTCTTCTTCGGCGCAACGCCGATCGAGTTCGACGAACCGGAAGTCCTTTTCGACCGCGTGTTCGACGACAAGCGCATTGCTCCTTGGGTGAGCCCCTACTCGAAGGGCACGCCGGGCCAGGACCGTCCGTTCCAGACGGACCGGTTCGCACCCGGATACGTCAAGCCGATGGACACGATCCACGGCCACAAGCTCGCGCGTCGGCGTCCGGGCGAGCCGCTCGGCGGCGAATTCACTCTGCAGCAGCGGCGCGACCTCGCGTTCGTCGACTATCTGGCGGCGCACAAGAAGAAGATCGAACGCCGCGAAGAACAGATGGCCTCCGAGATTCTCCGCACCGGCGGCGTGATCATCGAGGGCATCGAATATCCGCGCGCGGTGGTGAGTTTCGGTCGCAAGGCTTCGCTCAGCAAGACGCTAATCGGCGGTGCGCGGTGGGGTGAAGCGGGCGTATCGCCCGTCGATAACCTTGAGGGCTGGATCCAGGAGGTCGCGGAAGAATGCGGTGCGGCTCCAAGCCATGTCGTCTTCGAAAAGGACGCCTGGGCGCTGCTGAAGGCCGATGCGAAGCTCAAGGAAAAGCTCGACACCACCTACCAGGGCAATACCAGCGCCGTGGATCTCGGCTTTAAGCCCGGTGTGCCAGGCTCGCCGGTGTTCATGGGCCGGATCGGCACCGTCGAATTGTACGTGTACAACGACACGTACGAAGACGTCGACGGAACGATCAAGAAGCTGCTGCCGCAGTACACCGTGATCATCGGTGCGCCCGGCACCTATGAAGGTACGCCCTGCTACGGTGCCATCCTCGACCCGCGCAACAACTACGGCGCCGCCCGCCTATTCTCGAAGAACTGGATCGAGGAAAACCCGGCAGGCGAATATCTGATGACGCAGTCGGCGCCTCTCTTCGTGCCGAAGCGTCCGAATGCCAGCGCCTGCATCACCGTCCGCTGAGCCTGTCGCCGGCGGCTCCAGACCGTCGGCAACCTGCCGCGATGACGCGTGCAGTTCACCCCAGAAAAGGAGGCCGCAATGGCCGATGAAACACCTCCCGCCGCCGCGAAGGCGTCCACGACCCCGACGATCGTCGAAATTCCTCGTACCGTGCACGAGCTGACTACCGGCTCGAAAGGTCAGAAGATCGATCCGGAGACGTTCCTGACGGACGACCTAGCCAAGGAACACAAGCTCGACAGCAAGGCGATCGCCGCTCTCGTCGCTACCGGCGCGGTCGAACTGGTCGACGTTCACAAGGCCTGACCTGATGCCAATGAACTTTGCCGACGACCTCGACGTGTTCTTCGATCCGGAAGAGCATGGCGAGGCGATCCGTTACAACGGCGTCGGCGGGTTCTCGGCAATTTGGAACCGCCCGACTGGCGATCTGGAGGTGAACGGGGGCAGCTTCGTCGTCGCGACCAACACCTTCATGCTGCCGATTACCCAGATCGCGCAGCCGGTCGTTGGTGACATCATCAACGTCGTGCGCCTCGACGAGAATTTCGAGATTAATGGCGAACCGCGCTTGAACGACGACGGCACTGTCTGGACCTGCGAGGTCTCGTAAGGCTCGATGCTGCGCACCTCGATCACCGGGCCGGACTTCGACAAGCTCTTCACCGGCGCCGAACAGGACGTGGCAGGTTTCATGACCGCGGCAATGGCCGACACGACCAACGACGTAAAAGAGGTCTTCCGTGCGCAGGTGCGCGCAGCTGGCCTCGGCGAGCGTCTTGCCAACGCGGTACGCGGCGTCACCTACCCGAACCGCTCAGGCCGCGTCAGCCTCGACCCGAGCGGCTGGGTCTATGCGCAGCCATCAAAGGACGGGCGCGGCGCGGCCGCCATCATCGAGAGCTATTCCACCGGCGCCAGCATCGTTGCGCGCGCCGGCAAGCGCTTCCTCGCGATCCCGACCGATGACGTGCCGATGAAGCGGTCCGGCGATACGTTGTCCCCGGACGAGGTCGAAGCCCGGTACGGCCGGAAGCTGCAGTTCATCAGCTCGGGCGACAAGGGTTTCAAGACGCCGAGCCAGCGCCACGCCGGCGTCGGATATCTGGTGCTGAAGGGACTCGTCATCCGCAAGGCAACCGGCCGGTGGCGCAATGCCACCGACCGCGAACGCGGTGGCAAGACGCGCAACCCGCGCCCTGTCCAGTCGGTGATCATGTTCACCCTCGTTCGCGCGGTGAAGAAGCCGAAGTCGATCGACCTGTCGGTACCCGCCGAAGTCGCCAACACCCGGTTCGAGACGAACCTCAACGCGCGCTGGAGATAGCCTTTGTCCAAGCGTCTCGACGTCCTCACCGCGGTCAAGGAATTGGCCAGGCGCGCCGCGCCGCATTCGGTCGTGCGCGGCATGACCGCCGAGGAAGCCAAGCCGACCACCGTCGATCCGCTCGGCATGGTCATCGTCCGCTCAGGCGATCCCGGCGATCCCGAAATTGATCTCTCACCGCCGACCTACTGGTGGGAACATCGTATCCCGATCGAGCTCGCCGGGTACGGCGCCGGCACGAAGAGCAGCCAGCAGGTCCTCGACGACATGCTGATGGGGTTCGACCGCGAAATCCGCGCGGATCCGACGCTCGGCGGACTTTGCAATTACCTCGACGCCGACGCGCCCAGCGACGGCGAAGTCGAGGTCCGCGGCGCTGGCGCCGTCGGCTGGGCCGACTTTGCGATCATCGCCTTCTACTCGACCAGCAGCGCGCTGGGCTGATCCTTCACCTTTCACAACAGGAGAGCGCCATGGGCCGTCCCCTTGGTATCAACACGGTGCAGAACGCCGCGTTCGAAACGTCGTACGGTGCCACCCCGGCCACCGGTTTCTTCAAGCTGCCGATGGTCAGCCATGGTCTGGGCGAGGAGCAGCCGCTCCTCGAGGACGACCAGCTCGGCTTTGGTCGGGAAGGCCTCGACCCGACCTACGACGTCATCACCAACGACGGCGACGTCGTCGTGCCGGTCGATACCAAGGCCATCGGCTTCTGGCTTCGCGCGACCTTCGGTCCGCCGGTCACGACCGGGCCGGTCAGCGGCAAGTACACCCATACGTTCAAATCGGGTGGCGGCATGATCCCGTCGCTGTCGATCGAGTATGGCAACCCGGATGGCCCGGTCTTCAGCACCAACTACGGTGCGGCCGTGAATCAGCTCAAGATCGGCATGGCGCGTTCCGGCATGTTGAACGCGTCGCTGTCGGTGATCGCCCAGGGCGAGTCGGATCCCGGCACGATCAGCATCGCCGGATCGCCGACCGCGCTGACCGGCCCGCGGTTCGCGCAGGCGACCGGCTCGGTGACTGTCGACGGTGTTACCGCGGCCGACATCCTGTCGGCGGATCTCGGCTACACCAACAACCTCGAAAAGCTCGAGGTCATCCGGGCAGACGGTCGCATCGGCGGCTTCGATCCCGGCGTCTGCCGGGCGAGCGGCACGATCACGACGCGCTTTGCGACGCTCGCGCTCTACAACAAGGCGCGCAGCAAGTTGCCGGTCGCGCTCAGCTTCGGCTGGGCAACCGATATCGCCAGCCTGGTCTTCACCCTGCCACGCGTGTTCCTGCCGAAGCCGAAGCGCTCGGTCTCGGGCCCCAAGGGCATCCAGGCCGTCTTCAACTGGCAGGCGTCGGGTGTCGCGGCCGCGCAGCTGACCGCCGTCCTGGTCAACGACGTTGCCAGCTACGCCTGATCCACGTCTCGAGGAGCATCCCATGACGATCATCACCAGCCCGGTGCCCGCACCGTCCATCATCGATCACACGACGGGCGACGATATCGCGCGCAACGTGCGCGTCGTCGACGTCGCGACCGGCGAGACGATCCCGCGCGTCATCAGCGCCGACGTCGAGGCCGGCACCGTGTCGAGCTACGCCGTCGACGAAGACGGCAACCTGGTCCGCGAGAACGACAAGTATCAGATCCTCGTCGTCGACCGCGCGATCGAGATCCAGTGGATCCTCGCGCCGGCCGGGGTCGATGTCCCTGCCGTGGACGAACCGGCGCCGGTCGGCGCGGTCGAGGTGAGCACGCCGCCTGTCGTCGCGCAGCCGGTCGAGTTCGATCCGGCAGCGGGTCGGGCCGACGCGCCCGCCGCGACGTCGGACGACGCGGACCTCGATGACGACGCGGGGGCAAACGCCTGATGTACGCGCTGAGCAAGAAGCCCGAGCCGGAATGGAAGACCCTCATCCCGGCCAATGGCGACACGCCGGCTGTGCGCGTGCTGTTCGCACCAGTCGGCGCCAAGGCGCTGCGCCTCGCGCGGCGCGCTGTCGCTGAGGTGCTGCGGTCCGGCGTTGCCGACGCCAACGAGACGGCAGGCGATGCCTTCACCGAGGCCATGCTGCGCGCCGGCATGCTCGAGTGGGAAGGCATTGGTGATGACGATCGGAATCCGATCCAGCCGACGCCCGATGTCGATATCTTCGACGGCGAGGGCAATGTTATCGGCGTCACGCCCGGCACCGTCTCGGCGTTCCTTGCCGAGCCACGCCTGGTCGAGGCGGCCGACCGCGAATATGTCCTGCCCTGGGCCCGGCGGGACGCGGAAAAAAACGGCTATGCGCTCTCGCGAAGTGGCACTTCAGCGGGGGCGACGCCGGAGCCCGGTACTGCCTGCTCTCCTGCGAAAGCGGCAAAAACGGACGATGCCGGGATGAAGAAACCGGCGCGCCCACGTGCCCGTACGAAAAGCACGAGCCGCAAACGGACGACGGCGAAGAACTCTGGGACCTGATCAGCGGGATCGGGTCGCAGGTCCGTATGATCGTCGTGCCCACCCCTGAAGGCTTCACGACCCGACCCGTCGGGCTCGACTTCACCGCCGTCATGCTCACCGGTGCCGCTGCCGGCGTCGACATGCCGATGCTCGCTGCCGTCCTGCCCCTGATCGAGGGGTCGGTGGTCAACCCGTCCGACGGTTTCGATGAAGGGGGAGACGACGATGGCGATGCGTAGTGTCGGCTTCCAGCTCGTAACCGCGGGCAAGGCGCAGGTTCGGAACGACTTTGCCGAGGTGAAGGCTGACGGCGTTGCTTCGGTGACGGCGATCGGCCTCGCCGCGGAGGCATCGGCGACGAAGGCCGGCAAGGCGGTCGACGATCTCACCGATCGCCAGATCGCCAGCTATCGCCGCCAGGCGGCCGCGGCCAAGCTGGCGGCGGCCGGCGCTGCCAACCAGGACGCGTTCAACGCGGCCTTGGCAACGCCGACGTCGCAGCAGTTTGCGACCGTCAACACCGACCGCTCGACCGGTGCGGCGCGCCGTTCCGCCGATGTGTTCGAGGCCGCGGCCCGGGACGAAGCGGACGCGGCGGCGAGGGTCGCCGAGGCGGAGCGCGTCGCCAGCCGCGCGGCCGACGAGCGTGCGGCGACGGTCGCGAAGCTGCGTGCCGCGATCGATCCGCTCTGGGCGGCCGAGCAGCGCCTCGCGGCCGAAATGGCGGACGTCGCAGTCGCGCAACAATCCGGCGTCCTGTCGACCGACCAGCTTGCCGAGGCGCAGGCGCGTGCGCGTGCCCGTTTCGATGAAACCCGGCTGTCGCTCGATGCCAACGCATCGGCACTGGCACGCTGGCAGGGGATGGCGAACGAGGCCAAGCTCGCCGCAGCTGCGGAAACCCGCCAGGGCGACTTCGATACCGCGCTCGCCAACCGCGGATCCGGATCGCAATATGCGACGGTCGACCTCGATCGGTCGACCGGCGCCGCCCGCAAGTCGGCCGAGGCGTTCGAAGAGCAGTTCCGCGCGGAGGAGGCGGCGACCGCGGCCGCGACGAAACTGCGCGCCGCGATCGATCCGCTTTGGGCGGCCGAGCAGCGCCTGGCGGCTGAGCTTGGCGAGGTAAACCTTGCCGAGAAGGCCGGTATCCTGACCGCTCGGCAGCTGGCCACCGCGCAGGACGATGCGCGCAAACGGTTCGACGACACGACGGCTGCGATCAAGCGCCAGAACGGCGAGAGCGCCGCGCTGTCGAAGAATCAGAAGCAGACGCTAATCTACACGCTGTCCGATATTGTCGGATCGTCGGCGAACGGCATCAATCCGCAGCAGCTGCTGATGCAGCAGGGTCCTCAGGTCCTTCAGTCGTTTGCTGCTGAGGAAGGCGGCCTCGCCAAGATTCGGACGCTGTTGTTCGGCGGAGAGACGATCGCGGATGGCTTCGATGCGATCGGCGACGCAGCGCGCGAATCGGCTCGCGATGTCGGCGACGGTTCGCGCGACACCGGCGGCGCCCTGGACGGGCTGAAGGACAAGGCCAAGGACGCGGCATCGTCGCTTGCCGAGGAGCATGGTGTTGCCGGCGCGACGAAGAAGGTCACCGGCCTGCTGACGCCCGCGCGCCTGGCGATGGGTGCCACCGCGATCGCCGCGGTGATCGCGGCCAAAGCCTGGCTCGACTATTCGAACAGCATCGAGAAATTCAACGCCGTCGCGCAAGGGTCGGGCCGTGTCCTCGGGTTGAACGGCAGCCAGCTCGAGGCAAATGCCGCGTCGGCCGCGAAGGCCGGCGATATGTCGGTCGCTGCCGCGCGTGAGATCGAGCTTGCCTATGTCAGCACCGGCAAGATCACCAGCGGGGTGCTGGTCGGCCTGACGGCGATGACGGAGGACTTCGCGGCCGCCACCGGTACCGACGCCAAGGCCGCGGCTGCAACCCTTGGCGCCGCCTTTGCCGATCCGATCAATGGCGCCGAAGAGCTTGCCGTCAAATATGGCGCCGTGAGCCTCGCCACGGCCGACTATATCGCGAAGCTTGTCGAGCAGGGCGACATGGTCGGCGCGCAGCGCGTGTTGCTGGAATCGTTGCAGCCGGCATTCGACGGTGCGGCCGATCACGCCAACGTGCTCGCCCAGGGCTGGGACAACATCAAGAATGCCGCGTCCGGCGCCTGGGAATGGATGGGCAAGGCGCTCGACCGCATGGCGACGGGCGGCGCGATCCAGGACAAGATCCGGGACCTCGAGCAGCAGCGCGATCGCGGGCCGACCGTCGGCCAGATGCTCATGGGGACGAGCCGCGATGAATATCGTGCGGGCATCGACAAGCAGATCAGCGCTCTTCGTTTCGAGGCCCAGCAGGACGTAGCGCGGGCCGATCGGGCAAAGGCAAACGCAACCCGGGCGGCGGGGCAGCAGGTCGTCGATCGCTACACTGGTGCGGATCAACTGGGCGGCTATCAGTCCGCGGCAGGCAAGCTCCGGGCGGCGCTCAAGACCGACATGCCGCCCGAGGATCGCAAGGCCCTTACGGAGACGCGGAGCGCATATACGCACGCGATCGACACCTTCATCCCCCGCCAGGAGAAGGCCAACCAGCTCGCGGCCCTCGATGCGCGGATCGCTGCAACCAAATCGCCATCGGCCAAGGCGGCGCTGGCGACCGAGCGCGCACGGCTTGAGATGTCCGGCCAGGTCATCGACAGATCGTCGGCCGAGACCATGGCGCTGTCGCGCGGCGATCGCGCTCGCGCGCAGGCCACCGGATCCGGCAACAAGCATGCCGAGTCGCTCGCCCGGCAAGCGGCATCGATGGAAGTCAGCGCGGCAGCCGCGCTCGACGTCGCCGACGCCTATCTGAAGAGCAGCGCGGCCGGCATGGTAGCCGAGGCGCGGCGGAAGGCATCGACCGATGCCACCCGTAAAGGCATCGACGTCGACGCGCAGATGCGCCGTCAGCTCAATCTTTCGATCTCCGACGGCGTGGCGAGCGCGACGAAGACGATCGCCGGTCTTCGGGACGAGACGGCTGCACGCAAGGCGGCGAACGATAACGTCGCTGCCGGCACGCTGACCGTCGAGCAGATGAACCAGGCGCTGTCGGACGAGACCGCTCTTCGTCCGTTGCTCGCGGCCGCGACGATCGCGCAGGGGCAGGGCATGACGGCCGCGTATGACGGCATCATGCGCGCGGTCGCCGCCTACCGCAGTGCGCTTGCCGATGCCCATGCCGAGGAGGCGCGCAGCGGTGCAGGCGAGGCGATCAGCGCGTCGCGTCGCACCGTTGCCGAGCTGCGCGCATCGATCCTCGGCATGAGCGGTACGCCGCTCGAGCAGTCGATCGCGGCCGCGCGGCGCGCGGCGGAGCAGGAGGCCGACACCAAGCGCTATGTCGGCGATGATCGTAATACGTTCGTCGATACCAAGGTGGACGAGGCGCGCGCCGCCTATGCGCAGTCGCAGGCTTCGTACATTCTCGACGCTCTGCGCGGTCAGCAGGACTCGCTTGCGCTGTCGGAGCGTGAGCTGCAGCTGGCCGGTGCCAGTGACAGCACGCGCGACACCGAACTCGAGAAGCTGCGTCTGGCGTTGCAGATCCGCCGCCAGTTCCCGGACATGGCGGCCGCGGACGTCGCGCAGATCATGTCGGGCGTCGACGCGCAGCAGGCGGTCAACGAAAAGCTGAAAGTCACCGCGGCCGCGCTCGGCGAGGTCCGGGGCTATGGCAACGAGTTCGTCGATGAGGTGCTGAGCGAGGACACCTGGTCGAGCTGGGGCAACGCCGGCAAGACCATGCTCAACAGCCTGAAAAGCGAATTCATCAAACTCGCGCTGCTCAATCCGCTGAAGAACCTGATCAACGGCAACAGCAACCTCCCGACCCTGACCAGTGCGCTCGGCAACATCGCCGGGCTATTCGGTGGAAAGGGTGCCACCGTCAGCGCCTCCACCATCGGCCCGCCGGGAAATGCCACGGGTACCGAGTCATTCTCGGGCGGCCTGACCTACGTGCACGAGAATGGCGGCGAGATCATGGATCTGCCGACCGGCACGCGGATCTACCCGGCCGCGGAAAGCCGTCGGATGATGCAGGCCGCCAACGATACCGGCGGCGGTGGCATGCGGGTGGCGATCGATCTCAACACCGACCTGTTCACCGCGACAGTGTCGAGCGCGGCCGACCAGCGCATCGGTGCCGCAGCGCCTGGCATTGCCGCGGGCGGTGCGCAGCTCGGCAAGATGGAAATGACCAAGGCGCGGCGCCGCCAGCTCGGGAGGCGCTGATGACGATCTATCTGCCGGCGACCCCGCTGCCCAAGTCCGCCTCGCCAGCACCGATCATCTTCGGCGGTTGGCAGACCCCGCCGACGGGCGGCGTCGAGCAGTGGCTCGGCTTCATGGGGTCGCGCCTGTCGATGGCGATCGAGACGCCGAACCTGCAGCCCGAGCCGGACGGTCGGTTGTGGACCGCGGCGCTGCTCGATGCCTGGATGACCGGTGAGACGGTGGCATGCCCGTTCCCGCAACCCGGGTTCGACGTCGGCTCGCCCGGCCGTATCGTGGTCGATGGCGTCGGGCAGTCCGGCATGGTGCTCAACGTGCGCGGCGCGACGCCGCGCTACGTCTTCAACCGGCGGCAGTTCTTCTCGCTCCGGCACGGCGGGCGGCGCTACCTCCACTATGTCCGCCAGGCGGTTCGCGCCGGCGCCGACGGCCGCGCGGCGGTGCCGCTCGGCTCGATGCTTCGCGTCCAGGTCTCGGACGGCGATGTCTGCGAGTTCGGTGTGCCAATCATCGAGGGCAAATTGTCGGGCGACGCCGACGGCTGGACGATGATCCCGGCGCGGGTGCGGGGCCTCAGCTTCACGATCAGCGAGATCGCCTGATGTCCCAGATGTCGCCGGCCATGGAGGCCGCGCTCGGCGCCGATCGCGCGATGATCTTCGGCGCGATCCGAATGGACCTGCCCGGCCGCACGGTCCGGCTCCTGGTCGGCTCCGGCTTCGTCAGGTTCTCGGTGGATGGCACGGTCGAGACGTTCACCGGCAGTGACGACGTCGTCGGCGTGTTCTCCGCGATCGACACGCTGACCGATGGCATGGGCGACGAGGCACCAGCGCTATCGCTGACCTTCATCCCGGCCAAGGATGCCGCGGCCGCGCAGCTCGCGTCGGTCGCCATGCAGGGATCGCCGGTGCGGCTCTGGCTTGGCGCGATCGATCCGATGTCCGGCCTGGTCATCGGCGACCCGCTTCTGCTGTTCAACGGCCTGCTCGACGTCGCATCGCTGAAGGTCAGCTCAACCGGCCGCACGGTGGATTACGAGATCACCTCGATCTTCGAAGACTTCTTCCTTTCCGACGACGGGGCCCGCCTGTCGGACACGTTCCACCAGTACCTCTGGCCGGACGAACTCGGGTGCGCCTTCGTCACCTACGTCGCGCAGCAAATCTATTGGGGCACCTCGAGCCCGGACGGAGTCAGGCGATGAGCGACATCATGGTGCGCCGCGTGGCGGCCGCGCAGGCGACGCTTGACGAGTTCGTCGGCAAACCTTTCCGCTGGGGACACAATGACTGCGCGCGCCTCGTAGCCGCGCACCTGCGCCGCATGGGTTACAAGGTCCGGGTTCCGTCGAAGGGCAGCTATGCGAGCCCGCGATCGGCGCTGAAGATGCTTCGAGCTCGCGGCTTCGACAGCATGGCGGCCGCGATCGACGCGGTCGGGCTGAAGCGCATCGCACCGGCCGAGGCAGTCGCCGGCGACATCGTCCAGGGCGAGTCCGGCGACGCGTTCGGCGCGCTCGGCGTCAAGCTGAGCAACGGTCGCCTGCTCGGCTACCATGAGCACGCAGCGGGCGCGGCCGTGCTCCAAGAGGTCAGCCTGCAAATCGCTTGGCGGGTCACCCCGCAATGAGCAAGTATCTCGCAACAGCCGCAATGGTGGTGGGCGGTGTCGCGCTGATCGCTACCGGCGTCGGCGCCGCTGCGACGGTGGGTTTGCTGGGGCAATATGCTGCCGCTAGCGCCACGGCCAGTTTCGTTGCGACCGCCGCCACCGTTGCAAAAGTCGCCGGCTTTGCTGCGGCCGCCCTTATGGCGACGAGTTCGCTGACCGCGGCAAAGACATCCGGCGGCGGATCTCCCGACCAGTGGAAGGCGGATCCCAACGCCGGCATCGATATCGTCCTCGGCGAAGCCTATAGCGGCGGGCACATCATCTACCGCCAGGCGTACGGCTCGAAGAACAAGTACCAGTCGATCGTCACCGAGTGGTCGATCGGCCCGGTGCAGTCGATCGACACGCTCTACGTCGACCAGATCGCCCGCGCTGTCATTGGCGATACCGTCACCGTCGGTGCCCGCGCCTATATGCACGAAGCGCGGCAGCTCGGCCGTTGCCCGGAGCCCGCGGCGCTGACGCTGAGCACCGGCCGGCCCTTCGGCTGGACCCCGCAGCACAAGCTGTCGGGCAAAGCAGCGACGATCGCGACGTTCGAATATGACGCGGACGGCAAGAACACCTTCACCTCGATGCCGACATGCGGTTGGCGCGGGAAGGGCGTGCTCTGTTACGATCCCCGCAAGGATAGCACCTACCCGGGCGGCAACGGCGCGCAGCGCGCGGACGATCAGACGACCTGGGCATGGAGCAACAACCCCTATGTCGTCGGCATCACCTGGTGCCTCGGCTGGCGGCAGAACGGAAAGCTCGTCGCCGGCGTCGGGCTTCCCGCCTCCGGCCTGATCCTCGCCCAGTTCGTCGAGGGGGCAAACGTCGCCGACATCAACGGCTGGCGCGTCGGCGGGGTCAAGTCGACGACCGACGACAAGTGGGACGTGCTGAAGGACATCCTGCAGGCGGGCGCCGGCGAGCCGCTTCGGCTCGGCGCGATGCTTGGCTGCATCGTCTCCACCCCGCGTGTCAGCCTTGCCACGATCGACCGCAATGCGTTGGCACAAGGCGATATCAGCGTCGTCGCGATGCAGGCGCGCCGCGATCGGATCAACGCGCTGGTCCCGCGCTACTGGTCCGAGGAGCTGAGCACCGACGCGGCCACCGGCACGACCACCACCACCTGGGCGGAGGTGGCGGCCGAGCCGATCATCGTCGACGCGTACGTCGCGGCCGATCGCCGCCAGGTCCGCAAGGAATCATCGTATCCGCTCGTGCAGTGCTTCGCCGGTGAGCAGCCCCACCAGGTTGCGACCCTCGCTCGCTACGATATCGAGAATGCCCGCGAGTTCGGCCCGATCACGCTGCCCCTGAAGATCCGCTGGCTGGGCTACAAACCCGGCGACGTGGTCACGCTCGATCTGCCCGAGGCCGGCTTGTACGGGCAGTCGGTGATGATCCTGACCCGCTCGCTCGATGCGGGCAGCGGCATCGTCACGATCACTGCCCGATCGGAGAACGCCGGCAAGCATGCCTTCGCACTCGGGCAGACGGCGGTGCCACCGACGTCGCCCGGGCTTCCCTCGAACGCCTGGGAGTTCGGCACGCCCGGCCTGGCGGCGGTGGAGGCGATGCTGTCGCAGCAGATCATCGCCAACAGCTATCCGGTCAACATCTCGATCACTTCGAGCGACGCGGCCGGATCCGCCTCGATCGCAATCAGCGCCCATACCCGCCGATATACCGACAAGGACGTCGCCGTCGCGGCGAAGGCGCTGAGCGGGTTGCTGAGCAACACGTCCTACTACCTCTATTACGACGACGCCGCCCGCGCCGGTGGCAACGTCGCGATCGCCGCGACCACAGATTATCCAAGCGCCTTCAACTCGGTCGGTCAGCCGGGCCGGCACTACGTCGGCTCGATCGTGACCCCCGTCACCGGCGGCGGGCAAACCGGCGGCGGTGGCGGCACGCCCCCCGGCGGTGGCGGCGGCAACAACGTCCGCCAACCCGCCAACGTCAACCAGCAGTAAATCGGAGTCCAATCGCATGGTCACCACCACCGCCACGCTGGATCTTCCGATCTGGCGCAACGACGACGTGTACGAGCTGCCGCTCCGCGTCATCGGTCCGAACCTGACTGGCGTCCCGATCCGCGCACAGATCCGCCGCGCCGGCGACGAGCCCGGACCGGCGCTCGTCTCGCTCGAGCTGGTCACGGCCGGGGAGGGCATCCGCCTTGCGTCGGTCACCTCGGTCGACGGCGTCTGGCAGAATGACCTGCGTATCCAGATCAACAAGGCCACCCGGCAGGGTCTCGGCTACGCCGGCGTGCCCGGGGCGTCGCAGACGTTGCGCTGGGGGCTGAAGATCGCCGGCATCACGCGTATCCAGGGCCGCGTCATCCTGCCGCCCCATGTGATGGACAGCGACAACGCGCCGGAGATCTTCGACGCGCCCTACAGCTTTGCCCGCCAGAGCGAGGCTCTCTCCGCGCCGATCGACGGCGCCACCCTGACGATCGCCGCCAACAATGTCGTGCAGCTCGCGATCGACGGTGCGGACCTGGTCGAGCGTGCCGCCAGCCTTTCGAAGGACTCGGCGGATCGATCGCAGGTCAACGCAGCTGCAACCGGCGTCGATGCTGGCAAGGCCGCGCTGTTCGCCAGCACGGCGCTCGCCGCTGTCGGTGGGCTGATGTACATGACGGTCGAGGCGGGCGCGGCCGCGAACCTCGACGGCAAGCCCTTCAGCGTCATGGGCGACGGGCCCAACACCTACGCGATCCTCTATTCGGTGAAGACGACCGTCTTCGACTTCCGCAACGGCGCCACGCCGGCTGGCGCTTCCGTCAAGCGCGCCGCGGGTTCTTACTCCCGGTACAAGCGGCTCGAATATACCGACTTCGATTTCACCGCAGGTGTTTTGCCCGCCGGTGTGACAGTGCAGCGCGCGGCGGGGCCCTGGTCTCGGCGATCGCAGACCGGCGCGCTGGAACTGGGCACCGCGGCGAACGTCCCGCGCTTCGACTACGATCCGCCGGTGAACGGGGCTGCGGCTGTTTGCCGCGGACTCATGCTCGAGCCGGCTCGCACGAACTATTTTCAAAACTCGGACACGCTGACCGGTCGCGCCAGTAGCGGCACGATTACCTATTCGGCCGGTCGAACCTCGCCGACCGGTGCGCAGGCTGCGCGCATTGCGTTCGGCGACAATGCCGTGATCGCTCCGCTGGCCAACACGGTGATCACCGCCGGCCAGGCGTGGACGGCATCGATCTATTCGGTGGCTGATGCTGCGACGACGATCAACTTCGGCACCAACGGTCTCACTGCTGCCGGCAATAATAAGGGCGTAGTTGCCGCCGTCGACGTGGCATGGTCTCGCCTGACCTATACCAACACGCCGGCTACCGCAGACACCGGGACGTATATCTCGTTCGGCACCGGTGGTGTTGGTACGGGCACGGGCGGCTCGCTCACTGCCAGGACGGTTGAGGCATCGGGCATCCAGATGGAGCTTGGTGCGACGGCATCGTCGTACATTCCGACGACGACGACGGCCGCTACCAGGCCTGCGGAAACGATCAGCATTGCCGTCCCTGGAATGGCTGACGGGTCCTATGTTTGCAGTTTGTTTTACGCTCCGGGATCGTATGGCGGCACGGCTTCAGACGTAAGTCTGGGTCGAGTTGTCAGCGGCGTGATGACGGTATCGGTTCCTGATTCGCAGCGGCCCGGCGTTGTTCAGACGCTGCGAGTAGCGAGCTTGCCGAGCAGCATCATGGAATTCGGTACTGCGGCCGACACGCCGCGGTTCGACTATGATCCTGCGACCGGCGCATCGCGCGGCGTGCTGATCGAGCCTGCGAGCACCAACCTTCAGGTCGGTTCCGGTGTAATCAATACGCCAAACTTCCGCATCTATGGCACGCGGTCGTCGGGCTCTCCCGGTCCAGACGGCCTGGCGTCCAACCGCTTCGGCCGTAGTTCCTCCCGTACGGACGGCGCGGCATTCGATCAGTATCCGAGCGACTATGGCTCGGGGAACAACGTACCCCGGACGTTCAGCGCTTTCGTCAAAAACTTTGACGCTGCAACCATCTCACTTTTCGAAGTCACCGCGGCACGATCGGTTATTTTGAACACCGCAACTGGGGCGCTTACCTCTACGAATGGCGCGGTCGGCACTGTTGCGATCGCTCCTCGCGGAACGTCGCGGCTCTCCCTGGCCGGCGTAAAAGCCAATCAATACGGCTATTATTTTGGCCGCATTGATCAAGCATCTACGACGTCGACCGCAACGGCCGAGTTCTCGTATGTGCAGCTCGAAGCGGGGTTACGTGCGACAACGTATATCCCGACGACGACGGCCGCGGCGACGCGCCCCCTCGAGACGTTGACGTTACAAGGGGGCAGCGGACTCTACCGTGTCACCTTCGACGATGGATCGACGCAGGATCTGAACCTGATCGCGGTCGATGGCGTCGTCAGCATCCCCGGCAGTACGCTCAATCGTTACAACGTGCTGACCGTGGCGGGCATGGTTCCGGTTGAGGGGGCGCGCTATGTCGGCAAGCCCGTCGTCGACCAGGCGCTGAGCGCGAACAGCTATACCAGCCTGGCGGCGTTTAAGGCTTCGGACATCGGCCGCCAGACCGCGGGCCTCGTCGGCGTGCCGAACATCCTCGACGGCCGGTTCAACTGGAAGACCGGCGACTTCACCGGCAAGGCCGACGACGTCAACATCATCGCCGGCACGGTGGCTCTGACGGTCGGCGCGTGGGTCCGCCAGATCGAGGCGGCCGCTCGCCCCAGCACGGGCACGGCGTTCTCGCTCGTCACCGCCGCGGCGGTCACCGGCGGCGTCGTGTTGCAGCCTAGGGGCTACGCGCTGGGCGGCACCGCGAACTTCAGCGACGGCGCGACGATTCAAGGTACGCGCGGCTCGCGCGGTGCGGCGTCATTCGAAGGCGCCGGCGATGCACCCGCCCTGATGTGGTCCGCAATGGGTGGCGGCGATGACCGCAACGGCCCGCTGCTGACGAACTTCACCGTGTACAATCTGCAGGGCATCGCGATCGGCGATCGGTCGTCGCCGGTCACCGAAGCCGGGGGGCAGACGGTCTTCCATTACACCAACATGGAACGGCTGAATGTCATCGACTCGGTCGGGGGCGGCGCGCGCAACGACAACTCGGTCGGCGTGTCGATCACCAAGGGGTTCAACAGCCAGCTCACCCTGTCCGAGGTGCTGGGTTACCGAATTGGCGTGCTCCTGAACGGGTCCGACATCTGCGTCGTGGCGGGCAACCGGATCTACAATTGGGAGCGGTACGGCATCCTCGAAACGTCGGCCCTGACGTTCGGATCGCAGAACACGATCCGCGAGAACGATATCCTCGGGTCGCCCAAGGTGGCGAACGGCGCTTCGTACAAATCGACGGGCCGGCATATCAGCCTGTTCAACAACTACTTCGAGCCCCAGGGCGGGATGGCGGCCGGCGCGGGCTTCATCGACATCTCGCCGCTCGGGATCCCGAGCTATGGCGGCAATTCGCCTGGTGCGACGCTCTCGATCTGGATCGACGCGAACCGGGTCGATAGCCAGGGCCTCGGCTCGTACGTCCATCGGATCGATCCGGCCGAGGCGCGGACGATCGTCGTGCGCGGCCGGCAGACCTCCGATGGATCCAATGCGCCATCGCTGTTCATCAATGCGGCGGGCACGCGGACTGACACCATCCCGATCCATGTCGGGGTCCGTCAGCGTCAGATGGAAGTGTTCGAGACGACGTTCGGGCCGATGTGGCACGGGCATCGTGACGAGCCGGAGGTGTCGCTTCAGGGCGGACGTTTCACCGTCACGGCTCGCAACAAGGGCGCCTTGCCCGCCAGCACGATCGTCACCGGGCGAACCGCCTTCGTGCGGCACCAGGGGGATTTTCTCATCATCCCGCCCGGAATGCCCGACCAGCCGATCCCGATCTTCCCGGGCTACGGCTCGAATAACTATTTCGGCGAGGCGGCGAACTTCAAGGTGACGGTAGTCGCGCGTTCGACCGAGGCCGGAGACACGATCTCGTTGCAGCAGGCGGGACTGGATGCGTCCGGCAATGGGTTCGGCACCGGGTTCGAGACCAAGCCGATCACCAAGACCTTCCGCTCGTACAGCTTCGTCGTGCCGGGCCGCGCCGCCAATTTCCAGGCGCTCGGGCTGCATATCAAATCGCAGACGTCGATCGGCACGATCTTCTTTTATGTCTTTTGGGAGGAACTGGTATGACCTTGAAGTCGTGCCCCGGGTGCGGGTCGGCGAATGTCGATCCTGCTGGTCACTCGATCACCATTGAAATTCCGGAAGGCGAATTGATCGCCGGCGCGACCAGCACCGTTCGTGGCCCTCTGTGCCTCGACTGCGGTTTTTGGTCGGCGCGCGGTGATCGGACCGATGCCGAGAACGTCGCCGGGTGGAACAAGCTGGAGCGAGTGCCACTACAGCCCGACTAGAGCCGACCGCTCACACACCAAATTCTTCGATAGGAATACGATGATCAACAAGGCGATCGCTGCCAACTCGGCCGCGGGAAAGGATGACGCATGACTGCGACAGCCACTAGTAACTACATCGGGGAGGCGATGCGAACGACCGCGGCGCTTGCCCCTCCCTCCCTTGCGGACAATCCCGGCCTGCTCGCCTGGAACCTGTTCGTCATGACCGCGGCGTTCTGCCTCGGCTTGATGATGGCAGGTCGGCAGGGACGCCGCCTATGGGCGGCGAGGAACATCGATCACCCGCTGGACCCTGTATCCGTATACCGGACTATCATCTTCCTTGCTGGATGCGCGATCGCCAGCCGGGGCGGCGCGGAGGCGGTCAGCCTGTGGTCGTGGAGCTCGGGCGATGCTGTCACGATCGAGCGCATCGCGGAACTGAAGCGCTGGCTCGATCCACTGTCGATCGCCTGCGGGTTCACCTGGATGGCATTGCACATGCTCGCCGAGCCAATGATTGAGCACCAGCTGCGCAAGGCCCCCCTGCCCGTCGATATGTGGTCGAGGTGGCCCGAGCTACGGCGTCCGGCTGCGGTGCTCGTCGTCAGCCTCTTGATGGCGGCAGCGGCCGTTGGTCTGCGGTGATTAAGGAGGCGGTCGCATCGTCCGCTCCCGTTGCCACCATCCCCGTCATCTGGTCGGTGCTGGGGTATAGCTTCCCGGCTGGCTCGATGTGCGTGGGCCTCTTCACATGCTTCATGGTTCGCCTGTTCATCACCCTGGACGCAACCGGTCCGAAGCGCTGGCTTCTCGACGGGATCGTCACCGGTCTTTCCATGGTGATCACGGCGGTCTGGATCGTTGAGCATCAGGTCGATTTGTTCGCCGCGCTCGGGACCGGAGGCATGACCGGAGCGGTAGGCGCGGGCGTCATCACATTCTTCAAGCGACGCGGTCAGAGCGCGATCGACGCATTGGACGCCGCGCTACCCGGCAAATCGACAGTGCCACCCGAGATGACGGCTACGCTTCGCGAGATTGATAAACACGGGTGAAAAGGACGCTCCCGCCTCGTCTTTTGCGGAGACATCAAGGCGAGCGTGAGAGCGTCCGGCGTGAGGGCGACACCTCAAAATCTGCCTGATCGCCTAAAATTAAAATCAGAATAACGGCCCGCTCACGGTGCACCAGTGAGCAGGCCGGCCAGTCACTCTTTCCGGAAGTAGGCTAGCCGCGGCAGAACGCAGCATCGTGGATCTGGTTGCGGGGTAACGGCCCGCCTCAGTTACTGTCATGAGACCAAGGCGGACCGGCCGGGATGCGTTGGAAGGGTTTCCCGGCGCGTAGATAACGCATCGACAGAAATCAGTTCCCGAGAGGCACGCCGATGGCGTGGGGCCATCGGCGCGCCGAGCAGAGCGCGGGGAGCTTAATCTGCTCAAGTTTCCTCTGCCACATCAACTGGAGAATAGATATGACGACGGCATCAACGCCGGCGACCGCCCCTGCGCACGGGCTGGCGTCTCCGGACAAATTCTTCGCGTCGATTCGCCCGCTGTTTGGGACGATGACGCAGGCGCAGGTCGAGGGCATCCAGGCGAAGCTTGCCGCGTTCGCCTCGCAGGCCTCGCCCCTGGCGTATGTCGCGTACGGGCTCGCTACCTCGTTCCACGAAACGGGCGCCAAGATGCAGCCAGTTCCAGAGATCGGCCGCGGCCGAAACTATCCATATGGCAAGCCGGGTAAGCATAGCGGGCAGATCGCCTACGGCCGTGGCGATGTCCAGCTGACGTGGGACTATAACTACGAGCGGGCAGACAACGAGCTCGGGCTGAAGGGCGCGCTAACGTCGAACTACGATCGCGCGCTCGAGACCGAGATTTCGGCGAAGATCATGGTGCTCGGCATGACTGAGGGCTGGTTCACAGCACGGAAGTTCAGCACCTACCTGCCCGCGAAGGGGCCGGCCACCCTCGTCCAGTTCACCTCCGCGCGGCGCATTATCAACGGGATCGACCGCGCCGAGAAGGTCGCCGGTTACGCTAAGTCGTTCCAGGCTGCGTTGGTCGCTGGGGGTTGGGCCTAGCCGACCTTCCTCAATGCGTACAGCACCGTAGTATGGTGGCGCCCAAAGGCTCGCGCGATCGAGGCGATGCTGAAGCCCTCATCAGATAGGCGCTTCCACATCGCCCACCTAGCCTGAACAAGCGCGACGGTACGAGCCGTTCCCATGACGTCCGCTGGTTCGACGTCGTGGGCGGCAGCGGCTTCTGCGGCATAGCGCTTGATCCGTGAGGCGGACGGTGCGGGGGTGATCATAACGAATCCGTGCAAACCTGTTCTCGTTGCGTTCCTTATCTGGACGCACGCGAAAACGCGAGTCTGGTTCGCTACTGAGGCTTGGCGTCGGTGATGGCGTCGACCGCTGCAGCGACCCGGCGCCAGTCCTCGACCGCTATACGATCGCCGAGCGCGTCGCTCAGCTGGTCGATGATATATTCCGCGGTCAATTTGCCGTGCGCAGCAAGGATTGCCCCGGCCTGTATCCAGACCTCACGCTCATTCATCGGCCCGGCGCGCGCCATCAGATGTCGAGGTTACGCCGCTCAATCTCAGCGAGCAGGGCGTTGGCCTCGACGCTCTCTGGTGATCCGTTGGTCTGCTGATATGCCTCAAGCAGGCTTTGATCGTCGAGGAACTCGATGACGTCGGGATGCAGGGGCTTTTCGCTCATGGCGCTAGCCTATGCGTGAACGACCGATTCGGGCAAACGGTTCGAACATATACAATGACCGGGATGAACGGTGCAGGACGCAAACCGCAGAGTTATATATCATCTTCAAAGATTATCAGCGTGAGGGCAATTAACCCAAGGATGAAAAGCCCAAGAAAGAATTTGCGCAGGCTCCGACCACTGCTGAGCGGGCGATGGCGATGGCGATGGCGATGGCGATTCCGGTTCAAGTACCCCCCCATAGAATCGCCAACCCAAACCTAATGAATAGAACCCATCATGGATGAATTGACCACTTCTATTGTTGGCATAGACTTTCCGAACGAGGACGCGAGCAAGAGCAACAGGCGCATGGAGTGTATGATGTGCGCCCCGGGTGACCTGGTCGAACTACGGCTCGAGCCGACCAACCCGTTCGACGCGAACGCCGTTGCGATCTTCAGTGATCGCGGTACGCAACTGGGCTACGTCAGCGCCGAGCGCGCGCCGCTGATCGGCAAGCGGATGCGCGAGGACGAAGCGACCGCGGTATTCCAGGCGATGCACGGGAACGGGGCCTATATCCGGATCCGGTTCGGAGGCGGGTTACCTACCCTGCCCGACCCGGTCCCTGATATCCCGAAACGCCCTCCCCCGCGTCAGGCGCGGCCGGCGCAGCGACCGGTGTACGATCCTCACGCGTTCTATCCTGATGAAGAAGGGCCGGAGTTCGGGGCTTAGCAAATACGCTACCTTCCCCTTGTGGCCGGCATCCGAGAGCTTGAAAGAGGTCCGCGCTGTCGCTGCGACGGGGACTCGCGGACAACATATCGTGCTGAATAGCTAAGCAACGCCTATCATTCGCCGGGTTCGTCATTTCGATACCTGACGAGAAGGTCACAACACCTGCCAAAGTAAAAACACCGGCTAATAACGCGATGATGATCGTCGGATGCAAATTTTCACCAAGCTTGTCCAACATGCCGAGTTTCTCGGCATAATTTTCATCGTCGATGTTGGGACGACTGACGTTAAAAATCTGGGTATTCTCACTAACTGCATCCGTGATCTCTGACAAAGCGTACGCATACGCAACGCCAGTCGCGAAGATCAGCAGCAGGGAAGTCAGGAAGAGCGCGCATACGACGACGGGGTGGTCCATCTTTTCGGCGAAAGTTAGCGCCGTCGCAAGGGCGGCCGCATTGAATGCTGCGAAGGCGGCTCCTAACCACCCAACAGCGCTGTCTTTCTTGCTATCGAGCACGAAAAGGGACTGCTTCATCAGGTCCCGAAGTTCGGCGTCGGGAATACTAGGGTTCTGCAAATGAGTGTCGTCTGGCATCGCAACATCATGCGCTAAACCAGCGCTTCGTGAAAGCCGACCACCTTGGCAGAGGGTCTCGATAATAATGCGGCGAGCCAGTCCTTCGTCCCAGCAATACGAATCAGTTGCGTTTTCTCCCGCCGCCCGGTTCCTGCTCGAATGCATTGGCCCTTCGTCATCCATCAAAACTACGTCCGTCGAGCGGACCTCCACACGCCATTCGGTGGGCAGCAGCAGGGAGGCATATCAACGCCGCGTGCGGCACCGGGCATTTTCATATTTACCGGCCATGGAGCCGGTATCATCGGGTACAAGGACCGATACGAGAGCGACGGCTCGTTCCGGTACACCGGGCAAGGCCAGGTCGGCGATATGCGAATGGTCTCCGGCAACTCGGCCATCCGTGATCACGCCGCTGACGGGAAGGACCTTTTGATATTCTCGCAACAGAAGCGCGGCGGCCTAGTACGGTTCGAAGGCCTATTCTCGTGCGCTGGTTGGGAGATGGAGCGACAGAACGGTCTCGATGGAGTCGAGCGTGACGCGATAGTGTTTCATCTCGTTCCGCTTCGCGAGCTTGAGATTGAAGCAGGTGACGTCGCCGTTGCGCCGGCGCCCGCCATCAGCCTGCCCGAACTACGTAAGCGGGCGCTGGCAGCGGCAGCTCCGGCAACCGGCAAGCAGGCCTCGCCCGCGGCAACGGTCTTTGTTCGAAGCCGCGACGTGCGAGACTACGTGCTCGCTCGCGCCGACGGGGTTTGCGAGGCTTGTGGCGACGCGGCCCCATTTACGACGGCGTCGGGCCGACCATACCTAGAGGCGCATCACATTCGGCGTTTGAGCGATGGCGGACCTGACGACCCCCGACATGTTGGCGGGATCTGTCCAAACTGTCACCGTCGAGCTCATTACGGGGCCGATCGCAGCGCATTTAACGCCGCTCTACAGTTGAGCGTCGACGCTGCAGAAGCGGACCAGGAAGTCAGCGCAACGAGATCACTGCGCGTTCCATCCTGATGAGGAAGTAGCGGAGTTCGGGTCGCGACGTAGGTGAGCGACGACCAGCCCAAGGCGTGGGCGATGCCGGCGCCGGCCGCTCCGGTGATCACCGCGCCCGCTCCGCCCAGCATGAACGAAAACGGGGACGCTCGTACCAAGGCGGTCGCGTCTGCCGGATAGCCTCCGCAACAAGGCGAATGATCGCTGCATCGTCCAATTTGACGACATCCGTGCCGTTGACCGTAACGCCCATCACGAACGATGGTCCCATAGGCGGCTGCTCTGCAACTATGTTCTATCGTGATGAGTAGACGCCCGCATCGGGGTATTAGGGGAACTGACGTGGAGATACGGATACGACTGGCGGTCAGCGCGTCATTGATAGTGCTACTCTCACTCGCGGCATGCGCGTCTCGCGGCCCGGGCTACGTAACGCCCGGCATGCCCGCACCTAATTGTGATGGGTACGAACACCCTGAGGAAAACCCCGCCTGCCCTGAATGGGTCAGCCCTTGGATGAAACCGGTGCCTCCCACTCCCGCACCCCCGCCGTCCAAATAGCGTGACCCGACACTTACTGATTAGGGAGGGCCGGAGTTCGGAGCTTATATCAGCGTCGTGATCGAGCCATTGTTCATGACGCGCAGCCAGCGGTGATGGATTGCCATCGCAAACCTAGCGCGCCGCTCGTGCTGCGTCATGCTATTGGCCTGGTCGAAAGTCCCCGCTCGCGTCTCTTGGCGAGCAAGGCGAATGATCCTCTTGGGCGTGTCCATCGTCAGTTCCTAGAAGCTGGTAGATGACATCAGATATACCACCCCGCGGGGCTGGTGCGAGCCAGCTCCGACAGTCTCCTCCCCGACCATCTGGTAGAGGTGAGGCCAGAGCTAAAGGAAAAAGACTTCTGCCAAGTCACCCTCGAGACTGTACGCCCACTTCACGAACCTGAATGCAAAGACGCCAAAGATCACCAAACCGGCGCTGGCCCAAATCCAGTCCGACATACCCATGATCCAGTAAAATATCCCGTATCCGCCCGCAGCGACTACACACCCCGCCAAAGTCGCGCGCACAAGCGCAAATCGAAAGAGCCATCCAATGACGAATAGGATAGCAATTGCAATAGCAGCAAAAAGAGCAATGATAAACACTGGGTGTATGCCATGGCCGCGCAGTATCGCCCAAAAAGGCGTAAGCGCTTTAATGACGGTCGATATGATAAATAGGCCGACCACTGTCGTGAGACATCCGCTAAAATCGAGCCCGCCACCTAACGAACCAACCCGGTTACCTGAACTATCGTAAAGATCCATTCCCGCCTCGCTTCGCCTTTTGCAATGGCTTATCTGTGCATGTCCAATTGCGCAAAGCAGTTAGGCTGCTCGATTCTAAGATTTGTGTCGAATTTTCATTAATTAAAGAACTTACTCCGTCCTTAACCAAAAGCCTATTTCCGGCCGCGCGAATGGAGAAAAACGGTCCGTATGGACGAACTTACCACATCCATCGTCGGCATAGACCTCCCGAACGAGGACGCGAGTAAGAGGAACTGGTGCATGATGTGCGCCCCGGGCGACCTGATCGAACTGCGGCTTGAGCCGACCAACCCGTTCGACGCGAATGCCGTCGCTATCTTCAGCGATCGCGGCACGCAGCTGGGCTACGTCAGCGCCGAGCGCGCGCCGCTGATCGGCAAGCGGATGAAGGAAGACGACGCGACCGCGGTCTTCCAGGCGATGCACGGGAACGGGGCCTATATCCGGATCCGGTTCGGAGGTGAGTTGCCTACCCTGCCCCCGCCCGTCCCCGACGGCGAGAAACGTCCGCCACCCCGCCAGATGCGGCCAGCGCAGCGACCGGTGTACGATCCCCACGCGTTCTACCCTGATGACGAGGGCCCGGAGTTCGGTGCATGATCGGGAGCCCGCGCAACGGTGCGATACTGCCATCCTGACAAGCAGATTGGTACTTTTAGCAAGGCAGCGTAGTAAAAATGCGTCATGCCACGTAAAGGTTGATGCCGCTACCTATGTCACATGACTAAGACGCCCAAAGAATTGCGCGAGCAGGCGCAGGAATATCGAGACCTTCACGCGAGCATGGCAGGAACCGTGCTCAGCGACGCAATTGAGCAGGTCGCAGAAGCGCTTGATCGATCAGCGGACACACTTGAGGCCGAACAATCGCATCCGTCCTGAGGCACAAGTTCCCTGTGCCGTCCGGGGGGCCAGCTTCGATACCGATGAACGCAAGACCGTAGCGCGTCAGCGGCGCACAGTTGTCGAATCAGGCCTCATATCTAGCGTTACAGCCCCTATCGAGGTTACGAGCTCATTCGGTGCGCCAATTGGGCAGACGTCTATAGGCAAACCAAGGAACGAGTTTAGCGCCTTAGGTTTATACCCAAGGACGCGTTCGGTATCATCAGCTAGTTGCTGTATCGATCCAATGCGAAGCCGCCAACTGATGGTGTGCTCGCCTCGTTGCCCCGCCTGCACGAACGCATCGCGCAGGGTATCTCGTATCCCCATGGGAGCTCGAATAAAGCGCCACGAGCGCTACCGCAATATCCCGGCTGATCGTAGCCGTTCTTTAAATGCCGGCGTAGTTATATCCATTCCTCGCCACGCTGGAGCTTAGCGATAGCTTGCTGCCCAACAGCTGTAGCGGCCGCGTCTGTTAAACCGTCCGCCAAAGCCAAGGCGTCTTCCGGTGTCATCGCCAACGGTCCTGATACATCGTTGAGAAAAACAAATCCGTCTTCAGCTTCGACGTTCGTAGGCAAGCGCTCGGGTTCACAAGCCATAATCGGTTCCAATCAAGGCTCGAACGCGACGCGCGCCTTTACGGGCCCACCACCGACGGAAGTTGGTCGGAAATGACTTGAGGTATCACCTCACCCGCACTCAATTTTGATGAGGGCGGGTCGGAGTTCGGGGCTTAGATGGCACCCGCATTAAGATACGTGATGCGACAGGCCAAAATGACCTCTGACGACGCGAGTGCTCGTTTGACGGGCTATAGATGAAGGTATTGTCCGTTGCCCTCACTGCCGGTAAGGAAAACACGAAAACCCCGGCAGCCTAGACTGCCGGGGCTCGCCATCCGGATCACACGAACAGCGGAAATACGCGACCGTTAAGTTGGGGGCAACGGTCGCGTAAACTTAGCCGAGAAGCTTCAGCACGCTCTGCTGGCTCTGGTTAGCCTGGCTGAGCATCGCGGTCGATGCCTGGCTCAGGATCTGCGCTTTGGCGAGAGCAGTCGTTTCTGCCGAGAAGTCGGTATCTTCGATACGGCTCTTGGCATCTGACAGATTGGTCGCGTTCGAGGTCAGGTTGTTAACCGCCGACTGAAGCTGGTTCTGAGCAGCGCCAAGCGACGCTCGACGATTGGACACGAGGGAAATAGCATCGTCGTAGTTCTGCAGCGTGCCCCCCGCCGCGACGGTCGTCGTGCCATTCGTGGTCGTAGCAACGACCACCGTGCCGACGCCGCCGCCGGTCAACGTGGAGCCGGAACCGGTCGCGGCCTCGCTCAGGCTGCTCCCGAGGTTCAGATCGATAGAGTCGCTTGCGTTTGCACCAGCCTGCACCTTGATCGTCTTCGCCGTGGTGGTCGTGGCAGGAGCTACAGCGGCCGTGCCATCGAACAGTTTGACGCCGTTAAAGCTCGTGTTCGTGAGGACGTTCGAAATCTGCTTAGCAAGCGCGTCCTGCTCGGTTTTGATGTTAGCGATGTCACTCGTCGAATACGTACCGTTGGACTTTTGAACTTCGAGCTCACGCATCCGCTGCAGGTTATTGCTGACCTCGTCGAGTGCGCCCTCGGCGGTCTGCGCCATCGAGATGCCGTCGTTCGCATTGCGGACGCCTTGGTTCATGCCCTTGATCTGCGACGTCATTGACGACGAGATGGCGAGGCCAGCAGCATCGTCCTTGGCGGAATTGATACGCTTGCCGGTCGACAGTCGCTCCATGGATGTCGCAAGCAAGCCCGATGCTTTGGTCGACGCGTTCGTAGCGCGAAGTGCCGAAATGTTGGTGCCAATGACGGTCATGCGTGACTCCTGTTCTACAACAATCCGCGCCGCCCCCGTGGCGGAATGCCGATTTGTCAGAGGGAGTAACGGCAGCCGAACGAAACCTTTAAGCGGCGGCGATAAGATTTTCTGTGACCGTCGTTCGCGCTAGGCTGCGCCTGAGTACAGGGCAGATATCCGGATCCGGTTCGCAGGCGGGTTGCCTACCCTGCCCGAACCGGTCCCTGATGTTCCGAAGCCCGCCCCTCCCCCGCCAGATGCGGCCGGCGCAGCGACCGGTGTACGATCCGCACGCCTTTAACCCCAATAATGAGGGCCCCGAATTTGGGGGCGTGAACTAAACATATTGCGGCAGGTTTATTGACCAGTTTCAAAACGTATGATCTTCTCATACCGGGTCGTTCCGGCTCTGGGAGATGACATCGTGAAAATTATCATTGCGCTTGCTGCCCTATTTGCTGCGAGCACCTCAGTCGTCACTTTTGGCGGCGGTGAAGCGAAGGCTCAGGCCACGCTCCCATGTCGTGCTGCGGCAGAACGCATAGCGCTCGCTCAGAATGGCGGATCCTATGGCGGGCCATACGATTCGTATTATGAGCGTGCTTTCAGTGAGTGCACCAATAACGGTGACAATCCTTTCACTGAACTCCCGACTGGGAACCTAGAAACGCTGTGCCAACGCGTACGCTGCCAGGCGGCGTATTAATCTTCCGAGCCTGAGCTTCTCTTTTGAGAAGCTCAGCTTCTTAGGTTAAATAACAATTCCTTTTGCGGCGATTCTATCGCGGTTAGTTAAACTCGAGTTCCGAGGCTGGCCGATCACGGCATGCTGCTGCAACCGAGCCGATCCGCACGCTGCTTGGCAGATAGCAGCGACGCCGTCTCGACATCGAGGGTCGCAGCCAAGCCGGGTGCCAAAGATGCGCCTTGCGAGCTAATCTCCGAACGGTTTCATCAGTATGAGACCCTTACCCCTCGGGTACGGGTTGCGCAGCGACCGGTGTACGATCCCCACGCGTTCTATCCAGACGAAGAGGGCTCCGAGTTCGGCGCTTGACCAACCGCGCGATGCTGCTGGAGCCTAGCCGATCCGCACGCGGCGAGCAGCTGATCGGATAGAGTTGATACGGCCTCGACGTCGAGCGTTGCAACGACACCGGGTGCCTCGACCAGCACCCTCCCCTCGGAAGCCGTGATCTCGAACGCGCCCGGTCGTAGTGTCTCAGCCAATGGTATTTTCCGATCCTGTAACAACGCTCGTTGAACAGGATCCCCCGGCCTACTGCTTTGGCTCAGTACGATTGCACTTTATGCCCTGGAACCCCCCAGCGGCGTGGCGGTTGGCCCGATACGTCGACGCGACGTTCAGGAGAACCGAAATGAAAAAAGTAATGCTCACCGTAGCGCTGCTTGGCCTTCCCACTGTTGCAATGGCACAAGCAACGCCTTCGCCTGCGACCTACGTGATGAAGGCCGGTGCGGGTGACCAGTACGAAATCCAGTCGAGCAAACTGGTTCTGGCAACGACAAAAAATCCGGCAATGAAGCAGTTCGCAAACATGATGGTGGCGGATCATACGAAGAGCACCGCCGAAGTTAAAGCCGCCGCGATGCAGTCAAACCTCAAGCCGAAGCCTCCGATGCTTGACGCAATGGGCTCGCGGAATATCGCGGCGCTGAAGGCCACCACCGGTAGTGCGCGCGACACCCTGTACGTCAAGCAGCAGAAAGCAGCGCACCAGACCGCCCTCGAACTTCATCAGGGTTACGCTCAGACCGGAACCGCACCAGCGTTGAAGCAGACAGCAGCGAAGATCGCTCCTGTTGTCCAGCATCACATTCAGACCCTTTCGTCGATGTGACCTAAGGAGCCCGGTCGGCCGCGGCCGACCGGGCTCTTCCGAATGGCAGACGCAATTCGAAGCCGTCTAACTCCCGCGCGTTCTATCCTGATGAGGAAGGGCCAGAATCGGGCGCTTAAGAGGGGAGCTGACGTGAAAACACGGATGCGAATGGCGGTCACGCGCCACTGATAGTGCTACTCTCACTCGCGGCCTGTGCGTCTCGCGGCCCAGGCTACGTGACGCCCGGCATGCCCGCACCTAATTGCGATGGGTACGAACACCCCGAGGAAAACCCCGCCTGCCCTGAATGGGTCAGTCCTTGGATGAAACCGGTGACTCCCACTCCCGCACCCCCGCCGTCCAAATAGCGTGACCCGGCACCTACTGATGAGGAATGGCCGGAGTTCGGCTCGTAAGGCAGCTTAAAAAGGGATATCTTCAAGATGGTCAATTGTATCCTGAATCCATTTTCGCAATGCGGCCAACTCGACGGGCGTTATCGTTGAACTGATCGCGACTGTGAAAGAGGCCTTATGACCGATTTGATTATGCGCAACGCCAAGCACGCGCCGATCACGCGTAAGTGTGGACACAATCTGTTTCGCACTTTCCTCAGTGCAGTAGGATTCCCACGTCATCGTCACCGCCTCAGATCGAGCCTCGATCCTCTGCTCGGCCCCGATTAACTTTTCTATTCTCGATAGCTGTCGTGAGAAGGATTCCATGCGCTCACGAATCGCGACGTCAGCCGGTACTGACACCTCCGTTGGCTCGACCACTTCAAACGTAAAGTTTTCCACGAACGATTTATATCGTTTTTGTTCGAACGCTTCCGCAACCTGGGTAATCTTCTTACTAATCTCATCTATGAAACTGTCGACGGCATTATATTCTAAGTCGCGCTGATAGGAGTGGTATTGAAACACGCCAATATCGAACGGAGGCTTTTTAACGCTATCTGTTATAACAACGGTGGGACGCTTCGTGCTGAGGCGTAACCCCAGTTCCAGCATAACGTTGGGATTGAGGCCACTCACGTCGCAAACGACTACGTCCGACTCATAGATACCTTGCAGGATACGCGCGTGAATCACGTCGACTTCGGGGCTTTCCCAGACTAGGCGGACCGTCATCCCCGCCTTCTCGATCGACCGCACGATTATTCGCTGAACCCGGCGCCAGTGCTCCGAGGTGTAATCACCGTCCCCAGCAATCGGCATAATAATCCCGCATACTAGCTTTTCAGCTACAGCTCCGTCTGCCTTTGGTTCGGCAGTTTTCTTGTCGTCAGCCATTATACACCCCGCGTTTCGCGAAGCGTGTCGCATGCTTGGATTAACAGCAAGTGATCCTTTCAATCGTAGTCCCCGCGCAGCCCGCTGCTGCTGATTCCAAAATCATGCTCTCGCGCTCCTGAGGTTGGGATAGCGGGTGTCGATGATCATGCGGCGAGGCTCTGGCTCGGGCGGCTGGTCTTCGCCGTAGAGAATGCAGGCTGAGCAGAAGAGCGAGCCGCGCCGGACGTGAGCAGCAGGCTCGCCGCAGCAGCTGCAGCTTCGGACAATCCGTGTCATGCTGCCTCCGAGAATAGATCGCGGAGGACAGCGCTAGTTGCCACTGGCCGCGGCATCGCAAGCGTTTGGTTCGTACGATCGCGGAGCCAGATGACCGCGCTATCGTCAAACGCCTCCCCGGCCTCGTCACCGGCGCAAATGCTCCCGGTGCAATCGATCTCTTTGTCGGCTCCCTCTTCGAACGGGATAAGTTCCGGCGAATGCTGAACCGCATGCAGAAGCTCAGCGACGCTTTCGTCCTTGTCGAAGCGCTTCATGTACGACGTGCGGATGTCGCGGCGGTCAACCGCCAGCCTCTCCTGTTCCAGAGACCAGTGCGCAACCGACGGGTCTTCCCGATAGATTCGGGCGCGCTTTCCCCGGCCCTTCAGGAAGCAGTCGACACAGTTGCCGCGATAGGAACGAATGCCGAGATCGAACCCTTGGGGCAAAGGATGGGTCAAGCGCTCCGGGTCGACGTTGCGCCCGAGCCAGAACCGCAAAACGATCCGCTCGACGACCCCGCCGACGAACAGCGGGGCGCCCGACACCCAACGCTCTAGACCAGACTGGTTACGCAGGACCTGCTTGAGGACCCGGCTCGGCTCGTCGGCCCGCAGCCCAACCATATTGAACCATGTGGTGTATCCTTGGGAGACCATGAACCACTTCATGGTCTCGACCTTCAGCTTCTCCGTGCAGTACCTCATATCGGCGTTCGGCAGGAACTGCTTGCGACGGATCAGTTCGGCAAACCACTTGCCTTCTGTGTCGGCGCTGTTGAGCCCGACAATCTCGAACCGGGTGGCAGCCATAGCTAAGTCGCGATGGCTTTTGCGGGCAGAGACACGTCGAGCGCGTTCCTCCTTATCAAGGCCACGCACGAGGCGCAGTTCCGGCGGATATACGATGTTGGCCGCGATCTCGCCCGGCGGGCGCCATTCCACCCAGATGATCCTTACGCCCCACCGAGTTCCAACCTCGTGCACGAAACGAAGAGTTTTAGGATGTTCGCGGCCGGTGTTGGCGAACGCGACATACACGTAGTCGGGGAGCTGCCCTCCGTGGGCGCAGAGGATCAGCCACAGCATATAGGCCGATGTCCGACCGCCGCTGAAGCTTACTAGCGTCGGGCCGTGGCAGAAGTACGGGCTCGCTGGATCCGGCGCGGGCCACGAATTAACTGGAATTAGGCTCTGACGGTTTTCCATTTCGCACCCTTTGTCTCGGTGGAAACAGCGGAGGTTTTCCGGTATTCTCGCGTCAGAAACGCAGAGTTCTGCCCTGTCGGGTTAATTGACACTTAACCATGTTGCGCAGCGGGGAAACGGCCGATTCCAGCCACTGGCACCCTTCTTGCTCCGGCGCGATCATGTGGACCCGCTTCAGCCGCCTCTTCATCATCAAGACCAAGTTCGAGGCCTTCCTCGTCATCTACGGTCTCGGCCTTGGCGCGGTGGAACGCGGCATGCACTATCTCCAGCAATATCCCGGTTATGGGGGCTGGATGCTGTTTGCCGCCTGCCCGATCGCGGTCTTCATGGCGGGCGGGCGCATCATCGATTCGGTGGATCACGCCCGCAATCGGTAACCCGTCACGATGCTTGTTGCGTCAGATGCAGATAGCGGCTCGAAAAATCGGCCAGCTCGCGAAGCGCCTCCCAACGAGGAAAGCTGATCCGGCGGCGGTTGCGTGAGATCAGACCATCCGCTTCGAGCGACTTGATCGTCCGGTTGACATGCACCGCCGTGAGTCCCAGCGCATCGCCCAGCTGTTCCTGGCTCATCGGCAACTCATACCCGCTGGCGTCGACCACCCCCTGCATGTCGAGCCGGATCGCGAATTCGCACAGGAAATGCGCCAGCCGCGACCGCGCATCGCGCCGCCCGATATTCAGGATCCACTCACGGAAGATCGATGCCTCGACCAGCGTGTTGACGAAGATCGCATGGCCGATCGAGGCACGAGACCGCGCCAGCTCGCGCAGCGCCACGCGTGAGATCGTCGCGACTTCGGCGCGAGTCAGCGTCTGCACATTATGGTCCGCGACATCCAGGAACAGGTGCTGGAAGTCGAGCGGCTCACCGGGGATGTGCAACGACACGATCTGCCGCATCCCCGACCCAGTCTGTTTCTGGCGATACGCGAAGCCCGACAGCAGCACGGCGCATTGCTCGGGCGCGTCGCCCTCGCGCACAAGGTAGGATGACGGTTCGTAGACGCGCAATGTATACGGCAACGACATCAATGCACGGCGATCATCCTCGCTGAGGGCCGCATGCGTTTCGAGTTTCCGCACCATCAAAGCAAGGGGGGCCAAAGGGGAAACCACGGCAGCGTGGTCCGTCAGACTAACGTTCAAACGCGTTTCCCCGGAGAAGCCTGAGCGAAATCACCTATCTCTCCCAGCCGTCAGCGCCCATTGATCGGCTGGCGGCAGGTCGCGATAACATATTCCCGGAACGTCGACCGTAACATTTGATCTGCTGATGATATATACTTAGGTTAATATCGAGAATAGCGAGACCGACCTAATTTATTCCTGGCATTGCCGTAGGGTAAATCAAGATCGACCGTCGCAGCAATTGTGTCTGAAACGAGAGCAATCTTCCTCCCGCAGTGTCAATGTTGCGGCTTGACCGACGACACGCCGATAATGTCATCGAGCGCGGTCTGAAGACAATCGATACAGTCGCTCAGCTTGGCGCCGAACAGCGGATTGTCGCCCTCATCTGCGATACGCAAGGCCTCCTCGATGAGGAAGACCATGGATTTCAGACGAGCGATCGCCTGCGGTCCGCTTTGCATTCTAACCTCCCTTGACGCACCGTCGTCAACTTGACCGGATCGATGCGCTCGACTGCGGTTAATCAGTCCCGATGGCCGCAGGCAAGGTGGCAAATAGGACCGGACCGCGCCACGTCGTCGACGCGCGCGGTTCCGCTCAAGCCGGCCGCTTCCAGTGCTGGACGAGGCCTGCCATCACCCCATCGACCGAATCGACCTGCGCGGCGAGCCGTTGATGCAGCCGCCCTGCGGCGTCGCGAAACCGGCGCGCGAGCGCGTTGTCGGGAACGATGCCGAGGCCGACCTCGTTCGAGACGAGAATAATCCGTGCCTCGAGGCCGGCGAGCGCCGCCAGCAAGCCGTCGACTTCCCGCTCGATATTAACCTCGCCGAGGATCAGGTTGGAAAGCCACAAGGTGAGGCAGTCGACGAGGACGACCGTGTCCGCGCCGTCCACGGCGCGCAACGCGGCGGCGAGATCGATGGGTGCCTCGACGGTCTGCCACCGCGTGTCGCGATCGCCTTGGTGCCGCGCGATCCGGTCGCGCATCTCCTCGTCGAACGCCTGCGCGGTGGCGATATAGACCAGCGGCCCCGCAGAGGTCGCGGCGGCGGCTTCAGCGATCGCCTGCGCATGACGGCTCTTGCCCGAGCGCGCGCCGCCGAGCACGAACAGGCTCTTCCCGAACGACGGGCTGGTTTCCACTGGCGGCATGGTCTCTCCTTCGCACTTGCAGCGCGCCCCCGGAATGACGATGAGCGGCGCAAGATCAAGCGAAAGGGTGAAATGACGGGGTTGCGCGTGCATGGCGGGAGGATCGATCTCGCCGCCACCCTGTACCCGGATGCGCCCACCCCATGGCTCGACCTGTCGACCGGGATCAATCCCGTCGCGTGGCGGTCCGATCCGTTGCCGTCCGTCGATCTCACATCGCTGCCCTCGCCCGCCGCGATCGCCACGCTCGAAGCCGCGGCAGCGGCGGTCTTCGGAACCGACGCCGCGCGGGTCGTCGCGTTGCCAGGCAGCGAGATTGGACTCCGCCTGCTGGCCAGTCTCGATCTGCCGCACCCCCGGCGTGTCGTGACGCCGAGCTATGCGACGCACGCGGCCGTCTTCGCCGACACCATCACGGTCCCCCGGTCGGCGATCGACACGATCGAGGACGGCACGCTGTTGCTCGCCAACCCGAACAATCCGGACGGGCTGCTCGACCCACCCGAGCGGCTGATCGCGATCGCATGCGCAGGTGCGTGGCTGGTCGTCGACGAGGCCTTTGTCGATCTGCATCCCGCGCACAGTGTCGTCCCGCATCTCCAAGCATCCGACCGCGTCATCGTCTTCCGCTCGTTCGGCAAGACGTTCGGCCTGCCCGGCGTCCGGCTCGGTTTCATGATCGCCCCGCCGGCGCAGGCGGCCGCTGTCCGCGAGCGGTTGGGAAGCTGGCCAGTCTCGGCCTGCGCGGTAGCCTATGGATTGGCGGCGTACCGCGATACGCGCTGGATCGCGGCGACCCGCCTCGCCAGCACCGACCGGGCAGCGCGGCTCGATGCGATGCTGGCACGGCACGGACTCCACGCGCGTGGCGCCTGCCCGCTGTTCCGGCTGGTCGAGACCGACGATGCGACCGCGCTGTTCGACCGGCTGGCGCATGCCGGGATCCTGACGCGCACGTTCGATCATGCGCCACGCTGGATGCGCATCGGTCTGCCGCGCGACGACACCGCGTTCGAGCGGCTAGACCGGGCGCTCGCGCATGGCTGAGCCGGTCGCGGTGGTCGCGCTGCTGATCGACGCCGCGATCGGCTGGCCTGCCGCGATCTATGCCCGGATCGGGCACCCGGTCGGTGGGTTCGCGCGACTGATCGACGCCGCCGACACGCGCTGGAACGATCCGCGGCGGTCATTCGCTGCGCGCCGGGCGATGGGAGTGCTGACGATGCTGCTGCTCGTCGGTATCGCGGTCGGCGTCGCGCTCATGCTCGACGCGGTTCTTCGCAGCCTGTTCGGATCAGTCGCCTGGATCGCGATCGGCCTATTCGCTGCGCCCGGCCTCGCCCTGCGCAGCCTGCACGATCATGTCACGCCCGTCGCGGACGCGCTCGATGCGGGGGATCTCGCACTCGCACGGACGCAAGTGGGGATGATCGTCGGGCGGGACGTCGCGCAGCTCGACGAGTCCGGCGTCGCGCGCGCGGCGATCGAAAGCCTTGCCGAGAGCGTATGCGACGGCGTCGTCGCGCCGCTGTTCTGGCTGCTCGTCGCCGGGCTGCCCGGGCTGTGGGCGTACAAGGCGATCAACACCGCGGACAGCCTGATCGGTCACCGCGAGGACCGCTGGCGCGCGTTCGGCTGGGCGGCGGCGCGGACCGACGACATCGCCAATCTCCTCCCCGCGCGGCTGAGCGGCGTGCTGCTCTGCCTCGTCGGTGGCGGCTGGCGGACGATGCTGCGCGACGCGGGCAACCACGCCTCGCCCAACGCCGGCTGGCCCGAGGCGGCGATGGCCGGCGCGCTTGGCCTGAAGCTCGCGGGACCGATAACCTATGACGGGATCAGCATCGCCAAGCCCTATATCGGCGATGGCCGCACCGACGCCACCGCAGCCGATCTTCGCGCGGCGCTGGTCGTCTATCGACGCGCGTGCGTGTTGCTGCTCGTCATTGCCGGAGGACTCGCATGCGCGCTCTGATGCTCCAGGGGACCGGCTCGGACGTCGGCAAGTCGGTGCTCGTCGCGGGCCTGTGCCGCGCGTTCGCCAATCGCGGTCTGTCGGTCCGCCCGTTCAAGCCGCAGAACATGTCGAACAACGCCGCCGTCACCGCCGATGGTGGCGAGATCGGCCGCGCGCAGGCGACCCAGGCGATCGCCTGCCGCGTCGCGCCCAGCGTCGACATGAACCCGGTCCTGCTCAAGCCGCAGGGCGATCGTACGTCGCAACTCATCGTCCGCGGCCAGGTCCGCGGCACGCTCGCCGCCGCGCGCTGGCGCGAGGGTCGCGACGGGTTGCTGGTCGACGTGCTCGACAGTTTCGAACGGCTGTCGGCCGGCTGTGACCTCGTCGTCGTCGAAGGCGCGGGCAGTCCGGCGGAAATCAACCTGCGCGCGGGCGACATCGCCAATATGGGCTTCGCGCGCGCCGCCAACGTCCCCGTGATCCTCGTCGGCGATATCGACCGTGGCGGCTTGATCGCGGCGGTCGTCGGCACGCGCGCGGTGATCGACCCCGCCGACGCGGCGATGATCCACGGCTTCCTGATCAACAAATTCCGCGGCGACCCCGCGCTGTTCGACGACGGCTACCGCGCGATCGAGGCGCGCAGCGGATGGCGCGGCTACGGCGTCGTGCCGTGGCTGGCCGACGCGGTGCGGCTCCCCAGCGAGGATGCGGTGATCCTCGAACGCCCCGCCGCCAGTGCGCACCGCCAGGTCACGATCGCCTGCCCGATCACGCCGCGGATCGCCAATTTCGACGACCTCGACCCGCTCCGGCTGGAACCCGGCGTCGCGCTGGTGATGGTGCCGCCCGGCACGCCGATCCCCGACGCCGACATGATCGTGCTCGCCGGATCGAAGGCGACGATTCCGGATCTCGCCTTCGTCCGCGCGCAGGGATGGGACATCGACATCCGTGCGCATCATCGCCGCGGCAAGCCGGTGCTCGGGCTCTGCGGCGGCTATCAGATGCTCGGCCGCAGCATCGCCGACCCCGATGGGATCGAAGGCCCCGCGTGCCAAGTCGAGGGGCTCGGCCTGCTCGACGTCGATACGGTCCTCGCCGGACGCAAGACGCTAGACCGGGTCTTCGGCCAAGCCCAGGGCGCAGCCTTTGACGGGTATGAGATGCACATGGGCGTGACGACCGGGTCGGCGACCGCCCGCCCCGTCGGCCACCGCGCCGACGGCAGCGCGGAGGGCGCGACGAGTGCGGACGGGCTCGTGTCGGGCAGCTATGTCCACGGCCTCCTTGCGCTCGCCGAGCAACGCGCCGCGTGGCTGGCCCGGCTCGGCGTCGCGGCAAGCGGGCCCGATCATGGCGCGTCGATCGACGCCGCGCTTGATGCGATCGCAGCCACGCTCGAACGCCACGTCGATCTCGATGCGCTGCTTGCGCTAAGCGAGCGCGCCGGCCACCACGATCGCGGCTAACAGCCCCGTCTCGACGATCTCGATCCCGGCCCCATGCGCGTCACCGGTCACGCCGCCCAGCGTCCGCCGCACCCATGCCGCGACGCCGAGAACGAGCACCGGCAGCACGACGAGCGCGGGCACCGCCACCGCTGCAAGCGCAAGAACCAGCGCCCAGCCCAGCAGGTCGCGAGTGCGCACCGCGCCGGCCACCGCCGCGCCGAGGCCACCGGGACGCAAGGGCGGCAACAGCCTCGCCCAGACGAGCGGCCCCATCCGTGCCGCAAACGGTACGAGGATTAGCGCCCACCAGCCCGCCCGCCCCGCGGCGTGCAGCAACACGAGCTTGGCGATCATCTGGCCGGCGATCGCGACGACCCCGAAGCTGCCGATATGCGGATCGGCCATGACCGCGAGCAGCCGTGTCCGATCGCCATGCGCTGCGCCCAGCCCGTCCGCCAGGTCGGCCAGCCCGTCGAGATGCAGCGCCCCCGTCACCGCGATCCATGCCAGCAGCGCGGCACACGCACCGGTCCACGGGTCAACCTGCGCGCCGAGCCAGCCTGCCAGCGCGACAAACACGCCGATCGCGAGCCCGACCAGCGGGTAGACCCGGATCGCCGCGGCGAAATCGTCCGCCTCCGCTGCAACGCGCGGCATCGGCAGCCGCGTCAGGAAACCGAACGCGACGATCAGCCGCGTCATGTCGCCAGCCCGACGATCTGCACGGTTCGCGTCGGTCCCGGCCAGACCCGCAGCGACACCAGCGCGGCATAAGGCAGGTCGAACGCCCAGATCTGCTGCCGATCGAACCCGCACAAGGCCGCAAGCGCCGCGCGGATCGCACCGCCATGCGTCACGACCAGAGTCGAGACGGTCGGCATCGCCTCCAGCGCGCACGCGACACGATCGTGCAACGCGGACCAGCGTTCGCCCCCCGGCGGCGGCGCAGCGTCCGGATCGTCATAAAAGGCGCCCAGCGCGGCGGGATCGATCGCCGCCGGGGCCAACCCGTCCCACGCGCCGAAATCGAGCTCGCGCCAGCGTGGTTCCACCACAACCGGCAAACCGCGCGGACGACCGATCGCCTCCGCACACGCCCGCGCCCGGATCAGGTCGGACGCCTCGATCCGCGCGACGTCGAGCCCGGCGGCGCGCGCGGCGCAGGCGGCGATCCCCGCTTCGGTTGCCGGATCGTCGGTCCGCCCGAGCAATCGCCCCGTCACCGCGGGCGCACCATGCCGCATCAGGTACAGCATGGACGCGCTCACGCCGCCGAGACACCCGCCTCGGCGAACGTCGCCATCTCGGCATGCGCAGCCAGCGCCGCCCGGACGAGCAACGTCGCGGTCGCCGCACCGCTCGCCTCGCCAAGCCGCATCCCCATCGAGAGCAACGGCTCGAGTTCGATCCGCGCCAGCAACGTGGTGTGGCCCGGCTCGGCCGAGACATGCCCCGCGAGGCAGTGCGCGACGATGTCGGGGCACGCGGCCGCCAGCGGCGCGACCGCCGCGCAACAGATGTACCCGTCGAGCATCACCGGCACGCCCGCCAGCCGCGCGCCAACCACCGCGCCCGCGATCGCCGCCAATTCGCGTCCGCCAAGCCGCCGCAGGATATCGAACGGCGTGATCAGCGAGTCGCGGTGCAGCGCGAACCCGGCCTCGACGACCGCGATCTTGCGCGCGATGCCGTCGCTATCGACCCCGGTGCCCGGCCCAACCCAGTCGCGTGCCGACCCGCCGAAGCTCGCCAAACACAACGCCGCCGCGCTCGTCGTATTGCCGATCCCCATCTCGCCCAGCACGATCAGGTTCGGCGCATCCACGACCGCCGCCGCACCCGCGTTAATCGCGGCGAGGCATTCGTCCTCCGTCATCGCCGGTGCCTGCGTGAAATCCGCGGTCGGCCGGTCGAGATCGAGCGAAACGATCTTGAGGTCGAGCCCTGCAGCACGCGACAACGCGTTTATCGCCGCGCCGCCGGCCTCGAAATTGGCGACCATCTGGGCGGTGACCGAGGCAGGAAACGCGCTCACGCCGCGCGCGACGATGCCGTGATTGCCCGCGAACACGACCGCACAGCCGCGATCGAGCCGGGGCAGCGGGTTGCCCTGCCAGCCCGCCATGAACACCGCGATGTCCTCCAGCCGCCCGAGCGACCCCGGTGGCTTGGTCAACTCGGCTTGCCGCGCGACCGCTGCGGATCGCGCCGCGGCGTCGGGCTGCGGCAACCCGCGCAAGGCCGCCAGAAATGCGGCAGGCGTCGCGAACGCCGTCATTCGACGACGAACCCGGCGGGCGGGGTGCGCGTGATGAAATGCCCCTTCACGCCCTGCGGCCATTGCTTGAACGGCACCTGCCCGAACGCGCTCTCGCCATAGAGCTTCGCGTAATCGAGGATCGCGCGCGCGGCGTCCTCGTTGGGCTCGAACCGGCCGAGCACATAACCGACCTTGGCGGGCGCGCGCAGATGGATCGTGCAGAAATCCTGGCACGCGAACAGACACGGCATCTCCTGCACCGCGACGTCGGCATAAGCGGGATCGCTCGCCTGCAACGCCTTCAGCGCGCTGGCGAGCCGTGCCCCGCCGCGCTGGCCGTCGGCGTCGTCGCGGGCGTCGGCGGAGTGGCGGCAGGTGGTGCACGCGACGACCGCGACGCCGTCTTCGACCTGCTTCAACATGCGGAGGCTCGGGCGTGCGGATACGAAAAACGATAAAATGCAGGCATGGTTACCCCTTCGGACAGTCGATCCCGCCCCGCGCGAGGGCCGAGGGCGCACGCCTCCGGCCTCCGCGCGACGCGAAGCGATGTCGTCGCTCGGGGTGTTACCCGTCCGTTCGGCGCACCCTGGCCGGACGAAAGACGACCGCGACGGGCAGGTCTCCTGGCTCGCGGGTCAACGCCGTCCGCGCCGCCTTCTCGGGATGATCCCAATGGCATGAGGCACGGTGGCTCGCCGCGTACAGTTGCAGGGGCAGCCGGGTGTTTCCCGTTCCCATTTTCATCCCCCTCGGCGCGAACGTCGGGGGAACCTGTCGCGGGTCGAGCGATACGCGCGCGACAAGGGTGACGCAAGACAGCGCAGCATCCGTCGGACCCGCGCCAGCAGCCCCACCCCTCCCGTCATCCTGACGAAAGTCAGGACCCAGAGCCAAGAAGGGTAGCGCTCGTTACCCTGGGTCCTGACTTTCGTCAGGATGACGGCCGGGCGCGGGGTATGACGCGCCCCCCTAGAACTCCACGCCCAGCTGCGCCTTCACGCCTGATCGGAACGGATGCTTCACCTGAGTCATGTCGGTCACCAGGTCCGCGACCTCGATCAACGCCTCGGGCGCGTTCCGCCCGGTGATAACGACATGCGTCATCTCAGGCTTCGCCGCCAACGCCGCGAGAACCTCGTCGACCGGCAGATAGTCGTAGCGCAGGACGATGTTGAGTTCGTCGGCGACCACCATCGCATAGGACGGATCGGCGATCATCCGCTTGACCTCGTCCCACGCCGCGCGTGCGACCGCGATGTCGCGCGCACGGTCCTGCGTGTCCCAGGTGAACCCCTCGCCCATCGGCTTGAACTCGCACAGCGCGGGGAACGCGTCGAAGACCGCCTTCTCGCCGGTCGCCATCGCGCCCTTGACGAACTGGACGACGCCGACTTTCCGGCCATGCCCGATCATCCGCACCGCCATGCCGAACGCGGCGGTCGACTTGCCCTTGCCCTTGCCGGTGTGGACGATGATCAGCCCCTTCTCGATCGACTTGGTCGCGACGATCCGGTCATGGACCTCCTTGCGTTTTGCGCTCTTGGCATTCTGCTCGTCATCGGTCCGCATGATCATGTCCTCTCGCGCTCCCGATGGCGGATCGCGCCGCGCGGCGCTAGAGCCTGCCTCATGCTCCGTATCACCGACCTCAAGCTCCCGCTCAACCACGCCGACGAGGCGCTCCCCGCCGCGATCCGCGATCGCCTGCGCGTGACGCCGCGCGACCTGATCCGCTACACGATCGCCAGGCGGGCGCACGATGCGCGCGACAAGATGGACATCCAGCTCGTCTATTCGGTCGACGTCACGCTGAAGAACGAGGACACCGTCCTCACCCGCTTCCGCAAGGATCGCCACGTCCAGCGCACCCCCGACACCGGCTATCGCTTCGTCACCAAAAGCGGCCCGAGCTATGCCGGCGCGCGCCCGGTCGTCGTCGGCGCAGGCCCCTGCGGTCTCTTCGCAGGCCTGATCCTCGCGCAAATGGGGTTCCGCCCGATCATCCTCGACCGTGGCAAGCTCGTCCGCGAGCGCACCAAGGACACCTGGGGCCTCTGGCGCAAGAGCGTGCTCAACCCCGAATCCAACGTCCAGTTCGGCGAAGGCGGCGCGGGCACCTTCTCCGACGGCAAGCTCTGGAGCCAGATCAAGGACCCGCGCCATCTCGGCCGCAAGGTCCTGACCGAGTTCGTCAAGGCCGGCGCGCCGCCCGAAATCCTGACCGAAGCGCACCCGCATATCGGCACGTTCCGCCTCGTCACGATGGTCGAGAGCATGCGCGAGACGATCGAGGCGCTCGGCGGCGAATATCGTTTCTCGACCCGCGTCGACGGCCTCGATGTCGTCGAAGAGGTCGGCACCCGCCAGCTCCGCGGACTTCATCTCAGCACCGGCGACTATCTCGAAGCCAACCATGTCGTCTTCGCGGTCGGCCACAGCGCGCGCGACACGTTCGAGATGCTCCACGCCACGGGCGTCCATGTCGAGGCCAAGCCGTTCTCGATCGGCGTCCGCATCGAGCATCCGCAATCGTGGATCGACGAAGCCCGCTTCGGCCCCTGCGCCGGCCATCCCGATCTCGGCGCGGCGGCGTACAGCCTGTCGCATCACTGCAAGAACGACCGCACCGTCTACAGCTTCTGCATGTGCCCGGGCGGCACCGTCGTCGCCGCGACCTCCGAGGAGGGCCGCGTCGCCACCAACGGCATGAGCCAATATTCGCGCAACGAACGCAATGCGAACTCCGGCATCGTGATCGGCATCGATCCCGCGCGCGACTATCCCGGTCACCCGCTTGCCGGGATCGCACTGCAGCGCCACTGGGAATCGCGCGCCTATGTCGCGGGCGGCTCGAACTACAAGGCGCCCGCGCAACGCATCGGCGATCTGCTCGCAGGCCGCGCCTCGACCGCGCTCGGCGCGGTGATCCCGTCGTACAAGCCAGGCGTCCACATGACCGATCTGTCGGAATGCCTGCCCGACTTCGCGATCACCGCGTTGCGCGAGGCGTTGCCCGCGTTCGGCCGCGAGATCCCCGGCTATGATCATCCCGACGCGGTGCTGACGGGAGTCGAGACGCGCACCTCGTCACCCGTCCGGATCACGCGCGGCGACGATTTCGTCAGCCTCAACACCGCCGGGCTGTTCCCGGCGGGCGAAGGTGCCGGCTATGCAGGCGGCATCCTCTCGGCCGCGGTCGACGGAATCAAGGTCGCGGAGGCCGTCGCGCTCAGCCTGACCGCCTGATCGCCTCGAGCAGGCCCTCGGACTTCACTTCCTCCGATCGGGACCCGTCTTGATCAGCCAGGCGCGCGGCAGTCCGGTCGGCTTGGCCACGCCGTCGAGCCGCCGCGCGCTGACCAGCGCCACGCGCTTGAGGATCATCTGATCCTTGAACGCATCCATCCCGCCACCGGTCGGCTTGGCGAGGATACGCTTGATCACGTCCATACCCGCCACGACGTGCCCGAAGGCCGCATAGCCGGGATAGCCCGGCCGCGCGTCCATCGCCGGCGCGGGGCCCACGGTAATGAAGAAATTACCGCCCGCCGACGCCGGCGTCATGCCGCGCGCCATCGATATCGTCCCGTCGAGATGCTTGATCCCGGTCTTCGCAGTCGTCTCAAGCGGAAACGGCGGCAGGATCCGCCGCGCGTCGGTGCGAATGCCGCCCTGGACGAACCCGAGCTTCGGCGCCGATTTCTGCCGGCTCGCACGATAGAAGTCGGTCCCGTCGAACCGTCCGTCATCGACATATTCGAGGAAGTTCTCGGTCGTCTTGGGCGCGCGGCGTGCATCGAGCGCCAGCACGATCGGGCCCTCCGACGTGACGAAGCGGACTCGAACCAGGCCCGGCCCTGCGCGGTTGGCCCGCTGCGCCGACCCCGCCGTGGCGAGCATCGTAACGGCCAACAGCCCCATCATCACATGCCGCATCGTCGAATACTCACGCTTTTACCGATCGGGCTCGGCTAGCGGTCGGGGTACGGCGACGCAAGCGAGCGTGATCGCGCAGGCGGTCGGTATGCGCGAGTTTGGGTCGCCCGAACGCTGCTTCCCGCTATCCTATTCAGGACGCCGAGCGTTCGGCCGCGTCGGCGAGCGCGACATGGATTTGCGCGACCACCGCGGCACCCTCGCCCACCGCCGCGGCGACGCGCTTGGTCGAGCCCGCCCGCACATCGCCGATCGCGAAGACGCGCGCGCGGCTCGTTTGCAGCGTCAGCGCCGCCTTGCCGGTGACGATGAACCCCTTCTCGTCGGTCTCGACACAGCCGTGCAGCCAGCCCGCATTGGGATCGGCGCCGATGAACAGGAACAGGTGCCGGATCGCGCGGCGCAGCGTGCCCCCGTCGCGGTGGTTGCGGAATATCGCCGCGGTCAGTCCGGTCGCGCGGTCACCTTCCAGCCCGACGATTTCAACCCCGACATGCAGCGTCACGTTGGGCAGCGCGGCAATCCGGTCGATCAGGTATCTGGACATCGTCGCGGCAAGGTCGCGCCGGACGACGAGGTGCAGATGCCTCACGCGCGGCGCCAGGAACGCCACCGCCTGTCCCGCCGAATTGCCGCCGCCGACCAGCGCGACCTCCTCGCCCTCGCACAGCCGCGCTTCGATCGGCGATGCCCAATAGGAAACGCCCGCCCCTTCGAACCGCTCGAGATCGGGAATATCGGGCCGACGATAGCGCGCGCCCGAGGCGACGATCACGGTCCGCGATCGCACCTGTCGATCCCCCGGCAGCGCAAGCACGAGCGGCTCGTCGTCGACGACCTCTTCGTCGCAGACCAACCGCGCCACTTCCAGCGGCACCGCGATCTCCGCCCCGAACTTCAGCGCCTGGTTGAACGCGCGCCCCGCCAGCGCCTGCCCCGATATCCCGGTCGGGAAGCCCAGGTAATTCTCGATCCGCGCCGATGCGCCCGCCTGGCCGCCGATCGCGCGTTCGTCGAGCACGATCGCCGACAGCCCTTCCGATGCCGCATACACCGCCGCCGCCAGTCCCGCCGGCCCCGCACCCACGATCGCGACGTCGTACACCACCGCCGGATCAAGGTCGGGCGTGATGCCGAGACAGGCCGCGACCTCGACATCGGAGGGCCGTTTCAGGATCGTCCCATTCGGACAGACCACGACCGGCAGGTCGCTGCGCAGCACACCGATCCGCTCGATCAGCGCCCGACCCTCGTCGTCCGACGCGCCGTCGAGAACGATATTGGGATAGCCCGACCGGGTCAGGAACCCCTGCAACCGGACGATATCGGGGCTGCCCGGCACGCCGACGATCACCGTCCCGGCGCCGCCATCCTCGATCAGCCCCACGCGGCGCAGGATCAGCGCGCGCATGACGATTTCGCCGACATCGGCCGATCCCACCATCAGCGCCCGCAGATGCGCAGGGTCGAACGGCAACGCGGTGCACCCGTCGGGCCCCGCCCTGCCCGCCGCGATCGATGGCCGACCCGCGAGCTGGTTCACCTCCCCGGTGAACTGGCCGACCCCGTGCGCGGTGATCGGCGCGTCATGGTTCAGGCCATCGCGGCGTCTGACCTTGATCGACCCCGCCAGCACCAGCCACGCGGGCGCGCCCTGCTCGCCGATCGCATAGACCGGCTCGCCAGGCGCAAACGTCCGTGCCGGGCCGCTCGCGAACCGTTTTGCGGTCTCGCGCTGATCGGGGTCGAGGACCGGGAACATCTGGTGGTCGCGCGATCCGGCGGGGCTCATGTCCGCACCACCGGCTCGAGCCCGAGCAAGACGGTCGGGATCAGTTCGGAAACCGTCGGGTGGATCGGCACCGCCCAGCGCAGCGCCGCCACGCTCTGGTCGGCGTTCATCATGTCGAGGATCCCGTGGATCGCCTCGTCGCCCCCCACGCCGAGGATCGCCGCACCCAGGATCCGCTGCGTCTCGGCATCCGCGACGATCTTGATTAACCCCTTGGTCTCGCCCTTTTCCACCGCCCGACCGACCCGCGTCATCGGCCTCGACGAGACCAGGATCGGTCGCCCGGACGCCTCGGCCTGCGTCTGCGTCATCCCGATCCGGCCCAGCGGTGGATCGGTATACAGCGCATAGCCGACCAGCCGCTGGCTCAGCGTCCGGTCGTCGCCATCGAGCAGGTTCGCCGCGACGATCTCAAAGTCGTTATACGCGGTATGCGTGAACGCGCCGCGCCCGTTGCAATCGCCAAGCGCCCAGATCCCCGGGACGTTGGTCTGCAACAGATCGTCGACGATCACATAGCCCTTCGCATCGGTCGCGATCCCCGCATGTTCCAGTCCGAGATCGTCCGTATTCGGCCGCCGACCGACCGCGAGCAGCACATGGCTGCCGACCACCACCGGCTCGCCCGCATCGCAATCGACCGACACCGCGACGCCGTCCTCGTGCCGCGCGAAGGCGATGCAGTTCGCCCCCGTCCGTATCGCGATGCCCTCGTCTTCAAGGATGTCGCGCACCGCGTCCGACACGTCCGCGTCCTCGTGCGCGATCAGCCGTTCGCCGCGTTCGACGACCGTCACCGCCGCGCCGAACCGGCGATACATCTGCGCGAACTCGAGCCCCACATAGCTTCCGCCGACCACGACGAGATGCGCGGGCACCGCCTCGAGCGCCACCATGTCGGTATTGTCGAGATGCGGCACGTCGCCGACGCCCGGCATGTCGGGCACGCTCGCGCGCCCGCCGACGTTGAGGAAGATGCGCGGCGCGGTCAGGATCTCGTTATCGACCGCGATCGTCGTCGGCCCCGTGAAGCGCGCATGGCCGCGCAGCATCGTCAGCCCGGCCATGCCTGCCAGCCATGCCTCGTTTCCCTCACGCGCGTCGGTCACGACCTTGCGCGCGCGTGCCGCCACCGCCGGCATGTCGATCCCGACATCCCCGGTCCGCACGCCGAACTCCGCCGCGCGCCGGGCGAGGTGCGCGGCATAGGCGCTGGCGACGAGCGTCTTGGTCGGCATGCACCCCGTATTGACGCAGGTCCCGCCGACCAACTTGCGCTCGATCAGCGCGACCGTCATCCCCGCCGCGGTCAGGCGCCCGGCGAGCGGTGGCCCCGCCTGCCCGGCGCCGACGATGATCGCATCGAACCGCCGTGTCATAGCGATGCGACCACGATCACGCTGAGCCCGATCGCCAGCGCATCCTCGACCAGCGCGGCAGGCCGATCGCGGCCGAACGTCGCCGTGAGCAAGGCTCTCAGTCGCGCACCGCCCACCGTCCCGAGGACCGCACCGATCACACCCAGCACCAGCCCGAGGATCGGCGCGCCCGTCGCATAGCCGATCGCCGCGCCCGACACGCCACCCGTGACGATCCGCGCGATGAACGGTGCGGGGGTCATACGGCTCGGCGTCGAGGGCAGCTGGTCGCCGACGAGTTCGCCGGCCGCCAGGATCGTGAACACCCAAGGCGTGAAGCGCGCCCCGAGAACGGCCAGCCCCGACCCCTGCAACTGTAGCAGGCCGGTCGATGCGGCCCAGGCGATCGCCGCCGGGGCCATCATCGCCCGCAATCCGGCGACGAAGCCGATGATCAGAGCGAGAACCAGCACGGGCGTCTCCTGCAATTTCGCACCAACGGACGCTTTCACGCCCGCTCCAGCCGGTCAATCGGCGATCCGGTCCAGCATCAGCGTCGTCCCCGACCGTGCCGAAGGGAGAGGCAGGAGACCCGCTTACCGAAGTGGTTGCGACGGCAGGACAAACCTGATTTTCAGCCCGGTAGCCACTACCGCGGAACAGCCGGCAACGTCCGCACAGATGATCGATCCATTTCGGGCACGTAATGACTTATCGCGACGCTGACCGAATCACGTACCGCCGATCACGACGATGTCAGGCGTCCAACGCGAGGAGGGCGAACGTCGCCAGCCAGTGTTCGCCCATATAATCATCGGCAAGATGCGGCAGCGCCTCGGCGAGGTGCGCGTCGGCGATGCCGCGCGCCCGCGTCGGGTCGGGCAAAGCCTCGGCAATCGATCGCCACCCCCAGGCGCGCGACAGGTTCACCCCGTCGAGATGCGCAAGCCGGCCGTCCGACCGATCGCTGACGAGCGCGGGCGCTTGCAGGCACGTCGTCGCCGCCCCGAACGGGTCCGGCAGGAAGTCGCCCAGCCACCCCTCGAACGATGCCCCCAGCACGACGCGCATCAGCACCGCCTCGCACAAGGTCGCCGACAGGAAATCCTCGCCGCTCGGCTCCCATGGCCGGCAATCGCGATCGGTCCCAAACCAGTCGCGCGCGCGCGCCTCGATCAGCGTCGCCAGCGCGGTGTCGTGCGTCCGCGCCCAGCGCAACGCATGGACCAGCGCGAACGCGGTACAGTCATGCTTGCCGCTCCGGACCGGATAGACGAGCTTGGGCAGATAGTCCGCGAACCGCGCCGCGAATGCGCGCGCGAGCGGCTCGATCGCCGCCGCCCAGCCGCGATCGGGCCGCAACGCCAGTTCGTCATGCAGCGCCAGCAGCCAGCCCCACCCATAAGGCCGCTCGAAGCTCCCCGTCGTCGGCCGCGCCAGATAGGCGAGTTCGCCCGCCGCGCGCTCCGCCACCAGCATCCGGTCCGCCAACGCCTCGACCGCAGCCGCCTCGGGCATCGCGGGAAACAGCCGGGCCAGCCGCATCACCTGCCACCAGCCATGCACGCAGCTATGCCAGTCATAGCTGCCGTGAAAGATCGGATGCAGCGTCTTGGGCAGCGCAAGATCACCCGGCCCGCCCAGCGTCTGGTCGAGCTTGTACGGCCACTCGCGCGTCAGATGCCCCAACGTCAGCGCGGCGAACCGCCCAGCGGTCGCCTGGTCCAGTGCGTGCGTCATTCGACTCTCCCAAACCCACCGCCGCCGGGCGTCTCGATCACGAACACGTCGCCCACGTGCATGTCGACGCGCGCGGTCGAGCCGAGCGGCTCCACGCTGCCATCCGCCCGCTCGACGCTCGCCGAGCCCAGCCCGCCGCTGTCGCCGCCCGCCATCCCGAACGGGGCCACGCGGCGGCGGTTGGCGAGGATGCACGCGGTCATGTCTCCGAGAAACCGCACGCGGCGCGTGCCGCCGTCGCCGCCACGATGCGCGCCCGCCCCGCCCGAACCCCGCCGGATCGAGAATTCCTCGAGCAGCACGGGAAACCGCGTCTCGAAAATCTCGGGATCGGTCAGCCGGCTGTTGGTCATGTGCGTCTGGATCACCGCCGCGCCCTCGAAGCCGGGGCCCGCGCCCGCACCGCCGGCGATCGTCTCGTAATATTGGTGCGTGTCGTTGCCGAAGGTGAAGTTGTTCATCGTCCCCTGGCTCGCCGCCATCGCGCCGAGTGCGCCAAAGAGCGCGTCGGTGACGACCTGGCTCGTCTCGACATTCCCGGCGACGACCGCGGCCGGATAGCGCGGGTTGAGCATCGAGCCCTCGGGGACGCGGATCGTAACCCCGCGCAGGCAGCCGTCGTTAAGCGGCACGGCCTCGTCGATCAGTGCACGCACGACGTAGAGCACCGCCGCGCGGACGATCGAGACGGGCGCGTTGAAATTGGTCGGGCGCTGCTCGCTGGTGCCGGCGAAGTCGACCTCCAGCGTCGCGGCCGCGCGATCGATACGGACAGCCACACGAACGACCGCGCCGTCATCCATTTCATAGGCGAAAGCGCCATCGTCGAGCGTCGCGATCAGGCGGCGAACGGCGGCGTCGGCATTGGCCTGGACGTGCTCCATATACGCCGCAACGACGTCGGTGCCGTATTCGTCGGCAAGCCGAGTCAGCCCCGTCGCGCCGCGGGTGCAGGCGGCGAGCTGCGCGGACAGGTCGGCGATGTTCTGGTCGATGTTACGGGCCGGATACGCGCCGGACGCGAACACGGCGCGCAGTTCGCTTTCGAGGAAGCGCCCTTCGTCGACCACCAGCACGTCGTCGAGCAGCACGCCCTCCTCCTCGACCGAGCGGCTTTCGGGCGGCATCGATCCGGGGGTTATGCCGCCGACGTCTGCGTGATGGCCGCGCGCCGCCACGAAGAACGCGGGCGCGTCGCCGTCGTCCGCGAACACCGGCATGATGACGGTAATGTCGGGAAGGTGCGTGCCACCGCGATACGGCGCGTTGAGCGCATAGGCGTCACCGCGACGGATGCCGCGACCGTCTGCGCCGCCGCCGCGCGCGTCGATGATCGTGCGGATGCTCTCGCCCATCGAGCCCAGATGGACCGGGATGTGCGGCGCGTTGGCGACGAGGTTGCCCTGCGCGTCGAACAGCGCGCAGCTGAAGTCGAGCCGCTCGCGGATGTTGACCGAGGCCGCGGAGCGCTGGAGCGCTGCGCCCATCTCCTCGGCGATGCTCATGAACAACCCCGCGAAGATCGCCAGCCGCACCGGATCGGACTCGGTGCCGATGCTCGCGCCGACGCGCGGTGCGATCCGGTCGAGGATCAGGTTGCCAACCGTGTCGACGCGCGCGCGCCAGCCGGGCTCCACGATCGTGGTCGAGACGCTGTCGAGGATCAGCGCGGGGCCGTCGACGCCGTGCCCGACGGGGAGGCCTTCGCGCGCCAAGACCGGCGTGTCGTGCCACGCGCCTGCCATGTAGACGGGCGGGGTCGCGAGGGGGGCCGCGGGTGCGTCCGGGAATGTGACCAGCGCGGCGTCGATCGGTGGGCTCTCGGCGATCGCTTCGGCGACGATCCGGTCGGCGATCAGCGGCGCGTCGCTCGCGAACCCGAACTGCGCGATGTGCGCGGCATCGAACGCGGCGATCATCGCTACCGATTGGTCGAGATCAAGCTCGATCGTGTGATCGGTCTGGCCTCGGCGCAGATGGACGCGTCGTTCGATCCGCACGGTGTCCGCCGCAACGCCCTGCGCCACGAGCGCGTCGCGGGCAGCCTCCGCCAACACGTCCAACGCCTGCGTGATCGCGGCATAGTCCGCAAACGCCGCGCCCGACGTCGCCTCGCGGAGCACACGGCGATCGGCGAGCCCCATGCCATACGCCGACAGCACGCCGGCCAGCGGGTGGATCATCACCCGGTCCATCGCCAGCGCATCGGCGACCAGGCAGGCATGCTGCCCCCCGGCCCCGCCGAAGCAGGCCAGCGTGTAGCGCGTCACGTCATGCCCACGCGCGACCGAGATCGTCCGGATCGCATTCGCCATGTTGGCGACCGCGACCGCGACGAACCCTTCCGCCGCCGCCTGCGGATCAAGCGGCAATTCCGCAAACCGCGCGGCGACCGCCTCGGCATCGAGCGGCGCATCGCCAGTCGGTCCGAACAGCGCGGGGAAGAATTCGGGGCGCACTTTGCCGAGCATCACGTTGCAGTCGGTGACGGTCAGCGGCCCGCCGCGGCGGTAGCAGGCAGGCCCCGGCACCGCGCCCGCGCTCTCCGGGCCGACGATCAGCCGTTCCCCGTCGAACCGGCAGATCGATCCGCCGCCTGCCGCCACCGTGTGGATCCGCAGCATCGGCGCGCGGATGCGGGCGCCGGCGATCAGCGTCTCGGTATCGCGCTCATAGGTGCCGGCATAGTGCGACACGTCGGTCGAGGTGCCGCCCATGTCGAAGCCGATGACGTGTTCGAACCCGGCCTCGCGCGCGGTCGCGGCCATGCCGACGATGCCGCCCGCGGGCCCCGACAGGATCGCGTCCTTCCCGCGAAAGCCCGCGCCATCGACCAACCCGCCCGACGACTGCATGAACAGCGCGCCCTGCCCCAGCGCCGCGCTCAACCCCGCGACATAGCGATCGACGACCGGCGACAGATACGCGTCGACGACGGTCGTATCGCCGCGCCCGATCAGCTTGATCAAAGGCGCGACCCGGTGGCTGACCGAAATTTGCGTGAAGCCGATCTCGGCGGCGGTGTCCGCCAGCGCCTCCTCGTGCGCGGTGAAGCGATAGCCGTGCACAAGAACAATTGCGACGGCACGAAGCCCGCTATCGAATGCCGCCTGCAACCCTGCCCGGGCCGCATCGACGTCGAGCGGACGGAGCAAATCCCCCTCCGCGCCGACCCGCTCTTCGATCTCGACGACGTGCGCGAACAGCGGCGGCGGGCGGTTCACGTCGCGCGCGAAGATATCGGACCGTTCCTGGTGCCCGATCACCAGCGCGTCGCCGAAGCCGCGCGTGATCGCGAGGGCGGTCGGCTCGCCCTTGCGCTCGAGCAGCGCGTTGGTCGCGACGGTCGTCCCGATCCGCAGTTCGAGGGGCACGTCCGCCCCGTCCGTCAGCCGCCGGATCGCCTCCACCGCTGCGTCGGCGTAGCGTTCGGGATCCTCCGACAACAGCTTGGCGGTGACAATCCGCCCATCGGGTTGCCGCGCGACGACGTCGGTGAACGTGCCGCCGCGATCGATCCAGAACTGCCATGCGGTCATCGGTCAATCAGCCCAGAAAAGCGGTCATCCGTGCGGCGGCATCGGTCCACGCCACCTGGCGGTCGTCGAGCCACGCATCGTCGTAATAGGTGCAGCCATAACGGTCGCCGCCGTCGCACAGCAACGTGACGATGCTCCCCGTCTCGCCCGCCGCGGCCATTTCCGCGATCAGCTGCGCACAGGCCCACAGGTTGGTGCCGGTCGAACCACCGACCCGCCGCCCGAGCCGGTCCGACAGCGCGCGCATCGCGCCGATGCTGTCGGCATCCTCGACCGCGATCATCCGGTCGATCACCGACGGTACGAAGCTCGGCTCGACGCGCGGCCGGCCGATCCCCTCGATCCGCGACGCGCACCCTTCGGGCAGCGCGGTGACCGAGCGATCTGCGAAATGCTTGTGGAACACCGAATGCACCGGGTCGGCGACGCACAATTTCGTGTCGTGCCGGCAATAGCGGATGAAGCGCCCGATCGTCGCCGACGTGCCCCCGGTGCCGGCGCCGCACACGATCCAGGACGGGCACGGATGCTCCTCCTCGCCCATCTGCGCGAAGATGCTCTCGGCGATGTTGTTGTTGCCGCGCCAGTCGGTCGCGCGCTCGGCATAGGTGAACTGGTCGAGATAATGCCCGCCGGTCTCCCCGGCGAGGCGGTGCGAGACCGCGTAGACGGTGCGCGGATCGTCGACCATGTGGATCTCGCCGCCGTGGAAGCGGATCGCGTCGAGCTTCGGCGCCGCGGTCGTCGCGGGCACGACAGCAATGAAGCGCAGCCCCAGCATCCTGGCGAAATACGCCTCCGACACCGCGGTCGACCCCGAGGACGATTCGATCACCGTCGTCTCGGGACCGATCCATTCGTTGCACAGCGCGTACAGGAACAGCGACCGCGCGAGCCGGTGCTTGAGGCTGCCGGTCGGGTGCGAACTCTCGTCCTTCAGATACAGCACGATGCCGGGATAGCGCGGCAGGTCGACGCGGATCAGATGCGTGTCGGCGGACCGGTTATAGTCCGCCTCGATCCGCCGCACCGCGTCCGACAACCAGCGTCGGTCGACGCGCTTGGGCATTACTGGAGCCCGTGGCGGATCAGCATCGCGGTCGGCTCGGGGTCGCGCCCGCGGAACGCGCGGAAGCTGTCCGCCGCGGGCCGCGTCGCGCCGCGCGCGAGCACCTCCTCGCGGAACCGGTCTCCGGTCTTGCGATCGACGAGTCCGGCTTCCGCGAACGCCTCGAAGCCATCGGCCGCCAGCAATTCCGCATAGAGATAGCTGTAATAGCCCGAGGCGTAGCCGCCGGCGAAGATATGGCTGAACGCATGCGGGAAGCGGTGCCAGGCGGGCGGGCGGATCACCGCGACCTCGTCGCGCACCGCCTCGATCACCTCGATCGGATCGCTGCCCATCGTGCCCAGATGCAGCAACAGGTCGAACAGCGCGAATTCGACCTGGCGCAGGATGAACATCCCCGCCTGGAAATGCCGCGCCTTCACCATCCGCTCGAACAGGTCGGCGGGGAGCGTCTCGCCCGTCTTGTAATGCCCCGACATGCCGGTCAGCACATCCTTGTCCCAGGCGAAATCCTCCATCAGCTGGCTCGGCAGCTCGATCGCATCCCATTCGAAGCCGTTGGTGCCCGCGATGCTCGGCCGGTTCACCTTGGTGAAGAGCAAATGGATGCAGTGGCCGGTCTCGTGGAGCAGCGTCGTGACGTCGTTATGGCTCAGCAAAGACGGCGTCTCGCCACCATCCGGCGCGAAGTTGCAGACGAGATACGCGACCGGCACCGCGATCGTGTTGCCGTCCTGCAACCGCGGCCGCGCCTGCGCCATCCACGCGCCACCACGCTTGCCGGTCCGCGCGTGGAGATCGAGATACAGCCCGGCGAACACCGCCCCGCTCTCGTCCACCACGTCGAAGAACCGCGCATCGTCATGGTACAGCGACACGTCGTCGCGCTCGACCAACTTGATCCCGAACAGCCGCTCCATCAGCGTCTGCCAGCCCTCCATCACGCGTTCGACGGGGAAATACGCCTTCACCACCTGCGCATCAACCGCATAGCGATCCTGCCGCAGCCGGTTCGACACGAACCCCGCATCCCAAGGCTCGAAATCGGCGATGCCGAGCTGCTCGGCAGCGAACATCTTGAGTTCGGCAAGATCGCGCTCCGCCGCGGGCTTCGCGCGCCGCGCGAGATCACGCAGGAACGCGATCACCTCGGCGCCGTTGGGGGCCATCTTTGTTTCGAGCGACCACGCGACCGGGTCCGCGAACCCGAGCAGCTTGGCACCCTCATGCCGCAGTTCGAGGATGCGCGCGATCCGGGCGCTGTTATCGAATTCGCCCGCGTTCGGCCCCTGGTCCGACGCACGCGTCGCGAACGCACGGTACATCCGCGCGCGCAGCTCGCGATCCTCGGCGAAGGTGAGTACCGCGTTGACGCTCGGCTGTTGCAGCGTGACGAGCCAGCCCGCCTGCCCCTTCGCCTTGGCGGCATCCGCGAACATCGCCTTGTCCGCGCCCGAGATCCCGGCAAGATCCGCCTCGTCGGTCACCAGTTCGGACCAGGCGTCGGTCGCGTCGAGCACCGCGCTGCCGAACTCGTTCGACAGGCCCGACAGCTCGACCGAAATCGCGCTGAACCGGTCACGCGCCTCGGGCTCGAGCGCGACGCCCGACAGCGTGAAATCGCGGATCGCATGCTCGACCGCGACCCGGTCGGCATCGGGCAAGTCCGCGAACGCGGGCGAGACGCTGAGCGCGACGAACACCTCGTACAGGTCACGGTTCTGCCCGACCTTCATGTCGTTCTCGACGAGCCGCTTCTGCCCCTCCGAATAGGCCGCGCGCAGTTCGGGCGTGTCCGCCACGCCGTGCAGATGCGACACCGCCGACCAGATCGCTCCGATCTCGGTATTCGCGCGCTCATAAGGCAGCCACGCGCCCGCGAAATCGGTCGGCCGCGCAGTCGTCAGCGCCTCGACCATCGCCTCGTGCCGCGCGATCGCCTCGTCGAGCGCGGGGGCGATCTGGTCGGGGGCGAGGTCGGCGAAGCGGGGCAGCGACAGCGTATCGAGAAGCGGGTTCATCGGAATTTCCTTCAGCATTCGACGACGTTGACGGCCAGGCCACCAAGCGACGTCTCCTTATATTGCGAGCGCATGTCCTCACCGGTCTGGCGCATCGTCTCGATCACCGCATCGAGGCTGACGATATGGCGACCGTCCCCCCGCAGCGCCAGATACGCCGCGTTGATCGCCTTGATAGCCCCCATCGTGTTGCGCTCGATGCACGGGATTTGGACCAGCCCGCCGATCGGATCGCAGGTGAGGCCGAGATTATGCTCCATGCCGATCTCGGCGGCGTTCTCGATCTGCGCATTGGTGCCGCCGAGCGCCGCGACCAGCGCGCCCGCCGCCATCGAGCACGCGACGCCGACCTCGCCCTGGCAGCCCATCTCGGCCGCCGAGATCGACGCGCGCTTCTTGTAGAGGAAGCCGATCGCCGCGGCAGTCAGCAGGAAATCATGCGCGCCCTTAGGCGTCGGGTCCTTGGTGAACGTCTCATAGAAGCGCAGCACCGCGGGCAGCACGCCCGCCGCGCCATTGGTCGGCGCGGTCACGACGCGGCCGCCTGCGGCATTCTCCTCGTTCACCGCCAGCGCGTACAGGCTCACCCATTCGAACACCGCGGACGGATCCGCCGCGGTGTCGCGCGCCTGCAACCCCTCGAACAGCGCGCGCGCGCGGCGCGGCACCTTGAGGCCGCCGGGCAATATGCCCCCCTGCCGACACCCGCGATCGATCGACGCGAACATCGCGCTCCGCACCGCATCGAGGAACGCATCGGTCTCGCTGTCCGGCCGCCACGCGATCTCGTTCTCGCGGACGATCTCGGCGATCGTCATCCCCGTGGCGTCACCCGTCGCGAGCAGTTCGGCACCCGACGAGAAGGGCCGCGGCAACAGGATGTTAGCCTTGACCGGCCCCGACCCCGCCTCGACGATCGCGCCGCCGCCGATCGAGAAATAGGTCCGCTCGACGCTGCGCCCGTCGCCGAACGTCGCGGTGAAGGTCACCGCGTTGGGATGTCCCGGCAGAAACGTCTGCGCGTGAAACAGCAGATGCTGGCTTTCCTCAAAGCCGATCTCGACCCGCTCGGCGAGCATCAGCCGCCCGCTCGAGCGGATCGCGGCGAGGCGGACCGGGATCAGGTCGGGGTCGATCGTCTCGGGCTGCGCGCCGCTGAGCCCCAGCATCACCGCGCTGTCGGTCGCATGCCCCCGCCCGGTCAGCGCCAGCGACCCATACAGGTCGACTCGCACCGCGACGGGCTTCTCGTCCGCGACCAGGTCGGCGAACAGCCACGCCGCGCGCATCGGCCCGACCGTATGCGAACTCGACGGCCCGATCCCGATCGTGAAGAGATCGAGGATCGAGATCGCCTGGTGGCAATCCGGGCGTGCGCGGGTCTGCTCGTCTTGGCGATCGCGGATGAGTGGCTCCATGCACCGGCCCCTATCGCCTTGACCGGACGGTGGAAAGCACGGACGTCGACCGCATCGACGTGCGGCCCTGTCCGGCGCTGCACCACGCGGGGTAGCGCGCGCGTTTCACGGACCGCACCGATCCGATTGCACCCCCCGCACCCTTCGCCTATAGGCGCGGCCTATTCCGGCCTCGGCTTCGCGACGCATGTCGCGTAGGCTGGGGCCGCTCGATTTTCACCGCTTGATTTTCAGGGGACCGCGCATGGCTCGCCGCCGCCAGATCTACGAAGGCAAGGCCAAGATCCTCTACGAGGGTCCCGAGCCCGGCACGCTGATCCAGTATTTCAAGGATGACGCGACCGCGTTCAATGCCCAGAAGAAGGGCACGATCAACGGCAAGGGCGTGCTCAACAACCGGATTTCCGAGCACATCTTCACGCTGCTCGATCATATCGGCGTGCCGACGCACTTCATCCGCCGGCTCAACATGCGCGAGCAGCTGATCCGCCAGGTCGAGATCGTCCCGATCGAAGTCGTCGTGCGCAACGTCGCCGCGGGCTCGATCTCGACGCGCCTCGGGATCGAGGAGGGCACCAAGCTGCCCCGCACGATCATCGAATATTACTACAAGGACGATGCGCTCGGCGATCCGATGATCTCCGACGAACACATCGCCGCGTTCGGCTGGGCGAGCCAGGAGGAGATGCACGACATCGCCGACCTCGCGATCCGCGTGAACGATTTCCTGTGCGGGCTGTTCGCCGGCGTCGGCATCCGCCTCGTCGACTTCAAGCTCGAATTCGGCCGCATCTTCGACAACGACTTTGGCCGCATCATCCTCGCCGACGAGATCAGCCCAGATGGCTGCCGTCTGTGGGACATGGAAACCAACGAGAAGATGGACAAGGACCGCTTCCGTCGCGATCTCGGCGGCGAAGTCGAGGCCTATCAGGAGGTTGCACGCCGTCTTGGCCTGCTGCCCGAAGGTGGCGACAATTCGGTCCTCGACCTCGAAAAGCATCGCAAGAACCGGGGCAAGTAAATGAAACTGAAGGTTTTCGTGACACTCAAGCCCGGCGTGCTCGATCCGCAGGGCCGGGCGATCCATCATGCACTCGGCAGCCTCGGCTTCGACGGCGTGCAGGACGTCCGCCAGGGCAAGCTGATCGAGCTGGAGGTCGCCGACGATACCGACGACGCGACGATCGACGGCATGTGCCGCAAGCTCCTCGCCAACACGGTGATCGAGAATTACCGGGTCGAAAAGGCATGAAGGTGGTATTGTCATGAAGACTGCGGTCATCGTGTTCCCCGGCTCCAACTGCGACCGCGACATCGCCGTCGCGCTGGAGGCGGTGACCGGCGTCAAGCCGCGCATGGTCTGGCACGGCGACGCGGATCTGCCCGCGGATGTTGGGCTGGTCGCGGTGCCCGGTGGCTTCTCCTATGGCGATTACCTGCGCTCGGGCGCGATCGCCGCACGCTCGCCGATCATGCGCGCGGTCGTCGAGCAGGCGGGCAAGGGCCTGCCCGTGCTCGGCATCTGCAACGGGTTCCAGGTCCTGACCGAAGCGGGGCTTCTCCCCGGCGCGCTGATGCGCAACGAGGGTCTCAACTTCGTCTGCCGCGACGTCGCGCTGACAGTCGAGACGTCGAGCTCGACCTTTACCTCGGGCTACAAGGCCGGCGAGCGCGTATCCTTCCCGGTCGCGCATCACGACGGCAATTACTTCGCCGACACCGAGACGCTCGACCGCCTCGAAGGCGAAGGCCGCGTCGCGTTCCGCTATGCCGAGAGCGTCAACGGTTCCGCGCGCAACATCGCCGGCCTGCTCAACGACAAGGGCAACGTACTCGGCATGATGCCGCATCCCGAACGCCGCATCGAAGCCGCGCACGGCGGCACGGATGGTCGCCGCCTGTTCGAAGGCCTGATGGAAGCCGTCAGCGCCTAAACCGTCATCCTGGGCTCGATCCAGGATCCAGAGCCAAGACCGCGCTCGTCTTTGGCTCTGGATCCCAGCCTACGCTGGGATGACGGGGGCTCAAACCCGCGTCCGGAACGGAGAGAAGTCCGTCCCCTCGTCATACACGTCGACGCCCTCGGCGCGCTTGAGCCACCCCACGACGAGATAGGTCAGCGGCGTCAGCAGCACCTCCCACGACACCTTCAGCAGGAACTGGCTGACCATCACCATCAGCATCGCCTCGACCGGCCAGTCGGGCGCGCCGTAAAAGGCGAGCGGATAGAAGATCAGGCTGTCGAACGCCTGCCCCACCACCGTGCTGCCGATCGTTCGCGTCCACAGCATGCGGCCCTTGGTCCAGACCTTCATCCGCGCCAGCACGAAGCTGTTGGCGAACTCCCCAACCCAGAACGCGCAGATCGACGCGAGCACGATCCGCGGCACCTGCCCGAACACGGACTCGTATGCCGCCTGCCCCGTCCAGCCCTGGTCGGGCGGCAACGCGACGACGACCGCGGACATGAACACCATGAACAGCATCGCGCCGAACCCCGCCCAGATGCAGCGCCGCGCGCGTGCATAGCCATATACCTCGGTCAGGATGTCGCCGATCACATAGCTGACCGGAAAGAACAGGATCCCCGCACCGAACGGCCAGACGCCGATGAACGGCAGGTCGATCACCGCGCGCTTGCCCGCGCCGATCACGTTCGACAGCAACAGGATCGTGACGAACGCCGCCATCACGAAGTCGAAATAGCGAAACTGCTCTGCGCGCACCGCACTCGCGGTGACCGGTTCGAGCCCCTGCCGCTGATCCGTTCCGATTTTCATCCGCGCGTTATGATCGAGGTTCCAAGCCCGCACAATCCGCGCTAGTCCTCGCCGCAGCGCGCGCCCGTAGCTCAGCTGGATAGAGCAAGGAGCTTCTACCTCCTCGGTCGGGGGTTCGAACCCCTCCGGGCGCGCCAATCGCCGCACCCCGCCGCTGCTCGCCCCACCCCGCCGCTGCAGATTCTACCGCGCCAGCTGGTCTTTCTCGATCACGCGCGCCCCCCGCGTCCGTCTTATGCACAGCGCCATTAACCAGAGGGCGATGCATGACGAACGCAGAAACGGCCTGGCCACAGGCTTCCGAGCGGGACGAGGACAAGCGCTATTTCGCGACCCGCGCACGCTGGCACGAGGATCGCGCCGAGGTGGCCATCGATTCGAGCACCAGGACGCTGCATCTGCGCTTCGCCAGAATGTACCATACGCGCGCACAGTAGCGTTCTGGTACATTCCGCTCAGGAATTTCGTTTTAAATACCAGGAACCTAGCAGCCTTGATGGGGTTTATGCGTCCAGATCGGACATAGGCATGCGGGCGTTCTGACGGGTCCACCAACCCTCAACCGCTCTCCGATGCGAGAACTCCAGCGAAGGTAACGACCATGAACAAGGACGAATTCCAGGGCGGCGCACGCTACGTCGGCGGCAAGATCGAAAAGGGCGCGGGCGATGTCGTCGGCAGCCGCGACTGGCAGGTCGATGGCGTCGTCGATCAGGTCGCAGGCGGCGCGCAGAACCTCTATGGTCGCGCCAAGTCGGCGGTCGAGGATCTCGTCGACGGCGCCCCCGAACTCGCCGACAAGGTCAGCCAGGACGCACGTGACGTTGCCGAGCGCACCGCCGATGCGGCACGCCGCGGCGCGAAGACCGCGCAGGACTCCGCCAAGGATGCCCCCCTGCTCTGGGCACTCGGTGCCGCCGCGATCGGCTACGGCCTGGCCTGGCTCGTCCACGGGTCGCGCGACTAATCCCTTGGCGACGCGGACCGCCCTCAAGTCGCTACGGGACTCGGCTGATCTGATGCACCTGCGTCAGATCATCGCCGGGCTCGATGAAGGCGTCATCCTGATCGACCCCGATCAGAGCATCCTGTGGGCGAACAAGGCCGCCCTGGGGATGCACGGCGTCGATTTGATCGAGGATCTCGGCGAGACGGTCGACGAGTATCGCGACCGGTTCCAGTTGCGATACCGCAACAACCACCGGCTCGACTCCGCCGATTATCCGATCGAGCGAGTCATGACCGGCGAGGCCTTCTCCGAGGTCGTCGTCGAGGTCGCGGTCAAGGGCGAGGACCAGCCGCGCTGGGTCCACCAGGTCCGCAGCCTCGTCCTCACCGACGACAAGGACGAGCCCGAATGCCTGGTGATGATCATCCAGGACGTCTCCGCGCAGTTCGAGGCGGAGGATCGGTTTGAACAGTCGTTCAACGCCAACCCCGCGCCCGCCGTCATCTGCCGCCTGTGCGACTTGCGCTTCGTGAAGGTCAACCAGGGCTTCGTCGACATGACCGGCCACGATCGCGACGCGGTCCTTGCACGAACTCTGTACGATATCGACGTGCTCGACCACGCGGAACAGCGCAAGCTCGCCAAGGATCGCCTCGCCGAGGGTAAGACGATCCCGCAAATGGAGGCCGAGCTTGCGCTGCCCGACGGCACGACCAAGCTCGTCATCCTTGCTGGCCAGCCGATCGACATGGGCGAGCAGCCGTGCATGTTGTTCACCTTTGCCGACCTCGAACCGCGTCGCAAGGCCGAGACTGCGCTGCGACATAGCGAGGAACGCTTCATGCGCACCTTCTCGCTGGCGCCCGTCGCACTCGCGATCGGCACGCTCGACGGCCACCGGCTGTGCGACGTCAACGAGGCGTTCACCGATCTCACCGGCTATGCCGCGGCGGAAATCACCGACCGGCCACTGGGCGACATCGACCTGTGGGAGACCGCTGCCCTGCGTCACGATCTCGAGGGCGAGATCGAGGCCGGCCACCCGATCCGCGACCGCGAGGTCAGGATCAGGCTGAAGGACGGGGGCGTGCTCGACTGCATCGTGTCGACCGAACCGATCACTCTCGGCAACGATGCCTGCGTCCTTTGGGCGATGCGCGACATCACGACGCGCAAGACGTCCGAGCGCGAACTCGTCAACGCGATCGAGGCGGTGATGCAGGACACGAGCTGGCTCAGCCGGTCGATCATGGAAAAGCTCGCGCGGATCCGCACGCCGCAGTCCGAACCGACCGGCGTCGGACTCGGCGAACTCACCCAACGCGAACGCGAGGTGCTCGCGCTGATCTGCCGTGGTCTCGACGACAAGTCGATCGCGCGGACGCTCGACGTATCCGCCAACACGGTGCGCAACCATGTCGCTCGGATCTATTCGAAGATCGGCGTCAATCGTCGCAACGCCGCTGCGGCCTGGGCGCGCGCGCGCGGCTTCGATGGCGACTCGGTCGTTATCGGCACGCCGAACAGGGAGATCGCCGCATGACCCGCAAGACCGACGGCCGCGCTCGCGAAGCGAAGGGCTCCGTGCAGGAAGCGATCGGCAAGCTGATCGGCGACGTGCTCGTCGAGCAGCGTGGCGCAAGCGAGAGCAAGGCCGGCGCGCGCGACTCCGCCGCCGCCGCCAACACGAATTCCGACCCCGCACGCGCCCCGGAACCGGGTCCGGCCGCGGACGATGTCGGGCGCAAGGACGGCGCAGACTGACGCCGTTCGACTACCTACCGTACCAACAGGAGGAACTATGACCACCAACGTAACCCCCGGCTACGTGCCGGCCGACGACGCGCGCTTTGCAAAGACCGTCACTCGCGTCTCGTGGGGCGCGATCTTTGCCGGCGTCGTGATCGCGATCGCTGTCCAGCTCGTGCTCGGCATCCTGGGCACCGGCATCGGCCTCAGCCTCGTCGACCCGGTCGAGGGTACCACGCCCGGCGCAACTGGCTTCGGTATCGGCGCAGGCATCTACTGGCTGATCACCACGGTCATCGCACTCGGCGCCGGCGGCTATGCCGCTGCCCGCGTGGCGGGCGTGCATGACCGCTTCGATGGTCTCGTCCACGGGCTCGTCGTGTGGGGCGTGACGCTGATCCTGACGCTCTATCTTCTGACCTCGGCGGTCGGCGGCATCATCGGCGGCGCCTTCCGTACCGTTGGTTCGGTCGCATCCGCCGCAGGGACCGGCATCGGTGCCGCAGCCCCCAAGGTTGCCGACGTCGCTGGTGTCGACGTGACGGACGTGCGCGACGAGGCTGCCCAGTATCTGGCGACCGCACCGTCCAATCCGGCGCAGATGACGCCCGAGCAGGCGCAGAAGGAAATCGCCCAGGAACTGCCCGCGCTCGCCAAGGGCGGCCAGGACGGCGCACAGGCTGAGAGCCGCATCGTCGACATCGTCGCCGCACAGCGCCAGATCAGCCGTCCGGAGGCGCAGGCCCAGGTGACGCGCGCCAAGGCCCGCTTCGTCCAGACGAAGAACAACGCCGTGGCGACCGCGAAGACCGCCACCGACAAGGCCGCTGGTGCCGCTGCCGGTACGTCGTTCACGCTCGTGATCGCACTGATCATCGGCGCCGCCGCCGCAGCCTTCGGCGCAAGCGCAGCAACGCGCCGCCGCGTCTAAGACAACGCGTCGCGGCTGTCCGACAGCCGCGACCGTCACGAAAAAGGGCGCTGCCGGTTCGACCGGCAGCGCCCTTTTTTACGTCGACATCCAGGCCTTGCACCGTACCGTTACCGCACGGCGGAAGTTCGACGCGGCCTACAGCGCCAGGTCGGGGCTGCGATCCACCTTGACCCGCGTCGCCGCCGGCTTCGGCTGCGTCGACACCTGCACCGCAGGCGACGGCACCGTCAGTTGCAACGTCTCGGCGGTCGATGCCCAGGTCTGCGCGATCGCCTCCGGATTGTCGTTGAGCAACGTGCCATAGCTCGGCACGATCTCGCGGATCTTCGCCTGCCACGCCGGCGTCGCCAGATGGTTGGCGAACACCTTCTTCAGCAGGTCGAGCATGATCGACGGCGCGGTCGATGCGCCCGGCGACGCGCCGAGCAGCGCGGCGATCGAGCCGTCCTTCGACGCGACGATCTCGGTCCCCAGCTTCAGCACGCCACCCTTCTTCGGATCGCGCTTGATGATCTGCACGCGCTGGCCAGCCTGCCACAACCGCCAGTCGCCATCCTTGGCACCCGGGAAATACTCGCGCAGCGCCGTCATCCGGTCCGCGTCGGACATGATCAGCTGCCCGGCCAGATATTCGACCAGATCGAAATCGTCCCAGCCGACCGCGATCATCGGCCGGAAATTGTCGAGCGTCACCGACGCCGGCAGATCGAAATACGAGCCTTCCTTCAGGAACTTGGTCGAGAAGGTCGCGAACGGCCCGAACAGCAGCGCCTGCTTGCCGTCCAGATAGCGCGTGTCGAGATGCGGCACCGACATCGGCGGCGATCCGACCGCCGCCTTGCCGTAAACCTTGGCGAGATGCGCCGTGGCGACCGAGGGCTTGTCGGTGACCAGGAACGAACCGCCGACCGGGAAGCCCGCATAATCATCGGCTTCGGGGATCCCCGACTTCTGCAGGATCGGCAACGCGCCGCCGCCTGCGCCGGCGAACACGAAGCGCGCGTTGATGATCTGCTTCTCGTCGCTCTTCATGTCGCGCGCGGTGACCCGCCAGCGCTTGTCGGGGCTCCGCTCCAGCGACCGCACCTCGTGCCCCGTCGTCAGTTTGAAACCGGGCTGCTTGGCCATCGTCGCGATATACTGGCGGGTGACTTCACCCCAGTTGCAGTCGGTGCCCAGCGGCGAGCGCGTCGCGGCAAGCTTCATCTTCGGGTCGCGGCCCTGCATCATCAGCGGAACCCACTGCGTGATCTGCGCCGGGTCGGTCGAGAATTCCATGCCCGAGAACAACGGGCTCGCCTGCAACGCGGCATGACGCTTGCGCAGGAACGCGACGTTTTCGTCCCCCCAGACCAGGTTCATATGCGGCGTCGAATTGATGAACGACCGCGGGTTGGCGAGCATCCCCGCCTTGACCTGATGGCTCAGGAACTGGCGCGTGACCTGGAACTGCTCGTTGATCTCGATCGCCTTCTTGATCTCGACCAGCCCGTCGGCGCTGTTCACCGGCGTATAGTTGAGTTCGCACAGCGCCGAATGACCGGTGCCGGCGTTGTTCCAGCCGTTCGAGCTTTCCTCGGCGACCTTGTCGAGCCGCTCGACCAGTTCGATCGTCCAGCTCGGCTCGAGCTGGTGCAGCAGCACCGCGAGCGTCGCGCTCATGATCCCGCCGCCGACCAGCAGCACGTCGACGTTGCGCTCGGTCGTCGCGGCATCGGCCTGCGCCATCGGCAGCATCGATGCGCCACCCACCACGCCTGCGCCGATCGCGGAGCCGAGCAGGTTCCGCCGGGTCACGCCACCGGCCTTTGCCGCGGCCGTGGAGGTCATGCCCGTCTCGGCACCAATCTTACTGTCGTTCATGTCGCGCGCCACCGTCCTACCTTCTCGTTGCGGTCTGGCCTCGCAAACAGTCCGCCGGCGAGCGGCGGAAAGGCGATGATCCATCACCGGATTATCGTCAGGAGCGCAGGCGAACGGACCCGACACCAGGATGCTGTCGGCCGAGCACGATTGCTGCTCCGAGTCCTCGCCTAATCCGTCGTTCGGGATTTTTGGGTGTCGCCATGTCTTGGATAAGCGGCGACTATCCGTGCCGGATATGGCATCCCTGACCGCGTCGCGCAAGTTTGCGCCCCGCGACGGCGATCGTCGCAGGTCATCCGGGGGCGGTTGGCGACCGCCCCGCCCGAGTAAAGGTCGCCCCCCGATCGCCCGGCTGCGCCGCTATTTGACGCCGTTATTTATACGTGCCCATGGTCACCTTCAGGACGGTCGGCTTGACCAGCGTGATCCCGTAATCGGTCTGGTCGCCATTCCAGACGCGGCTCATCACCCAGCGTCCGTCGGCCATCCGCCCCTCCTCGACGCGGAAGACCGAGCCGTTCTTCGGGCCATCCTTCGCCGTCCCGAAGGTCAGCCGGACATGATCGCCGACCAGCAGGAATTCGTTCGGCGATAGATGCGCGACCGCGACGCCGCCGACCGGCTCCTTCGCCCAGACGGGCGGCTCGGACTTGATCCACGTCCAGTCCTTCTGCCCGAACTGCCATTCGCCATAGCTCGTGGCGATCGTCCAGTTGCCCATCGTGGTCGACTGGGCGGGCGCCCCCTGCCCCGCGACGTCGTCCGGCTTGACCGCGCCCCAGGTCGGATGCTCGTACGCGATCTTCGCCCAGTCGCGCGCCATCGTCGACAGCGCCGCATATTTCAGCCCGATCGAATCAAGCGTCTCGTCGTCCAGCGCCTTCGCCCCGAGCGGGTAGTTGAAATATCCCGTGTCATCCATGCCGAACGGCGCATAGCCGATCGCGCCGCGCCCGATCGCTGCGTAGAAGAACCGCGCAAACTCCTTCGCGTTGCCGATCTCGGGCACCATCAGCGCGTTGTCGGGCCGCGCATACGCATCCAGGTACAGCGCGACATGGCCCGCATCGCGGTCGTAGATGTCGGGTGCCTGGAAATCGAGCGCGGGCGCGGCCGCCTTCCAGATATCGAGCACGTCCTGCTGCGGCCCGCCGCTTGCGACCCCGGTTGGATCGGGCACGTTCGACGGCCCCGCGAGCGATGCGTTGACGTACATCGGCAGGGGCTTGATCGCCTTGCCGGCCGCGGCGATCTCGTCGACGAAGCGCGCAGTGTGCCACGTATTGAACGCACGATCGGCCTGCTTCCCGAACATCTGCGTCCAGCTTCCGCCCGGCTTCTTCAGCGCGCGGGCAAGCTCGGCGGGCACGGGCTTGGCAAACACCGCCTCGGCCTGCGCGCCATAGTCGCGCGGCGAGCGATAGCTGCCGACCTCGTTCTCGGGCTGCACCATGATCACCGTGTTCTGCGGATCATGCGCCTTGAGGTATTTCATGACCTCGACGAACGCGCGCTTGTCCGCCTCCAGCGTCGCGCGGAACATCGGCGAATGGACGTAATGGTCGGTGCCGTCCTTCAGCTTCATCCGCGGGAAGCGGCGATTGTCGGCCTTGAACCAGTCAGGGGTATAGCTCGGCGCGGTGTTCTTCCACGTCCCGAACCACAGCAGCACGACCCGCTTGTCATGCACCCGCGCCTGCTCGAGCAGCGTCTGGAGGAACGTCAAGTCGAACCGCCCCTCGACCGGCTCGACCTGCTGCCACGCGATCGGAATCTCGACCGTATTCGCATGGATCCGGTCCAGCACCGGCCAAACCTGCGCCAATGCGGACGGATAGTTGCTGCTGTTGTTCACCTGCGCCCCAAGCATCAAAAACGGCGAACCATCGACCATCAGCGCATGCCGGCCGCCCTTGGAGACGATCCGCGGAACCTCGGTCGTCGTCTGTGCCGATGCAATCCCGGCGATCAGCGACACGGACAGGGCCAGACCCGCGACCATTTTCTTCATACGAACCATCACTGAATCCTTTTCTGTCGACGCGGCGCCGACCGGAAATCCCCTGTCGATCGACCTCGAAATGCTTGCGCGACGCGTCATTCCTCTACGAATACGATGCCCCCCAGCCCCGACGCTTGCGTGCCGTTGCCTTCGAGCAGAACCGATACGACGCGCTCACCTTCGCCCGCAGGCATCGGCACGACGACGGTCCCCGGTGCGAACCCGGCCTTCGTCCCCACGCGCTTGCCGTCGATCCAGACCTCGCCCCGACCGACGACACCTTGAAGGACAAGTTTCCCGCCACGTTCACGCACCGGCCGACGCGGCGTGACCTTGGCGCGCAGCACGCTCCACGGTCCGGCACCCTGCGCCGGCTGGATCTCGCCCGCCCGGACGAACAGCCAGCTGTTCATGTCATTGTCCGCGAGCACGATGTCGGGCGACGGCTTGGCCGCGAACGCCGGCGATTGCCGCCAATCCTGCAGCATGAGCGTCGCCGCGGTGCTCGGCACGCTCGGCCGGGGCGGCGTTGCGAGCAGGCGAACCGTTGTCGTCGCCCTGCGCAGACCGGCCGACGTTACCGTCAGCGACAGTGGGCGCGCGTCGCGCCCGGCACGAACGATGACCTGCGCCAGGCCGTTGAACAGATCACGCCTGTCGCCCTGCTCGGCTTCGTGGCTGGTCGGATCGCCGTTGCCGAGCCCGATGATCGTGCCCCCGGTCGCGGCGAACGCGACCGGGAGGTTGGCGGTGGGGACATGGCGTCCTTGCGCGTCGATCGCGTCGATCGTGAACGGCTGGACGTCCTCGCCATCGGCGGCCATCGCGCGGCGATCGGGCGTGATCCGCAGCGCGACCGCCGGGCCGGTCGTCTCGACCGCGCTGCGCGCCACTTCGCGGCCACCGCGATAGCCGATCGCCTCGAGCCGCCCGGGCGCATAGGGAACCTGCCAGTGCGGCATCGTGTAGCGATCGACCGCCTGTTCGCCGATTACCGTCCCGTTCAGCAGGAGCCGCACCGTGTCGACATTGGTCAGTGCGATCACCTTGACGGGTTGCCCCTCGCGCCCCGGCCAGTTCCAGTGCGGCATCAGGTCGAGCAGCGGGGTGTCGTCGATCCATTGTGCGCGGTGAAGATAATAGGCCATCTTCGGGAAGCCGCACAGATCCATGATCCCAAAATAGCTGCTCACCGACGGCCATTCGAACGGCGACGGCTCGCCGTGATAGTCGAACCCGGTCCACACGAAGCTGCCGCCGACGAAGGGCCGCTCGGCGATCGACTTCCAGCTGGCGCGGTGCGTGCTGCCCCAGTCGGCGGGCTCCTCGTCATAGGACGCCATGACGTGTGCGGCGCGGTCGGTCTGCCACGCACCGCGGGTCATGAAGCTCGACGTATCCTCCGAACTGATCATCGGCAGCGTCGGATTGGCCGCGTGGAAGCGGTCATATTGGTCGCGTTGATAGTTGAAGCCGACCAGATCGACCGCCTGGCTGACGTTGACGGGCGCGAACATCCCGCTGTTCATCGCCGCCGTCACCGGCCGACTCTCGTCGAGCGCCTTGACCACCCGCGACATGCGCCGGACCATCTCATAGCCCGCCGGCGTTCCCTGCATCGGCTCTTCGTTGAAGACCGACCACAGGATCACGCTCGGCCGGTTGCGGTCGCGCCGCACCAGCCATTGCAGTTGCGCGATATAGTCGGGGCTGGTGTTGAAGTTGCGGTTCTCGCTCATCACCAGAAAGCCCATGCGATCGCATGCGTCGAGCACCTCGGTCGCGATCGCGTTGTGCGAGAACCGGATCGCGTTGCAGCCCAGATCCTTCAGCCGCCGGAGCCGCCATTCCCACAACGCGTCGGGTACCGCGACGCCCACCCCGGCATGGTCCTGGTGGTTGCACGTCCCCTTGATCTTGAGCGGCTGGTCATTGAGATGGAATCCGGTGGCTGCATCGAACCGCACCGTCCGGAAACCGATCCTGAGCGTCCGCTCGTCGACCGTCCGGCCTGCGCGGATCAGCCTCGTCCGCAGCGTGTAGAGCGTCGGTCTGTCGACCGACCATAGTCCGGGGGTCGCGACCGGGAGCGTGAGCGCCACATCCATCGGCTCCAGCGACGGCACCGTCCCGGCGGCGGTGTGCGTCGCGACCATCCGGCCATCGGGATCGATCAACGTCGCCTCGATCGTGACGGCGGCGGACCGCTTGCCGATATTGCCGAGCGTCGCGGTCACCGGGACCGTCCACGCGCCGCCTGGGCCGCGGCGCGGATCGGCATGGATCCCGTCGGTCGCGATATAGGTGGCATCGCGCTTTACCAGCCAGACATGGCGGTACAGGCCTGCGCCCTCGTACCACCAGCCTTCCATCGACTGCGCGTCGACGCGCACGACGATCGTGTTCAGATCGTCGCCGTACCGCGCGAGATCGGTGATATCGACATAGACCGAGGTGTAGCCGCTCCAGTTATGCGCGACGACCGAGCCGTTGAACCAGATCGTCGCGTTCGTGGCGATTCCGCCGAACTGGATTTCGAGATACCGCCCGCGGTCTTGGGGATCGAGCCGCAATGCGCGCCGGTACCACCCGAAACCGCGGCGGCGATAGCCCTGCGAGACGTTCGCGGTTTCCTCGATCGGCATCGCCATGGCCCAGTCGTGCGGCAATTCGACCTCTGGCCAATCCGAATCGTCGTACTGCATCGCCGCCGCGCCCTGCGCCTGCCCGGCCTTCGCGCTGTTGTACGACCAGCCATGCCCGCGGATCTCGGGCATCGGTATGTCGCCGAGATGGAAGCGCCAGCCGCTGTCCATCAACGACCGGCCGGGATCCTCGATCGAAGGACGTGGCGGCAAGGCATCGCGCATCGCGGGCATCGGCAGCATTCCCGCGGCAGCTCCCTCGGGGCCCGATACCGCTGCCCGCGCGACCTGTGCCGGCGAGAGCGCTGCGCCGAGCGCGGCGCCATTTGCGAGAAACCGCCTGCGGCTGATCCGAGTCCTGCGCTGGTCCTGCGTCATCGTCCCCCCTCCCGAAGCGCGCTTTGCGCGTCCTGTTCTGTCCTCGACTATGACAAACCGGTGCCGCTGTCGTCCCGCGGCGGGCTAGAGCCGAAGATCCGGCCCGCAGCTGCTTGTGTCGGATCAGAAGGTGATGCGAGCAACCCCACTGATCTGACGATCGCTCATGATCAGATCGCGTGGGCGGCTGGTGATGCCGTAATAGGTCGACCGCACCGTGTTGGTGAGATTGGTCCCGTTCAGCGTCAGCGAGAGATGCGGCGTGATGTTCGCGGTGATCGACGCATCGAGCTGCCCCGACGCCTTCTGGAACTGCGGCAGGTTGCCTGTGCCGTTTGCCGAGGTCGTCACCAGGAACTCGCTGCGCCAGTTATACGCCACGCGGGCCGAGATCAGGCCGCGCTCGTAGATGCCGATCAAATTGTAGTTGTACTTGGAGAGCCCCTCCAGCGACAATTGCGTCACGGGACCGTCGCTCGCCGGGCTTGGCGCCTGCGAGTCGACATAGGTGAAGTTTGCCTGGACCCCCAGCCCACTCAGCGCACCGGGGAGGAAATCGAAGAACTGCTGATACGCGACTTCCGCGCCCTTCACCTTCGCCTTGCTGGCGTTGTTGTAGGTGGTGACGTCGTAGGTCGCGGTCACGCCGTCGGTGAAGGTCACGTTACGCGGCGTGATGACCGTCTGGATATAATTGGAGATATCCTTGTAGAATCCGGCGACCGTCAGCGATCCGCTCTTGGCGAAATACCATTCGAGCGAGGCGTCGAAATTGGTCGACTTCATCGGCTTCAGATACGGATTGCCGGTCGACGTGACATGCTGCTGGTCGATCTGCGCGGTGCCCGGCTCGGTGATCGTGAGGCTCGGGTTGAGCTGATTGAAGTCCGGCCGCGAGATGTTCTTCGACGCGGCGAACCGCAGCTGGAGCCGGTCGGTCAGGCGGCCGCGCACGTTGAGGCTCGGCAGCACCGACGTGTAGGTGTTCGCCTCGTTCACCTCGGTAAAGGTGGGCGCCGCGGTCGACTGCGTCCCGTCGGGCGCGGTGATCAGGTCCACCTGCTGATAGAAGCCCGATACCGCGACCTTGCTCTGGACCACGCGCACGCCGAGGTTGCCGTCGATCGGCACCGGCAGGTCGTCCGCCTTGAAGAAGGCCGCGGCATAGCCGGTATAGGTCTTCTGCGCCTGCGTGTTGGTGCCGCTCGGCACATAGCCGGGCGTCGAGGTGATGCCGAGCGACTGGCGCGTGTCGTCGTAGCTGAGGACCGTCGGCAGCGAGAACGCCTGGATGTCGCCGAACAGATCCGCCTGCCCGCGGAAGAAGCCGCTGAGATCGACATAGCGCAGGTTGGTCGCTGCCCCTGTCAGCCCGGTATAGCGATAGCCGGTATCGCTGGTCCGGTTGCGACGATCGGCAAACCGGAACCCGGCCTTGATCGAGCTGAGGATCCCCCCGTCGAACCGATATTCGCCGTCGAGGCGGCCGACCTTGTCGGTGCCCTTCGAGTTGTTGAGGTTATCGAGGTAGAAGCCCTTGCTGTACGTCGCCGGGTTCGCCAGGCCGTTGGCGGACGTGATCTGGAACGCGGGCACTTCACCCGAGATATCCTGGGTCAGCGTGGTGGCGACGCCGCTCAAGCCGACGATAGAATTCAGGTTGTCGGTCTTGGAATCGACATATTGGAGATCGCCGGTGATCGTCAGGTTCGCGGTCGGCTTCCATTTGCCGTTGAGCGAGTAATCGGTCGTGACCGAATGGCGCGATCCGATCGAGGTGTTGTTGCCGATCGGAACGTCGGTGAACGTCCCGCTCTGGAAATCGCCGTTCGGCGCATAGGTGAACACCGCCCCCGGCTGCGGCGTGATCGACGCGCCGCTCGTGTACGCGAAATAGCTGTAGCCATAGGATCGCAGCTTATAGTCGTTGCGGAACACCTCGCCGGTGAATTCCAGCGTGTCGGTTGGCCGCCACTGGAGCGACACGTCGATGCCGAGACGACGACGGTCGCCGAACACTTCGCCGATGCCGGTGCCGTGCGGCAGCGTGGTGGTCTGGCCGGTCCGCCCGAGCGACGCCAACGTCGCGGCGTCGTTGGCGTTGCTCGGGTCTAGCGTATAGAACGGCTCGGTCGAGATCGTGTCCTGACGGAAACTGGTCTTCTGATACGAAGCGCTTGCGAGGATGCCGATCTCGCCGATGCCGGTGTCCCAGCGATCGCTGACCAGCAACGACGCCGATGGCTTGCTCTTCTCGACGAGGTCGTAATAGGTGTTCGTCGCCGCGCCCGAAATCTTGAAGCCGTCAAAGTCGAACGGCTTGCGCGTGCGGAAGTTGATCGTGCCGCTGAGCTGCCCCTCGATCAGGTCGGCCGACGGGTTCTTGTAGACGTCGATGCCGGCGAGCAGCTCGGAGGGTACGTCCTCCAGGCTCAGCGCGTTGCTCGAATTGTTGGCGGTGAAGATGTCGCGCCCGTTCAATTCGGTCCGGACCTGCGTCAGCCCGCGGATCGCGACCGAACTGCCTTCGCCGAAGTTCCGCTGGATCTGGATGCCCGAGATCCGCTGCAGAGCCTCGGCGATGTTGCGGTCGGGCAGCTTGCCGATGTCCTCGGCGACGATCGAGTCGACGATCTGCACCGAATTGCGCTTGATGTTCTGCGCGGACTGAAGGCTCGCGCGGACGCCGGTGACGACGATATCGCCGGGTGCGGCTGCGTCGGCAGCGGGTGCGACATCGGCGACCTGGCCCGGATCGGCGCTCGGTGCGACGGTGCCACTGGCCTGCTGCGCGTTTGAGGTCGCGGGGGCGGTGGTGGCGGGGGTTTCCTCCTGCGGCGCCGCGGTCTGCGCCTGGGCTACCGAGCCTACCATCATCAGCGCCAGCAGCGACACGGTCGTGCTGAGGCCCTGGATGCTGCCAATGCGAATCTTTGAACGCTTCATCACACTCTCCTCCAGCGGGTCTGATCCTTGCGGACCGCCTGCAGTTCACTTTTGGATACCGTGCGCGGCGGCGCCGCTGCCGGATCGTCCGCCGCCCCTAGCGAAGGAATTAGATCATTTATATGCTAATTCGAATTACGCCGACAAATGTCAAAGGTTATGGCATAAATAGCACACTGCGGCAGCGCCTGACGGGTATGTCGGCGCTGGTGTTTCCGATAGTTGCCAGGCTCGAGCCGCTCGCAGGCAGCATTCGCCCGATCCGGCCGCGCGGCGCCAAGTCAGACATAAAAAGTCTAATTGTAAGACTTAATTGACAATCCGTCCGACATCGGGTCGTTTGCACGCAACGCTCCTACCGAGCGGTCCAACGCATCTGGGGAGAGGATCTTGGTGACGTTCAGCAAACGCGAGGTGTTAGGCGCACCGCTCGCGGCCGCAGTCGGCCTGGGTGGCGTCTCGCGTGCCGTCGCGTCGCCTCCGGGACGCGCGTCGGCGCGCCCGACCCCGGCGATCATGCCGGGTCGGTTCGAGTCCACCGCGCAGTCGCTTGCCGGCTACCGCGCGCCGGACTGGTTTCGCGACGCCAAGTTCGGGATCTGGGCGCATTGGGGACCGCAGGCGGTTCCGGGCCAGGGCGACTGGTATGCGCGCTTCATGTACGTGCCCGGCCACCCGCATTACGATCATCACGTCAAGACCTACGGCCACCCGTCGACATCGGGGTACAAGGACATCATCCCGCTATGGCGCGCGGAAAACTTCGATCCTGATGCGCTCGCCGCGCGCTATGCCGCCGCGGGCGCACGCTACCTCGTGTCGATGGGCGTCCATCACGATAATTTCGACCTTTGGCAGTCGAAGCATCAGCGCTGGAACGCCGTCGCGATGGGGCCGAAGCGCGACATCGTCGGCGCGTGGAAGGCGGCGGCGGTCCGCCGCGGGCTTCGCTTCGGCGTGTCCGAACATCTCGGCGCGAGCTATTCCTGGTGGTATCCCAACCATCTCTACGATCAGTTCTGGCCCAAGCTGGGAGTCGCATATGACGGCGCCGATCTGCGCTATGCCGATCTCTACCACAGCAACCGCGACGAGCCGTTCCTCAACACGCCGGCCAGCTGGTACACGACCAACCCGGACTATCACGCGCTGTGGTTCGACCGGATTCGCGACCTGATCGACAGTTACCAGCCCGACCTGCTCTATTCGGACGGCGGCCTGCCGTTCGGCGCGGTCGGCCGCTCGCTCCTCGCGCATTTCTACAACAGCAGCATGGCGCGCAACGGCACGCTGGAGGCGGTCTACAACTGCAAGGATACGGGCTCGGGCGCGTTCAGCACGGACTGGGCGGTGCAGGACGTCGAGCGCGGGGTGCTCAAGGGGATCAATCCGCATCCCTGGCAGACCGACACCTCGAACGGAGACTGGTTCTTCGACCGGAACGGCACGTACAAGACCACCGACGAGGTGGTCGCGATGCTGGCCGATGTGGTCAGCAAGAACGGCAACCTGTTGCTGAACGTCGTAATGCACGCCGATGGCAGCCTGCCGGCGGAGTCCGACCGGTTGCTGAGCGATCTCGCGCCATGGATGGCCGCCAACGGCGAGGCGATCCACGGTACCCGCCCCTGGACCATCTATGGCGAGGGGCCCACCACCGCCGCCGCGGGCGCGTTTGCGGAAAAGACCAGCTACACGCCGCGCGACATCCGGTTCACGACCAAGGGCGACACGCTGTATGCGATCACGCTCGGCACGCCGCAGGGGCAGACGGTGATCACGTCGCTGGCCCAGCCCAATCCGCACGAACGCCGCCGCGTCCGTTCGGTCCGCTTGCTCGGCCGGCCCGGCGGGATCGCGTTTCGTCAGACCGGACAGGCGCTGGTCATCGATCTGCCGGCGGTCCTGCCGACGCGTCACGCAAGCGCGTTCGCGATCGCGTTCGCCTGAAATAGTATAGGCTTGGAGAGGCTTTTTGACACATCCGATTATCCGCGGCCTGCGGTTTGCCCTTCCCCCGTTACCGCAAGCCCGAGGTCGCGATCGCCTATTCGTTCCAGACCAACTGGCTGACCTCGCCCCCGCCCGGGCCCAACACGATGCAGGAATATTTCAAGACCAGCTATCCCGACCAGGCCAAGGCCGCGCTCGAACCGCTGTTCGTCGACAACATCGATACCGCCGTGATCGACATCGGCCACGACCCGATCGATCGCTACAAGCTCGTGATCCTGCCCAGCGCGTACATGATCGACAAGGAAACCGCGGACGCGGTGCGGCGCTATGTCTCTAACGGCGGTACGGTCATCATGACCGGCTATTCCGCCAAGGTGGACGAGACGGGCAAGTGGTTCGAGACGCCGCTGCCCGGCCGACTGACCGATGTGTTCGGCGTGCGGACGAACGAGTTCTACCGTGCCGAACAGCCGCTGAAGGTGACGTTCGAGGGCAAGGAGCAAACCGGCAGCGATCCCTATTACGAAGTGCTCGAACCCAGCACGGCCAAACCGTTGGCGATGTTTACCAACACCCCCCGGCCAAGCCCTGCGATCACCGTCAACCGCTTCGGCAAGGGTCGGGCGATCTATCTCGCCACTGCCGCGCAGCCCGCCTTTCTCGATCCGCTGGTCCGGTCGCTTTATGCCGAACTCGGGATCGAGCGCGGCCCCGTCACGCCGCCGGGCGTGGTCGCCCGGGTCGTCGAGGGGCGCACATTGTACGTCAACACCAGCAACGCGCCCGTGCGCGTCGCGCTCGCCGGCCAGAAGCACGATACGCTGACGGGCAAGACGTACACCGGCTCGCTCGATCTAGCGCCCTACGGGGTGGCGCTCCTGCGGTAAGGCCGGTCGACCGCCCCTGCCCGGCACACGCAGCCCCCGTCGTCCGGGATCTTCGATGGCTGGCCGGTCAGAGTCGGAACTCCTGATCGCAGGCATCCGGCCATCGGCGAGAAATCTGGTTGATCTGCATCCCGTTTCTGCAATTATCCGACAAAATTTCATTCGTGCTATGATAGCGCTACCCAAAGGGCACAGGCCCATGGAGAGGATTTCGATGTACATTTCCCCAGCGCGTGCGCTCACGCCATCGTCCGAGCCATCTCTCCACACGACGCGCGTGGGATGGTCGTCGCGACTGGTGGCACGCCTCGCGATCGGGGCCTCGCTCGCGACGCTGGGGACGGCCGCGAACGCCGCGCCGATCGCGACGGTCGATCGCAACGGCAGCCTGGTCTCGGTCGAGGCCTATGCGCCCAACATCGTCCGCGTGACGATCGCGACCGATCGCGGTCAGGTCGACGCGCCCCCCGGCGATGGTCCCAACGCCAAGCCCAACGCTGCTGGCTGGACGCATCAGACCACAAATAGCGCCGACGTGTTCGCCTCCGCCGCGCTGTCGCTGTCGGTCGATGCGAAGCCGTGGCCCAAGGCGCCGTCGCAGATGGAGCGCTATTTCGCGCCGTCGCTGCCGCCGGTCTCGGTAACGATCCGCAAGCCCGACGGCACGATGCTGACGCAGATGACCGGCTGGGAAATGGCCCCGCACACCGTCAACGGCGAGAAGACGTTCCGGGTCGGCGCAAGCTTCGCCTCACCCGCCGACGAGCATTATTACGGGCTGGGCCAGAATCAGGAGGGCAAGCTCGATCTGCGCGGCCGCACGATCGACTGCCGCCACAATTACGATGCGCCCGCGGGCGAGACGGTCTGCGTACCGTTCATGGTCACCAACAAGGGCTATGGCATCGTCTGGGACAATCCGTCCGCGACGATCGTCTCCCCCGGTTTGCACAGTTCGACGCACTGGCAGTCGGAAGTCGGCGAGCGGGTGTCGTTCTTCGTCATCACGGGCGCCACCACCGACGAGATCTATGCCGGCTATGCCACGCTGACCGGGACGACGCCGCTGCCGCCAAAAGCCGCATTCGGGCTTATCCAGAGCAAGGCGCGGTACGAGACGCAGAAGGAACTGCTCGGCATCGCCGACGGCTATCGCAGCCGCGGCCTGCCGCTCGACATCATGGTGCTCGACTGGTTCTACTGGTCGCGCATGGGTCAGCTCGACATCGACCGTACCTATTTCCCTGATCCCAAGGGCATGAACGACACGCTCAAGTCGATGGGGATGCATTCGATCATCAGCGTCTGGCCGCGCTTCGAGAAGGAATCGCGCTATTTCGACCTGCTGTCGACGAAGGGCTGGTTCCTGAAGGACAAGGACGGCAACGTCGTCGACGGGCTGCCGATCCGCTCCGACCGCGCCGGCGCGTTGATCGACAGCACCAATCCCGATGCACGCCACTGGTTCTGGGAGCGGATCCGCGACAACATCGCCAGCCAGGGCTTCGACTGGTTCTGGCTCGACGAGACCGAGCCCGACCTGGTGCCCGACGGCAGCTTCTATTCGATCGGCTCGGGCGACCGCTATCACAACGTCTTCCCGCTGCTCCACACGACGGGCGTGGCGGAGGGGTCGGCGAAGGACCGCCCCACGATGCGCAACCTGATCCTGTCGCGCGCCGCCTATCTTGGCGCACAGCGCAATGGCGGACTGTTCTGGTCGTCGGACATCAAGTCGACCTGGGAGGCGCTGCATCGCCAGGTGCCCGCCGGGCTGGGCTTCACCGCGAGCGGCATGGCCTATTGGGGCAGCGACATCGGCGGCTGGCAATGGCCGAGCGGGCCGAAGGCGACCCGTCCCGTGCTGGTCGATCCGGCAGGCGCAAAGGCGATGGCACCCGACTATGCGGATTACCCCGAGCTGTTCACGCGCTGGTTCGCCTATAGCGTGTTCACGCCGACGTTGCGGATCCACGGCCAGCGCCCTGCCACCGCGATCTGGGAATATGGCGCAGCCGCCGAGCCGATCCTCGCGAACTTCCTCAAGCTCCGCTACACGCTGATGCCCTACATCTATTCGCTCGGGCGCCAGACCTACGAGAGCAACGCGCCGATGATGCGCGCGCTGTTCATGGATTTCCCGAACGATCCCGCGGTCGCCGACATGGGCGACGAATATATGTTCGGCCCCGCCTTCCTGGTCGCGCCCGTCACCGAACAGGGCAGGACCAGCCGCCAGGTCTATCTGCCCGCGGGTGCCGACTGGTATGACTACTGGACCAACCAGCGGTTCACCGGCGGCCAGACCGTCACCGCGAACGCGCCGATCGACAAGATCCCGCTGTTCGTGCGCGCCGGGTCGATCATCCCGATGGGCGTCCAGGTGCTGAGCACCGCGACGGCGCAGGCGCTGGAGAGCATCCGCGTCTATCCCGGCGCCGATGCCAGCTTCGCGCTGTACGACGATGACGGCGTGACCAACGCGTACCAGACCAAGGGTGGTCGCAAGGCCATGCTGCGCTGGGACGACAAGACCGCAAAGCTGACCGCGTCGGGCAAGCTGCCGACCGGGCAGAATGCCGCATCGCTGGTCCAGATCGTGGGTGCCAAGTGAGGCGCGGGCTGTTCATCGTCGCACTGTCGCTCTCCGCGGTGCCCGCGACGGCGCAGACCGTGTTGCCCGGCGATCCCTATGCCGGCGATCCGGTCGGGATCGTCGCGGACCCCTGCCCCGCGCACCCCGCGCCGACCGACGGCGCAGGGTGGGAGGCGTGGAAGCGGCACATGATGATGCGCGACTATGGTCAGCTGTGCCGGTACCGCGCGCAGAACGACCAGCTAAAGGCGTCGCGCACGCCCGTCCGCGTGATCTTCATGGGGGATTCGATCACCGACAACTGGATCGGCGCAGATGCCGCGCTGTTCACCGACGGCGTCGTCGATCGCGGGATCAGCGGCCAGACCACGCCGCAGATGCTGGTGCGGTTCCGCGAGGACGTGATCGCGCTCAAGCCGCGCGCGGTGCAGATCATGGCGGGCACCAACGACATTGCGGGCAACACCGGCGCCTCGACGATGGAGATCGTCCAGGGCAACATCGCCAGCATGGCCGACCTCGCGCGCGCAAACGGTATCAAGGTGATCATCGCCTCGATCCCGCCAGCCGCCGCCTTCCCGTGGAGCAAGGACAAGCAGCCGGTGCCGCAGATCCGCGCGCTGAACGGCTGGTTGAAAAGCTATGCGGCGAAGAACGGCTTCACCTATGTCGACTATTACACCGCGCTCGCCACGCCCGAGGGCGCGATGAAGCCGGGCCTGGCGAGTGACGGCGTCCACCCGACGCCCGCCGGCTATGCGGTGATGCGACCGCTTGCGCTTGCCGCGATCCGCCGGGTATCCGGGGCCAAGTGAGCGTCGATCTCAGCCGCCGGTCGGTGCTAGCAGGGATAGCAGCACTCGGTCCCGCGACGCACGCGCTGGCGCAGAGCCCAATGGGGTTGGCGCGTGGTCCGGTGCAACCGACCTGGCAGTCGCTGGTCGATCACTATCGCTACCCCGACTGGTTTCGCGATGCGAAGCTCGGGCTGTGGTCGCATTGGGGGCCGCAATCGGTGCCCGAGCAGGGCGACTGGTACGGCCGCCTGATGTATCTGCAGGGGCACCCCGCGTACGACCACCACCTCAAGACCTATGGCCATCCGACCCGGTCGGGGATGATGGAGGTGATGAACCGCTGGACCGCAGAACGCTGGGATCCCGATGCGCTGATCGCGCGCTATGCCAAGGCGGGCGCGAAATATTTCGTCTCGCTCGCCAACCATCACGACAATCTCGACTGCTACGACAGTCGCTATCACGCGTGGAACTCACTGCGCGTCGGGCCGAAGCGCGACGTCGTGGGAACATGGGCGAAGGCGGCGCGGCGGGCCGGGCTGAAGTTCGGCGTGTCGAACCATGCCGCGCATAGTTGGCACTGGTACCAAACCGCTTACGGCTATGACCCGACCGGGCCGCTGAAGGGGCAACGCTATGACGCCTTCACGCTGCGCGCCGCCGACGGCCGCGGAAAATGGTGGGACGGGCTCGACCCCCAACAGCTCTATACCGGCGCGCACGCGGTTCTGCCGAACGGGATCGACACGATCGCGGCGATGGCCGCCTGGCATGAGGCGAACGACGGCCAGTGGATCGAAACGCCGCCACCGAACGATCCGGGCTATGCCGCCAAATGGCTGCTCCGCCAGACCGACCTGATCGACACATACAAGCCCGACTTCTGCTATTTCGACGACTACGAACTGCCGTTCGGTCCGATCGGGCTGCAGGCGGCGGCGGACTATTACAACCGCTCGATCGCGTGGCACGGCACGATCGATGTCGTGCTGACTGCCAAGCAACTGAAGCCCTATGCGCGCTTCGGGCTGGTGCAGGACGTCGAGCGCGGCTTCACCGACCATCTGTGGGACGAGCCGTGGCAGACCGACACGTGCATCGGCGACTGGTTCTACAATGTCGCGCGCCTGACCGACAAAAGCTACAAGACTGCCGAACAGGTGATCCAGCGGCTCGCCGACGTCGTGTCGAAGAACGGCAATTTGCTCCTGTCGATCCCGCAACCGGGCGACGGCTCGATCGACGGCGAGGAGGAGAAGATCCTCGATGGCATGAGCCGCTGGATCGCGGTCAACGACGCGGCGATCTTCGGCTCGCGGCCGTGGCGGATCTATGGCGAGGGCCCGACCAAGCTTCAGGCGGGCATGCAGAACGAGCAATCGTCGGGGGTGTTCACGCCGCGCGACGTGAGGTTCACCACCAACAAGGGGGCGCTCTACGCGCTGTTTCTTGGCTGGCCGCGGGGCGAGGTCACGATCGAGGCGCTGGGGCGCCACCGCTTTGCCGAGGGCGCCGTCGAGCGCGTGACATTGCTCGGCGGTGCGACGATCGCGCACCGCCGGGATGCGCGCGGGTTGCACCTGACGATGCCCGCGAACCCTGGCGGCGGGTTCGTCCCCGTCCTCAAAATCGAAGGGCGCGGGCTGGTATAAGCGTTCGCGTCAGCCGAGCACGGCTGCCCCGCGATCGACCACCGCGCCTTCGCTCTCGGCCTGGCGGATGAGGATCATGACGTCCTCGATGATCGACCGGATCGTCGCGCTGGCGGAGCCTGCGTCGCGCGCGGCGATCGCCTCGAGCACGGCCTTGTGCGCGGGCAGGCTGGCGCTGCGGCCCTTGAAGCGGTTGGTGAAGCGGATCGAGGTGCGCAAAGCAGTCGACACGAGATCCTCGAACTGCGCGAAGAAAGGATTGTCGCACGCGCGCAGGATCGCGACGTGGAACGCAATATCGGCATCGAGCGCATCGTCATCGCCGCGCTCGGCCGCCTCCATCCGCGCATAGCCTGCCGCGATCATCGCGACGCCCGCCGACGTCGCGTGCATCGCTGCAAGCTGCGCCGCCATCGGCTCGACCGCGAGGCGAAGCTCGTTGAAGCTGCGCAAGAGCGGCAGCGTGAACTGGCGTTCGAGCAGCCAGCGCAGCACGTCGGTGTCGAACAGGTTCCACGCGGTGTTCGGCTGGATGATCGTGCCCTGCCGTGGACGCGCGGACAGCAGGCCCTTCGCGGTCAGCATCTTGACGGCCTCGCGCGTCACCGACCGGCTGACGCCGTGCTCGGTCGCCAGTTCAGCCTCTGTCGGAAAGCGTTTTCCGTCATAATGGCCGGTGACGATCGCACGGCCCACCGTATCGAGCATTCCGTAGGTGAGGTTGCGGCCCAAAGCCGTGCGGACCTTGGTAGGCTTGGGTTCGATCATGCGGCTTGGTCGCCCAAAATCGGGGTGGCGACAAGTGGTCCTTTCCATATCGTAGGGGCGAAGCAGGCGCGGGGGACGCTACGTGTTTCCCGACGCTGCGGCGGCGGTCGCCTTGCGGCTAGGTACGGCGTGCGTCGCCGATCGCGGTGGCCAATCGCAAAGGACATCACAATGGTCGAACTCGTCAGCGAGCGCGCAGACGCCGGAGCAACACTCCCGGTCGTGTCGTGGAGCGCGGATATCGCGACGCGGACGGGCTATGTCTTCCATGTTCGCCCCGCCTGCCCCGCCGACGAGCCTGCGCTCGGGGCGTTCTTCGAGCATGTCGACGTCGAGGATCTGCGGTTTCGCTTCCTCAGCGCGATTCACACAGTCGGCCATAACCAGCTCCGCGCGCTCGTCACGGTCGATCACCAGCGCACCGAGAATTTCCTCGCCTTCGATCCAACGACCAACGCGATCGTCGCGACCGCGATGCTGGCGGCGGATGAAAGCCTCGCGCGCGCCGAAGTCGCGCTGGCGATCCGCAGCGATTTCAAGCGTCGCGGCATCAGCTGGAGCATGCTCGACCATGTCGCCGCGTTCGCGCGTGCCAGGGGGATCACGACGCTCGAATCGATCGAGAGCCGCGACAACCACCAGGCGATCGAACTGGAACGCGAACGCGGCTGGATCGCCGCGCCATGCCCCGGCGATCCGTCGTCGATGATCCTGCGGATGACGCTGTCGACGTAACGGCCCCGCTGACCGCTGCTTCATCGACGGTTGCGCCCTGCGGTGGCGTCACTACGACCCGACGCGACGGGACCCGCGCGGAGAGGTGACAGTGGAGAAGATCGGCTTTGGCGGCGGCTGCCACTGGTGCACCGAAGGGGTCTTCCAGGCGTTGCGCGGCGTCGTTCAGGTGGATCAGGGGTTCCTCCAGTCCGAGCCGCCCTGGGACGCGTGGGCGGAAGGTGTGATCGTGACCTTCGATCCCGCGATCATACAGCTCGGCATTTTGGCGGAGGTCCACCTCCGGACGCATTCGGCGAGCGGTACCTACTCGCCGGAAGGGCGGTATCGCAGCGCGGTGTACGTCTTCGACGATCAGCAGCACGACGAAGCCGCGCGCACGATCGCGCAGTTCGCCAGCGACACGGGCGAGCCAGCCCGGACCGCGGTGCTCGCGTTCGTCGGGTTCCGCGGGTCCGAGGAACGCTACCGCAATTACTACCAGACCGATCCCAGCCGGCCGTTCTGCCGCCGCTATATCGACCCCAAGCTGGCATATATCCGGCAGCACTTCGCCGACCTCGCGCTGCCCTGACTGTCATGCCGTCCGGGGCTCAAGCGCGAGGCCGTAGACGCCGATCGCCGATGTACGGCATAGCCGCCACGACACACCGGCAACGCAAGAGACGAACAATGACCGCAACGATCATCACCCCCAGCGGGCCGGGCGCAATGGAAGCCGGCCTCGTCCTCGACGAGGAAGGCGGCCGGTTCGTCGTGCTGACCTTCAAGGAACCCAACGGCGAACCGACGCTCGTCACCTTCACGGTGCCGGTCTTCCAGAATTATGTCGAGCATCTGGTGCGCACCGCCAAGGCCGCCGGCGAGGAGGCGAACTGGGGTATTCCCGGCTGAAGGTCAGGCCGGGGCCGTCCCCGGCTTACGCGTGCAACGACGCCAATATGCCGGAGACCTTCGCGCGAAGCTCGGGCTCGCGCGTAATCTCCAGCATCGCGCTGAGGCTCCCGCGCGCCGCGCCGATCTCGCCGCTGGTCAGTTCGAGACGCGCGCGTTCCCACCAGGCATGGCCCGAGTCGGGTGCGACGAGCGTCATGCGGTGATAGAGAATGAGCGCGCGTCGGCCGTCCCCGGCCGCTTCGGCACGTGTCGCCGCATTCATCAGCAGGCGCAGAAGGATCGCGCGGTTCGGCATCGTCGCGACATGGTTTGCCGCCGCGACCCGACCAGGATCCACCGCGTGGAGCAGCGCGACGAGCTGGTCGCGATCGACCGGCTCACCGCCGCGAAACGGGTCGATCATCACCGGAACCGCCTCTTCGCCGACCAGCACGAGCACATGCCCCGGCACGTCGAGGATGTTCGCCGTCCAGCCCAGCCGCCGCGCCGCCGCGACATACAGGATCGACAGGCTGACGGGCAGGCCGCGGCGACGCTCGATGACGCGGATCATGTCGGTGTTGGCGGGATCGTCATAGGTCGCGGAGTCGCCGACGAAGCCGAACTCGTCGCCGATGACGATCGCGAGCAATTCGGCCTGCGACCGCGCGTCGAGACCCTCGCTGCCGGCCGCTTCCAGCCGGTCGGCGATCGCCTGGAAGACGCCCTGGAACGCCTCGCGACTGGCGCGAGGGTGATCGGGCAGCGCCAAGGCGAGTGCCGCCTCGTCGAGAACGACGTCGGCGTCGTCGATTAGGCCAAGGTGGATGAGATCATCGTGCATCCCGCCAAGATGGGAGCGCCGCGATCTTCCGCAACGCCTTCGGGGAGGCCGCTGCAAGCGAAACATCCCGACCTTGCGCTTGCGTGTTACCGCTCCCACCAATAGTGCATGCGCAACGCTGGCCGACGCAGTCGCGACGATACGGCCTGCATCGTTTGACCTGGAGAACTGACATGGACGGCACCTTCCCGATCGGCGCACGCGCCGTAAGCAGCGACGTCACCTTCCTGGCGATCGACCCGTCGACCGACGCGAAGATCGAGCCCGCCTTCGCGGTATCGAGCCAGGACGACATCGCCGACGCATGCTCGCTCGCCGACGCCGCGTTCGACACCTTCCGCGAGACCGACCCCGAGGCGCGCGCGGTGTTCCTCGAGACGATCGCCGACGAGATCGAGGCGATCCACGCGCCGCTCGTCGCGCGGGCGATGCAGGAGAGCGGCCTGCCGCAGCCACGGCTTGAGGGTGAGCGCGGTCGTACCACCGGCCAGCTCCGCCTGTTCGCCAAGCATCTGCGCCAGGGGACATGGGCGTCGGTCGTGATCGATCACGCGCAGCCCGATCGCAAGCCTGCGCCGCGCTCCGACCTGCGCCAGCGTCGAATCGCGGTCGGTCCGGTCGCGGTGTTCGGTGCGTCGAACTTCCCGCTCGCTTTCTCGGTCGCAGGCGGCGACACCGCCTCCGCACTGGCCGCCGGCTGCCCGGTTGTCGTCAAGGGCCACCCCGCCCATCCCGGCACGTCGGTGATGGTCGGCAAGGCGATCCAGGCCGCCGTCGCGAAGTGCGGCCTGCCCGAAGGCGTCTTCTCGCTCGTCCAGGGCCCCGCCAACGAACTCGGTGCCGCGCTCGTCAACGATCCGCGGATCAAGGCGGTCGGCTTCACCGGATCGCGCAGCGGTGGCCTGGCGCTGGTCGCGCTCGCCGCGGCACGGTCCGAGCCGATCCCGGTCTATGCCGAGATGAGCAGCATCAACCCGGTCATCCTGTTCCCCGCCGCGCTGGCTGCGCGTGGCGAAGCGCTCGGCAAGGCGTATGTCGGATCGCTGACGATGGGATCGGGGCAGTTCTGCACCAACCCCGGCATCGTCGTTGCGGTCGACGGCCCCGACCTCGACACCTTCGTCGAAGCGGCGGCCGCTGCGCTGGGCGAGGCCGCACCGCAGGTTATGCTAACCCCCGGCATCCATGCCAGCTACGAGCAGGGCGTCGCAGCGCTCGCCGGCCATGACTCGGTCGAGACGCTCGCGCGTGGCACCGACGCCGAGGGCGCGAACCGCGGCCGTGCGGCGCTGTTCTCGACGACCGGCAAGGCGTTCGTCGCCGACCCGGCGCTGTCGCACGAAGTCTTCGGCGCGGCGTCGATCATCATCCGCTGCGCCGACCTCGCCGAGGTTCGCCGCGTGCTCGAGACGATCGAGGGCCAGCTGACGATCACGCTGCAGATCGACGAGGGCGACCATGCCGACGCGGCGGCGCTGCTGCCGGTACTCGAGCGCAAGGCGGGCCGCATTCTCGCGAACGGCTGGCCGACGGGTGTCGAGGTCGCACCGGCGATGGTGCATGGCGGCCCCTTCCCCGCCACCTCGGATCCGCGCACGACCTCGGTCGGAACCGCGGCGATCGAGCGGTTCCTGCGCCCGGTCTGCTACCAGGACCTGCCCGACGCGCTGCTGCCCAAGGCGGTCAAGCACGGCAACCCGCTCGGCCTGCCGCGCACCGAGGGGTGATCGCGCGGCGCGCGGTGGCGGGAGCGGTCGAGTGACCGCCTCCCGCCACCGTTCGTATTCCACCGTTCGTATTCCACCGTTCGTATTCATTGACACGCGTGCGCGGCAAACCCACTAGTCGAACATGACAACACCCGCCTCGTCGCGCATCATTTCCCTGCCAGCCGATCTTGGCCGCCAGATCGACGATCTCGCCGCGCAGGGCCATGGCGATGTGACCGCGATCATCCGCACCGCGCTCGACCAGATGCGTGCGCCGCGCACGCCCGTCGAGGCGCTGATCGGCGGCGGCGAATGCGGCATGCTGGTCCGCCAGCGCGACTGGAGCGCGACCTCGCTCGGCGCGATCGAGACATGGCCCGCCGAGCTCCGCGTCACGCTCGCCAACATCATCAATTCGCCGGTGGCCAAGGTCGTGATGTGGGGCCCCGATCACGTCATGCTGTACAATGACAGCTATCGCGCGGTGGCCGGCGACCGTCACCCCGCCGCGCTGGGCAGTCCGGTCGCGACCGCATTCCCCGAAGTGTGGGACTGGAACCGCGCCGTCCTCGACGCGAGCCAGCGCGGCGAGACCGTGGCCTATCGCGACCAGCCGATCCTGTTCCAGCGGCCTGACGGCCCCGAGACGCTCACGCTCGACCTGTTCTACACCCCCATCTACTGTGCGGGCGGGAGCGTCGGCGGGGTGCTGTGCACGATGGTCGACAATAGCGGCCGGGTCGAGGCCGAGCACCGCCTTGCCGCCAGCTCGGCCGAACTGCGTCGGGTCACCGACGCGGTGCCGATGCTCATCTCGTACATCGATTCCGACCATGTCTACCGGCTCGCCAACGCGCAATATGAGAACTGGCTGGGCGTTGCGGCCGACGCGATGATCGGCAAGCCCGTCCGCGATGTGCTTGGCGAGGCCGTCTACGAGGATCGCCGCGCATCGTTCGATCGGGCTTTGGCGGGCGAGAGCTTCGTCGCGCAGACCGTGTTCCCGCACCGCGACGGCCGCCCGCGGCGCGCCGAGTTCCGCTATGTGCCGCATGTCGCCGCCGATGGATCGATCCCGGGCCTCTACGTGCTCGGCATCGATGTCGAGGACCGGGCCCAGCGCGAGGCCGAGCTCGGCATCAGCAACGGCCGGTTCCGCACCGCGATGGACGCGGTCCACGGCGTGCTCTGGACCAACAGTCCCGACGGCCGGATGATCGGCGAGCAGCCCGGCTGGGCGGCGCTCACGGGGCAGTCGATCGACGCGTATCAGAATTTCGGCTGGGCCGACGCGATCCACCCCGACGACGTCGCGGCGACGATCAAGGCGTGGACCAGCGCGGTGCTCGCCAAGTCGATGTTCGTGTTCGAACACCGCGTCCGCCGCCATTGCGGCACGTGGCGCACGTTCGCGGTGCGCGGGCTGCCGATGCTCGACGCGGCGGGCGAGGTGATCGAGTGGGTCGGCGTCCACACCGACATCACGCACCAGCGCGCCGCCGAAGCCGCGCTGCGCGACCAGGCCGAGGCGCTCGCGCGCCAGGTCCGCCACCGCGAACGCGCCGAGGACCAGCTGCGCCAGCTCAACGAGACGCTCGAGGCGCGGGTCATCCGCGAGATCGACGAGCGTCGCCAGGCGGAGGCCAAGCTCGCCCAGTCGCAGAAGATGGAGACGGTCGGCAAGCTGACCGGCGGCGTGGCGCATGATTTCAACAACCTGCTCCAGGTCGTGTCGGGCAATCTGCAGCTCCTCGGCAAGAACCTCGCGGGTAACGAGCGCGCCGAACGCTGGGTCGCCAACGCGATGGCAGGCGTCACCCGCGGATCGAAGCTCGCCGCCCAGCTGCTCGCCTTCGGGCGCCGCCAGGCGCTCGAGCCGAAGGTCGTCAACGTCACGCGGTTCGTCCGCGGGATGGACGACATGCTGCGTCGCGCGATCGGCGAAGGCGTCGAGATCGAGACGATGGTCGGCGGCGGGCTGTGGAACACCTTCATCGACCCCGCGCAGATCGAGAACGCGCTGCTCAACCTGGCGATCAACGCGCGCGACGCGATGGACGGCCAGGGCAAGCTGACGATCGAGCTCGGCAACGCGCATCTCGACGACACCTATGCACGTACGCATGACGAGGTCGAGCCCGGCCAATATGTGATGCTGGCGGTGTCCGACACCGGCACCGGCATGAGCCCCGAGATCATCGAGAAGGTCTTCGAACCGTTCTTCTCGACCAAGAGCGAGGGCAAGGGCTCGGGACTGGGCCTGTCGATGGTCTATGGCTTCGTCAAACAGTCCGGCGGGCATGTGAAGATCTATTCCGAGGTCGGCGAAGGCACGACGATCAAGCTGTACCTGCCGCGCGCGATGGAGACCGAGGACGTCGAGGTCGTCGCGGATGCCAGCCCGATCTCCGGCGGGACCGAGACCGTGCTGGTGGTCGAGGATGATGACGAGGTGCGCAGCACGGTCGTCGAACTGCTCACCGATCTCGGCTACAGCGTGCTCAAGGCAGTCGACGCCGCGAGCGCGCTCAACGTCATCGAAAGCGGCGTGCCGATCGACCTGCTGTTTACCGACGTCGTGATGCCCGGCACGCTGAAAAGCCCCGAGCTCGCGCGCAAGGCCAAGGAACGCCTGCCCGACCTCGCGGTGCTGTTCACCTCCGGCTATACCGAGAACTCTATCGTGCATGGCGGCAAGCTCGATGCCGGGCTCGACCTGTTGTCGAAGCCGTACACGCGCGAAGCATTGGCGCGGAAGTTCCGCCAGGTGCTCGCCAACCGCCAGCGTTCGGGCAATCCCGCCGCCAAGGCAGCGCGCGACGCCCGGATCGACGCCGACCGCCGGCTCGACACCCCTGCCCGCCGCACGGTGTTGCTGGTCGAGGACGACGCGATGATCCGTGCCAACACCGCCGAGATGCTCCAGGGCAGCGGGTTCGTCGTGGTCGACGCGGCGAGTGCCGAGGACGCGATGACCGCGCTGCAGACGGTCCCCATCGACGCGCTGGTGACCGACGTGAACCTGCCGGGCGTGTCCGGTCCGGACTTTGCACGGACGGCGCGCGCGCTTCGCCCGGGGGTCGGCATCGTCTTCGCCACGGGCGATACGGCTTCGGTCGCGGACGAGACCGATGCGATCATGCTCGAAAAGCCTTATGGCCTCGACGCGCTGGCGGCAGCGGTGCTGGCGTCGCTGGGCGAGACCATGCTCGCGGATCCGCTCGTTGCGGACACCGCAAACCGGGTCACCCAAGTAGATTGACGATTGGCGCTGATTGATCGCCTGAGACAGCGCCCCATATCCCGCATCAGGGTTGCGCTTCGCGGCCGATGAAGGATGCGACGTGACCGAAGACCGCGGTGCCAAGGCCAGTGCAGGGCGTGCCATCCCCAGTGGGCGCCTCGCGCGACTGGGCGTCTTCGGGCGGCTTGCGGGCGGGGTTGCGGGCGGTGTCGTCGCTGAGGGTGCGCGGCGGCTCGCCAGCGGTGAACGGCCGAGCATGGGCGACCTGCTGCTGACCCCCGCCAACGCCACCCGCGTCGCCGACCAGCTCTCGCACCTGCGCGGCGCGGCAATGAAGCTGGGCCAGATGATCTCGATGGACGCGGGCGACATGCTCCCGCCCGAGCTCGCGACGATCCTCGCCAAGCTGCGCAACAATGCGCACCACATGCCGCCGCAGCAGCTCGATCGCGTGCTCGCCGCCGAATGGGGCAAGGACTGGCGCCGCCGGTTCGCGCATTTCCAGGCGCATCCGGTTGCCGCCGCCTCGATCGGACAGGTCCACCGTGCACGCCTTCCCGACGGCGCCGAGCTGGCGATCAAGGTCCAGTATCCCGGCGTGAAGGACAGCATCGACGCCGATGTCGACAATGTCGCGACGTTGCTGCGCGTGTCCGGGTTGATGCCCAAGTCGCTCGATATCGCGCCGTTGCTGGGCGAGGCGAAGCGCCAGCTGCACGAGGAGGCGGACTATCTGCGCGAAGCGACGATGCTTGAACGCTATGGCGCATTGCTGGAGGGCGAGAGTGCGTTCGTCGTGCCTTCGTTCGTGTCCGAGCTGACGACACCGCGCGTCCTCGCGATGAGCTTCGTCACCGGCGTTCCCGTCGAATCGCTCGAAACCGCGCCGCAAGAGTCGCGCGACCGCGTCATGCACGATCTCGTGTCGCTGGTTTTGCGCGAGTTGTTTGAATGGCAGCTGATGCAGACCGACCCGAACTTCGCCAATTACCGCTGGCAGCCCGACACGCAACGCCTCGTCCTGCTCGATTTCGGCGCGGCCCGCCCCCTCCCCGCCGAAACCGGCGAAGGCTATCGCCGCCTGCTTGCCGCGGCGCTCGCGGGGGACCGCGATGCGGTGCGCGAGGCTGCGGTCGCCGCCGGCTTCCTCGGCGAGGCGGCGGTCGAGCGGCATCGGGCGCTGGTCGACCGGATGATCGATGTGATCCTGGGGGAACTCGCCAAGCCTGGCCCGTTCGATTTCGGCGATCGTGCGTTCGTCGGCGTGCTGCGCGAACAGGGCACCGAGATCGCGCGCGACCGCGAGACGTGGCACCTTCCGCCGATCGACACGCTGTTCGTCCAGCGCAAGATCAGCGGCACCGCGCTGCTGGCCGCGCGGCTGAAGGCCCGTGTCGACATCCGGTCGATGGTCGCCGCCTATTGCGCGGAGCCGGCCTAGCTGGAAGTCGCGGTTGCGGTGCGGAGCGCGGCGGCGAGTTCGCCCATCGAATAGGGTTTCCGCAACAGGTCGAACCCGTGCGCTCCTTCGCGCGAGATGACCTCGCTATAGCCGCTGGTCAGCAGGATCGCGGTCCCGGGATAGCGCCGGCGGATTTCGCGCCCGAGCTCGATCCCGGTCATGCCCGGCATCATCACGTCCGAAAAGACCACGTCGAAGCCCACCGCGTGCGCCTCGAGCAGATCGAGCGCCTCCTCGGCATCGCGCGCGAACACGATCGCGTGCCCCAGATCAGCGAGCGCGGAGATCGCGAACGCGCCGACATCGGGATTGTCCTCGACCACCAGGATATGCAGCGGCCCCTGGTCGGGACAGGCGGCCAGCACCGGATCGAGCGTCATCGCGCCGGCATCGCGTTCGCGCGGCAGATACAGCGCGAACACCGCGCCCTCGCCGGGGACGCTGTCGACGATCACCTCGCCACCCGATTGCTTGACGAAGCCGAACACCTGCGACAGCCCCAGCCCGGTACCGTGGCCGACCGCCTTCGACGTGAAGAACGGTTCGAAGATATGCTCGATATGCGCAGGATCGATCCCGGTGCCGGTATCGCGGATCGCGATCCTGACGAAATCGCCGGTCCGCGCCGCGTGACCGCGTACCGCCGGGATCCGCTGCGCGGTGTCGACGTCGATCGTCAGGCTTCCCCGCTGGCGCATCGCATCGCGCGCATTGACCGCCAAGTTGACGATCGCGGTCTCGAGCTGGCTGGCATCGGCGTTCACCAGGCACGCCTCGTCGGGCAGCCGCATCGACACATCGATAAACGCCCCCGACAGCGTCACGATCATGTCGGTCATCCCGCGCACGATCGTCCGCGCATCGAGCACGGTCGGCGTCAGCGACGACCGCCGGGCAAACGCCAGCAACTGGTTCGTCAGCTTCGTCGCGCGGTCTGCGGTATCCGCGATCGCGGTGATGTAGCGCGTTCGCCGATCCTCGCTCAGCCCCGGTCGCTTGAGCAGATCCGTCGAGCCGCGGATCACCGTCAGCAGGTTGTTGAAGTCATGCGCGATGCCGCCGGTGAGCTGGCCTAGCGTCTCCATCTTCTGCGCCTGGCGCAGCGCGTCATGCGCCTCGGTCAGCTCGAGCGTGCGCTCGGCGACGCGCTGTTCGAGCGTGTCGTTGACGTCCTGGACCGCCTTGAACAGCCGCGCATTGTCGATCGCGATCGCCGCCTGCGCCGCGACTCCGACCAGCAACCGCTCATGCCGTTCGGTGAACCGGGCGACGTCCGAATGGCCGAACAGCAACCCACCCAGCACCGTGCCCGACCGCGACGTCACCGGTACCGACAGATAGCTGCGGACCGGGAGATGGCCCTTCGGCATGCCGTAATGCGGCGCGCTGCGCCCGTAGCGCGGGTCGGCGAGGATGTCGTCGGAGCGGATCACGCCCTCGTTACGGAAGGTCGGGCCGAACACCGCGGTCGCGCGCGGCCGGCCGAGCTTCTCGAACGCCGCGCGCTCTGCACCCGTCAGCGTGAACAGATGGAGCTTCTCGCCTGTCTCATCCATCAAATTGTGGAAATATGCACCGAACTGCGCACCGGTCAGCTTTACGCCCGCGTCGGTCACCATCTGGATCAACGGTTCGAGCTCGAGCTCCGCGGCCAGTGCCGCGCCCGTGAGGTTGAGCGTCTCGAGCGTGTGCGTTTCGCCTCTCAGGCCGCGCTCGGCGAGGACCGCGTCGGTCGTCTCGACGATGACCGCCAGCACGCCGCCCGCGACGCCGCGCTCGTCGAGCACCGGCGAATAGTTCAGGTCGAGAAAGACTGGCTCGTCCCGTTTCGGGAAATACTCCGTCATGTCCTGCCGCGCAAACGACAGCGTCTCGCCTGCAAGACACACCCGCAGGACATGCTCGTTGAACGCGCGGGCCTCGGGCCACGCATCCGCGACCTTCGCGCCGAGCGAGCCGGGATGCCGCGCGCCGATCACCGCCGCGAACGCGTCGTTGTAGAGCATCACGCCATCGGTGCCCCAGAGCAGCGCCATCGGCACCGGCGCGCGCAGGATGATCGCGGTCGCGGTCTTGAGCGGGTGCGGCCACGCCTCGACCGGACCAAGTGCGGTCGAGGACCAGTCGGTTGCGCCGATCAGTGCCGCAAGGCCGCCGCCGCTCCCCAAGAATGCAAACGCCCCCGCCACCGTCCTACCTTTTCCTATATCGTCGCGATAACCAGAAGACCCGACCTCGCCCAAGGCCGAGGCGCGCGACTGGCTGCATCATAGTCGCGAACGAACGCCGCACCAACGCGATACGATCGGCACATTACAAGCCCGTGGCATTTCAACAAGATACGTAGTCGACCCTGTCATGCTGACGTTTCGGCCATTCTGCGCCTCGCGGGCGGCAGACTGGGATCCAGCGGGCACTGAACTGCGTGCTTTACATCGGCAATACACTCGGTACGTTGCAGCTTCGAAACGAACGGGGGTTCCTGCATGCTCGATCTGGTGAATGTCACGCACGTCTATGCCAATGGCACGCGAGCGCTGGACGACGTGACGCTGAGCATCCCTACCGGCATGTTCGGGCTGCTCGGGCCCAATGGCGCGGGCAAGTCGACGCTGATGCGGACGGTGGCGACACTGCAGACCCCGACCTCGGGCACGATCCGGTTCGGCGACATCGACGTGATCGCCAACCCGGAGGCGCTGCGCGAGACGCTCGGCTATCTCCCGCAGGATTTCGGCGTGTATCCGCGCGTCTCCGCCTACGACATGCTCGATCATATGGCGGTGTTGAAGGGCATCGCCTCCGCGCGCGAACGCAAGGAGACGGTCGAGACCTTGCTCAACCAGACCAACCTGTGGACCGTCCGCAAAAAGGCGATCGCCGGCTTTTCAGGCGGCATGCGCCAGCGGTTCGGGATCGCGCAGGCGCTGATCGGCAACCCCGGGCTGATCATTGTCGACGAGCCGACGGCCGGGCTGGATCCCGAGGAGCGCAACCGCTTCCTCAACCTGCTGGCCGAGATCGGCGAAAACGTCGTGGTGATCCTGTCGACGCATATCGTCGAGGACGTCGCCGATCTGTGCCCGCGGATGGCGGTGCTGGCGGCGGGACGGATCCAGCTCGAGGGCGCGCCGCTCGACCTGATCCAGCGGACCCGCGGCCATGTGTGGGCCAAGACGATTGGCCGCGACGAACTCGACGCGGCAAAGCTCCACTATGAGGTGATCTCGACGCGGCTATTCGCGGGCCGGACGATCATCCACATCCTGTCGCCCGAGGACCCCGGCGACGGCTTCACCGCCGCGCATGGCGGGCTGGAGGACGTGTATTTCTCGACGCTGTCGCGGTCGCGACGCGTACCGGCAGCGACAGCCAGCCAGTTCGCAGCCGCCTGATGTTCGGTCAGATCGCTCGCTTCGAGCTGCGCTATCAGTTGCGCAACCCGGTCTTCTGGACCGTCGCGATCCTGTTCTTCCTGCTCAGCTTCGGATCGATGACGATCGAGCAGATCCAGATCGGCAGCGGCGCGAACATCCACAAGAACGCGCCGGTCGCGATCGCGCAGGTCCATCTGATCATGTCGCTGTTCTTCATGTTCGTGACGACCGCGTTCGTCGCCAACGTGATCGTCCGCGACGACGATAGCGGGTTCGGGCCGATGGTGCGCTCGACCCGGGTCAGCAAGTTCGATTACCTGACCGCGCGGTTCCTCGGCGCGTTCGGGGCGGCCGCGCTCGCCTTCGCCGCCATCCCGCTGGCGATCTGGCTGGGATCGCTGATGCCGTGGGTCGATGCCGAGAAGCTCGGGCCGAACCGGCTTGGCGACTATGCCTATGCCTATTTCCTGCTGGCGATGCCGAGCGTGTTCATGACCTCGGCGATCTTCTTCGCGGTGGCTACGATGACGCGGTCGATGATGTACAGCTATCTCGGCGTCATCGTCTTCCTCGCGCTCTATCTAACGATGAACATGGCGCTGCGGGCGAAGCCCGAATGGCGCGCGGTCGGCAGCTATTTCGAGCCGTTCGGGCTCGGCGCGTTCGGCACCACGACTCGTTACTTCACCGCGAGCGAGGCCAATGCCGGACTGCCGCGCTTCGCAGGCGTCCTCGTCTGGAACCGGCTGTTCGCGATCGCGATCGGCTTCGTCGCGATCGGCATCGCCTATGCGCGCTTCTCGTTCGCGGAGCGCCGGGTCTCGAAACGCGCGCTGCGCAAGCAACGCCGGACTACCGAGAAGCTCGCGGCCACCGCGCCGGTGCTGGTCGACCGCCTGCCCGCCGCCCGCCCCGCCGCGGCCGCCTGGACACGGCTTCGCGAACGTTGCCGGTTCGAGATGACGCTGGTGTTCCGTAGCCCGGCGTTCCTCGTGCTGATGCTGATCGGCGTCTTCAACACGCTCGCCGGCCTGCTCGCCACCAACGAGATGTACGGCACTGCGATCCGCCCGCTGACCTTCGCGCTGATCGGCACGCTGGAGGGCGCGTTCGGGATCATTCCGGTGATCATCGCGATCTATTATGCGGGCGAACTCGTCTGGCGCGATCGCGAGCGCGGGATGCACGAGATCGTCGATGCGACCCCGCTGCCCAACTGGGCGTATCTCGCGCCGAAGGTACTTGCGATCACCGGCGTCCTGTTCGCGACCTCGGTGGTGGCGGTGGTCACGGCGTGCGCGGTGCAGCTCGCGCGCGGCCAGACCGATCTTGCGCTCGGGCATTATGCACTGTGGTGGGTGCTGCCGATGACCGTCGATGCGGTGATCCTCGCGGTGCTGGCGGTCTTCGTCCAGGCGCTGAGCCCGAACAAATATGTCGGTTGGGCGATCATGGTCGTCTACCTCGTCAGCACGATCACGCTGACCTCTATCGGCTTCGAACACCCGCTCTACCAATATGGCAGCGCCGGGACGGTGACGCTGTCTGACATGAACGGCGCGCAGATCGGTGGCGCGCGGGGCTGGTGGTTGCGGCTCTATTGGGGTGCGATCGCGCTGGGGCTGTGCGTGCTGGCGCATCTGCTCTGGCGGCGCGGCACCGAGACGCGGCTGCGCGTACGCGTTGCGCAGGTGCCCGGCCGCCTTCTCGGTGCGCCCGGCCTGGTGTTCGCGGCAGCGCTGCTGGTGGCCGTCGCGACCGGCGGTTTCCTGTATCACCAGATGGACATCCTCAACGTCTATCGCACCAAGCAGGACGGTGAGGCCCGCCTGGCCGCCTATGAGAAGAAGTATCTGCGGTATGTCGGCGTGAAGCAGCCTTCGGTCACCAACATCCGGCTCGCCGTCGCGCTCTATCCCGATCAGCGTCGGCTCGAGGCGGACGGCGTGTATGCGTTCGTCAACGATACCGGCGCGCCGGTGCGCGATCTCCACGTGCGCCTGCCCGACGACAAGACCCGGCTGGGCGCGGTCGCCATTCCCGGTGCCACGCTGGTGATGAAAGACGCCGACCTTCAATACCGCATCTACCGGTTCGCGACCCCGCTGCCGCCTGGGGCACGCGGCACGCTGACGTTCCACGCCACCCGCTGGCAGCGCGGCCTCGTCGCCAATGGCGACGACACGCGCGTCGTCGGCAACGGCACCTTCCTGGAGAATCGCGAGTTCTCGCCGCAGATCGGGATGAGCAAGGACGGCCTGCTGCAGGACCGTTCCAAGCGGCGCAAATACGGTCTGGTGCCTGAGCTGCGCCCCGCCAAGCTCGAAGACCGCACCGCGCAGGACCGCAACCTGCTGTTCAATACGCCATGGGTCCGCTCGGACATCACCGTCTCGACGGTTGCGAGCCAGGTCCCGGTAGCGCCCGGCCGGCTGGTGTCGGACAGCGTCGCGGGTGGTCGCCGTACCGCCCGGTACGTCTCGACCGCACCGATCCTCGCCTTCTTCTCGGTGCAGTCCGCGTCTTATGCGCAGAAAGGCCGGCGCGTCGACGGCACCGCGCTACGCGTGTTCTACGACCCGCAGCACGCGTTCAACGTCGATCGGATGCTCGACGCCATGCAGCGGTCGCTGCGCTATTACCGCGCCAATTTCGGGCCCTATCAATTCGATTATGCCCGGATCCTCGAATATCCCGGCTATGCGAGCTACGCGCAGGCGTTCGCGGGCACGATCCCCTATTCCGAACGCATCGGGTTCATCGCCGACAACCGCGACACCGCCAAGATCGACTATCTCAGCTACGTCACCGCGCACGAACTGGGCCATCAATATTGGGGGCATCAGCTCGTCTCTGCCGACATGCAGGGCGGATCGATGCTGATCGAGACGATGGCGCAATATTCGGCGCTGATGGTGATGAAGCACCAATATGGCGACGACAAGATCCGCCGTTTCCTGAAGTACGAACTCGACAGCTATTTGCGATCGCGCGGCGGCGAGGTCGTCGAGGAAGTCCCGCTCGATCGTGTGGAGAGCCAGGGCTATATCCATTATCGCAAGGGGTCGCTGGTGATGTACCTGCTCCAGGATCGGCTGGGCGAGGCGCGCGTCAACGCGATGCTGCGCGGGCTGCTCGCGCGCTATCGGTTCAAGGGCAAACCCTATCCGCGCTCGCTCGATCTGGTCGACGGCTTCCTGTCGCTGGCACGCACGCCAGCGGAACGGCAGCTGGTCGTCGACCTGCTCGACCGGATCACCGTCTATGATCTCAAGGCGATCGCCGCCGTGACGGACAGGCGCCCGGATGGCAGCTACGAGACCGTGGTGACGATCCAGGCCGCGAAGGCCTATGCTAACGGCGCGGGGGCCGAGACGAAGGCCGCGCTCGCCGATACGATCGACGTCGGCCTGTTCGACCAGCGGCCAGGGCTCGGCAGCTTTGCCGCGAAGGACGTCATTTCGAAGGATCGGCGGGCGATCCGGTCGGGCGAACAGACGATCCGGATCGTCTCTCGCCGGAAGCCCGCCTTTGCCGGCATCGATCCGTATAACCTGTATGTCGACAGGAACGGCGACGACAATGTCGTTGCGGTCAGCGGCCAATGACGCCGGCGATCGGCGGCGGTGTGTGGCGGGTTGTGGGCGTACGGGGCGAAGGCGTTGCGCTTGACAGTCCCCGCGCGGTCGCGATGCTGGGCGGATGAAAGCCGTCCTGCCACTTGCCGCCCGCCCGCTCCTTGAACCGCATCTGCCCGATACGCTCGAAACCGCGTGGTTCGCGACGCCCGCCGATGCCAAGGCGATGATCGCCGATGCGGACATCGCCTGGGTCGACATGCAGCCGACCGAGCTCGTCGCCGAGGCGCTCCGCGCGGCGGGCCCGCGACTGGCCTGGGTCTCGACTATCTATGCAGGGCTCGACGCATTTCCGCTCGACTTGCTGAGCGCCAAGGGCGTCACGCTGACCAATGGCGCGGGGATCAACGCAATCACGGTGGCGGAATATGCGGTGATGGGCGTGCTGGTCGCCGCCAAGCGGTTCGATACGGTGCTGCGCGCCTATGACCGGCAGGCGTGGCTGAAGGATGCCCCCGGCAAGATCGAACTCGACGGGACGAAGGCGCTGGTCATCGGCTATGGCACGATCGGCCGGATGATCGGGGATCGGCTTGCGGCGTTCGGCGTCGACGTCACGGGGGTGACGCGGACCGGTCGCGACGGCACGATCCCCGCGGACGCGTGGCGCGACTGGCTCGGCACGTTCGACTGGGTGATCCTTGCCGCGCCGTCGACCGGCGCGACGGCGGCGATGATCGGATCCTCCGAACTCGCGCGGATGAAGCCATCGGCCTGGCTGATCAATATCGCGCGCGGGGACATGATCGACGACGACGCGTTATGCGCGGCGCTGGCGGACCGATCGATCGCCGGCGCGTTCCTCGACCCCACGCATCCCGAACCCCTGCCCGCCAGTCACCCGCTGTGGACCGCGCCCAATGCGATCGTGACGATGCACATGTCGGGCCGAAGCCAAACGACGATGTTCGAACGCGGCGCTGCGCTGTTCCTCGAGAATCTCGACGCGTTCCTCGCGGGTGCGCCGATGAAGAACGTGGCGGACCTGCGTGAAGGCTATTGACGGTTCGACGGCGCGGCGGCCGGCGCGGTACCGGCCGTGCGGTTGTAGCTCTTGACGCCACGGCGCCGCAGCCGGTCGGCCCGGCGGCGCCGCGTGAACACGATCAGAACGGGTATGGCGATTACGACACCGGCAGCGATAATTGAAAATGCAATGATCAGACGCAAGGGAATATCCATCGTCGGCTCATGGCAAAGAGGCAGTCTGTATGCCATAACAATCGTTACCGGACGGGGCAGAAATCGGCGGTCGGTTCGGTTTCTTCGGTTAGATGCGCTGGCCGAGCACCCCCCACGCCATCAATGACTTGCACCCTGCAAGCTTTACTTCATTGCGCGAAAACGCATTTCCGAGCATGGATAGCCGCACAATTCACCAATCGGACGACATGATATGGCCGCGAACTGGGCCCCTGACAGCTGGACACGACACGAAGCACGACAGCTCCCGACCTATACCGACGCCGCCTCGCTGACCGCAGCGACCGACCAGCTTGCCAGCTTTCCACCGCTCGTCTTCGCCGGCGAAGCGCGCAACCTGACCGCGAGCCTCGCCGAGGTCGCAGCAGGCAAGGCATTCCTGCTCCAGGGCGGCGACTGCGCCGAGAGCTTTGCCGAGCATAGCGCGAACAACATCCGCGACACGTTCCGCGTCATCCTGCAGATGGCGGTCGTGCTCACCTATGCGTCGAAGCTGCCGGTCGTGAAGCTCGGTCGCATGGCGGGCCAGTTCGCCAAGCCGCGCTCGACCGATACCGAGACGATCGGCGGCGTCGAGCTGCCGTCGTACCGTGGCGACAACGTCAACGACATCGCGTTCACCGCCGCCTCGCGTGCGCCAGATCCGCAGCGCATGATCCGCGCCTACTCGCAGTCGGCCGCCACGCTCAACCTGCTGCGCGCGTTCGCGCAGGGTGGCTATGCGAACCTGCACCAGGTTCATCGCTGGACTCACGACTTCATGGGCCGCAGCCCCTGGTCGAAGAAATATGCCGAGACCGCGGACCGGATCGGCGAGGCACTCGAGTTCATGGCCGCGTGCGGTATCGATCCCGAGACCGTGCCGCAGCTCGCGCAGACGCATTTCTACACCAGCCACGAGGCGTTGCTGCTCCAGTATGAGCAGGCGCTGACCCGGCAGGATTCGCTGACCGGCGACTGGTACGACACCAGCGCGCATTTCCTGTGGATCGGCGATCGCACGCGCTTCGAAGGCTCGGCGCATGTCGAGTATTTACGCGGCATCGGCAACCCGATCGGCATCAAGTGCGGCCCGAGCCTCGAGCCCGACGCGTTGCTGCGGATGCTCGACACGCTCAACCCTGCGCGCATCCCCGGCCGCATGACGCTGATCACGCGCTATGGCTATGACAAGATCGAGGCGAATTTGCCCCGCCTGGTCCGCGCCGTGACGCGCGAGGGCCATCCGGTGGTCTGGAGCTGCGATCCGATGCACGGCAACGTCGTCAAGGCCGCCAACGGCTACAAGACGCGGCCCTTCGACCGGATCCTCGCCGAGGTGCGCGGCTTCTTCGCGGTTCACCGCGCGGAAGGCACGCACGCCGGCGGCATCCATGCCGAAATGACCGGGCAGAACGTGACGGAGTGCACCGGCGGCGCGGTCGACGTGACCGAGCAGAGCTTGGCCGATCGTTACCACACGCACTGCGACCCGCGCCTCAACGCCAGCCAGAGCCTCGAGCTCGCCTTCCTGCTGGCCGAGATGCTCAACGAGGAAATGGCCGAGCGCAAGAAGGTCGCCGCCTGAGAAAAATGACGGGCGTCGAAGGAATATGCGGCAACCGGGTTGACGACCGCCGCCACGTTCCGTAGACGCCCGCATCTGCTAACGGCCCCTTCGTCTAGCGGTTAGGACGACGCCCTCTCACGGCGTAAGCACGAGTTCGATTCTCGTAGGGGTCACCATTCTCGACTAAACTCGGAAATGTGCGGGTTACGCCCCTTTTGCTCGACATCGGGACAGATGGATCGAAGCGGACCCGCATGGCGTGCCCTTTCTGCGATCACCGAGCATGCCAAGTCTACTGGAAACGAGCGCGCCGGGCGGCCCTCAAGGGCAAGGCTGTGGCGAAGGTCTTGTTGTGGACAAAGGACACCGTCTAGGCCAAGATCGGCTTTGCGCGCGAGAATGCCAAATTCGAGCTGAACTCGCCGATGGCACGCCACCGGTGCGCGGAAGAGACATTGGTCCCAACGCCCAGCGCCTTGGTGCGCCGCCGGTGCGACGCCCTGGCGGCGGGAACCGGCCTCTCCGCTCCGCCGTGGCTCACCGTATTCTTCATGGAATTCGATGCTGCAGCGGGCTCGCGCACGTCGATCGGCGTGGATGACCCGTTCCCGCCCGCGATCATGGGTCCGCCGTCCAACACCGACCGGCATCGGCTTTGCGGGGACAAGGCGCGTTTCGAGAGGTTGATGGCCGACTCCTACGGGGGGCGACGTCAAGCGGACCGGCACGAACTGGATGAGACTAAGGTAGCATCCCGACGAACCGCTGTGGCGTCCCCGCCTCACCGGTCATGCCGCTAGGCTACGGACATTCGAACTGGGTACAACGCACTCCTCTGACAACGAGGTCGTCAAGGCGCTTCTGGACATCGTGGACGAAACGCGTAGCGCCGACGAGTAGGTGAAGCTTTCCCGATAGCATGGACCAGGCCTTGAAAGCCGGTTTGGGTTTCGCCGGAAACCGCTCGAGCCTATAGTCGCGGCATGACAAAATCATCTCGCGAAGCCAGCAAGTCCAAGAAGCCCCCTCTCAATGGCTGGCTCGGGATAGGCATCCTGCTTGTCACTATGACGATCTCGTTCTTCGTGGCTTACGCCTACCTGCTACCTTAGTTTCCGTTGGACCATCCAGCCGCGAACGTCGGTAATTGGGCGTTGATGGCCCGGTCGGTTGGGCCCAGCGGGACCCATAGTCCGACACTGGGGGTCGGCCTGTAGTTCCCAACTTCGCCCGCTTAAACCGTTGACGACGGAGCCGCGTTGACGGGGAGAATTGGGCCGACCTTCGAAAGCCTGGCGATGTGTACACTCGCTATATTCAGCGCGATTGCACACCGTCAGGTAAACGACGACGCGGCGCGCGACGGCGATCGACTTTAGGCCGGCGACAGCACGCCGAACGGCAGATTTCTGCAACGACCGACCGTCGTCCTGGTCCACATTGCCGACTGGCTCGTTAGACCGGCATGCGCTTGAAGACATTGTACCAATCCACGGTCCCGCTCCTGATCCTGCTGACCCACGGAGCGGCGCACGCTCAGGTCTTTCCGATCGATGCCGTAGCCCGTCCGGACCCCATCGCGATGGCGATCGACAAGGGCGACGTGACGGACCCCAAGCTTCGGACGTTGTACGCCAAGTCGAAATGGCGGGCTTTGTGGTCCAAGCAGAGCATCGCTGCATTCGAGTCCGCGCTCGCCGACCGCGGCCGGCACGGTCTCGACCATCTGGCCTTCGCCGGCGCGGACGCAACGGATGCAAGCCCCGCCGTCGCCGACGTAGCGCGGTCGCGCGCCGCCGTCTCCTATGCCGAAGCTTTGGCAGGAGGACGCATCGATCCTGCCTCGTTGCACGAAGTCTATACCCTGCCCCGCCCGAAAACCGACGTTACAGACGGTCTCGGCGTTGCCCTTGCGACCGGTAAACTCACCGAGTGGCTGGAGTCGCTGGCACCGCAGGACGCCGAGTACCGGTCTTTGTCCGACGCTTATCTCCGCTTTAGCCAGGCCGCAGCTGCAGCCGGGCCGACCCAGCCGATCGCCGGTGGCGTGATCCGTGTCGGCACTCGAGACCCGCGGGTGGCGGCCATTGCCGATCAGTTGACGCAGAGCGGCTACATGGCGCCTTACGGTTCAGCGGCCGAGCCGTCGCTGCTCACGCCTTCCCCCACGTCGGCGCTCTACACGCAGGCGCTGGCGGACGCGCTGAAACGATTGCAAACCGATTACGGGATTGCCGCCGACGGCGTCGTCGGTCCCGAGACGCTGAGGGTGCTCAACCTGGGCGCCGGCGATCGCGCCCGGGCGTTGGGCGTTGCGCTCGAACGCCGGCGCTGGCTCGAACGCACGCCACCTGCCACGCGGATCGACGTCAACACCGCAGCGTCACAGTTGCGGTACTACCGCGACGGCACGGTGGTGGACGAGCGAAAGGTCGTCGTCGGAGAACCCGGGCACGAGACCCCGGCGCTCGCATCGCCGATCTTCAGGCTGGTCGCCAACCCGACCTGGACCGTGCCGAAATCGATCCAGAACGGCGAAATGGCGAACGTCGACGACGCATATCTGCAGGCGCACAACATGGTGCTGCGTGACGGCTGGATCGTCCAGCAACCGGGGCCCGACAATGCGCTCGGCCTCGTCAAGTTCGACATGGCCAACAACCAAGCGATCTACCTGCACGACACCTCGGCGCCGGCGCTGTTCGAGCGCAGCCAGCGCCATCTCAGCCATGGCTGCGTCCGCGTCGAGGACGCGCTCGGTTTCGCGCAGATGCTCGCCGAGGACGAGGGCGTCGCGGACGCGTGGCAGGCTGCGCAGGCGACGGGCGAGATGACCTTCGTGCCGTTGCCGCGTCGTATTCCGGTCCGGCTGCTCTATCACAATGTCTATGTCGGTGCCGACGGAGCGATCGCCTTCCGCACCGACCCATACGGATGGAACGATCCGATCGCCGAGCAACTCGGTTTTGCCAAGTCGTCGGCGCGCCGGGCGGAAGCGCAGGCGATCGACATCGGCCCTTAGTCACAACCCCATCCCTTCCCCACGAACGAACCCATCGTGGGACAGTCGACCGACCGGCCACGATGAACCGATGGCGATCGATAATTTCGCGCAACGCGACGCCGATGCAGGTGGCCCCGGCGTGTCTGCTGCGGCGGTCGCCTGACATCCTGCCGATCCCCGGCACGCCGTCCGTGGCGCACCTTCGCGAAAATCTCGCCGTGGCGGCGCTGGCGCTTCCCGACCGGGAGATGGCCGCGCTCGACGGCATTGGCTGACGAACGCTTGGCTCCGCGTGGCTGGCCTGTGTAGACCGGGAGCGGGATCGACCTGCCGACCCGCTAGAAAAGCGAAGCTTCATGACGCTCTCAGATTTTGTCGTCCCCACCTACGTCCAGATGCTGGGAGCGTTGTCGCAGTGGCTCTCCAAGGCAGAGACGCAGCGGCCAGACGGGAGCGTGGACACGCTGCTGGCGGCGCGGCTCGCGCCGGACATGTTCCCCTTGGCGACACAAGTCCGGTTTGCGTGCCGACAGGCGCAGGAAGGCGTGTTCCGGTTGCTCGATCAGGCGTTTCCGCCCGCGCCGGAGACCCTGCTCGACGAGGGTCGAAACGCTGGCGAGCGGCCCGGTACGCTCGCGGATGCCCAAGCCCGGATCGTCGAGACGATCGCAGTGGTCGAGGCCGCCGCAGCCGCGGGCATCACGATCGACCCTGCCGCACCGATCGCCCACGCGCTGCCAAACGGAATGATCCTCGACCTAACGGCGGAGCAATATGCGCGTGACTGGGCGCTGCCGCAGTTCTATTTCCACGTGGTGACCGCATACTCGATCATCCGAGCACAGGGGATCGAGCTGGGAAAGGCAGACTATGCGTCGCACATCTTCGCCTGCCTTCGGCAGAACGCGCTGTCCTGACGCGCGCATCAGGGGGCACGATCGCCTCGGCGCGCGATGGGTCGGGCATCAGGAAGATCCACTTCCGGACGTTCGAACCGCCGTACGCGCGTCCCAAAAGCAGCCGTTCGTTCATCTCGCTTCGAAGCCCCTTTCGGCGACCTTCGCGCGTTCGACGTTATGAGTTCAATCGGGGACGTAAGATCTAGTCCCTTCGGCAGGATGTACACATGGCAGAACCCTTCCTCATCGCGATACCCGAAGACCGACTTGCCGTCATCCATGCCAAGGTTGAGGCGTTCGACTGGAGCATTATGCCGGACGCGGAGGACTGGCGGTCAGGCGTCGGCCTCGCCGATCTCAAGCTGCTCGTCGACTATTGGCTGACGCGCTACGACTGGCGCGCGCAGGAGCGTCGGTTGAACCTACTGCCGCAATTCGCGGCCGAAGTGCAGGGACAGCGCCTCCATTTCATCCATGTGCGCGGCGATGGATCACGCCCCCCGCTGCTGCTGCTGCACGGCTGGCCGGGGTCGTTCCTCGAGTTCGAGGCGCTGATCGCGCCGCTCGTCGCCGACGGTCACGACGTCGTCGTTCCGTCGTTGCCCGGCTACGCGTTTTCGGGCCGCCCCGTGTCCCCGATCGGACCGAAGCAGACCGCAGAGCTCATGCACGGCCTGATGGTCGAGCTGTTCGGCACGCGACGCTATCTCGTGCAGGGCGGTGACTGGGGTGCAGCGATCGGCGGCTGGATGGCGCACGCGCATCCCGATGCGATCGCCGGACTCCATCTGAACATGGTGCTGCTCCAGGCCAAGGATGTGGCGCCGAAAAAGCCCGACGAGGTCGCCTGGGCTGCGAAGCGCGCCGAGCTCGCCAAGGAAGAAACCGGCTATTCGCAGGAACAGGGCACGCGCCCGCAGACGCTCGGCGTCGCGATGTCGGACAGCCCGGTCGGCGTCGCGGCGTGGATTCTGGAGAAGTTCGGCGCATGGGCCGACGTGCCTCGCGATGCGCAAGGCCGCCCCGACCTGTGGCAAGCGTTCGACGAGGATCTGCTCCTGACCAACATCATGCTGTATCTGGTCGAGGGTTCGTTCGTGACGTCGACCTGGATGTACCGTGGCCGCGTGCTGGAGGGATCGGGCAACTTTCCCGCGGGAACGCGTATCGCCGTACCGACCGGGATCGCGGCATTCCCCGACCCGGTCTTCCCGCCGCCGCCGCGCTCGCAGGCGGAGAAGACCTATGACATCGTCCAGTGGACCGAGATGCCCGCAGGCGGCCATTTCGCCGCGCTGGAGCAGCCCGATCTGCTGCTCGCCGACATGCGTCGCTTTTTCGCTTCCAGATCGGTTTCCGATGACGCCCCGAAACGCTCGATCGTACTTCGCTCGGCCGGGATCATCGCTGCGACGCTGGCAGCAGCTGCGGTTTACACGCGTGCGACGACCAGGCGGACCGAGCAGGACGTGCCCGCGGACGGCCGTTTCATCGACGTCGCGGGCGCGCGGATCCACTATGTCGATCGCGGTGCCGGGCCGCCCATCGTCCTGATCCACGGGCTGGGCGCGCAACTGCGCAACTTCTCCTACGGCGTCGCCGATGCGCTGGCCGACACGTATCGCGTCATCCTGGTCGACCGACCCGGCTCGGGCTATTCGGTACCTACCGGCGAACAGTCCGGTATCCTTGGCCAGTCGGCGATTATTGCAAGCCTTATCGACAAGCTCGCGCTCGATCGTCCGCCGCTGCTCGTCGGTCATTCATTGGGCGGTGCGGTCGCCCTCGGCGTGGCGACGCACCACCCCGGTGCAGTCGCCGGCCTGGCGCTGCTGGCGCCGATGACGCAGCCGCCTGGATCGATACCTGCCTCGGTGGCAAACGCGATCGAAAGCAACCCCGGCGCACGCGCGATCTTCGCCAATCTGCTGGGCACACCGATCAGCCGTGCGGCGTATGGCATGCGCTGGGGCAAGATCTTCGCGCCCGATGCAGTCCCGGCCGATTTCGCTACGCGCGGCGGCGGTGGGCTCGGCGGTCGTCCGGTTTCGGTCAACGCCGCACTGGTCGAACTGGCCAGCGCCGAGATCGACCTGAACGCAATCGTCAGACGCTATGCCGAGCTGTCGATTCCGGTCGCACTGCTATACGGCCGCGACGACCGAGTGTTAGCTCCTGCGATCGACGGCGAGCGGGCAGTCGCCGCAATTCCAGGCGCGACGCTGGAGATGACCGACGGAGGCCATATGCTCCCGGTCGGGCATCCGCAGGCGAGCGCCGCGTTCGTCCGCAACTGCGCCGAACGTATCTTGCAGTAGCACCAAGGGCGGTCAGGGACGGCGGCAACGGTCAGCGCTTCGGCACCGAGCGCATGCCGTCCCAAGCCCATCGGAGAGGAAAAGCGGGTGCGTACCTCACCCCTTCAGTGTCCGGCCACCTGCCCACCGTCGACATGAAGTATTTCGCCGGTCACGAACGTGGCGTCCTCGAGATACAGCACCCCGCCGACGACATCCGCGACCGTGCCCATCCGTCCGAGCGGGTGAAACCGTCCGAGGCCGGCGCGCGTCTCGGGGGGATGCATCGGCGTTTCGGTGATGCCCGGCGACACCGCATTGGCGCGCACGCCGCGGGCGGCATATTCGATTGCCAGGCTGCGTGTCGCCGCGGCGAGCCCACCCTTCGTCATGGAAGCCAGCACCGAGGGGAATTCGGCATTGGCATGCTCGGCGAGCGTGGTGACGATCTGTACGATATGACCACTGCCCTGTGCGACCATCAGCGGCAGTGCTGCCTGCGTCATGTGAAAGAAGCCATCGAGATTGGTCTGCGTGATCTGGCGGTACTGCTAGGCCGTGTAATCGGTGAAGTGCTCGCCAATGAATAGGCCGGCATTGTTCACGAGCGTATCGACACGCCCGAACCGGTCGCGCGCGGCCATGACCGCGCGCTTCGCGGTTTCGGGATCGGCGACGTCGCCAGCGACGGTGATCCAGTCGTCCGATTGCGACGCTGCAATCGATCGCGACACGCCGACGATGCGCCAACCGCGAGCGCGATACGCGTCGGCAATCCCCTCACCCAGGCCTTGCGACGCACCGGTGATGATAGCGACCTTGGGCGCGACGTTCGAAGCGTCAGACATCGACAGCGCCGATCTGCTGGCAGAGGGTAATAGGATTGGTCATTGCCGAAAGGACTCCAAAAAATAGACCGGGAGCGCATTCACGCGCTCCCGTTATGTCAGGACAGCGGTGGCTGGCCGTTGGACGCGGTCAGCCCGCCATCGACGGGCAGGTTGACGCCCGTCACGAAGCGCGCGTCGTCGCTGGCCAGGAACGCGATCGCGCCGGCGATGTCGGCGGACTCGGCGCCACGCCCGATCGGAATACGCTCCTCGAACTTGGCTATCAGGTCGGGCTGTTCCTTCATCCCCGCGGTCAACGCCGTATAGGTCAGCGACGGATTGACGGCGTTGACGCGCACGCCGTTCTTGGCCTCGTCCATCGCAAGCGCCCGGGTGAAGTTGCTCACCGCGCCCTTGGCTGCGCAGTAGAAGCTGTGGTTCCAGTCGCCGCCCAGCCCCGACACCGACGACACGTTGATGATGCAGCCCTTCGACGCGCGCAGGTGCGCGATCGCCGCGCGGCTCATATGGACGACGCCGTACAAGTCCGTCTCGATCACCTTGGTGAATTCGGAGAAGTCGCCTTCGTCCAGCTTCCCCAGATGATCGACACCGGCGTCGTTGACGAGCACGTCGATCCGACCGAACCGGTCGATCGCCGCCTCGACCAGCGCCTCGCAGGCCGCACGGTCGGTGACATCGGTTTCCCGCGTCTCGACGATGCCGCCCAGTTCGCCCGCCAACTTGTCGAGCGCGCCGGTGTCGATGTCGCCCAACACCAGCGTCGCGCCTTCCTCGGCGAAGCGGCGCGCAGCGCCTTCACCGACACCCGAGGCGGCACCGGTGATCACGACGACCTTGTCGGAGAACCGCGCCATCATGCGTTCTCCGCCTGCGCGACATGCTTGCCCTCTCCGAACTCCTCGACGAGCTTCGCGCAGAACGCCGGCAGGTCATCGGGGGTACGGCTGGTGACAAGGCCCTGATCGACGACCACCTCCTGATCGACCCACGTCCCGCCCGCGTTGCGAATGTCGGTGGCCAGCGTCGGGAACGAAGTGAGCGTACGGCCGCGCACCTGATCGGCCTCAATCAACGTCCACGGCGCATGGCAGATCGCGGCGACGGGCTTGCCGGCGGCGAAGAAGTCGCGGACGAACGCCACGACCTTGTCCGACGACCGCAGCGTGTCGGCACCGACGCACCCGCCTGGGATGATCAGGCCGTCAAACTCGGCGGCCGACACGCCGCCGATCGCCTTGTCGACCGCGAACGTCTTGCCCGGATCGAGATCGTTATTGAACGTCTCCGCGTCGCCCGTTTCGAGGCTGATGACCGTCACGTCCCCGCCGGCCTGCTCGACCGCCGCCTTTGGCTGTGCGAACTCGGGTTCCTCGGTGCCGCGGGGTGCGATCAGGATCGCGATTTTCTTGCCTTGAAGCGTCATGTCAGTCCTTTCGACAATCGGAATTGGTGTGGCGGCGCCAGGCCGGGATATCGGTGATGGCCGCTGTGTTGGCGGCGGCGGTGCCGTTCTCGCGGTGTCGGAAATCGCTGAGCGCGCGGTACACCTGCATGCGCGCGCGCATCACGCCGCCCAGCGGGCGATGCGCCTCCAGCGCGTGTGCCGGCCGGAACGTCATGACCTCGTCGAAATAACGCACGCGATCCGAACCATAGGCCGCCTGCCGCGGCAGACGGATCGTCGCTATCGTGCGGTATTCGCTGACCCGCGTCGGCCAGTCGACCGACGTATCCTCGATCGGCTGCGTTTCGGCATCGGCCCATAGCTGCGCGCGCAGTTCGAACACCGCGTCATTGCCGTCGAAATACTCGATCGCCGCATGACGAAAGCCATCCTCATCCTGATGCGGATCGAGCTGCCACTCGCTCAGCGCGCGCTGCTTGGCGGCCACCGGGAACGCGCCGAGTTTCGCGACATGATCGCCGTATCGGATCGGGCATTGGCTGAAATAGGTCTCGACAAGCGGGTGGCTGAACGGATGGCCGTAAAAATCCAGCGTCGGGCTCGGTTCGACACCGACAGCGTTGAGCGCCTTGTTGATGTTGCGCGCGATCGACGCGGCCACGCTCTTCACGCCTTCGGGCATCGGCACGGTCATGCCGATCTTCTTCGCCTGCGCGAGAAATCCCCCGGCGGTACCGGCCGGGAACGTCGTGCCGCTCGCGAACACGAAGTCCTGCGTCGGCGCATCGTGACCGGCCAGCTTGGCGCCATCGACCCCAAAGACCTTGATCGCCATGCCACGATGCGTCGAGACCCGATCGCCAAGCTTCTCGCCCGGCCCCTGCGCAAAGCGGACCGCGACGTCGTACGTCCCCGGATTGGCGAACAGCCCCTGCGCCAGCTCCGGCGGCAGATCGGCAGCGACGACCATCGTGCCGACGACGCAGGCGGTGCTCTTTGCGTGACTGGCGCGCACCGCATGGCCGTCGCGCTTTTCGACGGTCTGGCTCTCCTGCGTCATCCCCTTGATGATGCCGTCGATACTCTCCTGTTCGCCAGCCTCGGCTGTCTCGATGTCGTCGCGATAGAGTAGATAGGCCACGGGAAGCTCCTGTTGGATCAGGAGGTAAACACCCGAATGCCCTGCGACGTTTCGGTACGGTTCCGTGCAGACCCGATCCGTCGAGCGCAGAAGCGACTGCGGCTCGTGCATCGGGCACTTGTTCAGCCGGCTGCGGAGGCCTTGGATCCTCGCCCGGTTCCGACAGCCATCCATCGATGTGCGTTCGATTAGCAACCCTTCTGAAATGGCGAAAGTTGAGGCGGAACTCTCGTTCGCAGCCTGGACCGCGAAGATCACCTTTCAGCGGCAGTGAACGCTTGAGCATTTCCAGCATCCTGCTCCCGAACTGGCAAGTTCGGCGTATGGTAGCAGCAAATTGTTCAGTCCTGACCATTGAATACCAAATCCGTATCGCTAGTCTGTCGCGGAACGTGATAGGGACCTGATCATGAACCGGTGGGTGTTGATGTGCGCTGCACTCGGCATTGCTACGTCGTCGACAGCCCAGACATCGCAGCCTGTCGTTACTACCGCCTCCGCGAGTCTTGTACCCCCGGACGGATGGACGCAGACCCCAGCTCCCCAGATGCTGACGTTAAAAGCACCCGAGGGGGACACCTTCGTTGCGATCGTCGATGGCGGTGCTTCCGGCGACCCGAAAGAGGTTGTCGCGGCCGCGTGGAAGCGCTTCGATCCTGGCCTTGCACGCAGGATCCGGCTCGTCACCAAGGCAGCGGCAACCGAGGGTTGGAACGAGGCCTGGACGGTCGACTATGAAACCTCGCCCAACGAGAAGCTCGTCCTTTTTGCGCGCGCGATGCGCCACGGTGACGGTTGGACGGTAGTACTCGCCAGGGGTTCCGAAGCGACCTTTGAAAAGCGCGCCGGTGCGATCCGCAAGATAGGCGAGTCGCTCCGTCCTGCAGGACTGAAACCCGAAGACTTTGTCGGAAACACGGCCCTCCCCGTCGATGCCGCACGGCGCGAGCAGCTCAAGGCGTTCTGGCGCGACGCGATGGCCGCTTATGGCGTTCCCGGCATCGGATACGCCTTCATCGATCGGGGCGGCGTCGTCGAGGAAGGCGGCATCGGCGTGAAAACCATCGGCAAGGCCGATCCAGTCGACGCACACACGCGATTCATGATTGCGTCGAACACCAAGGGTATGACGACGCTCCTGCTCGCCAAGCTGGTCGATCGCGGTAAGCTCGGTTGGGACGAACCAGTCGTCGAGGCCGATCCGGCGTTCCGGCTTGGCGATGCCTCCGTCCAGCGCGAGGTCCAGATTCGCCATTTGATCTGCGCCTGCACCGGCATGCCGCGCCAGGACATGGAATGGATCATGACCGGCGGCCTCGATACACCCGCCAACAAGGTTCTCTCGCTGCTCGCGGGGATGAAACCGACCACCAAGTTTGGCGAGATGTTCCAGTACAGCAACCCGCTTGCCTCGGCAGCGGGGTATATCGCGGGTCATGTGGACTATCCCCGCATGGACATCGGCCACGTGTATGATCGCGCGATGCAGATTGAAATTTTAGATCCTCTCGGCATGAAGGACACGACCTTCTCGAAGGCAGTTGCAGTCGCGGGTAACCATGCCGATCCGCGCGACATCGGCATGGACGGCACGGTTGCGCTAGGCACGATCGACAAGAGCGACAGCATCTATTTCGCCCGGCCCGCCGGCGGCGCATGGTCGAGCGCCCATGATCTGGCGCGCTACGCGCTCAATGAGCTTCGCGAGGGCGTGTTGCCGTCGGGCGGGCGGCTGGTCAGCCGAGAAGCGCTGCTCGCGCGGCGCAACCTAGGCATGGAGATTGGAGAAGCAGCAACCTACGGCATGGGCCTGCAGACCTCTCGCCGGTGGGGCGTCGCCATGGTGTACCATGGCGGGGCCATGCCGGGTTACAAGACCGACTGGATCGTTCTGCCCGACGCCGGTATCGGCATTGTCCTGCTGACCAACGCCGAACTCGGCACGTCGCTGCTCGACCAGACGCGCCGCCTTCTCGTCGAAATCCTGTACGGCGCAAGGCTTGAAGCTTCGGCGGTAATGAAGACCCGCGCCGCCGCGCTCCGGGCGGAATATGCCGCGCTGATCGTTTTTTTGGAATTGGTGTCCTCAAACACCACGTCTCGCTAACTGACCGTCGTCCGGGCTCGCAGATAGCCAAGCTGCATGTGCGAACAATAGGCCGGCACATAAACCCAATCTCGGCCATTCGCTGACCGCTTTCGACTTCCCAATTTGAGGCACTTCTGCATCGAGACTTCACAGCGAATCTCGGGCAACCACCTAGCAGCTGATCATCGAGAATTGGTAGGCACCGGTATGCCGGGTGCTCGATTGCCTTGCCTGGACAGCTGCTGGTCTTCCGATCGAAAATTTGCTTTCGGAGAAGTCCCAAAGGCGCGCCGGAACGCGTGCCCGAACGCGCTCTGTGAGGTGTAGCCGACCCTGTTCGCTATGCTGGCCACGGCCGCATCGCCGCGCATCAGCGCTGCGCGGGCAAGAGTAAGACGCCACTTGCGGACATAGGCGAGCGGCGGTCTCGTCCAAACGACAGGAACGGCGACCAACCATGGCACGGTGGCGTGCCCAGAAGCGGATATTCGCAGGGTGATTCCTTGCCGCACGTTCAGTTTTTCATCCATGTTGAGGCGGGGCTCATGCCCCAAGAATTCTTCCCTGCGCGACGGCACGTCACATTTCTCAAATCGGTTCGCATTTTTAGAATGGACACTGCTTCCCAAAAAGCGTTTCGCTTCGATAGAGCAATACTCCCATGCTCGACCCGACCAGTCCGCAAAGCTCTGGACCAATCGGTACGGGCATGAGCCTCGGCGTCTCGGACGGCTTGTTCCCAGTCATAAACGACGAACAGAAGCTCTACCGCCCAGCCACCAACTTCGTTGGACAAGACTGCGTAACGTGCATGCGGCGATCCGCTTTCAACTCGGTGGGCGTGGGGTCGATCACCGTCATATGCCGGAAGACCAACGCTTCCAGGGTTTATGATCATGCGCCCGTCGTCAAGCGTCATCACCCGTTGGAGATGCGTATGGCCGCAGAGGATCAAAGCCGCATCGATAGTTCCCGCCCGGTGCTCGACTTCCTCGCGAGTGGCCTCACGAAGCCCCTCCTCCGTCACGGTCTCGAGAAAGTAGGCCAGGTCGTTGTCTGGCGTGCCATGAACGAGCAGCACATCTTTGGACGGCCGCATGGTAGTGGGCAATGCTGCTAGCCAGGCAAGCTGCTCAGCGCTCGGGTGGTCGGAGGCATGGCGATCGGACAACCCCATACGCTCGCGAGGCTGATCCGATATCTGACGTTCGTGATTGCCCCGTATCGTCGGCATTCACAGAGGCATCAGTCGATCAACTGTTTCACGCGGGAATAGCCCTCCTGGGCAGATGTCCCCGAGGTTCACAATCTGGTCCACTTGCCGGGGGGCGACGTCGGCGAGAACTGCATCAAGAGCAGCGACATTCCCGTGAATGTCAGAAATTACCGCAATCTTCATTGCGGACCTGTAACAAGCAGCCTTGCAATCGGAACCCCCGCTCTTTGACACCTACAAACCCGAGGTCAGCCTCCCAACCAGAAACCATCAGCAGAAAAGCGCCGCCCCGGGCGGCACCGATAACCTGCAGGTTTGTCTGCTCCATGAAGTCTGTTCGCGATTGTCCTATCCCGAAACTCCTATTAGAAGTGAGATCTGGAAATTACCCTATCAAACAGATGACTGAGTTCATAGATTCGAATTTACCACCAGTGCGTCGGATCTCGGGCGAACGTTCCTCCGTTACACCTCATCGAATCATTTACGGCCGTTTGCGATATCTGTCTGGCTTGCCGACTTACGCCGTTCGTTAATCCTGATCGGGGACTATGTTCTGGTCTTAAGTGCCGCCATTCTAACGGCGATATTTGCTATTCTACCTCCTTACCTATCCGCCGCCCCATGTGAATTTTCCTGTAGCGTGCCGCGTACCCAACCGAGCCCGAGGAGACCTCGCATGCCGTTCATCACCACCGCCGACGAGACCGAAATCTTCTACAAGGACTGGGGCAACACCGACGCGCTCGCCGTCATGTTCCACCACGGCTGGCCGCTCAGCTCGGATGACTGGGACGCGCAAATGATGTTCTTCGTCCAGAAAGGCTATCGCGTCATCGCGCATGATCGCCGCGGCCATGGCCGTTCGACGCAATTGGCGGGCGGTCACGACATGGACACCTATGTCGCCGATGTCATCGCGCTGACTGACGCGCTTGATCTGCGCGATGCCGTTCATGTCGGCCACTCGACCGGTGGTGGCGAGGTCGCCCGTTATGTCGCGCGCGCCAAGCCTGGTCGGGTCAAAAAGGCCGTGCTGGTCAGTGCGGTCGCACCCATCATGGTCAAGACCGAGGCCAACCCGGACGGCGTCCCGATGGACGTATTCGACATGGTGCGTGAGCAGACTGCCACGAACCGTTCGCAATTCTACTACGACTTCACGTTGCCCTTCTTCGGCTACAACCGCGACGGCGCAGAGGTAAAGGACGCGGTGCGGCTCAACTGGTGGCGCCAGGGCATGATGGGCTCTGCGCTCGCCCATACGCTCGGCATCAAGGCCTTTTCCGAGACCGATTTTACCGACGACCTCGAGGCGATCGACGTGCCGACGCTGGTCCTGCACGGCGAGGACGACCAAGTGGTTCCGTTCGCCACCACTGGCAAGATGTCAGCCGGGATCGTGAAGGGCGCCAAGCTCATCTCCTACCCCGGCTTTCCTCACGGCATGCCGGTTACCAATGCCGATCGGATCAACGCCGATCTGCTCGCCTTCATCGAAGGCTGATCCATGCAGGGCACGGGGCGCTGGGGCGCTCCGTGCCTTTGCACGAAACGCCTCACAAGAAGTTGCCGCGATGCACGGGCGGGTTCTGATCTTCTAGGGCTTCTATCGTTCCGATCGGCAGAGCATTCGCCTCGGCGAGTGGCTCGTCCGCGCCTTCGCCGTGCGCGGTGCATCGGCCGAGCTCATCGACGCCAAGGCGGTCGACCTTCCCATGGTCAACCGCATGTATAAGAACCATCCGAGCGGCGAGGCGCCGCTGAGACTGGAGGCACTCGCCGAAAAGATCAGGACGGCCGATGCCTTCGTCTTCGTGACCGGCGAATAGAACTCGGGCGTGCAGCCCGGGCTAAAAAATTTTACCGACCATTTCCTGGAGGAATGGTATTGGGGGCCGGCGGCGATCGTCAGCTATTCGGCGGAACGCTTCGCCGGTGCGCGCGCCGGCCTCGTGCGGCACGGTATCCTGTCCGAGATGGGCATTAGCTGCCGACGATCTGATAGCTGATACTCACTCCGGAGACACGCCCCTTCTGTTTGAATACCCTAGACTTTGTGGCGTATCGGATACGTAGGCGTTCCGGCGATAGCCACTTCATTTCAGCCCATGACCCTTCCCAGTCACCCACCCTAGCGGCGCCGTGATCGTCATCTGCAACGAAGGCGTTGCCCCCTCCCGATGGCTTATCGTTCGCGTCCAATATCGAAATTTGGGTGGAGAAGCCCGTGGTTGCTCCGCAGTCCCGCTGGAATAGCAACGCGACACGCGTGCCATCAGGCGAAGGGCTTCGCGAGACGACGGTGTTCTGGCAGGCGTTCGAACACCCTGAGCAAATCATCAACGCTGCGAATGATGCTGCTCTCATTGTCGCGGATGGTAACCGTAGCTTCTCCGCCGTCAACGGCCGGTTTCGGGAAAGAAAAATTCGGGCCTGAACGGCCGGTTATGGGCGTTATCGGACGTTCGCGCCGGATCGGTCTCGAATGTCTGATCTTGGTAGAAAGCGGACATTCTGCCGTTGGACATTAAACCGCAAATGCGGCCATACTTGATCGTGCAATAGGGGGCATCGCCGGCATGAGCTTCAATAGGATTGGGCCTTACGAACTGACGCGCGGCGATCTGATCGCTGCTTCGGTCGTCATATCGTTTGTCACTGGAAGCAAAGCCACTCGATTGAAAGCTGCGCTGTTCCTGCTGATGGGATTGCTCATAATCATCGGTGGCTCGGTCGTTGACGAGCCACAAACCGCTGGTTTTGGCATGCTGTTCATACTTATCATATTCGTCATCGCGCCAGCGCTCCGTTCCCGTAAAGGGGGCAAAGACATCTATCTAGAGAGTAGTGCGGAAGGGCTTGTCGCAGAGACCGCCAATGTGCGGACCACCTATAAATGGAACACGATCGGTGCAGTCAGGAAGGTCGGTTCACGGCTATTCATCATGATCAGCGATGGTTGCGCACTCGTGATCTCCGACCGACTGACCAGCCACGAGAACATGGGAAATTTGATGCGGACCGTCGCGCGCCATCAGGTTTCTTCGGAGCTTTGAACGTCCGCAATTGGGCGTAATCGGAATGTCCGGAATGGAGAGGAAAGCGGTCGGGCTACTAACCTCTTCTCTTCGGAAGCAGAGAATGCAGACGGGGATCGGAAATAGCGCGATCAGCGCGAACACGATCGACCCGCCCACGTCACCTCCAAGTCCAAATCCACAGAACGCAAACGTAAACCATGCCATTGCGACGATGACGAGCGTATAGCAGATCACCACGATCCGAGCCGCGATGTCTGCTTTACGGGTCATCTTAGCGACGATACCGAATGAATGATCGTCCGCAATAGGAAGCAGCATATTTCCCTTCAAACGTCTGTCATTGGGCGACAGCGGAAAGGCGGCCTTTTAGGCTCCGCTTTGCCGATCGCGAACGTCGCCATGTGAGGAAAGGGGGGCGTGACGACGGTACGCCCGACTAGAAGCGTTTGATTCATGGAAACGTCATAAGGCTGCCGGGGCATCAGGATTAGGGTCAAAACTCGTTGATCACAGCCAGAAGATGACGGTGGCAGCGAGGGCAACCGCAGAGAAGAAGGCTGTTGGGCAACGGTCGTAGCGGGTTGCCACGCGGCGCCAATCCTTGAGGCGGCCGAACATGATCTCGATGCGGCTGCGGCGCCGATAGCGCCGCTTGTCGTATCTGACCGGCTCGTTGCGCGATCGTCGACCTGGGATGCAAGGTTGGATGCCCTTGGCCTGCAAGGCGTCTCTGAACCAGTCGGCGTCGTAGCCGCGGTCGCCGAGTAGCCACTGCGCCTTGGGCAAATCGTCCAGCAACGCTGCGGCACCAGTGTAATCGCCGACCTGCCCTGCGATCATGAAGAAGCTCAAGGGGAGCCCGTTCGCGTCAGCAACGGCATGGAGCTTGATGTTCATGCCGCCCTTGGTGCGACCGATCAGGCGACCGAGATCCCCTTTTTTACCCGCAGGCTGGACGCCGTGCGGTGCGCCTTCAGGTAGGTGGCGTCTATCATGACCGTTGTCGGGTCGGCGCCAATCGCAGCCAGCCCCTCCATCATCCGCGCGAACACGCCTGCTTCACCCCAGCGTTTCCATCGGTTGTAGAGCGTCTCGTGCGGGCCGTAGGCGCTCGGCGCGTCTCGCCAGCGCAGCCCGTTCCGGTTGACGAATACGATGCCGCTCAACACCCGTCGGTCATCGACGCGCGGCTTGCCGTGGCTTCTCGGAAAGAACGGTCGCAGCCGTTCTATCTGCTCTTACGTCAACCAAAACAGGTCGCTCATGCCAGTCTCCTTACGCAACCTGAATCAGATCGCGGCCATCACATCAATGGGTCCTGACCCTAGATGCAAGATGGCCAAGTTTTGGGCAGGTTAGCATCTGTTCTTTAAGCCGCATGATACTGTGACCCGTCGTCTCGAAGATTGGCGCTGCCGAGGAGACGGGGCCGAGTTCATGGAAGATGGCACCATTGCCCCGATCAAGGTCGCAACGGGGGAGGTGCGCGGACATGCTCTGTCGATCGTCGATGTGACCACGAGGTGCGCCCCCGAGTGCATGGTCATGGACCGCGCGGCGCCTATACGTTCGGCCTTAACCACGGTGCCGGACGCGAGATCATAATCGCCGAAGGGTGCATAATTCACTCGTCCAGTGCGGCAGTGGAGCGGGTATTCGGCTATTCGGAACATGAGGTAGTCAGCCGCAACGTAAGACTGCTCACATCCGCGGATCACCGAAGCCGGCATGATAGCTATGTCGAGCGGTATCTGACGACTAGCGAGCGCCCGATTATCGGCATCGGCCGCGTCTTGTTTGCCAACGCACAGATGGGACCGGCTCCCCGATGGAACTGTCGGTTGGCGAGGCGGAACGCGCTGCCGAGCGCATCTTCACCGGCTTTATTCGCGATCTCACCACGCAGCAGCGGTTGGAGCTTCGCTTGGTGCACCCTGACCACATCACAGCTGCGGAGCTTGCTGTCGATCGCGAAGTCGAATAGCGCTCGGTCGCGCAGTCGCCTCTTTTGGTCGAGCCAGCAGCGAATTGCCCAGACCTGTTGCTTTTTCAGCGCTCGCTTAGCACCGATCAGCCGGCCTTCGTTTCAAGCCCAATGTTCGTGAAAGGCGGGGTCCATTGACGAGTGACCCATCGATCATCTCCATCGGCCCTAATCGGTCAATCGAGTATACGCATGCGCAGTAAACCGCCGGTTTCAAAATGTGGTTGATCAGCCGTCAATGATGCTGAACGAGTTGTCGGTTTCGGGCGGCGCCTGGCGGTCTCTGTGCGGCCGGAAGTGGGTCATCACCAGGGAGCCCTTCTCTTAAAGCGTAGGGTCCACAGATGTCAGATGGCTAGACGCTCAGGCGTAGCTACATGATCCTGCCGGGAGGTTGGCTTGAACAGCAGAAAACAGACATGTGCCGTGATCAAGACGATAGGAGCTAACCCGCAACACTATCTTGTTCCAATACCTCGGGCACATCGAGCGAACGTATAACCTGAGGGCGCCGGAGACTGCGCGGATAGTTCAGGATGGAGTGGTGTTGATTCTCCTCGAAGGATTCGAACTGGAAGCGGCGCTATCGGCGCCGCAGCCGCATCGAGATCTTGTTCGGCCGCCTCAAGGATTGGCGCCGCGTGGCAACCCGCTACGACCGTTGCCCGACAGCCTTCTTCTCTGCGGTTGCCGTCGCTGCCACCGTCATCTTCTGGCTGTGATCAACGAGTCCTGACCCTAGGGCTTGGACTTCCAGTAGGAAATGACACCGTCCAACCCAGCACAAGCCCCCGATCAGTAACACTTGCGACGAACATCACGATATCAGCTCGTGGTGCTGGCGAGGGTGCGGTAACAACGCCTATCATCGGGCAGCCTCTATTTCGGCCTCAAGCCAGCGGATGCGTCCGACGATGGCAACGAAGAAGGCCGTAGACCAGCCCAACAGGATGATGCCGTTCGCGCTCTCTATCGCGCCGACGACCCGCCAGCCGGGACCCAGCACAACATCGCCATAGCCCACCGTTGTGTAGGATGCGGTGGAGAAATACAGTGCTGTCTCCAGCCCGGGCAGGGCGTGCACGACAATATAGAAACCGGCATACAGCCAGATTTCCTTGGCATGGAGCAGTAATAGGCCCGTCGCAGCCGCACCGATCGTGAGGGCTTGGCGTATCAGTTCGGCCTCACCGGCGCCCTTGCGATGTCGCCGCAGTAAAAGCATCAGACCACCGATGCCGAAAAGGTGCATCGCGCACGTCACGGCAACCAGAGCGGTCGCGGCAAAGAGTTGGACGATCAGGTGCATGACCGGAGCGTCCACGAACGGCATCGTTCGCGCCATCCGTGGAATCCCGTAGCCACCGGGCTAGCGCCGGTGGACAAGCAGCATCGGCACGTCGCATTCCCTGAGCATGGTCCGTGTCGAACCGCCAAAGATCGCCTCGATCGTCCGGGCGTGACCGAAGCCGCCCATGACGACGAAGTCGTGACGCGCCATCGCCACCTCACGCAGCAGTGCCTCGCCCACGCGCTCGAAGCCGACCGGTTCGTTCTTGATCGTGCTCGTGATTCCGTGCCGCGCCAGATAGCGCGCGGCCTCTCCCACGCCGGTCGCCGTCGCGCCGTTGTCGACATGGAACAGAGTGACCGACTTGGCGACCTGAAGCAGCGGCAGCGCCGAACACAGCGCGGCCTCGGCATCCTGCGAGCCGTCCCACGCCACCAGCGCGCGTCCATGGACAGTGATGCCGCGACACGCGGGTGGCACGGCCAGGACCGGCTTGCCGGTATGGACGAGCAGATCGCCGATGACGTGCGTCATGTGCGGGAAAAACGCGTCGGCATCATCGGTGCTGACGACGATGAGGTCGATCAGCGCGGAGCGCGCTTCCAGCGTCTGCGACAGGAATCCGGTCGTGCTGGTCCAGTCGAACGGTACATCCTCGCGCTCGATCCTGGTACGCATGCGACTGGCATGCGCCGCCTCGATCGCGTTCTCTTCGGCAAGGAGCAATCCCCCCGCTGTCATTGGCACAGAATAATCACCGATATATTCGGGAACGATCGTCAGATCGAGGCATGCAAGATGGCCTTCCACCGTACGGGCGACATCAAGCGCGGCCTGATAGCGCGCCTCCTGGCCCTCATCGTCGTGGATCAGCAGAAGAATGCTCTTCATCAATCGTCTCCTTTCGTGGGTTGCCGGGAACGGTTACGAGGCGCGAACCAGGGTCGATAGGCACGGTTTCCCAGGTATCCGGGTCGGCGCCGGCACTGACGGTTCTGGTGCGATCGCGTTGTAGGATGCCTGGCCGAACAGCGCTCCCGCCCGACACGACGCAGCAAGCGTCTGGCATAGCGGCCGCAAGGTGCAGTCCGCACACTCCCTTGGATCGGCAATGGCGCGGCACTTCGCGCAATACGCCCTTGCCATCGCCGCATGGGGCAAGCGTGCGACCGAATCCTCGGCCGCTCCGGCCCGTCCAATTTCATCCCAGGCGCGCCGTCTTAAATAGGCCCGCTCGGCCGGGTTCGGATCGGCGGGGGGCCGCCCTCCCGGCGGTGGATCGACGATCATGATTCATACACCTCCACAAGAAGGGTATTCTCCAACATCGCGCATGTGCGCGCAGCGGTATGGCGGACGCGATCGAGTTGTGTGGTTGCGTACGCCGTACTCATGTTTGGCACGACCGACTCGATCATGACGTGCTCGCTTTGCTTCATGCCGAAGCCGCGCCACAGATAGACATCGAGGATTTCACGCAAGGACAGCACTTGCCCGCGCTCGCTCAGCCAGTCGAGCGGCAGACCGGACGTGCTGAACGACAGGAGCGGCTTGCCTGCCAGCGCTGTTTGCCCGCGCTGATCGTGGACGGCACGAAACGAGTAATTCGCGCCGAGGACGCGATCGATATACCCTTTCAGGATCGCCGGCGGCATGCCGTACCAGATCGGGTATACGAGAACGATGACGTCGGCGTCGCGGACATGATCCAGTTCCTCAGCGACATCGGCGCGCGGCGCCCATTGGGACTGGCCGGGGCGCTCGTCTTCCTTGAGCACCGGATCGAATCCCAGCGCATAAAGGTTGCGAACGACCGCCTTGTGACCGTGGTCGCGGACTTCCGCCGAATAGGCATCGACGATCGCGGTATCGAAACTCGCGGGCGACGGATTGGCGCAGATGACCAAGTGCGTCGAACGCGCGGTCTGCGTTTTGGAAATATTGGTGTTCATGGTCGGAGTCATCGTCACGCCCCATCATGAGTGAGCCGGCCGCATCATCGACCGGGATGCAGGCGCGAGATATGCGTAGTTATACTGAGGACCCGCACAGAAGTACGGGACAGCCTTGGCGATCAGGCAGACACGCGCGTGCTCCATGCAAGCCAGCCTGCCACGGCCAGGAGCGCAACAGCATAGGTCCGGCCGAGCCATTCCGACGTGTGGTTCGTAACCAAGATCCGCGACCGCGCGGCAAGCATCACGATGCTGCAATGGACCGTGGTGGCAATGACGAGGTGCACCGATCCCAGGGTCAACGCCTGAAGCGGCAAGCTGCCACGTTTGCCGTCGAGGAACGCCGGCAAAAGGACCGCATAGAGAATCGCGGCCTTCACGTTGAGCAGGTTGGCAAGCAGCCCGCGCGCGAAAAGCCGCGTTCTTTGCAACGGCAACTCATGCGCATTCGTCATCGGTTCTGGATGCCACGCATCCTTTGCCAGCCAGACCATGTAGACGACGCCGGACCAGCGCAGCGTCTCGTAGACATACCTGTTGTCGAGGAAGCCCTGCGCGACTCCGGCAACGGTTGCCGCGAGGTAGAGCGTTAAGCCAAGCGTGACGCCGGCGATCACGGTCAGTCCCGCGGATCGTCCCCGCTGGGCGGCGACGATGGCGAGATAGCCCATATTCGGTCCAGGCGTCAGTTCGATCAGCAGCGCCGTGGCGGTGAATCGCAGCAGCGTCGGGAGCGCTATCGGGCCTAGCGTCAGCGACATGTCATTCATGATCTACCGTCCACTGCGCATCGCACGTGTTCGTCCCCGACGCTTGGGCCTTGGCGAGGCAAGAGTGTTCGCCTAGCCCACGATCAGGATGGGCACCGTGCTGGCCTCGACGAAGTCGCGGGTCCCCCCCCCAGCACGATGTCGCGGACTCGCGAATGCGCAAACCCGCCGATCACGAGAAGATCGGCTTTCTGCTCCTTTGCATAGAGCGTCAGCGTTTCGGCGGGGGGTTTCACCGCGTTGACGATCCAGTGCCCCTCCGCCGCGAAGCCGTGCCGGGAGAGATGTCGTTTCACCTCGGCATGAGCATCCTTCTCGCGCCCGCATTGATGGAGCGTGTCGCCGACCGTCACGATGTCGATGGCAGCGCCCGGCTCCGCCAGTTGTATCAGGGTGTGCAGGGCGCGCGTGGCTTCGGGCGACGGCGTCCAGCCGAGTATCGCCCGATGAACCCAGGTGATGTCGGCGTCGTAGGGCAGGATCAGTAGCGGCGTACCGCTCGCCCGGATCAGCGTCTGCGCGACGCGCCGTCGCAGCCATGGTGTCGCCCATGTCTCGAGCGCGCCCATGACGATGATATCCGCCACCTGCCGGCTCCGACGCAGATCCCCGGCGAGCCATGCCACATCGTCGTGAAAGCCAAAGACATCCCTGGGGCTATCGCAGTCCTTCAATGCGTCCTTTACCTGCGCGACGTTGGCGGCATCGTCGCCCATCAGGACGACCTCGGGCACGTACACCGCGCCAAAGGGGGCCAGAGCCGGAGACGTCATCGGTGCTGGGGTAAGAACGGCGACCTCCAGATGGGCGCCTCTCGCTTCCGCAAATCCGGCGACAGCCCGGAGGAATGGGGCCGCGGCATCGCCATTGTCGACGACGGCCAGAACGCTCTTGAGCATGATCGCTTCTCCTTGGAACGAGCAATGACAGCCAAATGCGCCGCTGGCCTTCCGTAGTTTCCCGTAGGTCCCCCGAAATTGATGCCGTCGATCGTGAAAGATGATGACGCAGCCGGCCAACGGCCAGCCGGTGCGGGCGATACGTCGCTACCAGCACGAGGAGGCCATCCCAGAGGACGCAGGCTAGCGTCCTACTGCGACAGGGTTTGTCGCGCAGCGCGGCGAGCCGGGACCGGCGGCCGGCTTTGGGCCTGGTCGGCAAGCGTCACGGGATGGAGGGCGAGTATTCGGCTGGGGGAATCCCCCCCCCCCTGCGCGCGATTGCCTTGCGGACCAGCGGCTTGCACGTTTCGAGCAGCGCGAGCCCGGCGATCGGCACGTGCACCGCGAAGATGAACGCCATGGCCTTGCGGAGATTGTCGTAGATCCGCCGTCCCAGCCGCACGGATCGACGATCGCGCCGAAATCATCGTCGATCAGCATGATCGCGGCGGCTTCGCGCGCGACATCGGTCCCGCGCTTGCCCTTCGCCACGCCGATATGCTCCAGCGTCGCCGGCGACTGTCCGATTCGGCCCACCTCGGTACGGGGCCCGGTCGTGAGAACGCGCGCAAGCCCGCTGTCGCACGTGATGAGTTAGCTCGGATAGACCAAGGGCCGGGCTTTGCCCACGGGCAGCGATTCCCCGGGTGAGAAGCGACCCGTCGGTCCGGAGATCGGCGGCGATCCCGCCCCGGGCGAGCCGCTTCGCCTATAACGAAATTGGGCGCTTCATTATTGGCGACGAGCGCTATGAAGTTGGAGAATGTCCTTTGTGGGTCGAACGCGTCAATCTGTCGGACATAGCGGAATCTGCCTCGGTTTCGAGGTCACGCACCAGCCCGGCGCAACTTGTCATGACGTTCGGACCCACGCAGTCCCTTCGATCAGGTGAAATCACGCGCTTGCTGAGAACGAGTTTTCCAGAAGCGATTCTATTTGGCTGCAGCACCGGAACAACCGTCGAAGGCCGCTCCCTATCGGACACCAACACCGTCGCTGTCGCGATTGGATTCGAGACATCCTGGGCACGGGTCGCCACCGAACGCATTGCCGACATGTCGGACTCCTATCGAGCCGGCCAAGCGATTGGCCTCGAGCTAGGTGGCGAACAGCTCGTAGGCGTGCTTGTTCTATCGGATGGACTTGCCGTCAACGGCAGCGCGCTTGTCAACGGCCTGAAGAATACCCTGCCAGAGCATGTCAAAATCAGCGGGGGGCTGGCCGGGGATGGCGCACAATTCGCCGATACGTTGGTAACGGTCGGCGATCTTGCAGAATCGGGGCTTATTGCAGCAGTGGGATTGTACGGACCGTCGCTGCGCATGACGCATGAAGCCGCCGGCGGATGGGATGAGTTTGGGCCCGTGCGCATAATTACGCGATCGGACGATTCCATCCTTTACGAACTGGACGGCAAGCCGGCACTCGACCTCTACGAAACCTACCTCGGCAACGAAGCCGCCGCTCTGCCAGCCTCTGCCCTGCTCTATCCTCTTAAAATCTGGGACCCTGCCTCCCCAGACGATGAAGTCGTTCGTACTGTCCTAAGCGTCGATCATGCGCGTCGCTCGATGAAGTTCGCGGGCGACATTCCCCAGGGCTGGAAAGCCCGCCTGATGCGCGGCTCGTTCGAGCGCCTGATCGACAGTGCTGCCGAGGCAGCGGATTGCGCCAAATCACAAATGGAAAACCAAAGCAGTTATGACGGCCTATGCCTAATCGTCAGTTGTGTCGGACGCCGCCTGCTCATGGGACAACAAACAGAAGAGGAAATTGACGTGGTTTACTCGTCTATCGGTGGATCTTTCCCGATAGTCGGTTTCTATTCATACGGTGAGATTTTAGCGAACAGCAAGACCGGGCCTTCCGGCCTCCATAACCAGACGATCACGTTGACGATGATCTCCGAGGTCGCGTAATGTCTTACCACCCACTGTTAAATCGTCAGTTGTTAAAAGCGAAATGTGACGACGAATCCATCGACGTACCGACACTCCTGTCGCTCGTTTCAACAGCCTACCAAGAAAAGGACATCGATCGAAAACGTGCAGACCATGCCAATCGTGTAATGGCAGATGAACTCAATGTCACACTGTCCGAGCTTGCGCTGCAGAACATGCGGTTCAGGGCTGCGATGGACAATATGTATCATGGCCTCTCCCTGTTCGACGAGCAGGGGCGATTAGTCGTTTGCAACTCCCGCTTCCTGGAGATCTATGGCATCGATGGCGAGACTTCACCGATCGGCCTTGAGCTTCCAGAGATCCTAGGCCGCTGCAATGCACTGTCTCGCGCGAACGATCTCGACAAGAGGCTTATCATAAGAGAGCATATCTGCCTGGACCGGCTGGATCGGACCCCGATCGAGCAACAATGGCCCGATGGACGCTGGGTGGAATTGACGCGCACCAGCGTCGCTGATGGCGGCTTCCTAGACACGATCGTCGATATTACGGGTGCCCACCAAGCATCCGACAAGATTGCCCATTTGGCACGGCACGATCACCTCACCGACCTTCCCAATCGAGTCCTTCTGCGCGAACGACTCCTCGAGATATATAGGAACAGGCGGCGACAGCAGAAGTGCGCCATCCTTTTTCTTGACCTTGACGGCTTCAAGGCGGTGAATGACACGCTCGGACACGCCATTGGTGACCTGCTCCTCGTAGAGGTAAGCCGACGCCTACTATCCATAGTTAGGGAGATGGACGTCGTAGCACGCCTCGGTGGCGATGAATTCGCAATCGTCATGCAGCACATTCGATCACGGTCGAGTCCGCAACGCTTTGCGCGAAGAGTCATTAATCTGCTGAATAGACCCTTTACTATAGAGGGTTACAAGATACACGTCGGGGCCAGCGTAGGAGTCGACATCATAGACGCTTCGGAGATGGATGCAGATCAGATACTTCGAAATGCCGATATCGCGCTTTATCAAGCAAAGGCGGATGGTAAAAACACGGCCAGACTTTACGACCCGGCCATGCACGCCGCGGTTACAGCTCGGCGGCAGCTTGAGGTGGACTTGTCGAATGCCGTCCTTTTCAAGCAGTTCGAGGTATTCTACCAGCCTCAAATAGACCTTGAGGCTGGAACTGTCTCAGGGTTCGAGGCTCTGGCGCGATGGCGGCATAGCGGCCGAGGCATGATCTCGCCTACGGAGTTCATCCCTATGTGCGAAGAAAATGGGCTGATCGAGGAGCTTGGCGCGCAAATTCTGGAAGTTGCGTGCAAGGATGCGATGGCCTGGCCGGCGTGCGTAACGGTTTCTGTCAACCTTTCCCCGGTGCAGTTCAAATCGGGAAATCTTCCAACTATCGTCAAGGACGTCCTCGAAAAGATCGGATTTCCTGGAAGCCGCCTGGAACTTGAGATTACCGAAAGCGCAATTTTTGATCGCTCATCCGGTATCATCTCCCAGTTAAGCGAGATAAGAAAACTCGGCATTAGAGTTTCACTCGACGATTTTGGAACTGGATACTCATCTTTGAGCCATATAAGAATCTTTCCGTTTGATCGAATAAAGATTGACCAATCCTTCGTACGCGAACTCGGCGCTGATGCAGAGAGCTTGGCTATCGTGCGAGCCGTCGTCGGGCTGTGCGAGAATCTAGGTATCCAATCTACTGCTGAGGGCGTCGAGACTCACAAGCAGCTGGACGTTCTCCAACATGAGCAGTGTCGGAGTGTCCAGGGGTATCTGTTCAGTGAGCCGGTCACAATGTCGGAGACTATGAAGATCATATCCGAATTTAATACGGACCCGCCCAAGCAAATTTCGATCAGGAGAAGGGCTGCGTGAACGTATGTGCTGCGATGTTGCAGCGTGGTCCAGCGCCAGGGCTCAGACTCATTCACAGCCAGAAGACGATAGCTGTAGCTAGCGCGGCAGCTGACAGGAAGTCAGCGGCGAGCTTGTCGTACCGGGTGGCGACACGGCGGAAGTCTTTCCGGCAACGATAAGCGTTTTCGACGAGATGGCGACCGCGGTACCGCTGGTTGTGGTGCGAACTGTTCGCTTCGGTTTGCGCCCTCCGGGGGATCACCGGGATAGCGCCTACTTTACGAGTCTAACGGCGAATACTGTGAGCATCGTAGCCTTTATCGCCAAGCAGGTACCGCAGCCGCCCAGCGCGTTCGAGAAGGGTGGGCGCGGCTTTGATGTTGCTCGCGGTGTGCGGCGTCAGCATCAGCGCAGATGGGCCTACCGTGCAGCACCTCTGTAGAGGCGGGGACGAAGCGCCGGGCGTCGACATCATGCTTCGCTGCGCCTTTTCTAAGCTTCGGGCCGTATCCGTACTCTTTCATCTCCACCTGAGTATTTCGCGCAGAGAACATCATGGGGCCCCGCAGCCATGCCGCAAACGCAGGTTGGCAGCGTGTGCAAGCGCCACCAATATGCCGCCAGTTACCGTGACCGCGCGCTCGATGCCGCCTTCCGACAGGGCGAAGGCACCTATCATCAGCAGGCTCAGTCCGGCGGCTCCAAGGCACAGTGGCCACAAAGCCGCGTGACGGGCACGTCCGCCGAGTAGCGCGATCGCCGCGAGCGGCACCGCCAACAGCAGCACCCAACGATGAAAGCTTTCGGGTATGACGATGATCGCGGCCGCCGCCGGCACAGCCGCCAGGAGGAGCGGCAACGCGAGGCAGTGGACCATGCAGGCTGCCGAGCCCGCCATGGCTGCTCGGTCGAGCCAATCCATTCCGCACGCCCCTGTCGTTCTCATCTTGCCACAACCAATTTTATCAACGTAATGATACATTGTATCATACAATATGAGGTTGGTCGATGCTACGAGATGAGACGCCGCTGTTACCCGTCACGGTCCTTTCAGGGTTCCTGGGGGCCGGGAAGACGACGCCCCTCAATCACATCCTCGCCGACTACGAAGACCGGCGCGTGGCGGTGATCGTCAACGACATGTCCGAGGTGAACATCAACGCCAACCTGGTACGGAGCGGTGATACCGCGCCGCCTGGATGCCTGCCTCGTGCCGGCGACCGCGTTTACGCCCCGGTTGTGGGAGCATCTGCCCCATCCGTTCCCCGCCTGGGGCGTGCGGGAGACGGCGTGATGAACGGTGCGTCGATCCTTGCCCCGCCCCGCTCCCACGTCCATCGCACGCAGACCGTCGATGCTCTCGCGGCGATCCTCGACCCGCATGTAAATCTTGCGATCTGGGAGCGACCCGCCCTCGTGCCGGTCGGATCGCTGGACGGCTTCGCCACCATCCAGATGACGATATCGGTCGATCACGCGCACGCCGCGCTGACCGATGCGCTCGCGCGGCAGCCCCCGGCCGCCTGGCATGCCGATATCGCCGCGGATGTCGCTGCGCTCACAGCGTCCTTTGCGGCGATCATGGCGCTGTCGCACGTCGTGATCCGGCTCGAGCGGGTGATCGGCGACGCCTGCAAACGCTGGCATGCGGATTACGTGCCCGTTCGGCTGATCAGCACCTATTGCGGATCGGGCACGCAGTGGATCGAGCGGTCGATCGACCGCGCCGGTGGATCGCCAGTCGAGAGGCCGCGATCGCTCACGCCCGGCGCGGTCGGCCTGTTCAAGGGGCGCATCCTCGCCGGCGAGCAGGCGATCGTCCACCGCTCGCCGCCGATCGCGGGTACCGGCGAGGCGCGGTTGCTGCTGGTGATCGATAGTCCACCCCCGGCGGAAACCGCCGCGCTGTGGGAGCAGGCGATGCAACGTGGCTGACATATTCGCGGCGCATCGTCGTCACGCGATCGGCGAGCGCCGTCTCGCTCTTCCCATGATCCAAGCCATCAGGATCCAGACTTCATGACTCGCTTGCCGCTTCTCATCGCCGTCACGCTGGCGAGCCTTGGCGCCGTTGCCGGTGCGCAGCAGGCGCTCGGGCCGGCGGGGTATCTCAAGCCGGGTGCGCTCGACGTGCTGGCCGTCCTGCCGCGCGCGCCGAAGCCGACCGACCCGCGCGGGTTCGCCGACCGCGCGATCTTCACGGCGACGCGCGCTTTACAGGGGAGTCCGCGCTGGGCGATGGCGACCAACGACGTGAAGCTGGCACCCGCCGATCTGTTCCGTAATTTCAGTTGCGCCATGGGGATCGCAATGACGCCTGAAAACGCGCCACGGACCGCCGCACTACTTCGGCGTGCGATGGTCGACACGGCACGCCAGACCGGGATCGCCAAGACAGTCTACAAGCGGCAGCGACCGTTCCTGGTCGACCGGGGGCCGATCTGCCAGCCCGCGGCGGAGGTCGCGGACAGCTATGATTATCCGTCGGGCCATACGACCGCGGGCTGGACGATGGCGACTTTGCTGGCACAGATCGCGCCCGATCGCGCAACGCCGCTGCTCGCGCGCGGTCGGGCGTATGGCGAAAGCCGGATCGTGTGCGGCGTCCACAATGCCAGCGCGGTAGAGGCGGGGCGGCTGTCGGCGTCGTCGACGCTGACCGCGCTGCAGGGGGACCCGGCGTTCACGGCCGATCTCGCCGCGGCCAAGCAGGAAATCGCGACGCTCCGGCAGACCGCAAGCGCGGCGACGCTCGACACGGCACTCTGCACACGCGAGGCGGCACTCGTCGCCCAGCCCCTCTACTGACGAGACAGTGATGACCAATACGACCGGCTCAGGCCTAATCCTCAATCGCCGCACCATGATCGGTGCCGCCGCGGCGCTGGTTGGCGCACCCGCGATCCTGCGCGCGCAGCAACTCTTCGCCGCCTACCCGTTTCGCCTCGGCATCGCGGCGGGGGATCCGGCCGCGGACGGGTTCGTGATCTGGACCCGGCTCGCTCCCGACCCGCTGGCCGAGCATGGCGGCATGCCGATGCAGCCGGTCGAGGTCGAGTGGCAGGTCGCGACCGATCCGCGCTTTGCGACGCCGGTAGCCGGCGGCAAGGCGCTCGCGCGTCCCGAACTCGCGCATTCGGTCCATGTCGAGGTCGCCGGGCTGTTGCCAGACCGCCCCTATTGGTACCGTTTCACGGTCGGCAGCGAACGCTCGACCGCGGGATGTGCGCGCACGCTACCCGTTGCGGGCGCATCGCTCGAGCGGCTGCGCTTCGCGGTCGCCGGCTGCCAGAATTACGAGGACGGGCTCTACACCGCCTATCGCCACCTCGCGGCGGACGATCCCGCCTTCGTCTTCCATTATGGCGACTATATCTACGAAGGCCGGAGCGCGCCGATGCCGGTCGGCTATGACGGCAAGCCACGCCGCTTCGTCCGCGAGCATGCCGGGCAGAAGCTGTTCGACCTCGCCGATTATCGCCGCCGCTACGCCCAGTACAAGAGCGACCCGGATCTTCAGGCAGCACACGCCGCGGCAGCGTGGTTCGTGACCTTCGACGATCACGAGGTCGAGAACAACTGGGTCGGCGAGATCGACCAGGAGAAGGATCCGCCCGAGGTGTTTGCGCTACGCCGGGCGGCGGCGTTCCAGGCCTATTACGAGCATATGCCGCTGCGCCGCTCGGCGTTTCCAGGACCAGCGGGTATGCAGATCTATCGGCGCGCGACGATCGGCACTTTGCTCGACCTGCATTTGCTAGACACCCGGCAGTTCCGGACCGACCAGCCCTGCGACGACGGCTTCAAGCCTCGCTGTGCGGGGTGGGCCGATCCTGCCGCACAAGTAATGGGACGAAACCAGGAGGCATGGCTGTCCACGGCGCTGAAGCAGAAGAGCGCGCGCTGGAACGCACTGGCGCAACAGGTGATGATGATGCCGCTCGACCGGCGGACGGGTGACGAACTTGCGCCGATCCGCAACATGGATAGCTGGGGCGGCTACGATGCGCCACGCGAGCGCGTGCTGAAGATGGTCCAAGGCCTCGGCAACATGGTCGTGCTGACCGGCGACGAGCATCAGAATTATGCGGGCGTCCTGCGCACACAAGGCGGCCAGGGGGATGCCGTCGCGGTCGAGTTCGTCGGCACGTCGATCACCTCGGGCGGCGATGGCGCGGACCGGCGGGTCGGCGAAGACCGCCTCCGCGCGCGCAACCCGTTCCTCGCCTGGACCAACGACCGGCGCGGTTACCTGCTGTGTGATGTGGATGCGGACCAGTGGAAGACCGAGTTCCGCACCGTCGATACCGTCACCCGCCCCGATGGCATGATCAAGACGTCCGGTACGGCGATCGTCGAGCATGGCCGTGCCGCCGTGACGGTAACCTGACGTCACCTTAACAGGGTATTCGATACCTCGATCTGGGCCGCTGCGGGCAAGCGGCGCGTATAAGCATCGGATACCCTGAGTGTGCACTTTGAACGGCAAACCGCCGCGGCGATAGGTGCCTGGGCATGGCAAACCGAACCCATCCTCGCGCATCTCCTCCCTCCCCAGCGCCTGCTAAATCTTCTCGGTGATCGACACACCGCAACTCGCATCATCCCAATATTTGCCGTGAGTCTTTTTGGCCAAGGGATCGTTGTGCAAGCTCCCAAACCGGAGGCTTTCATGAGCGATAACAACGACACTTCCGTACTGAACGGCCTTATCAAGACCACACTCGACAGCATGAAGGGCTACGAGGACGCCGCCAAGGATGCAGAAAGCACCCAATATGCGACCATGTTCGCAGACTTCGCCCGGGATCGGGCAAAGGTCGCAACCGACCTGCAGAACCAGGTCCGCGCGCTCGGCGGTGAACCGGAACTCGACTCTAGCATGCTAGCTGCCGCGCACCGCACGTTCATGGACCTGAAGCAGGCAATCACCGGCAAGGACGACAAGGCGATCATCCAGGAGGTCGAGCGCGGCGAGGACCATATCAAGGCAAAATTCGAGGACGCAATGGAAGACGGCGACCTTGCGCCTACAACACGCGAAGCTATCAATACTGCCTTTGCGTCGGTCCGAGAAGGTCACGACAAGATGAGCGCGCTGAAGCACAGCGTTGGATAATGATCACAGGGCGGTGGAACGCGTCCACCGCCCTGCTCGCTTCCTCTGCGACACTGTCTACGTACCGATCCGCACCCAGACCTCGTTACCGAGTGCTAGCACGTCGAAAGCGGACGTTCGTTCGGGGCTCCGTTCAGTTACAATACACCCTTGCAAACTGCGAAGTTCGGCTTCGGCATAAAAAGACGTTGCTTAAGCTATCTAAGTTGCAGGTCGTTCAGAAAACACTCAGGCCTAATTCCGCCGCTAGCGCTCAGGTAGTCTTGGGGCGCGTCTGAAAAACGTCCGCCTGCGCCGATCGATGCACGAAAGCGGCCAGGCTGCTATCCACCATTGTGGACGCTTCGCATTCGCCAAAGTCGCGACTTTCGAACCTCAGTTTTTTTGCTTCCGCCATCTGGCCGAAAGTGCGATGTGAGCCATGCCGTCGTGTAACGACCGCAAAACACTGAAGATTAACCAGACGTAGACGTCTCGGTGTCATGCACCCTGCGAACCGCTGGAGCGGGCGCGCGGGGGACTATCTTGTTAAAGCCTTGGATGTTGGCGGTCGGCCCTATTGCGCTGGGTTGCGCCGCGCCGCTCGCTGCGGAACTCAACGTGCCGATCGCGGTGCGTGTCGTCTCGTTCGTTCAGCCAAGTCCGACAGGACTGATTACGGTCGCCATCCTCTATGACCCTGGCGACGCGGCTTCGGAAGCGGAGGCCGCATCGATCGAGCGAGCGGTCGGGTCAGGGTTGTCTGTCGGACGCAGCGTCGTCCGAGCCCATCGGGTGCCGGTCTCGACGATGGGCTCGCTGTCGGGATACCGGGTAGCATTTGTGACCGCAGGCCTGCGCACGGAACAGGGCAGCATTGCCATAGCTGCAAACCGTGCATCGGTCCTGACCATATCCTCGGACCGCGCCTGCGTGCAAACCGGCCGTTGCGTGGTTGGCGTCACCGCCTCGCCGAAGGTCCAGATCACCGTCAACCGGGCTGCGGCCCGAGCCGCCAATATCCGCTTCGGATCGGCATTCCTCATGCTGGTCAAGGAAATCTGACAATGCGCGTATCTGTTCCGTGCGCGAGCCTGCGTCTGCTTCTGCTGACTGGCGTTGCACTATGTCCTGCGGCAGCGCTCGCGCAGGCTGTCGACTATCAGGCGTTACAGGAGACCGTCGGTGAGCCGGTCACGACCAGTGTCACTGGCAAGCCGCAACGTGCCTCCGAATTGCCCGCATCGACTGTCGTCATCACGCGGACTGATATCGCCCGCTCGCCTGCGCGTGATGTCCCCGGGTTGCTCAAGACCTATGCTGGCGTCGATGTGAACCGCTGGACTGCGGGTCAGAGCGATGTTGCCGTTCGCGGCGGCGTGCAGACTTACAATGCGCGGCTGCTGGTTCTGGTGGACGGTCGTCAGGTCTATCTCGATCATTACGGAATGACCGACTGGAACCTGCTCGGCGTCCAGCTGGAAGAGATTCAGCAGATCGAGCTGGTCCGTGGCCCTGCCAATGCCCTGTTCGGGTTCAACGCTGCCAGCGGCGTCGTCAACATTATCACCCGGCGTGTCGGGGACGCTCCGTCGGCAGCCGCTACGGCGGAGCTGGGCAACCACGGGATCGGCAAGCTGGCAGGATCGCTGACGTTGCCCATCACGCCGATGATCGGACTTCGCATGGCCGGCGCCCATGCACGCGAGGACGAGCGCAATGTCTCGTCGAGGCTTGCGCAGCCCCTCCGGGTCTTCGATGTCGCCAGCGACCAGATTTCGGGCGACGTTACCGCCGTATTCGACGGACTGGAGGCTGTTATCGGGGGCGGTCATGCCGTCAACAGGCAGGTTGAGTATCTGCCAAGCCAGCTGCTGTCCAACCAGCACTATCTCAGCAGCAACGTTCATGGCTCGGTCGCGCGGGACACGAGCTGGGGCGGCGTCACGTTGAACGGCTACATCAACTGGCTTAATGCCAAATATGGTGCCGGCACGATCGCCAACGCCAACGATGCGCTTGTGCTCAAGAACAGGATCATCGTCACGCAGGCATCCTCGTTGGTGAGCTTGGACAGCACGAACATGCTGCGGCTGGGCGTGGAGTACCGCAACAATCGTTTGGTCTCCGCGTTCCAGTTTGCCGAGCGCATCGCCTATGACGTCGTATCGGGCAATGCGATGCTCGACCTGCATCCGGATGATCGTGTCTCGCTGACAGTTGCCGGGCGGCTCGACCAGCTCTGGCTCCATCAGTCGGGTATGATTTCGCAGCCCGCCTATGACGATCCACGTGATTTCGACCGCGCCTTCACCCGGTTCAGTTTCAATGCCGCGGTGCTCGTTCATACCGGCAAGCAGGGGCTGCTGCGTATCAACGGCGGCCGCGGATACCAGCTGCCTTCGCTCGCAACATTCGGAAGCCGCCTGCCGATCGCCACACCGTCGCCGATTCCGGTCTTCGTTGCAGGCTCCCCACGCCTCTCGCCCGTGCTCATGTGGAGCGGTGAGATGAGCTATAGCCATGCGCTTGGGGCCACCCGCCTCGAGGCCACCGCCTTTGTCACAAGGACCGAGAACGCCATTGCCTCACCCGGCGATGGACTGCAGACCGAGCTGTTCCTGTCGCCGCAACCCTCGCTCGTGGCCCGGTTTCGGGCCACGGGAAATTACACCACCTATGGAACCGAGCTGTCCGCCTCCGGCGCGATCGGGAGTCTTACATGGCGTGGCAATTACACCTGGATACATACCGACGAGCAGTTGACGGCGCTTACACTCCCCATCCCCTATGCTCTGTCGCCTCGATCAACGACACCGGTTCACAAGGCCAATCTCACATTGGGCTATGACGCCGGGAGGCTGTCGATTGCCGGCGTAGCGCGCTACACGTCGGCGACCCGCCAATTTGCGTTCTCCTCGACCCCGCAGCTTCTCCTTTACCATGTAGATGATGCGCTTGCCCTCGATGCGCGCGTTGGCTTCCGCCTTACTCCCGCGCTCGAAGCGTTTGTGGCAGGCGAGAACCTGTCCCTGGCCAACGGCGCGGCGGTGTCACCGATCCCCGCGGATCGACGCGTGCGCGGTGGCCTGCGCCTCGCATTCTAGGGCAGGGTCAACAACGGTTCGAGGTCGCGAGCTACCAACTCATCCGGGCCTGATCCTCACGTCCGGTTGGGCCTCATAGCGGGTCCGAGAGAGTTATGCCGCGACCTCGCGAGGCAGGCTGAGCAGGGAAGCTACCTCACCAAACGACGCCGGCTTGCCAAAAAAGTAGCCCTGCCCCTGCGTGCACCCTTTTCGCAAGAGCATCTCGGCCGCCGAGGCGTCTTCGATGCCCTCGGCCGTTACCTTCATGCCGAAGCTGAGCGCCAGTGCGATGATCGCGTCGACCAGCTTCTCACTCTCGACGCTCGCGGTGAGCGATTTGACGAAGCTCTGATCGATCTTGATCTTGTCGAACCTGAGGCGCCGCAGGTTGGATAGACTGGAATAGCCGGTGCCAAAGTCGTCGAGTGCCACGGTCATCCCGCTGTTGCGGAAGGTCGCCAGAACGCGTTCGGCCGCAACGATGTCGTCCATCACGGCGTCCTCGGTAATCTCGATCTCGAACCGCGCTGGCGACACCCCTTCGGCGAGGATGATGGCGATCAGCGTCTCGGCCAGACCCGGCTCTTCGAACTGGGTCGGTGAGATGTTCAATGCCAGCCGCAGGTGAGCGGGAATATGCCGGGCATCGATACACGCCTGTCGCAGGATCGAATGGGTCATCGCCGTGATCTGACCGGTGCTATCGGCAAGCCGGATGAAGGCGTCGGGTGTGAGGAGCCCAAGACGAGGATGCTGCCAACGTGCCAGGATCTCAAAGCCGCAAAGGCCGCCATCCGAGAAGCGAACGATAGGCTGGTAGAACGGTTTGACTTGATCGAGGGCGATACCCTCGCGCAGTTCCTGCTCCATGCGACGGCGCTCGAACCGCGCGGCTTCCATCGATGGGGAGAACAGGCAGACGCCGCCCTTACTGTCGCGCTTGGCTTCGTACATCGCGATGTCGGCGGCATGCAGTAGTTCGCTGGCAGCGGCACCGTCTTCTGGAAAGCGGGAGACGCCGATGCTGGCACCGACCGTGATCATGTTGCTGCGCCACGAGAGCGGTTGATGCAGCACGCTACTCGCCTGACGGGCCAACGCCATGCCACCGTTCATATCCTTTTCGTCCGGCACGAGGATAGCGAACTCGTCCCCGCCCAGGCGCGCAATAATGCCGTGATCCCCACAGATGCTATGCAGCCGGTGCGCAACCGCCATAAGGACCGTGTCACCGGCAGCATGGCCATGCGTGTCATTGGCGTCCTTGAAGCCGTCGAGATCGATCAGCACGATCGATAATCCGCTGCCAGCGGTCGTTGCAGCGTCTATGGCGAGTTCGAGCGCGTTACCGAACTCCCGACGGTTGATGAGCCCGGTCAGCGCATCGGTGCGCGCAAGCAACAGCGCCTCCTGCTCCGCAACGCTTCGGCGCTGGATCTCCTCCCGCAGCTGCACGCCGCGTTCAGCCGCCAATGCCAGCCAAGCATAGGATAGGCCGGCCACAACAAGAACCGCAACCGTGACCAGGGCGACAAGCCACCGTGTCCGCCAGGCAGCGTCCTCGGCGTGATGGTGAGCATCGGCAATGCCTGACGCGGCAATCGCCTTGACCTCGGCCAATACGCGATCCGCATTGGAGCGAAACGGGCGCAGCATGGTGACGCTGGCGGTAAAGTCGACCTCGAGCATCGACGATACCACGCCAACCGCGTCATCATATTTGCCAAGTTCGGCGACGGCCCGAGTAGCACGATAGCTGTCTTCAGGGTCGAGCACGTCTCGCTGCCCAGCAAGGTCGGCGCTGATCTGATTGATCCTGTGGCGGATATCGGCCAGGCGCGTGTCGCTGTCAGCGGCGCGGCCGTTAGCCGACGCATCTACCAGCAGGCGGTACAGATTCCCATCTTCGTGATCGAAGCGTGCGGCGATCTCGCTCAACTTGACCGCGGTCTGCATGTCGTTGTCGACGATGAGGCTGTTGGCGTGTTGAACGTAGATGAGCGTGCCCAGGCACAGCGTCACGGCCAGCACGAGTAATACGATGACAGCCTTGGGACCAGCGATGTACCGAGGCCGCAGCGACGTCGGTGCGACTTCGGGCGCACTATTTGCGCCAACCAACGCGTCGCCGGATTCGACGAGTCCGTCGAGGCACTGTGTCCGACCTTCGTAAAGAGTGAATCGGGGAGCCTGAATCTTTGCGCGTCGAGCAAAGTGCGAGGTCCGCCGACCGATGCGTAAGGCCGCGCCTCGAATGGTCCGTCGATTGAGCATGTCTTGGCCACATGCCACTGACAAACCTAACAAACCCTTTTGGGTCACAGATAATCTGTGATTGGAACGAGCCGGGCTCCCCGTGTGCGCCATGGGCCGTATGTGCCCCGGTTTCCACCCAATCTACCGAAAGGCGGACCGTCCGCATTCACCCTCGATGCCATTGATTCCAGGTTATGTGCGTTACCCGCGGTTGGCGACAGGAACAGACATCGCGTAGCCATTCACGCGATACTGGCTCATCCGCCGCCGCAATCTCGCGCCGCCACGTGCGCTTACCGATCTTGCGGCCGTCGAAGCCAAGCTTCGGCCACGCCACCTCGTTGCACGAGCACGCCCAAGCATGGCGGCAATGGCAGTCAGACGTCGCTCGACCCGGGGGGCATCGAAAGCGGTATTGTGGGCGATGGCGACGGTGGTGCTGACGATCAGGCTTGCCGCCTCGTCGGCATCGATCCGTTTGCCGATGACATCGGCATCGCTGATGCCAGTCAGCCGGGTGATCTCCGCCGGGATCGCTGTACCGGGATCCTCGAACCACTGTCGGACCTGACCGACCCGTACGATCATACCACGGGCATCGAAGGCGATACGCTGGATCGCCAGATCGATGATCGGATGATCCGGATCGAGCCCGATCGTCTCTACGTCGATCACTACAGCGGTGCGGACCAGCCCCTGCGGTGTGACGACGGGATAACGGGCAGGTGGCGGCAGCGCGCGCAGCACCCGGTAATCGACATGCGTATCGAGGAGGGCCGCGGCACGCTCGTGAGATGAGAGATCATGACCGATTGGTCGTGTCGCCAGCCATGGTGACCGGCTGGCACCTGCGCGGTGGCGCGCCCGGCTACCCGCTGGCGGACGGGCAACGCCGATGTCGTATCGCTCTACCACAAGCGGTCGACCGTTTGTTGTCGTTGTGCCGGGTGGCCATGACTCTCTCGGCACGAAGCTCGGCGATGACGTCATCAAGATGCTTTGCCAAAGTGAAAAGTTCGAGCGCGTGCAGGCATTCGTGGCAGTTCGAAGCCACCAATGGCGAGCTCGTCGGCTTCTCGAGCCGCCCCCCCCTGCCCAAAGAGAACAGGCCTATCGACTGACTTGAATACGTTGACGCCATGTGCTGCAATCATAACAAAGCGCAGGATGATCAAACTAGGCGCTTTAGCTAAGAGTCTGTTTCCGTTACGAATGCCTGGGACGGCAAGTACCCGTCCGGAGGTCTTCTGATGCCTGATATGGAGCACTTGCTGGGCATGCCGCTGACGCGGCGCACCGCGCTCGGTGGTACCGCCGCGCTGACAGCGTCGAGCGTTATTTCTGAGAGCGATCCGGCGATCGCAGCACCGCTCGCCAAGCCTGTGGGCGTCCGGATGGCGATCCGGACGACGGTCAACGGCAAGGCGGTACCGGTAGAGATCGATGTGCGGACATCGCTACTCGATTTGTTGCGGGAGCAACTGCACCTGACCGGCGCCAAGAAGGGCTGCGACCACGGCCAGTGTGGCGCGTGTACCGTTCACGTCGACGGTCGGCGTGTCGCGTCCTGCCTTACGCTAGCGGCCAAGGTGGACGGACGTGCAGTGACGACGATCGAAGGGCTTGCCGATGGCGAGACGCTGCATCCGATGCAGCAGGCCTTCATCGATCACGACGCCCTGCAATGCGGCTATTGCACACCCGGACAGATCATGGCGGCGGTGGCGTGCGTGCGCGAAGGCAACGCCACATCGAAGGACCGCATTCGCGAATATATGAGCGGCAACATCTGCCGCTGCGGCGCCTATGTCGGCATCGTCGCGGCGATCGAGCAGGTTGCGGGAAGGGAGAAGGTCTGATGCGTCCCTTTACCTATGCACGCCCCGAAAGCGCCGCCGCGGCAGTCCAAGCCTTTATGGCGGCGGGCGCTGGAGCGCGTTATATCGCAGGCGGCACCTCGCTCTACGACCTGATGAAGCTCGACATTGAGAAGCCCCAGCATCTCATCGACGTCACGACGATCCGAGGGCTCGACGCGATCGAGACGAACGGCGAGCGGCTGCGCTTCGAGGCCCTCGCGCCGATGAGCGCCGTCGCGACCGACAAGGTCGTGCTGCGTGATTATCCCATACTTGCCGAGGCGTTGTGGAAGGCTGCCTCTCAGCAGTTGCGCAATATGGCGACAGTCAGCGGCAACCTGCTTCAGCGGACCCGCTGCCTCTATTTCCGAAACGGTGCGGGCGGAACGTCGGTCGGCAACACCTACCCTTGCAACAAGCGCGAACCGGGTTCGGGCTGCGCGGCGATCGGCGGGCTCGACCGCGGCCAGGCTGTGCTCGGCCAGAGTTCGTCGTGCACCGCCGTCTCGCCAGGTGACTGGCCCGTCGCGCTCGTCGCGCTCGATGCGTATGTCGAGGTGCTAGGCGCCGGCGGTAGCCGCGCCATCCCGATTGCCGAACTCTATCGCCTACCGGGCAGCACGCCGAACCTGGAGTTCACCTTGCAGCCAGGCGAGATGATCACGGCTATCGTCGTACCAAAGACGAAGGCAGGCCGGCATTCGACATATCACAAGATCCGTGACCGCGAGAGCTATGCCTTCGCTATCGCCTCGGCCGCCGTCGCGTTGGACATGGACGGTGACACCGTGACGCGCGCCCGGATCGGACTTGGCGGGGTGGCGACCAAGCCATGGCGGGCGACCGCGGCAGAAGCGCTGCTGGCGGGTAAGCCCCTGACCCCGGCGACCGCACTGGCGGCAGGACACGCCGCCTTCGCCGATGCCAAGGCTGGCCAGCATAACGGCTTCAAGATCGAACTCGGCGCACGGACCGTTGCCGATGCCCTGACAATTGCCGCAGCTAGGAACCGGTCATGACCGCCCCCTTCCCCAACCGTCCCCGTGCCGATGCCCGCGAGAAGGTGATGGGTGCCGCGCGCTATGGCGCCGACCATCAGGTCGCCGGACTGTTGTATGCCATGCAGGTTCCGGCAACCATCGCGAAGGGGCGCGTTGCCGCGCTGTCGATCGACGCGGCGATGCAGGTGCCGGGCGTTGTCCGCGTGCTGACTTCGAGCGACTTTCTACCGCCCCCGCCTGCGACCCCTGGCGCACCGCCCCCGCCTGCGACGCTGACGACGGACATTGCCTATCGCGGGCAGCCGGTTGCGCTCGTCGTCGCCGAGACACTCGAGGCTGCGATCGAGGGCGCCGAGGCCATCCGTCCGATCTACACCGTCGCCCCCGCGTTCACCTCGCTGATCGACCAGCCGGGGATGGTGCGCGAAGCCGTCAAGCCGGTTACGGCGGGCGATGCGATGCGGGCGATGGCGCGCGCGGTCACCCGGCACAAGGCGGACTATGTCTCACCGCCACAGCACCATAACCCGATCGAGATGCTGTCGACCACGGCAATATGGGAGAATGGGCAACTCACCATCCACGAAAGCACGCAGAGCAGCAGCAACACAAAGGGTGCTGTCATGCGCAACATGCGCCTTACGCCCGAGCAGGTGACGGTAAGGAGCCCACAGATCGGCGGGGGCTTCGGCCAGCGTGGTGGGGCACAGCGCCAGACCGCCCTCGTCGCCCGCGCCGCAATGCTGCTCGGCCGACCGGTCAAACTCGTCCTGCCACGCGGGCAGATTTTCCATAACGCGACCTTTCGGCCAAAAAACCGTCACAGAATCGAGATCGGTGCGGATGCCAGCGGCAAGATGATCGCGGTGCGCTACGACGCCGATCAACAGCAATCGCGCGAAGGCCAGTTCCCGCCCGACTACCATGAGTCCGTGCCCATGCTGTACGGGATCGAGAATTACCACGGGACCGCCGCCAATCTGCGGATCGATACGCAGGCGCCAGGATATATGCGGTCGCCGACCCCGCATCCATCATGCTTTGCGTTCGAGAGCGCGGTGGACGAACTCGCTCTCAAGCTAGGCGTCGATCCGGTCGCCTTCCGACTACGCCACCGCGCGACGACCGACCCGATCCACGGCCAGAAACTCTCGTCCTGCTATCTGTCGGAATGCCTGACGGAGGGCGCACGTCGGTTTGGTTGGGAACGGCGCAGTCTCCAGCCAGGCTCGATGACGCTGCCTGACGGCACGCAGGTCGGCTGGGGCGTAGCATCGGGCGCTTATCCAGGCTCTGCCCATCCCAACATCGTGACGCTCCGCGTGAATGCCGACGGTACGACCCGGTTTGCGGCTGCCGGACATGAAATGGGCCAGGGGATCCGCTCGACCATCGAGCAGGTTCTCGTACGCGAACTGGCGATCGATCCTTTGAAACTGGAGATCGCGATCGGCGACACCAGCGTAGCGCCACAGCATACGACGGCGGGATCCTGGGGCACCGCGAGCGTCGTGCCCGCAGCGGCAGAGGCGGCCGCAAAGCTGAATGTTGCCATGGCCGCGCTACTGGCCGGGCGTCAGGTGGCGGGGAACCTTCACCGACAGCTTGCCACCGTTCGGCGTCCCTCGCTCCAGGTTGAGGTCGAGCATGTTGCGGTCGATCAGGGTCCGAAGGACCTGGCGACGCTGCGCAAGGGCGGCATGGCGTTGGTCGGGCCGGATTACTCGACCTTTACGACCTACAGCTACATTGCCCACTTCGTTGAAGTTCATGTCGAACCCGGTACGCGGCGCGTCCGTGTGCCACGGGTCGTCAGCATTGCCGATTGTGGACGGGTGATCTCGCCGCGCACAGCCGAGAGCCAGGTTCGGGGCGGCGTGATCTGGGGCATCGGTGCTGCGCTTCGCGAAGCGACCGAAGTCGATCCGCGCTATGGCGGCTGGCTGAACAACGATCTTGCCGACTATGTCGTCCCGGTGAATGCCGACATTGGGTCCATCGACGTCGGCTTCATCGATCGACCCGATCCTCTCATCAATGCCCTTGGCGCAAAGGGGCTAGGCGAAGTCGCCATGACGGGCTGTGCAGGCGCCATCGCCAATGCCATTCATCATGCGACGGGCAAGCGGCTGCGCGAGATGCCATTCAGGATCGAAGATCTTCTGTAATCGAACCAAGGCGGAATGCCGGAGCTGAGACGAGAGATCGCATACCTCCGACGTGTCGGGCGACATCAAATAGACTTTTAAATCATCGGATCCTGTTTGATGTACTTAATTCCTCTGGCTGCGGCAGCAGCCGTCGTGCAATCGCCGGCTGCCACCACCGCGGTCAGGCCCGGCACGATAGCGATCGTAGCTGCTGATAGTCCGACCACGTCTCCCGCTATCACGAAAACGTTCACGGACGCCGTTCAGCGAACGCTCCTTCGAACACCTTTCCTGCCCCTCCCCGACGCAAACCACAGCCTTTACGTCGCAAGGGTTGAGGTATCGCAGACTCAGCGCGGCGTCGTCCGGTCGGGCACCGATCGGTCGGATCGGCCGGCCATGGCGGCCGGGCTTGGCGGTCTGTCGCTGACCTTGCCTTCGGGGAAGGATCAGCTGCACGGTCTGATCGTGACCCGTCTCGAAGTGACCGTGTCGCTGCGCCGCGATAATCACGTCGTATGGACAGGGCAGGCGACCACGGTGCGCGCTAGCGGCACACGATCGGGCACCCCCTCTGTTGTCGCTACGGCGCTTTCGGACGCTCTCCTGACGTGGTTCCCCCGGCAACTGCCGGGACCGCTGTCCGTGCCATAGGACCCATCAAGTAAGGCGGTTATCAGCCTCTGCTCTTCGACGACACGCGCGCGGCGACATCGCTCCTGGCTGCACGCTTCCGATCGTACCGTGACGCGGTCGATGGCGACGACCAACGCAACGCCTGCGCAATCCCAACGCGCAGCGAATGGCTCGACCAACCCGCGCCATGCCTGCATGGGGTCCCCTGGGCGCATGATGGTCGGCAGTGGTCAGATGCCAGGACTATAACCTACGCAATTTGCGAGGCGATCTGCCGCGAGACTTCGGACGCTGGCAGAAAGCCTACGCCAGTTCGGCCGCGCAACGTGCCGAGCAGCGCTTCCAACGCGCCGATCCGATAGGGAAGCCCCATGACGTACGGGGTCAGGTGGATCGGTAGCATGCGTCCGCCGAACCGCGCCGCCTCGCTTTCCAACCACATGCAGGCATCTTCCAGCTGGGTCCGGAAACTCTCCGCCGATTGCTGCTGGACGGTCACGATCTGGCGGTCGGACAGTTCATGGTTCAGCGGGATGTTGAGGATCGTGCCGGACGGCGTCGCGATGCGGTACGGAAGGTCGTCATTCACCCAGTCCAGCATATAGTCGAGCCCCGCCTCGACCAGCAGCCGCGGTGTATTCCAGCTTTGCGACCGGGCAATCGAAAGCCAGCCGCGTGGGCGCGTTCCGGCGACCTTCTCGAGGCCATCGAGCGCGCGCGCAATGAGACGACGTTCGGCGTCCTCATCCAGACCGGACGCGATCGTGCCGTTCATGTCGGTCGAGTGTGCGGCGATCTCGTGCCCGGCGGCAACGATGTCGCGGATGATCGACGGATAGCGCTCGGCGATCGCGGCATTGGCAGCGACGGTGACCTTTGCGCCGACCGCAGCAAAGGCGTCGAGCAGCCTGTAGAAGCCCACCCGCGTGCCATATTCCCGCGCGGTATAGTGGCGATAGTCGGGATAGGCGGTCTGCATATGCCCAGGCGCAAGGAACGGCGTCGCGGACGGCTGGATCGAAAACCATTCGAGCGAGACGACGATCGGCACGGCGACCACCGTATCGCCCTCCCAGGCGATCGGTTGGCGTTCGAACAGGTTGGACCAGGGGTACAGATCATGATCCATGCCGCGACGGCGGCGCTCGTAGACGAGGTAGTTCGGGTCGAGAGTCATCGGCCGTTCTCCGCGAAGCGGGCGGCATCGGCGGCGGCCGAGTCATACCCATTGGCCAGGAAATGGTCGGCAATATCGCCGCTGCGCGTGATCCATGCCCGCCCGTCCGCGGCGATATGGCGCAGAACCTCCTCGAACGCGCCGATCCGATGCGGCTGACCGATCAAATAGGCGTGGAGCGGAATGCACATCACGGTGCCGGACGTCTCGCCCTCCGCCGCCAGCCGGTCATATTGCCGGATCAGCGCGTCGGCATAGTCGCGCGGGCTCATATTGTAGATGAAGAAGCCATAATGGTCGTTCACCTCGAGGCTGTAGGGCATCGAAATGAGCTTGCCGGACTTCACATGCACCGGCCCTGGCTGGTCGTCATGGTACAGGTCGCAGGTGTAGGTGAGGCCATATTCGGCGATCAGGTCCAGCGTGCGTGGCGTATGCGTCAACGCGGGCGCAAGCCAGCCGCGGATCGTCTGCCCGGTCGCCTCGCGGACGGTGCGGATCGAATCCTCGATGATCGCGCGTTCCTGTGCCTCGTCCATCCCGTAGGAGTAACGCGTATTGTAGATGCCGTGGCTGAAGAACTCCCAGCCGCGCGCATTCGCATCCGCGACGATCTCCGGGATATGCTGGCACAGCGCGACTGACAGTGAGACCGAGCCGGGGAAGCCGTGCTTGCTCATCACCTCCGCCATTCGCCAATGGCCGACGCGATTGGCATAGTCGCGGTGCGCATAGCCGACGACGTCGGGATGCGGCTTGGTCCAGCTCTTGCGGTGCGGGTTGGCGGGCGGGTCGATCTCGTAATATTCGAGATTGGGCGATACCCATACCGCGATCGACTTGCCATCGGGCCAGCGAATCGGCGTGCGGTCGCGATAGGGGCGGAAATCATACAGGCCTGGATCGGCTTCGCCTTCGCGCATCAGCGTGCCTCCAGCCAGTCGACCACGGTCTGGACCGGCTCGACATCGGCATATTTGAGCTGAAGGTCGGTCAGATTGGCGAAGTGGTAGCTCTCATGCTTGTCCGCACAGGTCTCGAGCGGGACGATCGTGCGATAGCCGCGGCTCAGCGAATCCACCGCGGTGGCGCGGACGCAACCCGAGGTCGAGCCGCCGGTGATCACGACCGTATCGACCTTGTGCCAGACCAGCAGGCTCTGCAGCGGCGTCTCGAAAAAGGCCGATGGCATGCGCTTGTCATAGACCAGGTCGACCGCCGCATCGATCTCACAGCGATCGTCGAACGCATGGCGGCGCGACCCGTAGGTGATGTTCTGCAGGCTGTCGGGCGTGTCGCTGCGCGTGCCCCAGACCCCCGCGTCCGCCGCGGTGCCGTGATAGCCAACGCGGGTCCAGATCACCGGCATGCCACGCTTGCGCGCGAGCCGGCTGATGTGGTTCACATGATCGATCTGGCGCGGGTCCGTCTCATAGGCGGTCTTGAACTCGTCGAGCCGAGTATAGGCGTTCTGGATATCGACGTTGACGATCGCAAGCCGCTCGCCAAACCCGAATTTCGCGCGGGCGGGGTTGGACATGACCTCCTCGAAGATCTGCCGGGCGGTGCGGTCGTCTGCAACCATGCGGGTGCCGAGCATGTCGGTCATACTGCCATCTCCAATTCGTGTTGCGGCCGCGCTATCGCCGGCACGAACCCGAGCGGGAGCCCTGCATCGGGTACGAAGCCGTAGAGCGGCTCGTCGGGCAGAGCTTCCGCCAGTATCGCTCGCGTCGCTAGGAGCTTGGGGATATCGATTCCGGTATCCAGCCCCATCGCCTCGAGCATGAACACGAGGTCCTCGGTGACGATATTCCCGCTCGCGCCGGGTGCGAACGGACAGCCGCCCAGCCCGCCCAGCGACGAGTCGAAGGTCGTCAGGCCAGCGTCGAGCCCGGCCAGCACATTGGCGAGCCCGAGCCCGCGCGTGTTGTGGAGGTGGATACCGGTCACCGCGGCGGCACCCGCGACATCGCGCACCATCCGGACCATGTGCCGCACGCCGGCGGGATCCGCATAGCCGGTGGTGTCCGCGAGCCCGATCTCGTCGCACCCGGCCTGCATCAGCGCCTCGGCCAGCCGCATGACCTGCGCATCCGGGATCGTGCCTTCGAGCGTGCAGCCGAAGACCGTCGACAAGCTCCCCTCGAAATGCGGACGCTGCTCGACCGGCAGCGCCGCGATCAAGTCAGCAATGGCGCGTGCCTCGGCGAGCACCTGCTCGTGCGTCCGGCGAAGATTGGCGAGGCTGTGCGTTTCGGACACGGACAGCGGCAAGGTGATCTTGTGCGCGCCCGCCGCGATCGCGGCCGCCGCGCCCTTGGCGTTGGGTACCAGCACCGCAACCGTGAGGCCCGGGATCGTTCGTGCAAAGGCGACGATCTCCGCGGTGTCCGCGAGCTGGGGGAGCAGCTTTGCGGGGACGAAACTCCCGACCTCGATTTCGGTCACGCCGGCGGCTGCCTCGGCCGCGATCCAGGCCTTCTTGACTGCCGGCGGCAGCACTTGGGCGAGATTTTGCAAGCCATCCCGTGGGCCTACCTCACTGATCAATATCTGCGATGCCATTCGACTCACCTTGGCTTTTATGTCTTATACATATAACAATTGAGACAACCTGTCGAGCATGGGTAAGGTTGCACGGATTTGGAATGGGAGATGACATGATCGACGAGGCGTTGCCGCTGAGCGGTATCCGGGTGATCGAGTTCACGCATATGGTGATGGGACCGTCGGTTGGCCTGATCCTGGCCGATCTCGGCGCCGACGTGATCAAGGTCGAGCCAAAGGGGGGTGACCAGACACGGCATTTGCTCGGCTCGGGCGCGGGATATTTCCCGATGTTCAACCGCAACAAGCGGAGCATCTGCCTCGATCTCAAGAGCGAAGTCGGCAAGGCGGCCGCCATCGCGCTGGTCGAGGGCGCGGACATATTGATCGAGAATTTCCGGCCGGGCACGCTGGTCCGGCTCGGGCTCGGACCCGACGATTTTGCGGAGCGCCATCCCCGGCTGATCTACTGCTCGGCCAAGGGCTTCCTGACCGGCCCGTATGAGAACCGGACCGCGCTCGACGAGGTCACGCAGATGATGGGCGGGCTTGCCTATATGACCGGTCCACCCGGCCGCCCGCTGCGCGCAGGTGCATCGGTGGTCGATATCACCGGCGGGATGTTCGGCGTCATCGGGATCCTCGCCGCGCTCGAACGCCGTCATCGTACCGGGCGCGGCGGCGACGTGAAGTGCGCGCTGTTCGAGACGACGGCTTTTCTGGTCGGACAGCACATGGCGCAGGAAGCAGTGACCGGAAAGGCACCGCGACCAATGCCCGACCGGATCTCCGCCTGGGCGATCTACGACGTGTTCGAGACGCGCCTGCCTGACGAGCAGGTGTTCGTCGGCGTCGTCAGCGACGGGCAATGGGTCGCCTTTTGCGAAGCGTTCGGACTGGACGCGTTTCTCGCGGACGCGACGCTGGCCACGAATAACCAGCGGGTCGAGGCCCGCGAGAGGATCCTGCCGACCGTCCGCGACTGTTTCCGCGCGATGAGCCGCGCGGAGGCCGTCGCGCTACTCGAGCGACTCGGCTTGCCGTTTGCGCCGATCGCCACGCCGTCCGACCTGTTCGACGATCGGCATCTCGGTGCCGGCGGCGGGCTCGTCGACCTCACGCTCGAAGACGGAACAAATACCCGCCTGCCCGGGCTTCCGATCGAAGTGGACGGCAGCCGCATGCCGCGTCGGCTCGGCCTGCCGACCCCCGGCGAGCACGGCGCCGAACTGTTGCGCGAGGCAGGGCTCAGCGAGGACAGGATCGCGGCCGCGCTGGCCTGATGTCAGCCTATAGCAGGCCGTGTGCCGCTTTGGAGATCGAGGCTAATCCGGTAGCGATCGGCCCGATAGTCCGCGATGGTGAACAGCACCGGCCTGCCCCCGTCGTCGAGAATGACTCGCTCGATCCGCAGCATCGCGTCGCGCGGCTCGATCCCGAGCAGCGCGGCCGTGTCGGCGCCGGCATGCTGCGCGGAAACGGTCTGCCGCCCCCCCGCGATCACGACGCCCGCATCGGCGAGATGCTTCAGGATGGGGTTGGCGGTGAGCGACCGCTTGGTGAGCTTGACGCCAAGATCGGCGGGCATCCAGCTCGTCACCAGGCCGAGCGGCTCGTGATCGGTATGGCGGATGCGTCGCGCGCGATACACGATCGTCTCCGCCTGCCGTTCCAGAATGTCTGCAATGTCCGCGGGCGCCGGTTCCTTGGCGAGGTCGACGACCTTGACCGGCGTGTTGCGCCCGAACGCCATGAGGGACTCGATCGCCTGGTCGACATTCGCCTCGATCGGCACGGTGGAGGCCTGGTAGACCACGCGCGTACCGGTCCGGCGGCGGCGTTCGACCAGCTTGTGGAGCGCCAGCTCGTGCAACGCGCGCCGCGCCGTGATCCGCGAGACGCCGTGCTGCGCGCCGAGTTCATGCTCGGTGGGCACCGACGCCCCGAACGCCAGCCGACCACGCAGGATATCATCGCGCAAGGCCAAGAATATCTGGTGATAAAGCGGGACGGCATCCGCGCGTTGAACCGGTACAACTGCCACGCCCGAACCGTCCTTGCCTCTTGCCATGGCGCGACCTTAGCGCAGCCCCGAAAGTCGGCACAGCATTAAAACTCAAGACGTTGAATTGTGCTAATGCTATAGCAAATCACCGTCCCGTCTGGTACGTGAGCCAGATGGCAAAGACCCTGTTCGACAAGATATGGGAGGCGCACCGGATCGCCGACCTGGGCGATGGCGCGGCGTTGATCGCGATCGATCGCGTGCTTCTCCACGAGCGGACCGGCGGCGTCGCGTTGCAGAGCCTTGAGAGCGCGGGATACAGCGTGCTGGCACCCGAACGCGCCTTCGCGACGATGGACCATGTCGTCGACACGCGACCGGGTCGCACCGACGAGACGCTGATGCCCACCGGCAAGAACTTCATCGTCGCAACCCGCGAGGCGGCGAAGAAGGCCGGCATCACGATGTTCGACATCGGCGATCCGCGACAAGGTATCGTGCACATCATCTCGCCCGAACAGGGTATCATCCAGCCGGGCAGCACGTTGGTCTGCCCCGACAGCCACACCTGCTCGCAGGGCGCGCTCGGGGGGCTAGCGTGGGGAATCGGATCGAGCGAGGCGGAGCATGCGCTCGCTACGGGAACGCTGCGGATCCAGAAGCCTGGGACAATGCGGATTACCGTGTCGGGACAGTTGTCGCGGGGCGTCACCGCAAAGGATCTTGCGCTCTACATTCTCGAGCAGATCGGCGCCGCGGGGTCGCGCGGCCTGGTGGTCGAATATGCGGGGACGGCGATTGCCGCGCTCGATGTCGATCAGCGGCTGACCCTGTGCAACATGGCGACCGAGCTTGGCGCGTTTACCGCGATCATCGCGCCCGACGACACGACCTTCGCCTATCTGGAAGGACGCCCGTTCAGCCCACAGGGCGCGTTGTGGACGCAAGCGGTGGAGGCCGGCCGCGACCTTTCCAGCGACGACGACGCCTGTTTCGATCGCGAGTGGTCGATGGATGCGTCCGACGTCGCGCCGATGATCACCTGGGGAACCAGCCCGCAACAGGCGATGCGGCTCGGCGCACCGGTTCCCAGGACCGGCGACTCCCCCCGCGATACAGCCGAGGCGGTTGTGCGGGCGCTCGACTATATGGGGTTGAAGCCCGAGCAGGAGATCGTCGGGTTGAAGATCGACGCGGCGTTCATCGGCTCCTGCACCAACAGCCGTGTCTCGGACCTGCGAAGGGTGGCTGAGATCCTGCGCGGAAAACACGTCGCCCCGCATGTCCGCGCTATCTGCGTGCCCGGCTCCAGCCAGGTCCGCATCGCGGCGGAAGCCGAGGGGCTTCACCAGGTTTTCCTCGATGCCGGCTTCGAATGGCGCGAGGCGGGATGTTCGATGTGCTTCTATGCGGGGGGCGAGAGCTTCGGACCGCAGGAGCGCGTGATCAGTTCGACCAACCGCAATTTCGAGAGCCGCCAGGGCCCCGGAACGCGAACCCACCTCGCCTCGCCCGAAACCGTCGCAGCCTCTGCGATCGCCGGACGGATCGTCAGCCCAGCGCGCGGTGAACATACCCCATGACGCCCTTCACGACCTGCACCGCCGTCGCCGCCCCGTTGCTGCGCGACAATGTCGATACCGACGCGATCATCCCGTCGCGCGAGATCAAGAGCGTCGGCAAGACCGGGCTCGAGGACGGGCTGTTTGCGGGGTGGCGCTATACCGAGATCGGCGGGCGCGAGCCGGACCCCGGCTTCATCCTCAACCAAGCCGCGTATCGCGACGCGCAATTCCTCCTGTCGGGGACCAATTTCGGTTGCGGTTCGAGCCGCGAGCACGCCGCCTGGGCGCTCGCGGAATATGGCTTCCGCGCGGTCGTCGCCCCGTCGTTCAATCCGATCTTCCAGGGCAATTGCGTCCGCAACGGGATCGTGCCGGTGGTGCAGCCGGCGGATGTCGTCGCCCAGCTTGCGGACGAGGCACCGGGCCCGATGACGATCGATCTCGTCGCCTGCGAGATCCGTGCAGCCTCGGGCGCGACCTGGAGCTTCGAGATCGGCGAGGAAGCCCGGCACATGCTGCTCGAGGGGCTGGACGCGATTGCGCTGACGCTGCTGCGCCGGGCGGAGATCGACGCGTTCCTCGCGGACGACCGCAGGCGCCGCCCCTGGATCTACCCCGGGGCGACCGGCTGAACGCTCAAGCCCGGCCGATCGCTTCGGCCGCGGCGCGCCCCGCCAGCTTGCCGAAGGTGGTTGCGGTGAGCAATCCGTTGCCCGCCATATAGCCGTCCGCGCCCGCCCCCGAGACGCCGCGCGCCGCACCGCCGCCCGCATACAGGTTTGGCAGCGGCGTCCCGTCCGCACGCAGCACGCGCGCGTCGCGGTCGACGACCAGGCCGCCTTGCGTGTGGAACAGCGCGCCGGTGACCTTCGCGGCACGATAGGGCGGTGCGAGCACAGGCTTGCCGGTAAAGTCGCGTCCGAACGGGTCTTCAGCCTCCGCGGCGACCATCTGCGCCACCTGCCCCGCGGTCCTTGCGAGCGCGTCGCGAGGGAGCCCGGTGGCGTCCGCCAGAGCGTCGAGATCCGCCGCTTCGATCACCGCGCCCGCGGACAGCGCGTCGCGATAGTCGTCGAACTGGAGCATCAACGCATGCAGCCGCGCGTCGAAGATCGACCACGCGACCCCGCCAGGCTGCGCGTTGACCTTTGCCGCCTGTTCCGAATAGCCCGCCGCCTCGTTCGAGAAGCGGTCGCCGTCGAGGTTCACCTGGAAGCCACCTTCCATGATCAGCGGCCAGAGAATGGGCACGCCATGCCCGACCGCGAGCCCGCCATGCCCCTGATAGCCCTGCATGTCGCCGGTCGCGGCGCCCAGCGCTTCGCCCCAGGCGATCGCATCGCCCTTGTTGCCGAAATGCCCGTAGAACACCGCGCCCGCCATTTCGGGGATGAACCGCTCGACCATGTCGCTGTTGCCGCCGAAGCCGGAGCAGGCGAGGATCAGGGCGTCGCAACCGATGTCCTCCGCGGTGCCATCGGGCCGTCGGATGCGGATGCCGGTGACCCGGTCGCCGTCGGCGTGCAGCGCCTCGACGGTCGCGTCGGTCAGCAGCGTCACGCCCGCGCGTTCAGCGGCCGCCTCGAGCGCACCCATCAGTTCGCTGCCCGAGCGACGCGGCGTGCCGTACATCCGCCGCGCGCTGTGCCCGGGGTACAGGAAGCCGTCGACCAGATCGAGCGGCACGCCGTGGACATCGCGCATCCATGCGATCGTGTCGGCTGACTGCTCGGCGAGACGCAACGCGATGTCCCCTTCGGTACCGCCTTTTGTCTTGCGCATCAGATCCGCCGCGAAGATCTCTGCGCTGTCGTCGATCCCGGCTGCGCGCTGTTCGGGCGTGCCGGCGGCGGGGATGAGCCCGGTCGACATCGCGGTCGAGCCCAGCGGCGTGGCATCGCGCTCGAGCACGAGGACCTCGACCCCCTTGTCGCGCAGCGCGAGCGCGGCGGTCAGCCCGGTTGCGCCCGCGCCGATGACGATCGCGGGAAACGCCATTTCGAAGGCGACGCCGGTTTGGTTCAGCACCATTGTGTCCGTCATGGCAGAGTCCTTTTCGGTTCAGCGATCGGATACGGAGAGGCGGCCGAGCCGGGCGGCGACTGCGGCGAGCACGCCGGAGAGCACCAGCGGCACCGCGAAACAGGCGAACGTCACCCATAGCGGCTGCTTCGCCGCCAGCAGCGCGCCCCCCGCGATCGGGCCGATGATCGCGCCGCCGCGGCCGATCCCGACCGCCCAGCCAATCCCCGCGCCGCGGATCTTTGCCGGATAGAGCTGCGCCGACAGCGAGTAGAAGCCGGTAAACCCGCCCTGCAACGTCAGTCCGAGTGCGAAGGCGGTGACAAGGATCAGCGTCAGCGGCAGGCTTTGCGCGAAGATCATCATCAACACCGCGCAGATCGCGAAGAAGATCGCGATCAACCGGCCGATCGAGTTGCGCATCGCGAGCCACCCGATCAGCAATCCACCGATCGCGCCGCCCATGTTGAAGATGCTGCCTGCCCAGAGCGCCTTGGACTGGCTGAGCCCGCTCTCGACCGCGAGCTTCGGGATCCAGCTGGTCACGAAATACAGGACCGCAAAGCTCAGGAAGGTCGCCATCCACAGCGTAACGGTCGCGCGCCAGAGGTCAGGCGCGAGCAGATCGCGTGGCCGTGGCAGCGACCCCTTTTCGGCCAGTGGCGGAAGCGCGGCCAGTTCCGGCCAACCCATCCGGCGGCGCAGGTCATTGCCTTGCGCGAGCGCGCCGGCGGGCTGCCGCGTCTCGAGGAACGTCACCGATTCCGGCAGCAATGCCCAGACGGCCGGTAGAAGCGCGGCGCTGATGACCCCTGCCCCGATCAGTGTCGCCTGCCAACCAAAGGCCGGGATCGTGTAGAGCGCGACAAGCCCGGTTCCGACCGCGCCGATCGGATAGCCAGCCTGAAATATGCCCATGGCGAGCGAGCGACGGCCCGCAGGCGCATATTCGCTGACGAGCGCCGCGACGCTGGCCAGCAATGTGCCGATGCCGATTCCGGTTAGCGCGCGCAGGATCGAGAAGGTGACGAGATCGGGCGCAAAACCACAACCGAGCGCCCCGATCGTCATGACCGTCAACGCCAGCAACACGATCGGCCGGCGGCCCCAGGTGTCCGCGAATGGCGCGACCACGACGCAGCCGACCATCATCCCGAACAGTCCGGCGCTGAACACGACGCCCAGCGTCGCGAGGCCGATGTTCCAGTCCGCCGCCATCGACGGCGCGACATAGGACATGATGAGCAGGTCCATCCCGTCCAGCGCGTTGATCGCCGCGCAGATCGCGACCACCAGGATCTGGAGCCCGGTCCAGCGCTGCGATCGCAACCGTTCGCCGAGCGCGATGGCCTCGTCGGCGTCACTGACAGGGACTGCCCCGCTCACTGCGCGACCAGCCCGGCATCGGCTGGCGACCGGCGTCTTGCATAAGCGATCGGCATCGGCTCTCTCCTTGCGTGTCCAATGCCTTTTGCATTTGGACCTGGGGTCGGTGGGCGTGCGACACGGCGCCAAGCCTCCCTGCCGAGGCTGGCAATCGTTGGCGAAGGCGGCGCTACTTCCGATGGAATGCGTGGTGCTGCCCGGCTGGATATGGCGGCATCCTATGCCGCGGCGACGCCGTGTCAATCAGTAATGTACTATCTATATAACAAATGGAGGCCGTCATCACAGCAGGACGTAGATGGTCCCCGACAGGTTCAGCGCGTCCTTGAACCGGCCGATGAACGAGGGATTCTTGATATAGGCGACACCCGGCGTCAGGTAGAGACCGTGGGTGGCGTGGAAGGTGTAGCTGCCGGTCACCGAAAACTGATGATCGTTGGCGTAGATCTCCTGCGCGGCGTTCGCAGTCTGCGCGTCGTCGGAGAATTTGGTATAGCCGACCCGCAGCGCGACCGAGTCGAGCGGGCGCGATGCGAACGGTCCGAGGTGATAGACCCGTCCTTCGTAGAACTGCGTCATGCTGTTGACGTTGCTCGGCGCCCAGAACACGCTCGCACCGGCGTAGACGCCATGCGACGGTTGCGCCCGGTCCGGCTGGGTCAGCTGAAAATCCGCCGCGCCGTAGACCGTCTTGTTCGCCGCGGTGCCCTGCCCGTCGAAGCGCGTATAGTTCGAATCATTGTAGAGCGCGCCGGCACGGACCCAGATCTGCTTGCCGTCCTTCGAGGCGGGTCGCTTGACGCCGACCTCCCCGATGTACAGCGGCCCTGCGTCCTTCATCTTGAACGCGACATTGGGGCCGTTATGGTCGAGTTCGTACGGCGTCCCCGCCGGCGCCGTGCTGCGTTGCACGCCCAGCTTCAGATAGCCGCCCCGCTTGGCGTGGAACGTCAGGTTCACGGCGGGTGTCGCGGCAGGATCTGCGCTGAGGCCGGCCTGGATCGGGATCAGGCCGGTAAGCCCCGATGCCAGTACAGGACTGCCGCCCACGAAGAAGCCGACCCACTCATAATAATTCGGCATGATACCGAGCTTCAGCTCGATCTTATTGTCGGCAAAGCTCTGGTAGAGCGCGATGTTCCTGAAGCCGACCGTGTTCTGTCCATTCGGCCGGAACGTCGTGATCTGCGAATTATAGCCGAGGATCAGCTTCGCATCGGCGAGCCCGAACTTGTCGAGGCCGATCGTGGTGACGATGTTGGTCGCCTGATACTGCAGCGTCGGACGCTGGCCGTTATAGCGTTGCGGCGCATAGGGCTGCCCCGTGTCGAGCGGGTTGTAGAGGCCGACCATGCTCAGACGCGCCTGGATGCCGATATCATGCTCGGCGAGCATGCTGCGGACACCACCCGCATCGCGCAGCAGCGAGTCCGCGGAGCCAGGGACGCTCGTGGTCAGGCCCGGTTCGGCGAGCGCATCAAAGCGTCGGTACTTGGCCGCGTCGTCCTCGGCATCGGATGCGACGGCCAGCGGCGCCTCGGACGGCTCGACCGACGCTCCCGCGGCATTGCCCGCAACCGGAACCGCCGGCTCGCGCTGCCCCTCCGCGCCGTCGCTCGCCGGGGCTTGTTGCGCTACGGCAGAAGCGGCCAGGACGGTAACGCCCGTCAGACCGGCGGAAAGCGTGGCGGCGCGACAAAGCGCGCGCGAAAGTACGCGTGACATAATCCTGCTCCTGCTTGAGCCGCCTTTGAGGCGGACACTTATCATTATTTGATAGATCGTCCGTTATTCACGCACGGTCGGCCGTCGTTGCACGCGGCACATCGCAAGCAACCCCGCCTCTACGCGATCCATAATTACTCGATTACATTATCGGTATCTGTTCGACTCTCTGTCTTGTTTTCATTCATCTAGAGAACGGAGTTTTACTACTTGTCGAGAGTGTTCGAGTCCTATGACCCCCGAACGCCAATCTATAAGTGACGACCCCGTGTCAAGCTTTATGTACTATGTGTATAACAATTCAAGGGGTGCGTTTTACGACGAACTGGTGGACGGCCGGTGATGGCGAAGAGAGTGGCCGCAGACGCGGGCTAGAAACGCGCGCGACGATCGCCATCCCGTTGGGCGAGTTTCTTTCCAGCATGTCGAAGAGCCGCAGCAGGGCGGACTGGCCTAAGACGCCGATGGCCGCTTGCGCGGCGCCTGCTGGCACGGTCACCTAGGCCTGGGTTGGTAGACCGACTCGCGCAGCTCCGCTCTGCCTAGAGTCCGGCTTGATCGATCATCGACGCGACCTCGACCGGCAACGCGGATTCCGACTTGGGGAGGAACCGGTTGAGCGCGGTCTGTACGCGTTTGCGCGCGACCTGATAGGCCTTGTGGCGGATCGCGCGCGTGGCGTTGGTCCGCCATGACGGGCTCTCGCCGAGCAAGGCCTCCCACTTCGCTTCCTCTGCTTCGAGGATGGATAGCGCCAGGCGCAGTCCATCGCGCCGCCCGCGCGCATATTCTTCGGACATCACAGGCTTCTCCCTCACAGGCTCAGTGTTGGCGTCGCGCCCGCGCCTTGGCAAGGCAGCGCCCTTCGAAGGATTGGATAAGCCAGCAACGCGTAAGGCGCGGAATCAACCTGGAGCCGAGATAGACCGGTCTGGCTCGTATCCGATCAACGGCATTGCGCGCCAGGTCCGAATTAGGCAGCCTATGCGCTCATGGAATGGGAGACCGGATCGTGTCTGTTGCTGTCCTGGAAAGCCATCGGCTGAAGCTCATCGCGCTCGTCCCCGAAAATTCCGTCTCGATCTTCGACCGGTTCCGGGAATTCCCGCGGTTTGCCGATTTGCAGCAGATCGCGGTTCGGGGCCGTACCGTTGCAGAGCGAACCGCAACGGCGGCGCGCATCGACGCAGCCGTATCAATCTCCGACCGGGCCGTCATGCTGCTGGCACAGGGAAGCGCGTGCGCGGCGGCCGCATGGTGGGCGCGGCTGTCGCCGAAATCCTATACGGCGAACGTTTCCGGCGCCTTGCTCGTGGCGCCCGAACGGGCCGGGCTCACTGGTCACGGCTTCGCATCGCCGAAGATGAAGCTGCCCTTCCCGTCGATCGCGGTCGGCGCGGATGACGAAACGCAGCGGCTCGGCATCGAATGGGGAAGTCGCTTGATCGACGGCCCGATCCTGACCGCGGCGAGCGCGCCGACCAACCGGTTCCGCGCCATCATCGAACGCTTCACCGCCGCCGTCGTCGAGCGCGACGTCGGTGCCGCCTATCGCATCCTCAACGCCATCGGGGATGACTAGGTAACGCTCGACACGCACCTGAGCCGGGCCGCGGCGTCGGGTGCGTGTCAGACCGCTTAACCTTCCTGGTCGAGTATTACTCCGGCGCGCCGTCGGTCCGCAGCGCGTCGAGCTTGTCCTGCGTCCGCGTCTCGAAGTCGGCGGCGTCGTGGCGCTCGGGGAGCTGGCTGGAAGGCTCGCCCATAACGCGGTTGACCATCCGCCCGCGTTTCACCGCAGGCCGCGCGGCGATCATGTCGGTCCAGCGCTGGACGTTCTTATACTCATTCACTTGGAGGAACTCGGCGGCATCATAGACGAGCCCCTTCACCAGCGCGCCGTACCAGGGCCACACCGCCATGTCGGCGATAGAATAGTCGTTGCCGCCGACATACTCGCTCTCGCCCAGGCGTCGGTCGAGAACGTCGAGCTGCCGCTTCACCTCCATCGCGAAGCGGTCGATCGCATATTCGATCTTCACCGGTGCATAGGCGTAGAAATGCCCGAAGCCGCCGCCGAGCATCGGCCCCGCCCCCATCTGCCAGAAGAGCCACGACAGCACCTCGGCGCGCTTGGCGGCATCGGTGGGCAGGAACGCACCGAACTTCTCGGCGAGATAGACGAGGATCGATCCGGACTCGAAGACCCGGATCGGCGTTGCACCGCTGCGATCGACGAGCGCCGGGATCTTCGAGTTCGGATTGGCCTCGACGAAGCCGCTGCCGAACTGGTCGCCGTCCATGATCTTGATGAGCCAGGCATCGTATTCGGCGCCCACATGCCCTGCCGCGAGCAGTTCCTCGAGCATGACCGTCACCTTCACCCCGTTGGGCGTCGCCAGCGAGTAAAGCTGGAGCGGGTGCTTGCCGACGGGCAGGTCCTTGTCATGCGTGGCACCGGCGATCGGGCGATTGATGCTGGCGAACCGGCCCCCGCTTTCCTTGTTCCACGTCCAGACCTTGGGCGGCGTATAGTCGGCGGTCTCGGTCATTCGGATTCTCCGCTACGGTTGTTCGGTGTCGGCGAAGTGAGCCGTTGCGGGACCCGGCGCAAGCGCGGAGTTGCTTTGGTCGAGACCGGTGGACGCCGGCCTGAGACGCGTAGCGTGCTTGTACGACGACGAATCTTGGTCCTGATACGGCTCCCCGCCCCCTCCAGCGGGTTCAGGCGCTCCTGACGTAGGCTACCATGAATTGACCGGTCTTCGACACCACAGCACGAAGTATTCCCCAAATGGCGTAGAACGATAGCCACGATCCCTAAAATGCTGGTCTTACGGCTCTGTACTAGCTTTCACCGGCTGCCGCCCTTTATTGACCGCCGCACGCGGAAAATGGTTCCGCTCCGTGGCTTCCATCGACCGAACGGATACCGTACCCAGCACGAATGCAGCATTTCGCAAGAATCAATCGGCTCGAATAGTGCAGATTTCACTCGCCCTCAGCCTGGCATCTGGTCGCGTCGCCAAGGTGGCGCGTCCGCTGCGCCCCGATGAGGCAATCAGACCTGAGGATCGAGACCATCGCGGGGCCGGTCGGCTTTGCGACGCGCACGCGGTTCAGGCGGGCATGCCGCGCCAAGGTCGGCTGTTCGGCCATGGAATACCGCCAACCGAGCCAATGAGGGCCGCGTAGATCATGTCAGGAACCGTCGATCAGAGCATTCCCGATCTCACGATCTGCGACCGAGAGCCGATCACGCGGCTCGATCGGATCCAGTCCTTCGGGTTCCTGATCGCCCTCTCGAACGACTGGACCATTGCGCGCGCCTCGGAGAACACCGCCGAGATGCTCGGCGCCGCGGCAGAGCAATTGATTGGTTGCCGCCTCGACACGCTTATCAGCCGGCAGGCGCTGCACGACATTCGCAACCGGATGTCGATCCTCCAGGCGACGTCGAGCGAACGGCTCTTCGACATCGGCCTGATCACCGCGAAGAAGCGCTTCGATCTCAGCCTGCACTATAGCGGCGACCTGCTGATCCTGGAAGGCGAGCCCTCCTTGCCGCAGGACCGGATGGAGGCGGCCTCGATGGTGCGCGCAATGATCGAGCGGCTCAAGCGCGCGAAGTCCGTCGCCGACTTTCACCGCGATGCCGCGCGCCAAGTGCGCGCGATCACCGGGTTCGAACGGGTCATGATCTACCGCTTCGACGACAATGGCGACGGCGACGTCATCGCGGAATCGACCCGGTCGAACATCGAGAGCTTTCTCGGCCTGCGCTACCCGGCGTCGGATATCCCGGTCCAGGCACGCGCGCTGTACCTCGCCAACCCGTTCCGGATCATCGCGGACGTCCATGCCCCGACCGTCCCCGTGCTGCCGTATCGCGGCCAGCCCGAGCAGGCGCTCGACATGACGCACGCCGTCACGCGCGCGGTATCGCCCGTGCATATCGAATATCTGACGAACATGGGGGTCGGCGCCTCGCTGTCGATATCGATCATCGTCGAGGGCCGGCTATGGGGTCTGATCGCGTGCCACCATGTCGACCCGCGCTGCCCCAGCTTCGTGATGCGCACCGCCGCCGAGCTGTTCGGCCACATGTATTCGATGACGCTCGAAAGCCGCCTGCGCGGTGATGCCGCGACCGACGAACGCAATGCCCGTGCGCTCAGCGACCGGATGATGACGGCGATCGCCGGCGACGAGACACTGCTGACCAATGCGGAATGGATCCGCGATATCGTCGGCGGCATGATCCAGTGCGACGGCGTCGCGATCTTCCAGCCGGGCAAACTGACACTCAACGGCGCAACGCCGCCGGAGAGCGAAATCACCGCGATCGCCCGCTACCTCGATACGACGTCGCCGAGCCGAGTCTACGCCACGCATGAGATCGCGGCGATCGCGCCGCGGTGCGCGCAGTCCGCCGATCGCGCCGCAGGGATGCTGGCGATCCCGGTGTCGCGGACACCGCGCGACTATATCATGCTGTTCCGCCGCGAGCTGCTCGAGGAGGTCCGGTGGAGCGGTGACCCGACCAAGCCGGTGGTCCAGACCGAGGACGGCCTGCGACTATCGCCGCGCAAGAGCTTTGAGGCCTTTGTCGAGACGGTCCGGGGCAAGGCGTCGCCGTTTTCGGAGGCGGACCGACGCATTGGCGAGGCCGTCCGCATCGCGATCATCGAGGTGATCCTGCGCTACTCCGAAGCGGCCAGCGACGAGCGCCGCCGGGCGACCGAGCGCAGCACGTTGCTGATCGCTGAGCTTAATCACCGGGTCCGCAATATCCTGACGCTCGTCCGCGGCCTGATCGCGCGAACCGGCCAGAGCGCGACCGGTGTCGCCCAGTACACGTCATCGCTCAATGGTCGCGTACAGGCACTGGCACGCGCGCATGATTATGTGACGCGAAGCTCATGGGGGCCGGCGTCGCTGCTGGCATTGCTGGATGACGAGGTGAATGCGCATCGTCGCAACGGCCACGACGTCCTCCTGATCGACGGACCGCCGATCCACCTCCACCCGACCGCAATCTCGACGATGGCGCTCGTCATCCACGAGCTGGCGACGAACAGCGCCAAATACGGGGCTTTGTCGACCGAAGGCACGGTGCACGTCGCGCTTGGCATACGCGCGGATGGCGGGCTCGACATTCGCTGGCGCGAGCGGGGCGGGCCGCCTGTGCAGGCGCCCACGCGCCGCGGTTTCGGCTCGGTGGTGATCGAGCGGACGGTACCCTTCGATCTCCAGGGCACCGCCGAGATCCGGTACGCGCTCTCCGGTCTCGAAGCGGACTTCTATCTCCCCGCAAAACACGTCGTCGCGGCCGATAGAGACATGGCTATCGGCTGCGACGCCATTACGCCCGAGGAGGCATCCGTCGGGGCGGCCTCGACCGAAATCAACCGTCTCGCCAGCACCTCGATCTTGCTGCTCGAAGACAGCATGATCATCGCGCTCGAAACCGAGGACATGCTGTACGCGCTCGGCGCAAACCGGGTGACCACCGCCTCGACGATCGCGGAGGCCGATGCCCTTCTCGCCGCCGGCCGTTTCGACCTGGCGGTACTCGACATCAGTGTGGCCGGTCAGGTCAGCTTCGATTTCGCGCAGCGCGTCCGGAAGGCAGGTGTGCCGTATATCTTTGCCTCGGGCTATGGCGACCAGGTGGCGCTCGATGGCGAGGAGACCGGAACGATCGTATTGCAAAAGCCGTTCGAGCTCGAACATCTCCGACAAGCTCTTCTGATGAGCCTCGCCACCCGCCTCGCCTGAAGATGCGTGGGCGCCGTCGGAGCGATTGGAAGTCTTTACCCGCAGGCGCGCCTGTTTGCGCGCATCACATCGCTCGGCATCGGACATATCTCTGAAGGGTCGACCTCCCCTTTAATTGCCGTACAAGAGCGACTTGGGAGTTGTGAGAGCTTGATGTCCGATCGCCTGAAGGTTTTGCTCCAGTACGTGCTGCCAAAGCAGGGTCTGACGGTCTTTGCGGGGCGAATCGCCGGCGCACAGGGCGGCTCAGCGACAACGCGGCTGATCCGCTGGTTCGTCGGCCGATACGCCGTCGATATGCGCGAAGCCGCGGATCCGGACATTGCCAGCTACAAGAGCTTCAACGACTTCTTCACCCGCCCCCTCAGGGCGGGCGCACGTCCGATTGCAGCCGCGGATTTCGTCTGCCCGGTCGATGGCGCGATCAGCCAGTTCGGCGCGATCGACGACCATCACATCGTGCAGGCAAAAGGGCACAGGTTCACCACGACGGAACTGGTCGGCGGCGACGATGTGCTGGCGGCCCGGTTCCGGCACGGCAGCTTCGCCAACCTGTATCTGTCCCCCAAGGACTATCATCGCCTGCACATGCCCTGCAACGGCAGGCTGACTCGCATGATCCATGTGCCGGGACAGCTGTTTTCAGTGAACCCCGTCACCGCGCGCGGCGTGCCGAACCTGTTCGCGCGCAACGAACGCGTGGTGTGCGTGTTCGATTCCGCGGAGCATGGCCCGTTCGTCATGGTGCTCGTCGGCGCCACCATCGTCGGCAGCATGGCGACCGTCTGGCACGGCGTGGTCAATGCGAAGCGCAGCAACGCGACGACCGAATGGAACTACGCCGATCAGGACATCGTCCTGCGCAAGGGCGAGGAAATGGGTCGCTTTCTGCTCGGCTCGACGATCGTCATGCTGTTCGGGCAGGATAGTATCGTCTTCAACGATCAATGGGCACCCGAGCGACAGGTCCGGTTGGGCGAGCCGATGGGCCATCGCCCGACCTGAGCCGTCACGACGATGCCGGCACGATGGTGCCGAACCTTTTGGGCGGGCTATCGTTGATCGCCGATGACCTGCCCGCCGCCGTCGCCGCGCCCATGAGCGTATTTTTCACCGCCGATACGCATTTCGGCGACCATCGCACGATCAACATTTCCCGCCGACCGTTCGCGAACGCTGCGGACATGACCGAGGCGCTGGTCGAACGCTGGAACGCCGTCGTCGGCAGCGATGACGTGGTGTGGCACCTGGGGGACGTGGCGCGTCGACCGGCAGACGTCGCCGGGTTGCTAGCACGGCTGAACGGTACCAAGCACCTGCTTCGCGGCAACAACGATCCCGATGCAACGCTTGTCTCGGACGGGTGGGACAGCGTGGCAGACTATGCGGAGATAACGCTTGAGGGGCGGCAGCTCGTCCTGTGCCATTATCCCTTCAGAAGCTGGAACGGGCAGCACCGCGGCGCGATCAACCTGCACGGCCACAGCCACGGACGGTTGAAACCGATGCTGCGCCAGTTCGACGTGGGCGTCGACGCCCACGACTTCGCGCCGGTCCAGCTCGACAGTCTGCTGCGAAGCCGCTGACGACTCTATGCTCTTATTCGGCGGGGGCGGTGCTGGCGGCCGTAACCCTGCGAGCAGCACGCGCATGCTCGCGCGCGAAGTCGCCGACGCCGCGGTCGGTGCCGCACAGCCGGTCCCAATGGCGAAAATACAGACCGTAATTGCAGCCATAGAGTTCGTGATGCCGCTGGTGATGGCTCGCCGTGATCAGCCAGCCTCCCAGCCGCCCCGTCCACATGACGCGCGGGAAGATCTCCCACCCCATGTGATTGGTTACCCCCATCACCGTCATGATCGTCAGGACGATGGCCAACCCGCCGACATGGATCGGCACGAAGAAGACCAGCAGCGGGATGACCACGGCGCCGGTCAGCGCCTCGATCGGGTGGAACGCCATCGCGGCCCACGCGGTCGGCGGACGGCTGGCATGATGGAGCGCATGCGCGAGCTTGAACGGTGCCGGTCGATGCATCCAGCGATGCGTCCAGTAGAACCAGGCGTCATGCAGCAGCAGATACAGCAGGACCGAGACCGGCGCATACCAGAGCGGATAGGCATGGATGTCGGTGTACACTCGGGTCCAGCCATGATGCTCCCAGCCCCAGGCGACGACCCCCGCCGGGATTCCGTAGAGCGCGGCGGACGCAAGGCTCCAGACGATCTCGCGCCGAACCTGCGGGTCCAGCCCGAGGTACAGCCCGGGATGCTTGCGAACCGTCACCCACGCGAACGCGCCTGAGACGATGAGATAGCGCACGCCCACGATGACGGTCATCGCCAGCGCGGACAGGAGGATGGCGATGATCATGTCCGGTCTCGAGCCAGCTGGCGACCCGCAACCTTTTCAATGGTCGCGCGGCGCCGCGCGGGCAGCCCCCACCATGGTGTTCCTGGGGAGAGATGGTGCTCGTGATGATAGCCGCCAAAATGGAAGCAGGTCAGCAGCGACAATATCGGGCCGATCTTGATGCTGTGCGCCCGGTGCGAGTCCGCGAAGGGCACCGCGCCGTCGCGGTGCGGCAGCCAGGTGCCGAAGACGAATAGCTGCGCCACGGCGCCCACGGCCGGCAACGCCCAGAAGACAACGATGTTACCCAGCGGGGCCCCGAGCAGCAGCGTATAGATCAGCGCGACCAAGGTGATCCGCACGATCTGGCCGTGCGAATAATAGGTGCGGAAGAATTGCATGAACCAGCCGACCAGGCTCGGATCGCCGCCGTGGAAATCGGGATCTCCCGCTCTCCCCGTGCTCTCGTGATGCAGGTGATGCCGCGGGAGCAGTGCCGCATAGGACAGGCAGGCATAGAGCGCGAGGCAGGTCGTCCCGATCGCCCGGTTCAAGCGCGGATAGCGCGGCGCCAGCGCCCCGTGCATCGAGTCATGTGCGACGATGAACAGGCCTGTGCTCAGCCACGTCTGCACGAGGATCGCCACGATGGCGACCGGAACGGTCCCCAAGCTCCAGCGCCAGAAGAAGATTCCGACGATATGGATCGTCAGCCAGGCGACGACGATCGCCGCGGCCAGCGAGACGCCGATCGCGGTCTGCCGGGCCAACGCCCGGTCCGCGGGGCGCGCAGCGGCCATCACTTCTTCACCGCCAACGTCGGCATTGTGCGGGTTTTCTCCGCCCCGACCGGACGGCGCGCCGGCTGAACGTTGGCGCGCAGCTGGGCTTTCAGCACGGCCGGCTTGCGTGCGAACAGGAAGCCGTGGCTGACGGTACCGTCCTTGCCCTCGACGGCATGGTGGAGGCGGTGCGCCTGCAGGAGCCGCTTGAAATAGCCCTGCTTGGGGACCCAGCAAAAGCCCCCGCGCTGGTGCACGAGCATGTCGTGAACAAACGCGTAGATACCACCATAGACGGTGATGCCGAGCGCCGCCCACCACAAGGGTTCCCACCGCAGGCCGACGACGAACAGGACGACCGGCACGATCGCGAAGACGATCGCGTACAGGTCGTTCTTCTCGAACCAGCCGTCATGATCCTCGTGATGCGATTTGTGCCAGCCCCAGCCCCAGCCATGCATGACATACCGATGCGCCGCCCAGGCGAAGCACTCCATGAACAGCACCATGAAGACAACGATCGCGAGTTTCTCGAACCAGGCCATCAGGCGTGGCTCACCGAGGTGCAGGCGAACGGAGACAGCGTTTTCAACATGATCCGTACATATCCCTTACGTGACGGCGATGCGAGGGGGGGCATCGGCTAATTCGCATGATGGCGGGCCCCATGCGCGTCAAACTAACCGCGCGCCGGTGGCACCGCAGGCGGACACGCTGCGTTCGACCGCAATGACCGCGCCTGTCCCACCTGTCGACCGCCCCAATTTGCCTTCCTGGGTGTTGATCGCGGCAATGCTCCTGAGCCTGCTCGCTACGCGATATTCGCACATGTTTTCAATCGATCCAGTCCGAGCGCTGCCTGCGGTCCTGGCCATGGCGGCACTCGGCACGGCGATGGTGGCCGGCAGGCGCACCGCGCGGCCTCGCCTCGCCGCCGGCGCGACCGCCTTCCTTCAGATGACGTTGTTCACCGTGCTGGGTGTCGTTCTGGCCTATGCGCTGGCGGCGCAGTCGGGAGCCTTGTGGGATCAGCGCCTGGCGGCGGCGGATCGCGCGATCGGGTTCGACTGGCCGGTGGTGCTGCGCCTGCTCGACATGGCGCCCGCGGTGATCTGGGTGCTCGGATTGGCGTATCACAGCCTGGCAGTGCAGATGGTCGTCGTCATCGTGTGCCTGAGCGCGCTATCGAAATTCGACACGCTGCGGACGGCGGTGTGCGCCGCGATCCTGTCCGGCTTCGTCACGATCCTGATCTCGGGACTGACGCCTGCACTGGGCAACCTGTTCGACCCTTCCCATTACCGGCACCTCTGGCCATCCGTGGCGTGGGTCGAGCAGGGCCTGATCGCCGGGCTTCGCGATGGATCGCACCATGTCCTCGACCTCACCACGCTGATGGGCATCGTCAGCTTCCCGAGTTTCCACGCGACTCTTGCCGCGATCTTCATCTGGGCGTTCCGGGCGATACCGCGCCTGTCCGTACCGGGTAGCGCATGGGCGATACTGACGATCATCGCGACGCCGGTCTTTGGTGGGCATTACGGAGTCGACGTCATCATGGGGCTGATCCTGGCGCCGCCCGCAATCATGTTGGCCAACCGCCTCACGCGGCGCAGGCCGTCTCCCCAGTCGGTCGGCGCAGTGTTGCCGGCATAGCGTCCGCCCAGCCCCCAAATGCAGCATCGACCAGCGCCGCGGCTTCATTGGCGCCTCCGCCTGCGGCAATTTCCGTCGCGAACAGTCGCGCGGCGCGGCGATAGCTCGGGTCCGTCAACACCCGTCGTAACGCAGGCTCGAGTGCGCCCCTGCCCGCGTCCCGGGACGACACGACGCAGGCCGCGCCGACCCGTGCTAGCCGAGCCGCCGTGGCGGGCTGTTCGAACCCCAATGGCACCGCCACGATCGGGATCCCCGCCGCCAGCGCGTCCAGCACCGTGTTGAACCCGCCGTGCAGGATCGCGGCCGAGCAGTGTTGCAAGACTCTGGTCTGCAACAGGAACGCACGGACCAGCGGATCACCGGGAAGCGAGGCCGCCTCGCGGTCGCTCAGCCCGCCCCCATGCGCCACCACCGCACGTGCGCCGACCGCGGCACAGGCGCGGGTCATCGCCGCGAACAGCGACCGCCGCGCGCCCTGCAACGACCCGAGCGAACAGAATATCAGCGGCCGCTCGTCCTCCCTCGGAAGGCGCTCGTCAGGCTCGCACCGCCGCCACGGGGTGCCATATCGGAAGCTTGGCGGCAGCGCGGCCCGCGGAAAATCGAGGCCGGCGGGACATTGGGCGATCTGCAGCCGGTCCGACCATTGATATCGCGGATCGGGATCGAGCCCCCACAGACGCGCATAGCCCGCGACCGTCCCGGTGATCGGCTTCATCAGCAGGTCGCTCACCGCATACCCACCCCTGTTCCGGTTTAGCCCGATCACACCCGGACGATAGGGCCATCCGAGAAACGGCGGCGGGACCATCGGCTCCCTGAGCAGCGGCAACCCGGTCACCGCGGTCACGAACGGCAAGCGCAGATGCCGCGCTACGAGCGCGCCTGCGGGCTCGACCGAGTCCGCGATCACCGCATCGACGCCGAGCCGCGTCAACGCTGCCGGCAAGGTGTCGAGGAGAAGGCGGGTCATCGCTGCGCTGGTGCGGATCATCCTGGGAAGCCCGATCGGCCCTGACGGCCTAGCCAACGCCGACATATAGGTCGCGAGCCCCCCGTCGCGGTCCGCAGGGTGATCGAGCGCCGCGAAGCGCACCGCCGGGTCCGCGACCAGCGGCGCTGCCTCCGCCAGATTGACCACGGTGATCTCGGATCCCGTCGCCGCGAGTGCAGCCCCCAGCGCGACCAGCGGATTGATGTGCCCCGCGGTTGGCGGTGCGATGATCGCAATATGTCGCCGTCCAGGGATCACGTGGCCAGAACTTTCCATCACCGCCGAAAAAGCAGCGGTGTCCTCCAGCGTCCGCGCTAGGCGATAGTTCCATCGCACAGGGCGATCTCGCCGAACCATGCGAGAACAGCCGCGCCGCGGACGGCCATTACCGGGTGCCCTTGTCAGTGGGGCATCGCCTTCGCCTTCAGCCGGACACTGTCTCTCGCGAGAGGATTGCAGCGACTCGCGCGGCATAGCGCATAAGCGTTGGCACGGTGTCTGGCCCGACAAGCTTGCGCGGTTCGGGATCGATCGCGCACAACGTCCCGTAGAACGAACCGTCGTCTAAAATGATCGGCAGCGATATGTAGCTCTTGAACCCACAGAGCGCGGGGGCGGGATGGCTGTGCCACTTCGGATCGCTCGAGACATTATCGATCACGACCGCGTTGCCGGATTCGCGGATGTCGTTGCAGATCGTTGTCGAGACGCGAAGTTCATCGCCGGGCGACATGCCGAATTCGATCTGATCGAGGACTTGGCACGCGATCCACCGCGTGTCGGTAACGCGGGCGACGGCGACAAATCCCATGCCGGTGACGGCCGCCACCTCTTCAAGAATGCCGCGTATGCCGACATTCTCGCTATGAAGCGCGGTGGTGGCTGCGATTTCGTCAAGCATAGAATATCCCCCCGCCAGATCTTAGCAGATACGCTGGGCCTATAGTCTTACTTATGTTAGTGACTAGCAGTTTACCATGCTATTCGCACAGGACGGTGTTCCGAAGCGCACTGCGTTCCAATCGCACCGCTTTCGGCGGGGCGAGCCGTGAGATCTAAGGCTGCGTCTACCAACTACGGCCTTGCTATGGACGCGCGCGCCGCCCGCGATGCGCCGCGCTGGATCCCGCCCGCCGGCGGCGCATTCAGGCGAGCGCCCACCGCAGAAGCCCCCCGGCGCCTACGCCACCAGCGCGGACCGCCAGGCGCTGGGCACCCGGTACGCTGCGTCCGTGCAGGGCGAGTGCCCAAGCCGGTAGCAACTCTGCACCCGCATGCAGCATGACTTTCTGCAACGGCACCGCGGCCACGCTGGTCGCCGGCTGGTTCATCAGCGCCGATGCCACCGCGCGAGTCCGCGCATCGCAGCGGAGTTGCGGCCGCATGCTGCCCAGATAGGTCGCGACGTCCCTGCGGGTCTCCGGCACGCCGGTGGCGCCAAGCCGGCGCGCCAGCGTCGCCATCTCGCCATAATAGGCGTCTTGTCGCGAGCCCGGAAACGTCGGCGACCGATATCGCAGATACGCGGCGAGAAAGCTGCGCGCTTCCGCCACATGAACCCATGTCAGGAGTGCCGGGTCGTTCGCCGCATAGGGCGTGCCGTCCGGCATGGATCCCGTCACATGCTCGTGGATCGCCCGGACCCGTGCGATCGCGGCGTTGGCGGCTTCGGTCGATCCGCGCGTCGTGACGCCGATGAACTTCGCGGTCCGTCGCAACCTACCGTGCATGTCCTCGCGGAAATTCGAATGATCCCACACGCCGGCAAGCGCCGCCGGGTGGAGCATCTGCAACAGCAGAGACGATACGCCGCCGATCATCATCGAGGGAAAATCGCCGTGCACCGCCCACACCGCCGAGCCCGGCCCGAACAATCCGGTATCGCCGGGGGGCCGTTCGAGGCCCGGGTCCACCGCGGGATCCGGCCGCATCACCGCGTGTATCTGTCGTCGGATTGCGGTGCGCAAAGGGTTCATGCCGGTACCTGTCCCGAGAGCATCATGGGTTTCGATGCAGCCTGAACGGGCAAAAGCTGCTTCGACGGGACAACGCGCGAAAGCCGAAACGGTACGCGCGCGCCACTGCCATAGTTTCCCAACCTGTCGAGGGTCGCGGCACCGCGAGAGGCGTCAAGACCGCGGTTTAGGCCACTCGACCATCACCGGGAGACATCCTTCGACCGACTGAGCGCCACCGCAATACCCGCGCCCACGACACCGAGGAGCAGTATGACGGGGTTGAGTTTCTGCGCCTGCAACGCGGTGCTCGACTGGCGGGCGCCGACCGCCTGGCTTCCGCGCAACGCATCGACCCGCGGCGCCTAAAGGTTGTCGCGCCGCGCCGGGTCGCCGGGATCTGCCGGCGCCTGTTGCGCCGCCGTGCCGACCAGTTCGAGGATCTTGTCACTCAGACCCGGTGCGGCGCGCGAGAGGAGTGACGCCACCAGCCCCCCGCCGCCGGCATAGATCGTCCGCCGCGGTGTCTCGCACGCGAACAATACCGCGTCGGCGACCACCGACGGCGCGTAGAGCGGCGGCGGCAGGCGCGGTGGCTGGTCCATGAAATTGCGCGCATGCTCGGGGAACGGCGTATCGATCGCGCCCGGCTTGATCAGCGTGACCGAGATGCCGGCCCCCTCCTTCTCCAGTTCCATCCGCAGCGTATCCGTCAGCGCCTGCACCGCATGCTTGGTGGCGCAATAGGGCCCCTGCTCGACGATCGCGCGATCGCTGAGGATCGAGCCGATCGTGACGATCGCCCCGCCCCGCCCGCGCAGATGGCGTACCGCGACGAGCGAACCGTGCAGCACGCCGAAATAATTGACATCGAACACGCGGCGGTGATCGGCGATCGGCACCTGCTCAAGCGTGCCGTACGTCCCGATTCCGGCATTGTTGACCCATGTATCGAACCCGCCAAACGCTTCGACCGCCACTGCGGCGACACGCTCGACCGCGGCCATGTCGCTGACGTCGGCGACGCAGATCGCAATGCGTCCGCCGTCGGCGGTCAGGCGATCGCGCAGAGCCTCGAGCGCCGCCGCGTTACGCGCGGTCGCGACGACGGCCGCACCGCGGCGCACGGCAGCCTCGACGATGGCGAGGCCGTTGCCGCTGGTCGCGCCCGTAACGACGATGACCTGATCGCGGAGGCGTTTGAGCGTGATGGCCATGGCGATCACGCTCCCAGCGGCGATTGCGCGTAATCCGCGAGCAACGCCGCCACATCGTCATAGATGGCGACCGGGCCCGCGGATTGCAGTTGCGCGTCGGTGAACTTGCCCGATCGCACCGCAACCGCGGCGATCCCGCACCTTGCCGCCGCCTCGATATCATAGGGTGTGTCGCCGACGACGATGACGTTGGCTGGGGCGAGCCCTGGAAGCTTTTCGAGCGCGGTCACGAAGATGTCCGGCGCCGGCTTTGTCTTCTCGACGTCGTCGCTGCTCGTCGCCGCCGCGAGCAGGTCGCGCGCGTCGAGCAGGTCGATATAGTGATCGAGTTCGGATCCCGACGCGGACGACGCCAGTACGACCCGCTGGCCCAGGCCATGCGCGTAAGCCAGCAGGGCGTTCGCCTCCGCGAACGGTTTTGCCGTCTCAAGATATTTCGCCTTGAAGATCGCGCCATGCGCGTCGCCGAGCGCATCCTGCTGGGCCTCGTCGGCATCGGGCAACAGCGTCGGTACGAGCATGTCGGTCCCCTTGCCGATCTGGTCGTGGATGCGCTGACGATCGAACGATGCCCCCATGCCTGCGAAGGCTTCCTCCCACGCGAGCACGTGCATGTCGTTGGTATCGACCAGCGTACCGTCGATATCGAAGAGTATGGCTTTGATCTGCATGCGGCTATCCCGGATCTGAAGGCGTATTGCGGCTCATCGGCGTGCCAAGGGCCCGGAGCGGGCGTCGCGCTCGGACGGCGACGGCAGGCTGCGAGAGCAACCAAACGGCCGGCACCCCGGATTGGCTCCGACATCAGCGACTTTCGCGCGGTCGAACCGCAGACCAGATGCATCTTGGCTGGCGCGACCTTATATCCGGGGTTCCCTTCAACCGCTTACGGTGTCGCGTGTCCAAGAAAATGAAAATCGATTTCGTCTCCGATATCTCGTGCCCATGGTGCATTATCGGGCTGCGTGGTCTCGAGCAGGCACTGAGCCGCACCGGCGACCGGATCGACGCTGACATCACCTTCCAGCCGTTCGAACTGAACCCGAACATGGGCAAGGACGGCCAGAACATCGTCGAACACATCGCCGAAAAATATGGCTCGACGCCCGAACAATCGGCCGCCAACCGCGCGATGATCCGCGAGCGCGCTGCCGATTTGGGGTTCACGATGCAGATGTCGGACACGAGCCGCATCTACAAAACGTTCGACGCGCACCGGCTGCTGCATTGGGCGCACATCGAGGGCAAGCAGGCGGCGCTGAAGAATGCGCTGTTTTCCGCGTATTTTACCGATCAGCAGGCCATGTCCGAGCATGGCGTGCTGACCGCCGCCGCCGTGTCTGTCGGGCTCGACCCCACGCGAGCCGCCGCGATCCTGGCGTCGGACGAGTTTGCGGACGACGTCCGAACTGCCGAACGGCTCTGGCAATCGCGCGGGATCAGCGCAGTACCGGCCGTCGTCATCAACGATCGCTATCTGATCTCGGGTGGCCAGCCGTCCGAAGCGTTCGAAAGCGCGCTGCGCGACATCGCCGCCGAGGCCTGACCGTTCTTGCCTTCGGTTCGGCCCATAAGCGGCATGCGTGTCCGCGGCTGACCGTCGAGCGTTGGTCCGGGGTCGACGCCGCGTTGCAAGACGATCGGACCGAAGGGAAAGACGCCTTGATCGCTGCGTCGGCCGTCGTCATGCTAGTCGTCCTTCGGAAAGAGGTATCAGGTCCTGTGGTCGATTATCGCCTCGCAACGACCGGAGATGCGTCGGCGATCGGCGCGGTGCACGTCATGTCATGGCATGAGACCTATGCCGGGCTACTCCCCCGAGACATGCTGGACGGTTTGTCGGCCGACCGCCGGTCGGCAATGTGGGCTGCGGTTCTCGAAGTCCCAGCCAGCCCGATCGCGACACGGGTATATGTCGCGGAGAGCGCAGGCGAGATCATCGCCTTCGGGGCGTGTGGCGGTCAGCGTGACGATGCGATGCGCGAACGTGGGTTCGTCGGTGAGATCGGGGCGATCTACGTCCTTCAGTCGCACCACGCTGGGGGCGTGGGTCGCGCCCTCATGAATCTGCTGGCACGTGATCTGATGGCGCGGCCGGTATCTGGCGCGAGCCTCTGGGTCCTGCGGGAGAATCTGGGTGCGCGCGGCTTCTACGAGCGGTTGGGCGGCGCAATCATCACTGAAAAGGCAGCGGCGGACGGCGATAGAAGCTTGCATGAGGTCGCATATGGTTGGCCGGACCTCCCGCGCCTGATCTGCTAAAGGCTTGCAGAAAGAGGCTTTTGACCAAGCGGTCTGGTGTCGAGGCCGCGCTTATATCCGCCGGCATACGCGCCACCCGGCTAGCTGTAGCAGTCTTGTAAAACACCGTGTTGACGTTTGCCGAAACGCGCGCGATGATCCCGCTATCGGACTGGGTATGATCGAACATCGGTCATAGTCGCCGGGATCAGGGACCGTGCCACGCAGGGGATACTCGCGGGCGATATTAGGGGAACGGCGTTGCACAGACGGGACTTCCTGGCCGCAAGCGGCCTGGCATTGGGCAGCGGCGTTTTGCCGACCTTTCTCGGGCGCGCGATCGCCGCCGAGGAGCTTGTTTCCACCATCGACGTCGCCGTGAAGAAGCGCCTCGCCGACGCCGCGCTGAACGCCGCCAAGAGTGCCGGCGCCAGCTATTGCGACGTCCGCGTCGGCCGGTACCTTCGCCAGTTCGTGATCACGCGCGAGAAGAATGTCGAGAACGTCGTCAGCACGGAATCGACTGGTGTCGGCGTCCGCGTCATCGCCGATGGCGCCTGGGGCTTCTCCGCCTCGAACGAGATGACCGTCGACGCGGTCGCCAACGCCGCCAAGCTCGCCACCGCGATCGCCAAGGCCAACGCCAAGTCGCAGACCGCGCCGGTCCAGCTCGCGCCGACGCCCGGCGTCGGCGAGGTGTCGTGGCGCACCCCCGTCAAGAAGAACGCGATGGCGGTGCCGCTCAAGGAAAAGGTCGACCTGCTGCTCGGTGTCAATGCCGCCGCCACCGATGCCGGCGCGAGCTTCGTCAATTCGATCCTGTTCCTCGTCAACGAGCAGAAATACTTCGCCTCAAGCGACGGATCGTACATCGACCAGGACGTGCATCGCATCTGGGCGCCGCTGACAGTCACCGCGATCGACAAGGCGACGGGCAAGTTCCGCACCCGCGAAGGCCTTTCCGCGCCGATGGGAATGGGGTTCGAATATCTCGACGGCGCCGCCTCGGGCAAGTTCGTCTCGCCCAACGGCGTCGTGAACTACGGCCTGTCCTACGACATGAAGGAGGACGCGATCGCTGCCGCCAAACAGGCGCAGGCGAAGCTCAAGGCACCGACCGTCAAGCCCGGCAAATATGATCTGGTCCTCGATCCGTCGCATACCTGGCTGACGATCCATGAATCGGTCGGCCATCCGCTCGAGCTCGACCGCGTGCTCGGCTATGAAGCCAATTATGCGGGCACCTCGTTCGTGACGCTCGACAAGGTCAAGCAGCGTTTCCAGTATGGCAGCCCCGAGGTCTCGATCGTCGCCGATAAGACGCAATATGGCAGTCTCGGCGCGGTCGGGTACGACGACGAGGGCGTCAAGACCAAGAAATGGGACCTGATCCGCGACGGCAAGCTGGTCGATCTGGAGGCGATCCGCGACCAGGCGCACATCATCGGCAAATCCGCATCCGACGGGTGCTGCTATGCCGACAACTGGGCCAATGTGCAGTTCCAGCGCATGCCCAATGTCAGCCTGGAAGCGGGCAAGAAGAAGCAGAGCGTCGCCGACATGATCGCAGGCGTCGAGAACGGCATCTACATCATCGGCGACGGCAGCTTCTCGATCGACCAGCAGCGCTACAACGCGCAGTTCGGCGGGCAGCTGTTCTACGAGATCAAGAACGGCAAGATCACCCAGCAGATCGAGGACGTCGCCTACCAGATCCGCACCCCCGAATTCTGGAACGCGTGCGTCGGCGTATGCGACGCCAGCGACTACCGGATGGGAGGCTCGTTCTTCGACGGCAAGGGCCAGCCGAGCCAGGTGTCGACGGTCAGCCACGGCTCCTCGACCGCGCGCTTCAACGGCATCAACGTCATCAACACCGCCCGCTCGCTCGGCTGATAGGGAGACACAGGTCATGAGCATCCTCACCGAAGAGCAGGCGCGCGCCATCCTCACCAAGGTCGTCGCGCTGTCGAAGGCCGACGAATGCACCGCGCAGCTGACGGGGTCGATCGACGGCAACATCCGGTTCGCGCTGAACAACATCTCGACCAGCGGCGTGATCACCAATTCGGATCTTGCCGTGCAGGTCGCGTTCGGCAAGCGGGTCGGCACCGCGACGATCAACCAGTTCGACGACGCCTCGCTCGAACGCGCCGTGCGCCGCGCCGAAGACCTTGCCCGGCTGGCACCCGAAAACCCCGAATTCGTGCCCGCGGTCGCCAAGCAGGTCTACAAGCCGTCGCCGACGTTCAGCGCCGCGACCGCGGCGATCGATCCGGAATATCGCGCCAAGGTCGCCGGGGATTCGATCACCGCGTGCAAGGCGGAGAAGCTGATCGCCGCGGGCTTCCTGCAGGACGGCCAGAGTTATGTCGCGTTCGCCAATTCCAAGAGCAATTTCGGGTATCAGCGCGCATCTTCGATGGATTACACCTGCACGGTCCGGTCCGAAGACGGTCGCGGATCGGGTTGGGTCGGCCGCAGCCTGCAGGATTCGTCCGCATTCAGCGCCTCGACCGACATCCGCACCGGCATCCGCAAGGCGTCCGCCTCGGTCGACGCGCGCGCGCTGGAACCCGGCAAATACACCGTCATCCTCGAACCCGCGGCGGCGGCGGGGCTCATCAGCTTCATGATGAACTTCTTCGATGCGCGCCAGGCGGACGAAGGACGCAGCTTCCTGTCGAAGAAGGGCGGCGGCAACAAGGTCGGCGAGCAAGTATATGATCCGCGCGTCAACTTCACCGCCGACCCCTGGGCACCCGGCGCCGCAGTGATGCCGTGGGACGAAGAGGGCCTGCCGCGCGAGGCGATGCCGATCATCAAGGACGGCAAGATCGTGAACCTCAACTACTCGCGGTACTGGGCGCAGAAGCAGGGCAAGCGCGCGGTCGGATCGCCGGGCAACCTGCTGATGGCGGGCGGCACCAAATCGACCGCCGACCTGATCCGCGGCACCGAGCGCGGGATCCTTGTCTCGCGCACCTGGTACATCCGTATGGTCGATCCGCAGACCGTGCTGCTGACGGGCCTCACTCGCGACGGGACGTTCTACATCGAGAATGGCGAGATCAAATATCCGGTGAAGAATTTCCGCTTCAACGAGAGCCCGGTCATCATGCTCAACAACATCGACGAACTCGGCAAGCCGGTGCGCGTGGCGGGCGACGAGAGTTCGCTGGTGATGATGATCCCGCCGATGAAACTGCGCGACTTCACCTTCACCTCGCTGTCGGACGCGGTCTGATCTTGCCGGTCCCCCACCGACACCACCCCGGCTTCCGCCGGGGTGGTAGCTTGACGCGGGGACGCCACGCGGAATGATGACGCGCCACGACTTCCTCAAGCTGATGGGCGCGGGACTCGCCGCTTCGCTACTCCCGCGTGCGGCCACCGCCGCGGGGGCGTATGACTTCTGGTTCACGCGGCTGCGCTATCAATCCGGCGACTGGGACGTCGACCAGCGGATGCCGTCGAACATCATCACGTCGCTGATCGATTATACCAATTTGCGCGTCGACCCGAAGGAGCGTGTCGTCGCGCTCGCCGATCCGAAGATGCTGACCGCGCCCTTCTGCTACATGGCCGGGCACAAGCTGGTCGAGTTTTCAGCCGACGAACGGCGCAACTTCGAACGCTATGTGCGAAGCGGCGGGTTCGTGCTGGTCGACGATTGCAACCACGACATTGACGGCCTGTTCGCGCAGTCCTTCGAACGCCAGATGACCAAGATATTCGGTCCCCGCGCCCTGCAGAAGTTGCCGCCCAAGCATCCGATTTACACGAGCTTCTTCAAATTTACGGGGCCGCCAGCGACGACGTTCGAGCTGAATGGCTGGGGCGACGACCTCGTCCATGACTATCTCAAGGGTGTCACGATCGATGGTCGGCTGGGGCTGTTGTACAGCAACAAAGATTACGGGTGCGAGTGGGACTATGACTGGCGCAACAAGCGCTTTCTCGCGCAGGACAATACCAAGTTCGGCGTCAACATCGTCATGTACGCGCTGACCGTCTGACCAGACCCGCCCGAGTATGCTTAGGACCGACATGACCAAAACCGACGTCACCGAGACCGAGATCGCCGCGCAACTGGCCAAGCTCGGCGAACTTCGCGCCGCGATCGGCCGGGCGATCGTCGGGCAGGAGGCGGTGGTCGAGCAATTGCTGATCGCGCTGATCGCCGGCGGCCATTGCCTGATGGAGGGCGTTCCCGGACTCGGCAAGACGCTGCTGGTGCGGTCGCTCGGCGCGGCGCTGGCGCTCGATTTCCGCCGTGTCCAGTTCACGCCCGATCTGATGCCGAGCGACATTCTCGGCACCGAATTGCTCGAAGAGGATCACGGCACCGGCAAGCGCCATTTCCGCTTCCAGCAGGGCCCGATCTTCACCAATTTGTTGCTGGCGGACGAACTCAACCGCACGCCGCCCAAGACGCAGGCCGCGCTGCTCGAGGCGATGCAGGAGCGCACTGTCAGCTATGGCGGCACCACCTATGCGCTGCCCGACCCGTTCTTCGTGCTGGCGACGCAGAACCCGATCGAGCAGGCGGGCACCTATCCGCTGCCCGAGGCGCAGCTCGACCGCTTCCTGCTCCATGTCCGCGTCGATTATCCGAGCGAGGCGGAGGAGCGCGCGATCATCGCGCAGACCACCGGCAGCCGCACCGCGACGGTGCCGCGCGTGCTCGGCGCGGACGATGTGCTGGTATTGCGCCGCTGGGTGCGCGACGTGCATCTCGGCGAAGACCTGCTCGACTGGATCACGCGGATCGTCCGCGCGAGCCGGCCCGGCGACGGGATGCCCGACGCGATCCGCACCTACGTCCGCTGGGGTGCGGGGCCCCGCGCCGGGCAATCGCTGGTGCTCGCCGCCAAGGCGCGCGCGCTGCTCCAGGGGCGGCTTGCCGCGACCCGCGACGACATCCTCGCGCTGGCCGCGCCGGTGTTGCGCCACCGCCTGATCCTGTCGTTCGCCGCGGAGGCGGAGGGCGTCAGCCCGGACCAGGTCGTCGCCCGGCTCGTCGGCGCGGTGAGAGGACCGGGTGCCTGATACACTGATACCGGCTGACGTCCGGCACAGGTTGAAGGGACTGTCCCTAGTCGCCCGCCGTGCGGTGGGGGATCGCGGCATCGGGTTGCATGCGAGCCACAGCCGCGGCACGGGGCTCGAATTCGCGCAATATCGTCCGTACGAGTTTGGCGACGAGCCGCGCCAGATCGACTGGAAGCTCTACGCGCGCTCGGATCGTTTCTTCGTCCGCGAGGCCGAGCGGGAAAGCCCCGTCGCGCTCTGGATCCTGCTCGATGCGAGCGCGTCGATGGCGCAGGTAGACGCGCGCCGCGCCGGTTTTTCGCGGCTGGATGCTGGCAAGGGCCTGGTCGCAGCACTGGCCGAACTGGCGTTGGCGCAAGGCGACCGGTTCGCGTTCGCCGCGTTGCGCGACACGGATCTCGCCCTCACCCGTCCGGCGAGTGGCACGCGGCACCGCGACCGCCTCCACCTCGACCTCCACGGCCTGACGGCGGCGGGCGGTTTCCCCGAGGAGACCGCCTTGGCGCCGCTGTGGGAACGCATCGGCCAGCGCGACCTGATCGTCATCGTGTCGGACTGGTTCGACCCCGCCTGCCTCGAGCTCGCGCGTCGGCTGTCGGCGGCGGGGCGCGAAGTGCTCGGGATACAGATCCTGACGATCGGCGAACGCGATTTCGACTATGACGGCGGCTACCGCTTTCGCGAACCCGAGACCGGCGAGGAGCTGCTCGGCGACGGTGCCGCGCTGCGCGCCGAATATCTTGGGCGGTTCGGCATAGCGCAGGCGAGCCTCCACGCGGCGCTCGATGCCGCGGGCGTCCGCCACGCCGAACTCGTCCTCGATCAACCACTCGACACGCCGTTGCAGCGACTGTTCGGCCGCGCCGGCAACCGGGCTGGCGGCGAATGACGCCGACGCTGCTGCTGCCGCTCGGCCTGGCTGCGCTCGGTGCGATCCTCGTCCTCCTCGTCCTCCACCTCGCGCGGCGGACCGAGCAGCGCCCGACCGACTTCGCCGCGCTACGCTGGCTTCGTCAGAAACCGCGCCCGCGCCATCGGCCCAAATTCGACGAACTCCTGTTGCTGGCGACCCGGATCATGTTGCTCGCGCTGTTGGCGGTCTTCCTGGCCGGACCTGCGCTGCTGAACACGCAGGATGCGACGCCCGTGATCGCCTTCGCCCCGGGTATCGACCCCGCAACCGTGGCCCGGGATGCAAAGGCTCGCGCGATATGGCTCSCCCCCGGCTTCCCCCCGATCGAAACGCCCGCCCCGCCGGGCGCGGTGCCGATCGGCAGCCTGATCCGCCAGCTCGACACGCAGACCGCTGCAACGGCGCCACTGACATTCATCGTCCCCGCCACGCTCGACGGCGCGGATGCCGAACGCCCGCGCGTGTCGCACCGCGTGCGCTGGCATATCATTCCCGGCGCCGTGGCGACAAGCAAGACCACCCCGTCGCCGCTCCGCCTCGCGCTTCGCACCGACACCGCCCATGCGACCGGCGCACGCTATATTCGGGCTGCAGCCGCCGCGCTTGAGCTCCCGATCGATAGCGGTGATCCCGCACACGCTGTACCGAAGACGACGACGGCATTGATCTGGTTGGCGGGTGGTCCCCTGCCCGCCGCCGTCACTCGCTGGATCGAACAGGGCGGCACGGCGCTCGTGGCCAGCGATACGGTGGTCGAGGCTGGCGCCACCGTCCCGACATGGCATGACGAGACCGGCCGGCCGCTCGTCGAAACGCGCGCGCAGGGCAAGGGGCGCGTTGCGCGGCTGCTGCAACCGTTCGACCCGATGGCGATGCCGGCGCTGGTGGAGCCTGCGTTCCCGAAGGCTCTAGCAGAGCTTCTCGCACCGGCGCCACCGCCAATGCGGGTAGAGGCGAGTGTGTACCGACCGCTCCCCGGCGGCCTGCCCCCGGCAAGCCAGTCGCGCGATCTTCGGCCTTGGTTCGCGCTTGCCATCGCGGTGGCCTGGCTGGTCGAGCGCTCGCTCGCGACGCGCGCCAAACGGGCGATCGCGCCATGAGCGTGGAAACGCCGATCGCCGATTGGGCGAGGCACGCGCGAACGCGATCGATGCGCGACGACGTGCTGCTGGCGACGCCGATCGTGATCGTCGTTGCGGCATTGGGCTGGCGCCTGGCGAACCCGGCAACTGGCGTAGTATTGGCATTGCTCGGCGCCATTGCGACCGTGCTGATCGCACGCAACCGCGCGCGCCGTTACGACCGCCGCTGGTTGATCGCGGCGATCGATGCCGCGCGAAGCGACGCGGAGGACAGTAGCGACCTCCTCTTTGCCGATCCGGCAACGCTGACTCCGCTGCAACGCTTGCAACGTGCCCGGGTCGAGGCGCGACTGGCCGCCGAACCGGTGCCCGAGCTGTATCACGCGCGATCGCACCGAACGACGGTCGCGCTGTGGCTGGTCGCAGCCGCCTCCCTTGCCGCGATCGCGCTCCGGCCCGACCAAGCCGGGTCCGGTGGACTGCTGTCACCGGCGCATGAGGGCGTCGCGCGGCCGGGTATCCCCACGCTGACGGCGCAGCGGCTGACGGTCGTCCCGCCCGCTTATACCGGCCTGCCCTCGCGCGCGCTCGGCACTCTCGACGCACGTGTTCCAGCGGGCTCGCGGCTCGAATGGACGCTCGCCTTCACGCCGGATCCTGCCGCCGCCGCGATCGCCGTCCTCGACGCAAGCCGCACCGCGCTTGCCAGGTCCGGCGCGACCTGGACGGCAACGCGGACCGCAGACCGATCGCTCCTCTACCGCGTCGTCGCGGCAAGCGGCCAACCCGCGCCGCCGCTCCACCGTATCGACGTGGTCGTCGACCAGCCCCCGCGCATCCGCCTCGTCTCGCCCAGCGCGACGCTGATCCAGATGTCCCCCGGCCAGCGCAGCTGGTCGCTGTCGTTCGAGGCGACCGACGATTACGGCGTGCAGGCCGTGGCATCGCTGCGCCTTGTCGTCGCGCAGGGCGAAGGCGAGAATGTCCGCTTCAGCGAGCGGGCCATGGCGGTCCGTGGCACCGGTAATTCTCGCCGCCGCATCTTCGCGACGACCATCGCGCTCGCGGGAACCGGTTTTACCGAGCCCGGTGACCTCGTCGCGCAGCTCACCGTCGCCGACGCGCGCACGCCGGCGCCGCACCGCGTGATCGGCCCGGGCGTCATCCTTCGCCGTCCGCCCTCAAGCGGTGCCGAGAGCGGACTGGAGGCGATGACACGCCGCACGATGCCGGCCTATTTCAGTAGCCAGCGCCAGGTCATCATCGACGCCGAAGCGTTGCTTGCCGAGCGGCCCCGCCCCGCGCCCGACCGCTTTCTCGCGCGCTCGATCTCGATCGCCGACGACCAGCGGCTTTTGCGCATGCGCTATGGCCAGTTCATGGGGGAGGAAGTCGGCGGTGGCGCGACCAACGCGATGCCGACCAGCGACGTGGAGGAAGGCACCGCGCCGCCGGCAGACGAGCGTGCGGGCGAACCTCCCACCGCGCCGCCGCAATTCGGGCAGGAGAGCGCGATCGTCGAGACGTACGGCCATACGCACGACGAATCCGAAGCCGCGACGTTGCTCGATCCCGGCACGCGCGCGACGTTGCGACAGGCGCTCGACAATATGCGCCAGTCCGAGACCGCGTTCCGCTTGGGCGATCCCAGGCGCGCGCTGCCGTTCGCGTACAAGGCGCTGCGCTTCATCAAACAGGTCCAGCAAGCGACGCGCATCTTCCTGGCGCGTACCGGATCGCAACTGCCTCCGGTCGATCTCGCACGTAGGCTGACGGGTGACCGTTCTGATATGGCCGCGCGCACGCTCGGCGCGACGGTTGCAAACCCGGTCGATGCGACGCCGTCGGCGATCTGGGCTGCGCTGGAGACACGCAGCGACGCGGCTGGGCTGGACGCACTGGCACGCTGGCTCCGCGCGAACGAGGCGCGCGTGCCCGATCCGCTCGCGCTGTCCGCAGCGATCGATACGGTGCGCCGCGATCCGACATGCGCTGCCTGCCGTGCGAAGCTGCGCGGTACGCTCTGGAGCGCGCTGCCACGGCCGACACCGGGGCTGACCCGACGCCCGGCGGGGGACGCGGTCGGTCGCAGGTATCTGGACGCACTGCCATGACCGTCGCGCAAAGCGTTGCCGCAATCCTGGCGTTTTCAGTCGTGCTCGGCTGGGTGCGACTCTTATTATGGCAGCGGCGTGCCCCGGCCTCGTCGCGCACACGGGGCTGGCGACTGGCCGCGTTGCTGGCGTTGCAACCGATCGCCGGCCTGTTGCTCTTCTCTACGCTGTTCCCGCCCGCGAGCGCCGGAAAGGCGACGGGCACGCTTGTCATCGCGACGGCCGGGGCACCCCGTTTCGTCACGACGGGAGCGGGCGAGCGGCTGATCGCTCTACCCGAAGCGTCGGGCGTGGTCGGCGCCGAGCACCTGCCCGATCTCGGCACGGCGGTCCGGCGGTATCCCGATGCCGGCGCGTTGCGGATCGTCGGTTCGGGTCTCGAGCCACGCGATCAGGAGGCGAACGCGGGACTGGCGGTGCGCTTCGAACCGGCACGCGCGCCGAGCGGCCTGATCGCGCTGCAACCGCCTGGACCGATCGCTGCGGGCGCGCGGTTCGCGGTGACGGCGCGCGCCGGAGATCTCGCGGACGGATCGGCGGAGTTGCTCGACCCCGCGTCGCGGATCGTCGATACGCAACCGATCGGGTCGACCGGCGAGATTGCGCTGTCCGGCACCGTCCGCGCCGCGGGAACGACGCTGTTCACCTTGCGTCTGCGCGACGGATCGCGTGCGCGGGTCGAGCAGGCAGCGGTGCCGGTCTGGGTCCCGGCCTCGCCATCCGCTCGCGTGGTGATCCTTGCCGGGGCACCGGGCCCCGAAGTGAAATATCTTCGCCGCTGGGCGACCGATGCGGGGGTGGCGCCGCAGGTCCGCCTCGGCGTCGGCGGCGGCGCGTCGCTCGCGGATACGCCGCCCGCCCTCACCATGGCCGCGCTTGCAAAGGTCGACGCGGTGATCCTCGACGATCGCGCCTGGGACGGGCTCGGCACGGGCGGGCGGCAGGCGCTCGCGGCGGCGGTACGGGGCGGCATGGGCCTCGTCGTGCGGATCACCGCGCCGGTGCCACGCGGCTGGCAGGTCCTTGGTCTCAGCGCCCGCGGCACGGCCGACGTCGCGCCCGTGACGTTGCGCGCCGACGCGCCCAGCGACGATGCGCTGGCCGCACGGCGCGGTCCGGGGACGCGCGACGCCCCCGCCTCGATCGCCGGCGCGCGCGACACCGTGCCGGAGCTCACGCGGCAGGCGGTGACCATCGCCGGGGGCATGCCAGTCCTTCGCGACATTCGCGGCACCGTCCTTGCGGCATCGCGGGGCAGCGGACGCGGCAGGGTCGCGCTGGTCAGCCTGCAGGACAGCTTCGCACTCGTCACCAGCGGGCATGGCGACGTCCATGCCCAGCTATGGAGCGAACTCGTGTCCGCCGTCGCGCGTCGCCAGGCGGGTCCGGCTGTGCAGATCGAGGCTCCGGCATTTGCAGGCCAGCGCATGGCGATCTGCGGCGCTGGGTCCCTCAGCGTTACCGATCCCGGAGGACGCGGAGGTCGCGCGCTCGTCGATCCCGCGACCGGGGCTGCCGGATGTGCGGGCTATTGGCCCGATGTTGCCGGCTGGCACCATGTGTCTGGCCCGGCAGCCCGGCCCTTTTACGTCTATCCGGCCGACGCGCTGCAAGGCCTTCGTGCGGTGGATCGTCGCGACGGGACGCTCCGTTTGGTGGGATCCGGCGGGCGTACAAGCGTGGGGACGGTCGAAGACAATCGCGGACCATCCTGGCCGTGGTTCATCGGCTGGCTGCTGGTCGCCGGGCTGCTCTGGTGGCTCGAGCGCGCGCGGATCGGTCGGGGTGGCGTGCCGGTATTCGAGGGACAGACGGAGATTGCGAGCCGGGACCCATACTAGGCTCGCCTCGCTTCAAGACCGGGTGTCGCCGCGCGCTGGAATGACGTTGAGCGCTAGGAAGGCGATCCCCGCGCCTGCCATGACCACGCCCGCCCACAGGATCGGGCCGAAGATCCATCCGCGCGAAAGTATCGCGGGGACGACGCTCCCGACCAGCGCTAGCCAACCGCCGTTGCGCAGCAGCCTGCGCTGCGCCGCTTGGGGGCAGTGCCCGAAGCGGCGTCGATGATGCGCATCGGTGGCGAGCCCCAGCAGCCCGAACGCGGCGGTCGTCAGAAGAAGTGAAACGATGTTCATTCGGCGGGCTCCAGCATGGCGGCCGGGGCGGTGCGGGCGCTGCGTACGCGCCTTGCGGCTGGACGATGGCGCGCGACGCGGCGGGCGAGCAGCAGGAAGGCGATGCCGAATAGCGCCATCGTCGCGTCGATGCCCGCGATCATCAGGTCTCCGATCGCCAGCATGGCGAACAGCCCGCGATCGGTCGCGACGACGTCGTACACCGGCAATGCAATGAGCAGCACGCCGGTCGCCGCGAACAGCGAAGGCCAGACTCGCGCCGGCCTGGCGACAAACGCTATCGCGGCAGCCAAGGCCCAGGCGATGAACAGCATATGCACCTCCCAATCGGCGCGTGCATGCAGCGTGACCGGCAGCAGGCGGTTCGCGCAGAAGAAGCATGCGATCCCCAGCGGAAAGCCACCGATCACCGCGACATTGAGCCGCTCGACCACGCGGAATCCGACATGCGGTCGGGTCGGATCAGGCAGGCGTTCGCGACGCTTGACGGTCCACAGCACGAGGCCGCTTGCGACCATCAGCGTGCCCGCGATCCCGCAGAGGAAATATAGCCAGCGTCCGCCGTTCCCCGCGAACCGTCCGGCGTGGAGCCCGACCATCGCACCCGCGGTCTCGGCAGCGGCGCCCGGTGGCGGTGAACGCCAGACGAGGCGGCCCGTAACGCCGTCATAGGTCAGTTGCGGCGTCCGCGACGACAGCATCGAATTGGCGCTCTGGCTGACCGTCACGCGTGCGGCGGCGTCGCCGGGATCGCTGACCTCGATAAAGCTGGCGGGCGCGCCGAGCCGGCGTTGCGCATCAGTCGCTATCCGTCGCACGTCGATCAGCGGCGCGGGACGTCCGGTCCGCTCGACGGCTGCGGCGGTCGGGAAGAGCGCGGCGAACACGGCTTTCTGGTCGGTATAGTTCGCGACGACCGCCCAAGGCATCAGCAGCGTCATCAACGTGACCAGCCCCGTATAGGTGATCATCAGGTGGAACGGCAGCGCCAGCACTGCGGTCGCGTTATGGCCATCGAGCCATGATCGCTGGCCCCTGGCGCGGCGCAGCGTGAAGAAGTCCTTGAAGATCTTCTTGTGCGTGACGATCCCGCTGATGATCGCGACCAACATCATCATCGTCGCGAACCCGACCAGCCAGCGCGCCCAGATCACCGGCATGTAGTGAAGATCGAAATGGAACCGGTAGAAGAATTCCCCGCCCCGCGTCTCGCGCGCCTGCGCGACCTGCCCGTCGGCACCGATCAGTGCCTGCGTGTCGCGACGTCCTCGACGGCGTCCATGTCCTCGCTCTTCGCCCGGCTTTGGCTGCGGCACCCAGAACAGCTGCACGCCGGGTGACCGTTCGGTCGCCACCGGGATGATCCAGCTCTTGGCGTCGGGCGCTTTCCTGGCGAGATACGCCTGCGCGCCAGCGAGCACACGCATCGGCTGTTCGACGCGCGCGATCTCGGGCCGCATCCAGCGATTGAGCCCCTCGCGCCAGAACGCGATCGTGCCCGCGACGAAGACGAGGAACAGGATCCAGCCGAGCAGCAGCCCGGACCAGGTGTGCAGAAATGCCTGCGACTGGCGGAAGCCCTTGCTCATACCCGCCCCGTCGCGGCGATCGAGATCCATGCGATCGCAGCCGCGAGTCCGGCGGCCAAGGCGAGCATCCAGATCGCCCGCCAGCCGCTGCGCGCGGCAAAGGCCCAGATCGCGGCGATCGCGCACAATGCGAGCGCGACCAGCGAGGCGGTGACGCTTGCCTCGGCGCGGTCGCCGGGCAGCAGCCGCGCGATCGCCATCGCCCACAGGCTCGCCGTCGTATAGCCGAGCGGCACCGCAGCGACGACGCGCAGCACTATGTCGCCGCGACGCGCCCAGCGTGCGCGGGCATGCCCGTCGCCCGCGGTCATTCGAAGCTGTACCGGAGCGACGCGAACGCGGTGCGCGGGCTGCCGTAAAAGTTGCCGCGACCGGTGGCGGCGATGCGGGCGTAATAGCTTTTGTCGAGCACGTTGGCGATATTGAACGAGACACTGGCCCGCTCGCTGAACCTGTACCCCGCGCGCAGGTCGAGCACCGCATAGCTCGGCTGGCGGACGATCGTGGAGCGCGTGCGCGGCGTCCCGTCGGCGTTGAACACCGCCGCATTGCCGCCGAAGGTCGAGCTGAACCACGTCACGCTGCCGCCGAGGCTCGCGCCTGCCAGCGGTCCGTCGACCGGTGCATAGTTGGTGAACGCCTTGATCATGTGCCTGGGCACGATCGGCACCAGCGGCAACCCTTCGAACGCAGCGGTTTGGTCCTCCAGATACTTGGTCTTCGTGTAGGTGTAGCCGCCATTGATCCGCCACCCGGGGAGTATCTCGCCGCTCGCCTCCGCCTCGATCCCGCGGGAGCGGACCTTGCCGGTCTGGAGCACGACGGTCTGGATGTCGGGATCGTTGAACAGGCGGTTGGTCTGCGTGATCTGATACACCGCCGCCGACAGCAGCAGCCGATCGTTCATCAGCGAGAGCTTGGTCCCCGCCTCATATTGCGCGCCTATCAGCGGCTCGATCGGCTGGCTGTCGAGACGGGCCCGTCCGACGGGTGCCGCCTGTGGGGTGAAGCTGTCCGCGTAGCTCGCATAGAGATTGAGCCGCGACGTCACGTCCCAGACGATCCCGGCATAGGGGGTGAAGCGGTTGTCGACGCCATAGCGCGCTGACGGCGGAAGGATGCGGCTCGGCGTCAAAAGCGTCGTCGTCGTGGTATCCCACCATGTCACGCGACCGCCGCCGATCAGCGTCAGGCCGGCGACCGGGCTGAGCCGCATCTGTCCGTAAATGCCATATTGTTCGACGTCGGTCGCGGTGCCGCCATAGACTTGCAGGACGCAATTGGCGGGGGCGGGCGTGATCGCGGTGCTAGTGGCGGGACAGGTCGCGCCGCTGCCCTGTACGGGATAATAAGGAGACGCGCCGTAGGGGTTCAGCGGCGGCTCGAACGGCGACACCGGGTTGTACACGTCGATCCGCGCATAGTTGGACAGCCTGGTGGCGTAGGACGTGCCCGAACTCGCCTGATAATCGGTGCCGAGGATCAGTGTCTGGTCGCGCCCGAACAGCGGGAAGCTGCCGATGCCGTTGAAATCGAACGCGCGCGTCTGCTGCTTGCTATCCCCGCGATAGGCGATGTGGTTCGTTGCGCCGTTGGTCGCGGTGACCGGCTGGTTGCCGATATAGCTATAGATGTCGACGCGATCGACGTCGGTGAACAGCCCGGTCGCGCGCAACGTCCACCGGTCGCTGATCTTGTGCGCCAGTTCGGCAAATCCGGTCCAGGTCTCGGCGTTGAACCGGTTCCAGTCGGCGCCGAGATAGGTCGATCGCTTTACGTCGAGCAACCGCCCGTCGCTGCCGTCCGCGCCGCCGATGATACCCGGCAGACCAGTCTGCACCGCCGGACGGAAACGATCGTAATAGCCGCCGATGGTCAGCGTGGTGCGCGCGCCGATCTCGAGCGATGCGACCGCGAACCCGCCGATGCGATTGCGATGTGCGGTGTCGAAAAACTGGTTCTGGTCCTGCGCCATCGCGCCGACGCGCAGACCCGCGCGCGGGCCGATCGGTGTCGAAACGTCGAGCTCGAACCGCGCATTGTCATAGCTGCCATATCCGGCGCTCGCCTGCATCCTGAACGCATCGAGCGGTCGCTTTCGCACCATGTTGATGCTGCCCGCCGGGTTGCCCGATCCGCTGAACAGCCCCGCCGGGCCGCGCAATACCTCGAGCCGGTCGTAGAAGAACAGGTCCGGGACGGCGGACGGGAAGTTAAACGCGAACGTCGGTACGCCGTCGATCAGATAGTTGGTTATCGCGAACCCGCGCGAGAAGAACGACGGATCCTCGCTGCCGACGCCGTTGACGGTGATCCCGTTGGTCGCGGTCAGCGCGTCCTCTAGCGTGAACAGGTTCTGCGCCTCGATCTGCTCGCGATCGATGACGGTGATGGTGTTCGGCGTGTCCTTGAGCGGCGTCACGGTCTTGCCGACCTCGCGACCATAGCTCTTGCCGATCACCATGATCTCGTCGGACTTCTGCGCCTCGTCCGATCCGACGGCGCCCGGTTCTTCGCCGTTCGCCGGAAGCGGCGCTCCGGCCAGCGCTGCACTCGCCAGCAAAATACTCGAAAAACTCATACTGAACCCCCGTTGTCGGGTGTCATGTATGCCAATCGCTTTTGCGAGTCACTATCAATCTAACGCTTTTGTCATCTTTGCGGACTATTGGGCGAAGCGCTTTCCGGCAGTCAGAGGGCCCTCCGCCTTGTACCGTTACAGGGCGCCCGTCAGCGTGATGCGGTTGCCGAGATGCCGGAACGCGCGATCTCGACAGGTCAGCAGGATCACCTGCATCCGCGTCGCCGCATCGGTCAGGATCTCGGTCATTTGGTCGAGCCGGGTATCGTCCGAATAGACCAATGGATCGTCGAGGATCAGCGACACCGGCAGGCCCTGTTCGAGCAGCATGTCCGCGAAGGCGAGCCGGGTCAGGACCGCGAGCTGCTCCTGGGTGCCCTTGGAAAGGTCAACGCAATTCTCGCCGGGACCGCCCCGTGCGATCGACGTCAGCCCCAAGTCATCCCCGAAATTGGGATCGGCACCGGGCAGGAGACGCTCGATGTAGCGGCGCGCGCGGCGCGCAACCGGCCCGACGAAGGTCCGAGATGTCTCCGCACGCGCGCTTTCCAGCGTATAGCGCAGCAGCTTCAGCGTGTCCGCCTCCTGCGTCACGCGCGCGAGGTTGGCGGCGGCGGCGTCCGCTTCTTCGCGCGCGACGGCCGCGCGGTCCGCGAGCCCCTTGCCGCCTTCCGCCTCGATCCGCGCCTCGAGCCCGGCAATCGCCTTTTCGAGATCGATGCGCTGCGTCCGCGCGACGTCGGTACGTTTGTCCAACACGCCGATCTGCCGTTCGATCGCCGCCACATCATGTGCGGTCGCGGCCCGTTCGGCATCCTGCAAACTGACCAACGCCTCGGCTTCCCGCTGCCGTGCCGCCGACAGCGCCTCGTCCAGCCGCGCGACCTCGGGCTTGGCTTCCAGCGCCGCGAGCTGCGCTACCGCGTTGACGGCATCGCGCTCGGCACCCGCTGCCTGAACCATCAGCGGCGCATTGCGGGCTTCCAGTTCGCGCAACTGTGCCGCCGCTGTCTCATCGGTTCCTTCCGCCCTCGCGAGCGCGGAATCCGTGTCCGCCGCCGTTACGGTCAAGGCGGCGAGGTCGGGCATCTCCTGACCGGCCTCTGCTTCCGCGCGTTCCGACAACCCTGCGACGAAGGATTTCAGTGCCGACGCCCCCGCGGCGATCCCGAGCGACGGCACGGCTGGCGTGACCGCGAAGATCCGCGCCTCGATTGTGCGACCATGCGCGACCGCATCGCGAGCCGCCTCGTTGCGCGCGCGGGCGTCCGCGACACTCGCCACGCCGTGGTCCGCCAGCGCCGCGGCAAGATCATCGCGGGCGTTGGCGAGCGTCGTCTCGGCGCTTTGGAGCCCGGCTGGCGGACGGATGATCACCTCGGCCGCGCCAAGCCGGATCCGCGTCTCGCGCGAGAGCGTCCGGTCGCCCGGCGTGGCCAGGATCCCGTCGATCTCGACGCCGCTGACGTCGCCCGCGAACTCGACCCGCGTCGCCCCGGCCTCGACCGCCGCGCGCGCGTTGTCGACGGCGCGTTCGCGGTCTTCCAGCGCTTTGATGACGCTCGCGGCGATCACGGTCGCACCAAGCGCACGCGCTGCGGCGAGTTCGGCTTCGAGCGGCAGCAACTCGGCATGCCGCTGGCGGGCGCGGGCGATCTCGGCCTCGCGCGCTCGGGCGGCAACCAGCTTGGTGGCAGCATCGAGCGCGACATGCGCCGCGCGACGCGTGTCACGGGCCATCGCGAGCCGATCCCGTGCCGTACCAGCCCGCTCCCGCGTGCCCGCCAATTCCTGTTCGAGGCCGGATCGCGTGTCCCGCGCGGTCGCAAGCGCTGCGGCCGTGTCGCTGACCGCCTTCCTGGCGTCCGCGAGACGCACGGTGAGATCCTGCAACCCCTTGACCTGATCGGCGAGGCGACCTTGCTCGGCCCGCCTGGTATCGCGCAACTGCGCTGCGGAGCGTGCCACGTCGATCTGGCCGACCAGCGCCTTTCGCCGCTCCGCATCCGTCGTATCGGCGAGATCGCGGTCCAGCAGCTTCAGCCGGGCTCGCGCCGCCTCCAGATCGGCAAACCCCTGTTCGAGCGCCGCGAGACGCGCCGCCGCTTCGGTCGCAACCCGCTCCGCCGCCTCCTGCTCGGTCCGCGCTGCCGATTGCCGAACACTCGGACGACCGGTGTTGGTCCAATAGTCGGCGAACTGGCTGTCGATCCGGGGCCGGACACGCTGATAGGCGGCACCACCCATGATCGTGCCGACCTCGGCCTCGAGCGTCGCACGGACGCTGTCGCGGACGATCTCGCCGGGCGGCGTGACGTCGAGCGCCTGGGCCTGGCCGACCCAGAGCAAGCCGAGCGCGCCGTGCGCGGCCGCATCGCCCGCCTGGCTGGTGTCGCGACGCGCGCCGAGCAACGCCTGTAGCTGGGCTTCGGCATCTTCGCCCTGCGCGCGACCATTGGGTCCACGGACCTCGACCGACGCACTTTTCAGGAAGCGCTTGCTGACGTGCCAGTCCTCGCCCCGCGCCTCGAAATCGATCTCGATCTGCGGCGCGACGGCTTCGCCATGTGGGGCATAGCTGCGCGCCAGTCGGTTGGCGGTATTGTGACGGATGAAGAACGCCGCGCGCATCGCTTCGAGCAGCGTCGACTTACCCGTCTCGTTGGGCTCGATAATGACGTTCAAGCCGTCGGTCAGCCCGTCGAGCACGAACGGATCGCGGAACTTGCGGAAGTTGTTCAGCGCGACGCGCCGGATCTTGAGGCTCATGCTGCGTCCTGTCCGCGCTGACATTCGACGAACAGGCGCTCGAGCGCCCGCTTGGCGGTGACGGCGTCGCTGCCCCCGGCCTCGATGATCGTCATCAGCTTCGCCGCGGCGGTGCCGATCATGCCCTCCACGCGAAGATCGGCGAGATCCTGCTCGCTCGGCCGACCGACCAGATCGTCCGCCGCAACCGCGAGATGGCGCAGGCGATGGCGCAGGTCATTGTCGAGCTTGCCGAGGATCGCGATCCGGTCGGACAGGCTGACGATCCCGGCAAGCGACAGTTGCAGCAGCGTCGCCGATGGTTCGATCGGTCCGAGCAGCCGGTCGCACGCCGCGGCAAAGCCGTCCGCGTCCGGGATCGTCCAGTCGCGCATCAGCCACTGGAACCGCCCTGTCCGGATCGGTGCCACGACCGGCTCGACGCCCGGCTCGAGCGTCACGAGCAGCGCGTAGCCCGGCTCGTCGCGCTGAAACCGATCGGTTTCGGGCGTGCCCGAATACCAGGTTCGGGCATCGACGCGCAGCGCGCCATGCCAGTCGCCGAGCGCCAGATAGTCGAGGTGGGAGCGCTGGGCGCGATCGGGCGCGATCTGGTTCTGCGCTTCGCCGCGTGACGAGAAGTCGCGGATCGACCCATGCGCCAAGCCGATGCGGAGCGTCGCGCCCGGCGTCTCCATCGTGTCGAACACGGCGGTCGGGTCGTCCAGATTATGCCGGTGCGTCAACGGGGCCGGAAGGAGCCAGTGGCCGGGTTCGAGCTCGCACGGCACGGCTTCGGTAACGACGCGGATGTTCGCCGCCCCCTTGGCGCGGACGCGGTCCCACAGGCCGCTGTTGCGCGCGAAGTCGTGATTGCCGGGGAGCAGCCACCAGGTGCACGCATAGCGCTGCATCCGCGATACCGCCTGCACGATGACGCGATCCTCCGGTCCCTCGGTATCGAACACGTCGCCTGCGACCAGGACGTGCGCGGCACCATGCTCGGCCGCGGCCTTGCCGATCGCGTCGATCGCGTCGAACCGCGCCTCGCCGAGCGCCGCACGGACATCGCTGGCGAAGCGGCCATAGGGTTTGCCGAGTTGCCAGTCGGCGGTGTGAATCAGGCGGAGCATGCAGGCTTTCTAGTCATGGAGGGGCGCGGTGGGACGCATCCCCCTGCCCTACTCTGTACTGGTCCGCCAAGTTAACCCACGATGTGGCTGTCCGGCTGTAGTCAGTAGTCCGGGGCGACCGCGGGCCTAAGACCGCCGCGGTTGCCCCGGACACCGACATCAGAACCGCAGGCGCAACCCCGCGGTCAGGCTCTCCTGGTGATCGTCACGGCCGGTCTGCGAACCGACCGAGCTGAACAGGTCGAGTCCGCTCGGCAGGCGATAGGCGATGCCCGCCGCCGCCGTGCCGACCAGCCGGGCCCGCTGCGCACCGAGCGCCTCGAGGCCCAGGCCGCCGCCAGCATAGCCGGCGACCGCATCGGTCCGAGTCCCCTCGATCTGGTACCGCGCGCCGAGCGACACGAACGGCCGGAAGGGGTTCGTCGACACTTCGGGCCGTGCAAACGACAGGCCGGCATCGGCGAAGCCCGCGACATGCCGGTCGCGCGCGACGGTCAGTGCGAACGGACTGCCGCCCGTTTCCGCCACGCCGTCGCGCGTGGTGCGGACATAGGTGACACCCGCGCGAGGGCGAAGCGTCCAGTCCGACGCCATGTCGAGTTCGTAGCTGACCGAGACGTCGCTGACCCAGCTGTGGAGGTCATAGCGCCCGTTGGCGGACGCCACCCCCGGCAAAGCGCGGTCGGTCCGGGCCTTGCCACCATCGTAGAGGACCGATGCGGTCACGCCGAACCCACCCGGGGTGAGATAGCGGCCATGGACGCCCGCGACGACACCGTCGAGCTTGGTCCGCGCGCCAAGTGCGTCGATCTGCTGGCGATCGTTGAGATAGCCTGCAAACCCGCCGACGCTCCAGCGTGCGTTGCCGACACCGATGCCGCCCAGGAAGCCGTAGCTACGGCTCTGCGCCATCGCGGTGCCCGTGGCGGGGTCTCCGCCCAGCCGGTGCCAACCGCCCAGCGTCTGCGCGAAGGTGTAGGCGTGCGTATCGTCTCCCGCGGTACCGAATGCCGCACCCCGCGCGACACCCGACAGGGCAAGCGCGTTGTCGACGCCGATCTGCGTTGCCGAGGCATAGGCCTCGGGCGTGATCTGCGCGAAGGCCACCGGATTCGATGCGCCATTGGCCGTTAGCAACGACGGCAGCGCGTTGAACAGCGTGCTCGTCGCCGGCACCGCTGCGAGCGTCGCATTGGCATAGGCGATGCTGCGCGAGACCTGCGGCGAGAAGGCCGGATCGCCGAGGAACTGGCCAAGCAGCTGGATCCGATCGGCGCGCTGGACGACGAACCCGAACAGCGTGTCCGGCTTGACGATCGTCGAATAGCTGCCGGTGATCCCGCCGCTCGCGATGATCAGGTCGTAGGATGTACCGGGGCGCAGCGTGCCGCTCGGCGCAAGCTGCAGCGTCGCACCCGATGCGATCGTCAGCGTACCGTTGACGAGCAGCTTGTCCGACACCGTCGGGGTGATCTCGAACAGCGAGACCGACCCCGACTGGAGCGCGACATTGCCGTTCACCGTCATCGTGCCGGGCGACGCGCCGGGGCTGAGCGTGCCCGCGACCGTCAGGTTGGCGTTGACCGTGCCGGCCGACCCGAAGGTCGCGCCTTGGCGGACGAAGATCTGCGACGCGCCGATCGTCGAACCCGCAAGACCGACCAGACGCCCTCCGGTCAGATCGACGGCGCCGAACGCCGCCGTGCCCGACACCGTCGCAAAGCCGCCCGACATCGCGAAGGATTCGACATTGGCGACCGAGCCGAACGCGACCGGCGTGGTCTGGCTGCCCCCCGACACGGCGATCGTGTCGCTGCCTGCACCGCCATCCACCGACCCTGCGAAGATGCCGGCGATCGTGAAGCGGTTGTTACCCTCGGCGAACACGACCTGCGGTGCGACCAGCGATGCGCCTGCCGCAATCGTCAGGTCGCCGCTTGCGAGTACGCGGTCATAGGCCTGTGTGCCGGTCAGCGACAACGTGCCGGCGCCTTCGGTGGCGAGCGTCTCGAACCCGGTCAGCACCGCGCCGATCGTGCGATTGCCCGCCAGCTCGATCGTCGCGGTGTCGGTTCCGGCTCCGCCGGCAACGGTCCCGTTGAGAGTCCCGGCCGCGGCGAGGCGGAAACCGTCATTGCCCGCGCCGAGATCGATCGTGCCGGCAAGCGTGCCACCGTTGGCGACGGTGATCCGCTGGTCGCCGGCGCCAAACGCCAGCGCTGCCCCGGCAGTGCCGAGCGTGCCCGTCACGGTCAGCGCACCGCCTCCGAGCACGACCTGTTCGAAGCCCGTCGCGGTACCCGCGAGCGTGACCGGCGCCAGCGCGCCGAAGCGCAGCGTATCGGTACCCGCGCCGCCATCGTAGCGGCCCGTGGCGCGCGTCGTGCCCAGCGTAAGGCTATCGTCGCCGGCATCGAGCGAGACGCTGGCGAAATCGCCGTCGACGCTCAGCGTTTCAGTCGCCGCCGATCCGGTCACGGCGCCGACAGTGTAGCCGGCGAGGGCAAGGTTCAGCCCAGTACCGGCCAGCGCGATCTGATCGAAGTCCTGGTCGAGCGTCAGCGACAGCGTGCCCGAGCCAGTGACGCCAAGCCGCTCGAACCCGGTCCGCGCGCCAAGGCCCGCATGATCGCCGGCAAGGACGATCGTGTAGAGATCATTGCCCGCGCCACCATCGACGCCGCCGACGACACGGCTGCCGGCCTGTTCGACGAATGCATCATCGCCATCGCCGAGCGACACGGCACCGCCGACCTGCCCTGCGTTGACGAAGCGGTCATTGCCGCCGAGCAGCAGGACCGACCCCGCGATGGTGCCGTTGTTGATCACGGTCTCGGCCGAGTCCGACCCCGTCAGCGTGACAGGTCCGTTGCTGGCGAGCGTCTCGCCCGCGGCGACCGTGACAGTCCCCAGCGATACGCCGATCGTATCGAAGCGGAAATTGCCCGAATAGGCGACGCTGCCCTGGCCGATCTGGCTGAAGCGTTCGAAGTTGATGAACTGGTCGCCATTGACCGCACCGCCGCCGGTCGCGTCGACGATCAGGTCGTCGGTCCCGGTGCCGCCGTCGACGGTGCCGATCAGCGTCGCGCTCGCCAGTTGCAGGAAGCTGTCGTCGCCGGACCCGAGGAAAACGTCGCCCTCGATCCGGCCGCGATTCTCGATGGCGTCGTTGCCGGCGCCCAGCGCGACCGATCCGATGATCGAGCCGGTATTGACGATCCGGTCGTCGGCGCTGCCGCCGGTCTGGATCGCGCCGGCGACATAGGTCGTGCCGAGATAGTCCGCGAAGGGATCGTCGGCCTCGATCGTGCGGCCGGCGTTGCCGCGGATGACGCCCGCGTTCGTGAGATCGACGCCCGCATCATAGGATAGCAGGGCTGTGGCGTTCGCTCCCATGGCTTCGATCAGCCCGGCGCTGGCGTTGACCACCGTCGCCGTGACTGAAGCATCGCCGTTGAGAAGCAGCGCGACGCCGCCGCTGCCGGTTGCACGGATGGTTCCCGAATTGACCACGTTGATGGTCTGTGCGGCATCGTTTGCATAGCCGGCGACGGTAGCAATTGCGCCGACGCCATCGGCGCCGGTCGCTTCGATCATGCCCGAATTGTTCAACGAGACACTGGCGGCCGCCGCGCCAGGATAGACATAGAGTTCGACGGCGGTACCGTCGGCCCGCGTGATCGTGCCACTGTTGGCGAGCGATACCGATGCGGTTGCCGGTGTCTCGGTATCTGGGCCATAATAGCTGTACGACGACGCGTCGAAGCCACCCGAGAGGTTGCCGCTGTTCGTCGCAGCGATCGTCCCGCCATAATAGCTGAACAGCGATGCGGCGAGGCCAGTCCCACTATTGGTGATCGTGCCGCTATTGGCGAAGCTGATGCCCGGGCCGCCCAGATACATCGTGTTCGCACTGCCGTTGCTGGCGATGGTTCCGCTGTTGGCGAACGTTAGCGGGCTGTCCTGATACATGGCCACGGCCGTGCCCCCAAGGGCATCCGTGCCTATCGCGCCGGCATTGACGAAGCTGTCCGCCGCGCCGGTGAATCCCAGCGCGATGCTGCCGCTGTTCGTAAACGATGCAAGGCGTCCCGAGCCGCTGGTCTGGCCGAAGCTCGGTGACTCGGTCGAAACCTGGCCCAGAAGCACCGCGGTGTTAACGATCGCGCCATCGCCCGAAACGATGACATCGGCCGCGAACGGCGTCGCCGCGGCGATCGTCGCGACGGTTGCGGTGCCGAGCGCACGCACGCCTTCCCGCTCGAAGCTGATTGGCAGGAGGGCGCCGAGCGTGACCGTGCCGCTGGTCGTGCGGGCATGGGTGTAGGTGTCCGTCCCTTCCCCGCCGTCGATCGTTCCGCTGACCCCGTTCACATCGTCGACCGCGACGAACACGTCATCGCCCGCACCGAAGCGCAGATCCCCCGCGAGCGTGCCGCCGTTGGCGATGTAGGTGGCCGGCAGGTACGTTTGACCATAGGTCGAATAGCCCAGATCGACCGACCCGGTGATCGTCCCGGCATTGGATAGCGTGCCGCCGGAAATCCGGATCGCTGCCTGGCCGTTCGCCCCCGCAATCGTGCCACCAGCCTGATTGGTGATCGTCGCGCCGTACGCGGTGTAGTAATCCGACGTCGCGATCGCTGCGGCGCCAGAGCTTGCGATCCGTCCCGAATTCACGATCGAATTACCATAGCTCAGCAGGATGGCAGTACCCGCCGCGTCGATCGTTCCCGTGTTCGTTACTGCGGCAACCCCGCTGATCACGGCTGTGGACGCCGCCGCACCGGTCTGGACGATCGCGCCGGAGTTCGTGAAACTCCGTGCACCGCTCACGCCGCCAGCGGCGGCGAGTGTGATCGTACCGGTGTTAACGACATCATTGCCGCCGGCGATCGCGTAGATCGGGCTGTAGATCGTCGTTGCGCGATCGCGTACGGTGATCGTGCCGGCGTTGGTGAAGCTGTCGCTACCGCCGAGCGTGACCGCCGCATAGGCATAGGTCGCATCGTTCGGATGATCGAGGGTCAGCGATCCCCGGCTGGTGATGGCCAGACCACTGATGGTCGGTACGGTCTCGCCCGGTGCAATTGCGAGCGAGGTGACCTGGATCGCAGGCTGGCTTGTCGCGGTGATCGTGCCGTCGACGTCGACGATACCATTGCCGGCCAGCGACAGCGGCGCCGCGTAGAAGGTCGGCGCCGACTGCGTCGCGGTACCCGTGAGCGTGAGCGTCGCACCGTCGTACAGGTCATAGCCCACGCCGGCAAACCCCGCGGGCCGGTCGAGCATCGCCGCCGCGTCGGCGCGCACGCGGTAGCGCAGCAGCGTTCCCGACGCCGTCACCGTGCCCGTGATACCCGCGAACGCGCCGGCGTCGTCATTGGCGAATTCGGAGATCAGCGTATCGCCATTGCCGAGCGTCAGGCTGCCGTTCAGCACGCCGCCTGCCAACGCGAAATAGCGGTTGCCGCTATAGCTGCTGCCCGAGTTTCCGATCAGGCGCACATTGCCATTGATCGTGCCGGCATTGGCAATCGTGGCGTTGAAAAGCGAATCGGACGTGCCGGCGATCCCCGCAAGGCCGCCGGTCACGACGCCGCCCGCGCGGTTGTCGAGCACACCGTAATAACTGATCTGCACGCCGGTTTCTGCCGATGTGATCGTTCCCGTGTTCACCAGCGTGCTGCTGACGCGCGCACCCGCCGTCGCCCCCTCGATCAGCCCGCTGTTCGTCCAGTTCGAGCCGTACGACCCCGACAGGATGACGCCGATACCGCCGGTCGAGCGGATCGTGCCGCTATTGGCGAAGCTCGGCCCGAACAGCGATACGCCCGTGCCTGCGGCGGTGATGGTACCGCTGTTGACGAATTCGCCCTGAGAACTGAACGACACGCCGTCGCCGGTCGCGGCGATCGTCCCGCTATTCTCAAACCGGTTGACGTTGAACCCCAGCGCCGCGGCGAACACGCCGCCGGTGCCCGCGGTCGTCCGGATCGTCCCCGCATTGATGAACGTCGGATAGCCGGACGAGAAAAAGTCGTTCGCGACCACCGCCTGCGTGGCGCCGGTCAGGGTCGTGCGGTTGACGATGGTGCCGCTGCCGGCGATCCCCAGCGGTCCGGGCGCGGCAAACCCGTCGACGAGCGTCACCGTGACGTTTGCGTCCGGCGCGATCGAGAGTTGCTCAAAGGCGGTGGGAAGCGCTGCGGCGTTGGCGAGCGTCGTATCGGCCGCGATGCGCACGCGCACGGTATCTGTGCCCGAACCACCGTTGATCGCGCCGGTAATGCCGGTAACCAGCCCGTTGCCGTTCCAGCCGGCGACGAGCGTATCGTTACCCGCCCCGAACGTGACCGACCCCGTGATCGTCCCCGCAGTGGAATCAATGGTGCTGTTGGTGGTGTAGGCAGGCTGCGCGGCGGTGACGACATTGCCGGTGATGGTGCCGGCATTGGTCAGCGACAGCGATGTATTGGCCTGGATCGCGGTCGCGCCGCCGCTCGTGATCCGCCCGCCGATCGCGTTCGTCACCATCATGAAGTCGCCCGCCAGCGCGGTGCCCGTGCCAGTGTTGGCGATGAGGCCGGTGTTGGCGACGGCGCGCGACGAACCAAGATTGGCCAGCGTAGCGGTCGTGCTCGCCGACGTGATGGTGCCCGAATTGGTGACGTTGCCGAACAGCAGATAGCCCACGCCCCAGTCGACCGCGCTCCGCGAGCCGCCGTCGATCATCCCTGCGTTGCTGAGCGTTCCGACCGGTCCGCTGATCGCGCCGATCGTGCCGGTCGCGCGGTTGGTGATCGACGAAAAGCCGGCATAATTGGGCGTCGTCGACAGCAGCGCGATGCCGCCGGTGCCGGTCAGCGTGCCCGCATTGTCGATCGTCGCATAGGCATTGCCGTAGCCGGTGCCGGCCTGGCCGACCACGACCGCATTGGCGCCCGTTGCCGTGCCGCCCTGCGCGACCGTCAGGAGAAGGTTGGCGGTCGCATAGCCCTGGTTGTTCGCCGCGGGCTGCCACAACACGCTCACGCCCGACTGCGCCACGCCGTCGACACGCCCGGCGACCGAGACGTTCACCGCGGATCCGCCCGAAGTGGATGGCAACTGCACGGCAATCCCGGCTTGGCCACCGCCCAGCACGGTGGCTCCGGTCGGGACGCTGACGCTGGTTCCGTACGTCGTCACCACCAAGCCGTTGACGTCGGTACCCGAGCAGATCGTCGTACCGTTCGTCTGGGTAGGGTCGGGCGCGCATTGAGCAACAGCGGGTGCCGCCAGCGTCAGCGTCATTACCAGAGCGCTCGTCTGCAACGCACGCGCGCGCACACGCCGCGCCGACGACATACTTCCAACCATGTAGCATCCCCCAATTTCAGTCAGCGGCCTAACGGAACAAGAGGGACGTTGTCCAGCAAGGTTCGCAATAAAAACACGCACCTATAGTGGCGCGCCTAGATCCGAAGATGGTTTCTACTGGCATCCACCAAGTCGACGCGCGCCGTTTCGCGCTCGAAACAAGTCGAACGGACGTTCGGCAAGCGCTCGGAGACGTCAAGCGAAATTGCCGTTATCGTTCGCAGGGTGGAAGAATCGGCCTGTTCAAGGGCCACCACGCAACTGATTATGATCAACGCGACGTACGTTCACCGCGTCGACGCAACGGCCGACTGGCGGCGAAGGCGGCCGGGCAGCAGCCCGGCCGGCCGGTTTACATCGGTGGTGTCAGGCCGTCCTTGCCGATCGCGACCGACTTTGCCGCGCTAGCGCCCGGCGGGGTGACCGCGAACACCTTCTGGCCCTTTGCCAGGACCGTTTTCTGCGTCGGGTCGAACCGGACGATCGGCACCCCGGCGGGTACCGCGACCTTCACCTTGCCGCCCTTGTACGACACCGAGAGCACCCGATCGGTCGACGACGCCCCGCCGCCGGGCGTGGCACCACCGGTCACCGTACCGTTAGTCATCGCGCTCTGCGGCTCGACCGTGCCATTGGTCATCGCACTCTGCGCATCGACGGTGCCGTTGGTCATCGCGCTCGATCCCGCCGAATCGCCACCATTGGCCGCCACGACACCGGGGACGTCCCACGCATAATGCCCCTCACCAGTGCCGCGCATCGATTCCGGGAAGATCACCACTTCGACGGCGCGGAGCGCGGTCTTGGGGCCGGTGGTCGCGGTGCCGATGAAGTCGCCATCCTTCAGCGACGAGAGGCTCGATGGCACCACCCAGGCATAGCCGGTCTTGGCGTCGATCGGCACCGTGACGGTCTTGCCGTCATAGGTCTGCACCGTCAGCGCATTGGCGGTCACCGCCTGCACGGTGCCGCGCACGCGGCCAGTCGAGGCGGCGGCGGTCGCAGCGGTGTCGTTGGCGGTCGCGTCGCTGCCGGTCCCGGTGCCGGAGCATCCGGCGACCAGCGTCAGTGCGGCGCCCATCAGGGCCAGGCTTTTGATCCGGTGCATGCAATATCCTCGCAATAAGCGTTGCCGACAATTCGGCGCCGTCGGTGACGAGGTCATGTTTGCCGCTTTACAGCAACTTACGCGATCCAATCATCGGCAGCCGGGAAACGCTCCACGGGCGAATATGGGCGCAGGAGCTCGGACGACGCGGCCAGTCACCGACGGCCGCGGCGATTTCGCCGCATATCCGCGCGATCAACCCGTCAATTGTGCAGATCGTAACGCATATCGACCCGGCAGAGTCCGATTCGGTGGCGGCGCTCGAACCGCATGAGCGCCGTGTCCAAGTCATCCATGTCGAGGGACCTGCGGCGATCGCGCTGATCCCGGCCTATGCCCCTGATGTCCACGCCTTCCTGCTGGATTCCGCGAGACCAAATGCCCGGTGGCAGCACGTCCAAGCCCAATTCTCGGGCAATGTGAGCCATACTGTTCCCCGCTATCTGGGTCATATAGGCCAACAGTAGCTCGTGCCCGCTCAGCACGATGCAGGCTAGGTATACGCCGCTTAACGTCGGTAAAATGAAAAATTAAGCGCGGCGTCGCGTTCTAAAAACATGATCGGTTCATGCCGCATTGCACCCGGTGATTATCGGTGCGCGCGCCGCTTCGGCCACCATGCTCGTCGGCAGATCCTGTCCGCTTTTGAGTTTGTCGGACCGCGCCTCTCCGTCGCGATACGGGGAATTCAGACACCTAGCTGGCCCATCCCGCGGTGTTACTGTCCGATATCAGCATCGTCGTGCGCCCATCCAGTACCGAATTCGACACCAGCAACAGGACTTTATGAACCACGGGGATGCACTGACACACGCCTGAAATCAAATCGCGATCTGCAAGCCATCAAGAGCCCGGCCAAGCCATTTGCACGACGCGGTAACCGACCCAAGTAATATTGGGCAGTTGGGGAGGAAGATAATGTCCAAGTTCAGTCTGCTTCTATCGACATCGCTGCTGGCATGCTTTGCCGCCGCCGCGCCCGCGTTCGCGCAGGACGTTCCCGCCGCCGCCGAGACGCCCGCGGCCAGTCCGCAGGACGACGCGGCGCCGGCATCGGCGAGCCCCGCCCAGGCTGCGCGCGCGCCCGACGGCCAGACGCCCGTCGATGGGGCGGCGCTGCAGGACATCATCGTCACCGCGGAGCGCCGCTTCAACACCGCGCAGAAGACCGCGGCGGCGATCAGCGTGCGACCGGGCGCGGAAATGCTTCGCCAGGGACGCTATGAACTCAAGAACATCCTCGAAGACGTTCCCGGCGTGGTCGGCGGCGCCGCCTCGACCGTGGCGACGTCGCAGGGCAGCGGCACGGACAACCCCGCGGCAGGCCTGGTCATTCGCGGCGTCCAGCCCAATTCGGGCGCCGGCGGCAGCGCGACGTCGACGTCGTCGACCGCGGCGATCTATGTCGATGACGTCTATAACGGCATCGGTGGCAACTACGACATCGACCGGGTCGAGGTGCTCCGCGGGCCGCAGGGCACGCTGTACGGCCGCAGCGCGACATCGGGCGTGGTGGCGATCCAGACCGGCGCGCCGGATGCGTCCGCGATCAGCATGTCGGGAACCGGGGAGGTCGGGAACTTCGCGCTCCGCCACCTGACCGGCGACGTGAACATCCCGATCATCCAGGACAAGCTGGCGGTGCGCGCGTCGGGAAACCTGTACAAGCGTGATGGCTATTATTCGGCCCAGGGCGGCGCCGTCTCGAGCGAAGCCTTCCGCGTGAAGGCGCTGTTCACCCCGACCGACAATTTCTCCGCGTTGATCGGCTATGCGCAGGAATTCAACGTCACGCACTCGGGTGGCGTCTCGATCCGGCAGGGCGATTCACCGACCGACTTCATCTACACGCCGCAGGAGGTCGGGACCGGCAGGAACCATTTCCGGCAATATTGGGCGAATTTCAAACTCGACCTGGGGCCGGTGGAGGTAACGTATATCCCCGCGGTGCGCACCTGGTATCAGAATGCGACGATCGTCGCGCGGGGGACGGTGTTCAACGCGGACCAGACCATCGTGACGCCCGACGACAAGTTCGTGACTCACGAACTGCGGATCCACAGCGCGCCGAACGATTCGAAGTTCAGCTGGCAGACCGGAGCGATGTATTACCGCAACACGCTGAATACCGTGAACAACCTGTACAATCTCGATCTTGGTCGGTTCCTGTTCAAGGATACTACCGACAAGACGACGACCGCCGCCGGCGTGTTCGCCGAGGGTATCTATGCGTTCGCGCCGACCACGCGCCTGACCGCGGGCGTCCGCTATGATTATACCAAGGTCGCCGTGACGCAGGACTATACCAGCGTGATCGGCACGACCGCGACGCTGCGCGGCGACCAGGGCGTCCGCAAATTCAACAACGTGACCTACAAGGCGCGGATCGAGCATGATCTGGCACCGCGGAACCTGGTCTACGCATCGATCTCGACCGGGTTCTCGCCGGGCGACATCACGCTGACCACCGGGCAGGATTTCCAGCCCGTGGTGCAGACGCTCGAGGCCGAGACGCTGACGGCCTATGAGGTCGGATCGAAGAACCGCTTCCTCAACGACCGGCTGCAGATCAACGGCGCGCTCTTTTACTATGATTATGCCGGTTACCAGACCGCGCAGATCAACCTTACGCCCGAAAATCCCGGCAATCCGACATTCCGCACGATCACCGTGCCGTTGCGGTCCTATGGCGCGGAGCTCGAGGTGCAGGCGCGTCCCTGGGCGAACGGCACGTTCAGCCTGAACGCGTCCTACACCAATGCGCGCTACGGCGATTTCGGCATCTACAAGACCTATTTCTCGACGCAGAAGGTATCAGGCGTGCCCCCGCTCCAGGGCAACGTGGCCTATGACCACCGGATTCCGCTGGGCGGCGAAGCGACGCTGGCGCTGCGCGGCGTGGTCCGCTTCTTCACCGCGCACGACCGGTCGCGGCTGACGCAGGAATGGGCAGATCTTGGCGCCGGTCCGTACGGCCATGTCAATTCGCAGGCGCTTGCCGACTTTAACGCGACGCTGATCATCAACCCGCAATTCTCGATCACCGGCTATGTCCGCAATCTCACCGACAACCGGTTCCTGCCGGACGGCTGGGCGATCGGCAGCGTCACGCCGAGCATGACCCCGGGCGGTCCGCTGCAGGTGAGCACCGACCGCGCGGCGCTCAGCGATCCACGGACGTTCGGAATGATCGTCAGCTTCCGCTACTGAATCGATGCTGCGTGGACAGGGCAGCGGTCGGGTACCGCACGCGACAGCGCGATCGACCGCGTGCTCGGCCTCGAACTCGGCGCGGACGATTATCTCACCAAGCCGTTCGAGCCGCGCGAGCTGACCGCGCGCGTGCGCAACCTGCTCCGCCGGGGCGCGCGCGATGTCGGCGCGGCAACGCCCGCGCGGGTCGCGATCTTCGGGCGGTGGCGGCTCGATCTCGTCAAGCGGCGCCTGCTCGCGCCCGGCAACAGCGTCGTGATGCTGTCGACCGCCGAGTTCGACATGCTCTCGCGCCTCGTCAACGCCGCCGGCCGGCCGCTCTCGCGCGAGGCGCTCGTGCCAGCGCGCGCCGCCACCGCCTCGCACGACCGGACGATCGACAACCAGATCAGCCGACTGCGCCAGAAGCTCAAGCCCGACGGCGAAGAGCTGATCCTCACGGTCCGCGGCCAGGGCTATATGCTCGCTGCGACCACACGGTTCGAATGAGGCGGTTGATCGCCCGGCTGGTGCGGTTCCTGGGTTCGCTGACCGGCCGGATCGCGCTGATCCTCGCCGTCGGCATCCTGATCGCGTCGGTCGGCGCGCTGCTGATCGCGGAACAGGGCCGGCGCGGCGAGTTCATGCGGATCCGTGACGAGCGCGTGATCGCCAGTGCGCTCGACGTTCTCGACCGGCTCCACCGCAACCCGGCCGCCACGATCGCCAATCTGCGCGACGGCCGGTTGGTCGGGGCGCATTTCGTCGAACGCCAGGACGCGGTTCCCGTCGTCGAGGACGCGCTGCTCACGAGCATGCTCGCCAGCCGTACCGACGTGCCCGCGCGACCGAGCATCGCGCGCGCGCCGACGACCATCTGCCAGGCGAGCGATCCCATCCGCGAACGCCCACGCGCCGCGGGAATCGAACCGATGATGCTGCCCGACTGCTGGCTGATGACCGCGCGGGTCGACGGCCGGTCGCTCGCGGTCGCGATCGATCTCCCGCAACTGCCCGCACCGCCGAGCTGGACCACCGACCGGCTGTTCCTGTTCCTCGTGCTGGCGGCGGCGCTGGCGCTCTCGCTGATCGTCGCGCGGCTCGCGACGGCACCGCTGCGTCGCCTGTCCGCAGCCGCGGACGCGTTCGCCCGGTCGATCGATGCCGAACCGGTGCTGGAAACGGGTCCCACCGACGTCCGCGCGGCGCTCGCGACCTTCAACCTCATGCAGGAACGCGTTCGTGCCGGGTTGATCGAGCGCACGCGGATCCTTGCCGCCATCAGCCACGACCTCCAGACCCCGCTGACCCGGTTGCGGCTGCGTCTCGAACAGGTCGAGGACGAGGCGTTGCGCGACCGGCTCGTCGCGGATCTGTCGGCGACGCTTGCGATGATGAAGCGCGGCCTTGATCTCGCGCGCAGCGGCGACAGCGCGGAGGACTGGTCGACGGTCGATCTCGATTCGGTGCTGTCGAGCCTGGCCGACAATGCCGCCGAATTCGGTCATGCCGTCCGCTTCACGCAGGGCTGCGGCGCGCTCGTCCGCGTGCGGCCGGATGCGCTCACCCGGTGCCTGTCCAACCTGATCGACAACGCGATCAAGCATGGCGGCGATGCCGATATCGCATCGCGCCGCACGCGCGGCACAGTGATCATCACGGTGCGCGATCATGGTCCCGGTATTCCCGCCGCGATGCTCGCGCAGGCGTTCGACCCGTTCGTGCGCGCGGATACGTCGCGATCGAGTGGTGACGGGACGGGTATCGGGCTGACCATCGCGCGCGCGCAGGCCACCGCAATCGGCGGACATATCAGCCTCGCGAATCATCCCGATGGCGGGTTGGAAGCAACGCTGACGCTCGGCAAGGCCTGACCCCCGATCAGTCGTCGGCCAGCGCCGTATCGGCGTGCGCAGCGCGATACGACCGCGGTGAACATCCCGCACAGCGCCGGAAATAGCGCGAGAAATAATGCGCGTCGTCGAACCCCAGCGTGTTCGCGATCTCGGCCACCGACAGGTTGGAATAGAGCAGCGCGCGCTGCGCCTCGACGAACGCGCGCTGGTCGAGGATCTGCGTCGGGGTCTGGCCGGCGGCGGCCTGGCACGCCGCGCGCAACCGGCTTTCGGTGGTGCCGAGCGCGGCGGCGTATACGCCGACCGGTTCGCGCGCGCGAAAATGCGTCTCGACCCGCTCGCGGTAGCGCGCGACGAGCGCCGCCTGTCGCCCTGGCGGCGTGAACAGGTCCGCCTCGCGTCCGTGCGTCGCGCGCATCGTCCGGACAATCAACCCGAGCAGCCCGGCCTCGGCCGCGGCGCGGTGGCCCGGCGCGTTCCAGGACAATTCCTCCAGCAACGCGTCGCACGCGGTGGCGAACCCCGTCGAACCCGCCATGTCGAGACGTGCGACCTGCGCCAGCGCGAAGACGCCGCGAAGCTCCTCGTTACGTTGGCGGAGCAGATCGACATAGGCGCTGGAGACGGTCAACACGCTGCCGTTCGACTCGCTTTGCCAGCTGAAGCCGTGGACGACGCCCGCCGGCACGACGATCAGGCACGGCGCCTCGAACGCCAGGATCGCCGCCTCCGCGCGCATCGCCCCGCCGCCGCCGCGGATGTGGAAGATATGGTGGAGATCGGCATGCGCGTGCGGCCGGATCGTCCATTCGCTCGGGCGCGATCGGTCGTCGAGCGCCTCGAGATGCACGAAACGGCGATCCGCCACGCGGTGCGCTTCGCCGTACAGATAAAAGCGCGGAACCGGCGTATCCATCGAACGGCACCCTTCCCAGTGGGGGACTCATATACCTGTCGAATAGTCCACCTATTCGCCCGCTGCGTCCATAGCGTATTTGCCCGCTTGCGGTAGCTTCTGGCGCATGACGGCCAAGATCGTCAGACATAGTTGAAGAGGATCGTGATCGTGCGGACAAAAGTCGCCATCATCGGAGCCGGCCCTGCCGGCATGTTCCTGGGACATATGCTGGCCGCCGCCGGGATTGACGCGCGCGTGATCGAACGTCGCGACCGCGACTATGTCGAGGGACGGGTCCGCGCGGGCGTGCTCGAACAGGTCACGGTCGACCTGATGCACCGTCTCGGGATCGCCGACCGGCTCGTCGCGGAGGGGCTGATCCACGGCGGCACCAACCTGTCGCTCGACGGCGAGCTGTTCCATATCGACATGGCGGCGCTGACCGGCGGATCGACCGTGACGGTCTATGGCCAGCAGGAAGTGATGAAGGACCTGTTCGACGCCGCCGGCCCCCGCGGAGTCGACATCGTCTGGAACGCGCAGGATGTCGCGCTGCACGATGTCGACAGCGACTCGCCGTCGGTCACGTGGACGACGCCGGATGGCGAACCGATGCGGCTCGACTGCGACTTCATCGCCGGCTGTGATGGCTATCACGGCGTCAGCCGCGCGAGCATCCCCGACGATGTGCTCAAGACATTCGAACGCGTCTATCCGTTCGGCTGGCTCGGCATCCTGGCCGACGTCCCGCCCGCCGAGCACGAGCTGATCTACGCCAATCACGAACGCGGCTTCGCGCTCGCCTCGATGCGGTCGGCGTCGCGCAGCCGTTATTATATCCAGTGCGCGCTCGACGAGAAGATCGAGGACTGGCCCGACGACCGCTTCTGGGACGAGCTGTGCCTGCGTCTCGGGCCGGCAACCGCAGCCAAGGTCGTGCGCGGGCCCTCGTTCGAAAAATCCATCGCGCCGCTCCGGTCGTTCGTCTCCGAACCGATGCGCTGGGGCCGCCTGTTCCTGACTGGCGATGCCGCGCATATCGTGCCGCCGACCGGCGCGAAGGGCATGAACCTCGCGGTATCGGACGTGACGATGTTGGGCGAGGCGCTGGCCGAGTATTACGGGTCGGGCTCGACCGCGGGGATCGACGGCTATTCCGCGCGCGCGCTGGCCCGCGTCTGGAAGGCGGAGCGGTTCTCGTGGTGGTTCACCTCGATCACGCACCGATTTCCCGAGATGGACGGGTTCGCGCGTCGGCTGCAGATGGCCGAGCTGGAGTATATCAAGGGCTCGCCCGCCGCGCAGAAGACGCTGGCGGAGAACTATGTCGGACTTCCCCTGGAGGCAGCATGAAAAGCAAGATATTCCCCTCGCCCAAGGCGGCGCTGGCGGGCGTGGTGTTCGACGGCATGACGATCATGTCGGGCGGTTTCGGTCTGTCGGGCAATCCCGAAAGCCTGATCCCGGAAATCCGCGCGGCGGGGGTGACCGGGCTGACCGTGATCTCCAACAATGCGGGCGCCGACGGTTTCGGCCTGTGGATGCTGCTGGAAAGCCGGCAGATCGCCAAGATGGTCTCGAGCTATGTCGGTGAGAACAAGCTGTTCGAGCAGCAATATCTCAGCGGCGAACTCGAGCTGGAGCTGACACCGCAGGGTACGCTCGCCGAACGCATCCGCGCCGGCGGCGCGGGGATCCCCGCCTTCTACACCAAGACCGGCGTCGGCACCGTCGTCGCCGAGGGCAAGCCGGTCGAGACGTTCGACGGCGAAGACTATGTCCGCGAGACCTGGCTGAAGGCGGATCTGTCGATCATCAAGGCGTGGCGCGCCGATCCGGCCGGCAACCTGATGTTCCGCAAGACCGCGCGCAACTTCAATCCCAACATGGCGACCGCGGGCACGGTGACCGTCGTCGAGGTCGAGGAGATCGTCGAGGCGGGGACGTTCGATGCCGACTGCATCCACGTCCCCGGCATCTATGTCGACCGGATCGTGCTGTCGACGATCAACGAGAAGCGTATCGAAAAGCTGACCGAGCGTCGGCGGGAGGCGGCATGATGGCCATGGTCGAAACGGGCATGACTTCGAAGGGCTGGACGCGCGAGCAGATGGCGGCGCGCGCCGCGCGCGAGCTGCAGGACGGCTATTACGTCAATCTGGGCATCGGCATCCCGACTCTCGTCGCCAACTACATCCCCGACGGCGTCGACGTCACGTTGCAGTCCGAGAACGGGATGCTCGGCATGGGCCCCTTCCCGTTCGAAGGCGAGGCGGACCCAGACCTGATCAACGCGGGCAAGCAGACGATCACCGCGTTGCCCACCTCGAGCTTCTTCTCGAGCGCGGACAGCTTCGCGATGATCCGCGGCGGCCATATCGACATGGCGGTGCTGGGCGCGATGGAGGTGGCTGCCAATGGCGACATCGCCAACTGGACGATCCCCGGCAAGATGGTGAAGGGCATGGGCGGCGCGATGGATCTGGTCGCGGGCGTGCGCAAGGTCGTCGTCGTGATGGACCATGCGAACAAGGCAGGCGAACCCAAGATCCTGGAGGCATGCACGCTGCCGCTGACCGGCAAGCGCGTCGTCGACCTGATCGTCACCGATCTGTGCGTGCTGGCGTGCGACAAGAAAGCGGGCGGCCTCACGCTGATCGAACTGGCACCCGGCGTGACGCTGGACGAGGTTCGCGCCAAGACCGGCGCCAAGTTCGATGCGGGCGCGGTCGTCGAAAGCGTGGCGGCATGAGCGCCGCCCGCCGCGACCCGATTGCCTATGCGCGCGACGACGACGGCATGCCGCCCTCGCTGGTGCCGGACTATCGGTCGACCGTCGATCGCAGCCCGCGCCAGCAGCTGATCGCGATCCCGCCGACGCTGACCGAGACGACCGGTCCAGACCAATGGGACCGGCTGATGGTCGGCCCCCAGGGCCTCGACCTGACCGCGCAGCACAAGGGCGTACCGCAGGGCCAGCGGATCATCGTGTCAGGCCGCGTGCTCGACGATCGCGGGCGTGCGGTGCCCAATACCGTCCTCGAGATCTGGCAGGCCAATGCCGCCGGGCGCTATATCCATTCGGCCGATAGCTGGGACGCGCCGCTCGATCCGAACTTCACGGGCGCGGGCCGTGTCGTCACCGACGCCGAAGGTCGCTACAGCTATGTGACGATCCGGCCCGGCGCGTATCCCTGGGGCAATCACAAGAATGCGTGGCGACCGGGGCATATCCATCTCTCGCTGCTGGGCCCGGCATTCGCGACCCGGCTGGTGACGCAGATGTATTTCCCCGACGATCCGCTGATCGAGATCGATCCGATCGCCAACGCCGTGCCGATGCCCGCGCGGCAGCGGATGGTCGGGCGGTTCGATATCAAGACGACCAAGCCCGCCTGGGCGCTCGGCTATCTGTTCGACGTGGTGCTGAAGGGCCGCGACGAGACGCCGTTCGAGGACGATCACCATGACCACTGAGATTGCCGTCGAGGACCGCGAGTCCGCGCCGCGGCTCGACAACCAGGATCCGTCGATCTTCGGGCAGACGCCGTGGCAGACGGTCGGCCCGTTCTTCCACTACGGCCTGCCGTGGAAGGGTGGCGCGGATCTGGTCGGCACGTCCGACATGGGCGCGCGGCCGGACCTGTTCGGCGGCGAGCATTATGTGCTCAACCGGCCGTCCTCGACCGGCACGCCCGATGGCGCGGTGATCGAACTTGCCGGGCAGGTGTTCGATGCGAAGGGCGTGCCGATCCTCGATGCGATGATCGAGATCTGGCAGGCCAATGCCGCCGGCCGCTATGCGAGCGTCGACGACGCGCGCGACGACGCACCGCTCGATCCCCATTTCATCGGCTTCGGGCGTGCTTCGGTCGATGCCGATGGCGTCTACCGGTTCCGGACGATCCGGCCGGGTCGCGTATCTGGCCCCGGCAATACGCTCCAGGCGCCGCATCTCGCCGTATCGGTCTTCGGGCGCGGGATCCTCAAACGTCTCGCGACGCGGCTCTATTTCGATGGCGGCGACGGGAATGACGTCGATCCCGTACTCTGTGCAGTCCCCGAGGCGCGACGGCACACGCTGATCGCGCGACAACAGGCCGACGGTCGCTGGTGGTTCGACATCCATCTGCAAGGCGACCGGGAAACCGTGTTCTTTGCGCTGTGATCGCTGAAGACCGCCCGCATCATGACCGATAGCCGCATGACCGATCTGTTGCGCACCCGGCCGGTGACGACGCCCGCGATGCTGGCGGTCTTCTCCGATCGCACGACGATCGCGCACGCGCTGGCGTTCGAGTCCGCGCTGTCGCAGGCGCAGGTCGGGACCGGCGTGATCCCGCCCGATGTCGCGCAGGCGATCGCCGACGCCTGTGCGAACCTCGTCATCGATCCCGCCGAGCTCGCCGACGAAGCGGCGCTCGCGGGCACGCTGGCGATACCGCTGGTCGCGCGTCTGCGGGCAGCGGTCGGCGGCGAGGCCGCGGCGGCGGTGCACAAGGGCGCGACGAGCCAGGACGTCGCCGACACCGTGCTGATGCTGCAAGCCCGTGCGGCGGCGGATCTGGTACTCGCGGATCTTGCCCGCGCGACGGTCGCGCTGGCGGATCTGGCCGCACGACATGCCGAGACGCCCGCGATCGGCCGCACCTTGTTGCAGGACGCGCTGCCCGTCGCGTTCGGCTTGCGGATCGCGCACTGGATGGCGGGGATCGAGGATGCGGCGACGCGGTTACGGCGCGATGTCGCGGATCACGCACTCCTCCAGCTCGGCGGTGCAGCCGGGTCCCGCGCCGGCCTGAACGGAACGGGCGAGGCCGTGGCGGCGCACATGGCGCACATGCTCGGACTCGGCACAGGAGCCCCGTGGCATGCGCGCCGGATCGGCGTCGCGGCGATCGGCACCAGCCTGGCGATGGCGATCGGCGCGCTCGGCAAGATGGCGCGCGACGTCGCGTTGCTGTCGCAGAACGCGGTCGGCGAGGCGCGAGAGCCCGCCGTCGCAGGACGCGGCGGATCATCGGCGATGGCGCACAAGCGTAATCCGACGGGGTGCCAGGTCGCGCTGTCGGCGGCGATCAGGGCGCCCGGTCTTGCCACCTCGCTGCTCGGCGGTCTGCCGCAGGAAGAGGAGCGCGGGCTCGGCGGATGGCAGGCGGAGACACCGGTCCTCGCCGACCTGTTCCTGCTGGCCGCGGGATCCGCCGCGGCGATGGCGGATATCGCGGAGGGGTTGGAGATCGACGCGCCTGCCATCGCCCGCAACCTCGCCGCCGCGGGGATCGGCACCGACATCGGCGACAGCGCCGCGATCGTGCGCGCGCTGATCACCCGCCAACAAGGATAAGGTCATGCCATTTGCAGTCCGCGAGGCGGTGCGCCTCTATTGGAAGCTCGACGGCGCGCCGGATCTGCCGGTGCTCGTCCTGCTTAACTCGATCGGCACCGACATGGCGCTGTGGGACACGAGCGTCCCGCACCTCCTGCCCGCGTTCCGCCTGTTGCGGATCGATACGCGCGGGCATGGTGCATCGGATGCGCCGGCGGGCGATTATACGCTCGCGATGCTCGCCGACGATGTCGTCGCGGTGATGGACGCGGCGGGCGTGACGAACGCCGCGATTGCGGGCGTGTCGCTCGGCGGCATGATCGCGATGGAGCTGGCGTTGCGGCACCCGACGCGAGTCACAGCGCTCGCGCTGATCTGCACGTCGGCGACGATGGATGCAGCCGCGTGGCAGGCGCGCATCGCCAAGGTCCGCACCGAGGGCACGGTCGCGATCGCCGACCTGGCCATGGGGCGGTTCCTGTCGCCGAAATTTGCCGAAACGCATGTCGGTGCGACGCAGAGCGTGCGCGCCGGGCTGATCGCGATGGCGGATGACGGCTATGCCGGATGCGGCGCGGCGATCCGCGACATGGCGGTGATCGAGCGGCTGCCCGGTATTGCGGTACCGACGCTGGTCGTCGCCGGCGACCGCGACACCTCGACGCCGTTCGCCGGGCATGGCGAGCATATCGCGGCAGCGATCCCGGGCGCAACGGTCGTCCATCTCGATGCTGCACATCTGGCGCCGATCGAAACCCCGGCTGCGCTCGCCGCGAGGGTGCGCGGCTTCCTCGCGCCGAACGACGCCAAGCGGGATGCGGCGGATACCCTGTTCGAGGCAGGGCTTCTCAACCGGCGCCGCGTGCTGGGCGACGCTTGGGTCGATGCTTCGCTCGCCAAGCGCACCGCCTTTACCGCCGACTTCCAGGCGATGATCACGCGGATCGCGTGGAACGAGATCTGGGGGCGCCCGGGGCTCGACGACCGCAGCCGCCGCTTCATCGTGCTGGCGATCACGGTCGCGCTCGGCCGCTGGGAAGAATTCGCGCTGCATGTCCGGACCGGACTGATGCGCGACGGCTTCACGCGCGACGAGTTGAAGGAAGTCCTGATGCAGTCGGCAATCTATGCCGGCGTGCCTGCGGCCAACACCGCCTTTGCCGAGGCGGGCAAGATCATCGCCGAACTCGATTCCGCCATCGTACAGGACTGACATCATGGCCGACGCCTTTCTCTGCGACGCGATCCGTACCCCCATTGGCCGCCTCAACGGATCGCTCGCGCAGGTCCGCGCGGACGATCTGGCCGCACTGCCGATCAAGGCGCTGATCGCGCGCAATCCGAGCGTCGACTGGGCGGCGGTGGACGACACGATCCTGGGATGCGCGAACCAGTCGGGCGAGGACAATCGCAACGTCGCGCGGATGGCCGTCCTGCTGTCCGGACTGCCCGAGGCGGTTTCGGGATCGACGATCAACCGGCTCTGCGGATCCGGTCTCGACGCGATCGGATCGGCCGCACGCGCGATCCGCAGCGGCGATGCGACGTTCATGATCGCAGGCGGCGTCGAGAGCATGACGCGCGCGCCCTATGTCATGGGCAAGGCGCAGGCCCCGTTCGATCGCGCACAGAAGCTGGAGGACACGACGCTCGGCTGGCGCTTCGTCAATCCGGCGATGCAGGCGGCATACGGCGTCGATACCATGCCGCAGACTGCCGAAAACGTCGCCGAGCAATGGCAGGTCAGTCGCGAAGATCAGGACCGGTTCGCGCTGGCCAGCCAGCAAAAGGCCGCCGCTGCGCAGGCGAGCGGTCGCTTCGCCGCGGAGATCGTGCCCGTCACGCTCGCGCAGAAGAAGGGCGACCCGATCCTGTTCGCCGCAGACGAGCATCTGCGCGGCACCAGCCTGGCGGCGCTGGCGTCGTTGAAACCGGTGGTCCGCGCCGACGGCACCGTCACCGCGGGCAACGCATCGGGCCTCAACGACGGTGCCGCAGCGACGCTCATCGCGTCCGAGGCGGCCGCCGCGCGCCACGGCCTGACGCCGCGCGCGCGGATAGTCGCGATGGCGGCAGCGGGTGTCGCGCCGCGGGTCATGGGCGTCGGCCCGATTGAGGCGGCGCGCAAGCTGATGCGGATCGGCGGCATCACGCTCGACCAGCTCGACGTGATCGAACTGAACGAAGCGTTCGCCAGCCAGGCGATCGCGACGCTGCGCGACCTCGACATCGATCCGTTCGACGATCCGCGCGTCAATCGCAACGGCGGCGCGATCGCACTCGGCCATCCGCTCGGCATGTCCGGCGCACGGATCACGATGAGCGCCGTCGAGGAGCTCCACCGTACCGGCGGCCGCTATGCGATGGCGTTCATGTGCATCGGCGTCGGCCAGGGGATCGCGTTGCTGCTCGAACGCGTGTGACCGCTAGATAGCGTTGCCTATGACGAAGCCGCGCCGCGTGCGTAGCGGAGCCCCGTTTCCAACCCGCGCAACTCCGCCAGTCCGCGTAACCGCCCGATCAGCGAATAGCCCGGATTGGTGTGCCGGTTGAGATCGTCCGCCATCTGGTGACCGTGATCGGGACGCATCGGCAGCGATTGCCCGGTGCGCGCCTGCAACGCGACAAGTTCGGCCATGATTGCGGGCATGTCGGCGTCGCCCTCCAGATGCGCCGCCTCGTGGAACGCGCCGTCGAGTTCGCGCTGGACGGAGCGCAGATGGACAAAGCCGATGCGGTCACCGAGGCGTCGCACCATGCCGGGCAGGTCGTTGTCCGCGCGCACGCCGAACGATCCGCTGCAAAAGCACAGCCCGTTGGCGACGGAGGGCACCGCCGCGAACAGCGCGCTCACATCGGCCTCGGTGCTGACGACGCGCGGCAGACCGAAGATCGGAAAGGGCGGATCATCGGGATGCACCACCAGCCGGATGCCCTCGGCCTCCGCGACCGGGCACACCGCCTCGAGGAACGCGACGTGGTTGGCCCGAAGCCGCGCCGCATCGACATCGGCATAGGTCTCGATCTGCGCGAGCAGCTGCGGTGAACTGAAGCTCTCCTCGCTGCCCGGCAGCCCGGCGATGATCGTCCGCTCAAGCGTCGTCCGCGCTGCGTCGTCCATGCCCGCAAAGCGTTCCGCCGCCGCCGCGACGACGTCCGGCGCATAGTCCCGCTCGGCACCGGGGCGACGCAGGATGTGGATGTCGTACACCGCAAGCGCGCGAAGCTCGAACCGCAGCGCGCGTGCGCCGTCGGGCAAGGCCCAGCTCAGGTCGGTCCGGGTCCAGTCGAGCAGCGGCATGAAATTATAGGTGACCACCTCGACGCCCTGCCCCGCCAGGTTGCGCAGGCTGGCGACATAGGCCTCGATCAACCGATCCCAGTCCGGCGACCGGGTCTTCAGCGCCTCCGCGACGGGCAGGCTCTCGACCACTTTCCACTCGAGCCCGGCGTCCTCGACGATCCGGCGTCGTACGGCGATCGCGTCTGCGGTCCAGACCTCGCCATTGGCGACCTCGTGCAGCGCGGTGACGATCCCGGTCGCACCGGCCTGGCGGATGGCATGCAGCGGCACCGGATCGTTCGGGCCAAACCAGCGCATGGTCTGGGTCATCATCATGTGCCGCCTATCCCCGTATCAAGTCGTCGCGCGCCTGACGCACGATCCACCGTGTCGACCCAAGCTATAGAATTGGTCTGACATGTTGCAAGTCCTGGCTGACGTTAGCGCTACGCGCCGGTGCCGCTGCCATAGCGTTGCCGCGTTTCGGCCAGTGCGAGCCGGGCCTGTTCCATCGCCATTTCCTCGGTCTGGAACAGCAGGTGATCCATGACCGACGTCAGGTGCGCACGCATTGCCGCGCGCGCGCCGGCCGCATCGCGCGCGCGCAAGGCCTCGACGATCACCGCATGTTCGGCGACTACCGGGCGGACCTTCGCATTGCGCGCCTTGGCGTGAAGCAGCGCGCATTCGGGGGATGTCGACCGCAAATGCCACAGATCCTCGATCGTGCGTACGACACCGGCGTTCCGCGTCGCCTTCGCGATCGCCATGTGAAAGTCGCGATCGGCGACTTCGGTGACTTCGGCGAGCAGGTTTTCGGTCGTCATCGCCTCGACCAGCGCGTCGAGGTGCGCCACCTCCGCATCGGTGATCTGCGCCGCTGCCAACGCCGCCGCCTCGCCCTCGAACAGGATCCGCGCCTCGGTCAATTCGAACGCGGTGATCGCGAAGCCGGGCTCCTCCCCCTGCCCCGGAAGCCTGGAGACATACGCCCCGGAGCCGACGCGAACCTCGATGAAACCCTGCACTTCCAACGCGATAAGCGCCTCGCGGACGGCGGGCCGGCTCGCGCCGTATTCGGTCGCGAGTTCACGTTCCGCGGGCAGGCGATCGCCAATCGCATAGGTTCCGCCGGTCAGTTCCTCGACCAGCCGCCGCGCGATCCGCTGGTACAGGCGATGATTGGCCGGCGCGTCGTAGGGGCCGTTCGCAGATACAATGGTGCGTGATGCAGCTTTCGCCATCGGACTTACCAATCTCAAATTGCTGCAGATGCTACTACAGGACGCGGCCGCCTGGAAAGGCCATCGTCGCACGGCGCGACGACCGAGGCTGAGCTTTGACCACCTCGTCGCGCGACCCTCGGGCGCATCGTGCCGTCGGGGCGGCCGCATCGCGACCGCCCCGCCGATCGTCCTAGAAGGTCCCGCGCAGACCGATCAGGAACTGACGACCCGGCTTGTACTGCGTGAAGGTCGCGTTCTCGAACTGGAAGTACGACCGCAGCGTCGCGTTGGTGAAGTTCGCGACGTTGATCGTCAGCTGTGGCGCGTTCTTCAGGCCGAAGATCTTGTCGAGATCGAACGACGACGAGAAGTCGTAGGTCGTATAGTCGGTGCCGAACAGTGCCGCGGCCGGGATGCCGTTCTGCGCCGTACCGCTGTTCTGCGATCCTTCGCGCGACGTCGTCGACACGCGGAGCATCACGCCATGCTTCTCATAATAGCCGGTGATGTTGTAGGTGAACGGCGCCACGCCGAACGCCTGTGCCGGACCGTCGCTGCGCTGGTCGACGATCGTGGCGTTGGCGTTGAAGCCGAAACCGGTGATGCCGATGTGCTTGGTCAGGAAGTCGAGCGGCTGGACCCACTGGAATTCGAGGCCGTTGATCGTCAGCTTGTTGGGGACGTTGACCTGCGAGGTGACCTGCACCTGCGCGACGGTCGGGCCGCCGCGCGAGTTGAGCGCGATCTGCTGCGTTGGGTTCAGCGTGTCGTAAGTGATGCCATATTGCGCCAGGTTCGAGAATGGCACGGTGGCGATGGCGGTGTTGGTGAACCCCTCGATCGACTTGCGGAACGCGTTAAAGCTGACGACGCCTTCGCGGCCGGTATAATATTCAAAGCCCAGGTCGAGGTTGGTCGACATGTACGGCTTGAGCGCCGGATTGCCGATCGATGCCTGATCCGCCGACGGCGCACCAAAGTTGACGCCAGGCAGCTGCGCGGACGGATCGGGACGGGTCATCGTCCGCGATCCCGCGACGCGGACCACGGCATGCTCGCTGACGTCATAGGCGAACGTCGCTGCGGGCAGCCACTTGGCATATTCGTTGCGCGTCGACACGTTGCTGACCAGGTTCGGATAGCGGCTGCCATCGGGCAGCGCCGCGCCGGTCGACGTCGTGTTGCGCGGATCGGGCAACGACACGCGTCCGGTGATCGTCTGGATCGTGTTGACGTAACGCACGCCGACGTTGAACCGCAGCATGTTGCCGCCGAGTTCCTGCGCGCCATTCAGCGTTGCGAACGCCGATTTGACGACTTCGCGGATCGCACCGCCGCTCGCGCCGGTGTTCGCCGCACCGGTTTCGGGCGCGTTGTCGTGGTAGAAATCATAGTTGCTGGCGGCCGCGAACTTCGGCCAGTCGACCGTCACGAACCCTGCCGGACCGGGGCTGAGATAGCCCGGCACCGCCGAATTGGGGATCAGCGAGCCACCATAGGTCACCGGCCCCGTCATGCCGGCGGTCGCCCCGGTGCCATAGCCCGGATAGGTCGGATAGCCGGCGGGTGCCGCGCCCGGTGCGTTCAGGCCGGCGCACGGCGGCTGCGAGTTGGGCGAGCCGACAAAGACGCTGGGGTTGTTGCCGCAGACCGCATTCTGCCACGCCTGGCTGTTGTCAAAGCCGGTGATCCGGCGCGACACGTCGTCGAACGCGCCGCCGACCTTCAGGTTGAGCCCCGTGCCGCCCCAGGTCAGGTCACCGCGCGCGCCCTTGCTCTTGTTGAGGCGGCGCTCGTCCTGAATGTTCACGCGGCTGCCCGCGTTCCAGCCGAAATTCGCCGGATCGTTGAGGTCGAGCCCGCTCTGGATCGTCGGAATGCCGTTGCCGCTATTGGTATAGGTGACGGTGTTGCCGACGCCGAGCGGAGTCGTCAGGCCGACCGACGGGCTTTCGCGATGGAAGGTCGAGCGCGCGTAATTGCCCTGCAGGTTAAGCTTGAGCTTGTCGGAGATGTCCCACTCGCCGCCCGGATTGATGCTGAACAGCTTCGTCGTCTCGGTATAGGGACGGAATTCGTTGAAGAACTGCGCATTGGCGAAGGTACCGCCGGTGACGACGCAGCCGACCGTGCAATCCGCCTTGTCGAACGTCAGGTTGGTCGGGATGATCGCGCCGTTGCGGACGATCCACGCCACGTTCTCGCGGATCAGCTCGTTCTTCTTGTAGCCGTACAGGCCGTCGATGTAGAAATGCAGCGTGTCGGTCGGCTGCCACTCTGCACTGACGATCGCGTTGAGACGATCTCGCGGTCCGCGGATGCTGGTCGAACGCCCGAGCCGCGGGAGCAGCGCGTTGTCGATCTGCTGGATCGTCGCACCCGGATTGTTCGCGAGCAGGAAATCCTGATTAATCACCGTGCCGGCGACCAACCCGGCGCCAGCGCCGGCCGGGACCAGTCCGGGGATGGTCCAGTTACCGCCGCTGGTGCTATTGCAGCTCGTGTTGTTGGCACGGCACTGGGCGGCAAGTGTCTGTGCAGCGGTAGGGGTGTTTTGGACGCCGTTGGTTGTACCGGCGATGCTGTTGGGGGTCGACAGGGCCGGATTGGTATAGCCAATCGTCTCGAACCCTCGCGTGTCGGTGAAAAGCCGCTGCGCCGACACGCCGGCGAGGATGCCGACCTTGTCGTTGCGCCAGCTGCCGATCAGTGACCCGCGCGCGCCGATCCGGTCCTCGGGCGACTGCTTGGTGCCCTGCACGTTATAGGCCAGGAACGAGGTCGCCCGATCGAACGGCCGTGCCGAGCGCAGGTCGATATTGCCCGCCGCGCCGCCTTCGAGAAGATCGGCGGTGTAGCTCTTGTTGACGGTCAGCTTGGTGAACAGGTCGGTCGGGAAGAAGCTCAGATCGACCGATCGATCGGTGCCCTGCGCATCGGTCGCGCCCGACGAGGCCACCGCGATCGTCGCGCCGTTGAGCGTCACGTTGGTGAAGTTCGATCCAAGTCCGCGGATCGCGACGTTGGTGCCTTCGCCGGTCACGTCGCGCGTGATCGTGATGCCGGGGATGCGGTTGAAGGATTCGGCAATGTTTGTGTCGGGGAACTTGCCGATATCTTCGGCGAAGATCGAATCGGTGAAGCCGGTCGACGCGCGCTTGGCATTCGTCGACTTGGCGAGGCTGGAGCGATAGCCGGTGACGACGATGTCGTTGCTGCTCGCGGCGTCGATCGCACCGGGGCTCTGATCGGCATCGGGCAAGCTCGCGGCGGGCGGCGCATCGCTGGGTGTGGCGGCGGCGGGTGCGCCGTCCTGCGCCACGGGGGGCGATGGATCCTGCGTCGGCGGGATGGTCTGCGCCGTTGCCATCGTCGCGCAAAGCGCCGCCAATGTCGTCGCACACAACAAGGCCGCGCGTGTCAGGCCAGGTGCCGTCTTATAAGGTACCACGATCAGGATCCTCTCTGAAACCTCGCCGTCGTTGCGGCGAGAAAGCATGTTTTGGTGGGTGTCTGGAGACGCGTCAGGCGTCGCGAAGCACAAGGCGTCGCGGCATGGTGATCGAACAAAACTGAAGCGCCAAAACCATCCAACCCCCCGATCACGCCCGTCTGTAGCAGGCTATTGATAGCGCTATCTTACGGCGTGCGGTGACCGAGTCAAGGCCTTCCGGCATGGCCAATTTCAGGGGTTTGCCACGGTGGGTGCGATACCATGGGGTGCCGTCAGGCTATTTCTGCATGACCAATTCGTTCGGCGTCGTATCGATGCACAGTGCGTCGCATCGACGGGGCGGGTTGCGGCACCTCCCCGGCAGTATCGGACGTGCGGGATCGGACGTTACATTCCCAGGACGGAGATGATCGCCTTTTGCAGATCGCGTTTGCCGTAAGGTTTGCGCACGACGAGGCTGGCGTCGAGATCGGCGCTCAGCCCTGCATCCGTGCCATAGCCGCTTGCGAAGAAGAACGGGATCGACTCAGCGCGCAGCCGCCGGGCGATGCCCAGGCTCGTATCCTCGCCGAGATTGATGTCGAGGATCGCGATCTCGACCGTCTCGCGGTCGAGGATCTTGCTGGCGCTCTCGACATGCGATGCGGTCCAGATGCGGCGTGCGCCGAAGTCCTCGAGGAAGTTCTCGACGGTCAGCGCGACGATCATATTGTCCTCGACCAGCAATACGGCGAGGCCGTTCAGCGGCTGGGAAACAGGATCCGCCTTGCGGACGCCATCAGGTGCATGCGCGGGCATGTTGCGCTCGATGATGACTCTGCCCAAGTCGATCCGGATCGGTCGGCGCGATCACGTCAGGCATGATAGCCGCCGTTCAGGATCGAGGACGGGCCATGTTCCGTCTCGAGGTGCAGATAGTCGGTGACGAAATCGCCGACCGCCGACAGCGCCTTCCAGTCCTCAATCGTGATCGAGCGCTTGTCGCGCGTGATCAGCCCATCGGCGCGCAACTTCTGCAGCGTGCGATTGACGTGGACGGGGGTGAGGCCCGTCGCATCGCCCAGCTGCTCCTGCGTCATCGCCAGTTCGTAGCGGTTTCCGGTGATCAGCCCGGCGGCATGGAGGCGGACGGCGATCTCGCAGAGCAGGTGCGCGACGCGCGTCCGCGCATCGCGCCGGCCGATATTGGCGATCCATTCGCGCGAGATCGACCCCTCCACAAGCGTTTCGCGCCACATCGCCCGACCGATCGCCGGGTGTGCAAAGGCAATGTCCCGTACAGCGTCCGCGGCGACAAAGGCGACAGTCCCCGCCGTCAGCATCTGAATGCTGTGGTCGGCCTTGCCGAGGAACGCGTGCTGAAGATCGAGAATTTCTCCGGGGATGTCGACCGACAGGATTTGCCGACCGCCATTGCCGAGGACCTTGCTTCGAAATGCAAAGCCGGACAGCAGGATAGAACAGGTCTTCGTCAGATCCTGCTCCCGGATGATGTACGCCGAAGGCACCATCTGCTTTACATAGAACGGCATTCTTAGAAATGCAGAGCGATCGCCTGCCGACAATGCCGATCGCCGCTCAAGTCTTTTTAACGCCGGCGCAAGAATATCGTCTGCTATCAGAGACATCGCGGTTACACCGTTGCGGTAACGCGCAACCCATGCAGTTCAATTATTGGCTGCATCAGGAGTTTTAAACGATGTTATGCGGTAATTCTCTGCGCTAGATCACAGTGTTCGTAATTTAATTACCGACCACGAAGCGTTGATCGCAACCCAACGGATGACATGTCGCGCGTTGCCCATCGCCGCCGCCCGTGCGTTGAGTGAGAGTGGTTGGCATTTCGCCTCGACCAGATCGGACGACAATGCGCAATCCCTGGGCTACGAAGATGGAGCAGTTCACCGCGTTCACCGCGGACGAACGCACGCGTCTCGATACGGTGCTGGCGTCGAGGCAGCAGGCATTTCAGGCGCAGGAAGACATCATCGCGGATGGCGCACACTCGGATTACTGCCATGTCCTGCTCACCGGACTTGCCTGCCGGTACAAGATCCTGCCCGACGGCGAACGGCAGATCATGGCGTTCCTTGTCCCGGGCGATCTTTGCGATGCGGAGATCTTCATCCTGAAGAAGATGGATCACGCGGTCGGGACGCTGACCGCCAGCACGACCGCGATGATCCATTCGAGCGAAATGAGGACGCTGCTGCGCGAGGCGTCACCCATTTCCGAAGCCCTGTGGTGGGGTACGATGACGGATCTCGGGGTATTGCGCGAACGGATCATCGATCAAGGCCGGCGCGACGCGACGGAGCGGCTTGCGCATCTGCTCTACGAAATGCTGGTACGCTATAGGGTCAGCGGGGCGACCGAGACCAACGCGATCGACTTTCCGATCACCCAGACAGACCTTGCCGATGCCACGGGGATGACTCCGTCGCACGTCAACCGCGTCCTTCAGAGGTTCCGCGAGGATGGGCTGATCGAGCTACGCAGCCGGACGTTGACCATCGCGAATCCGGCTCGCCTGAAGTCGCTCGCGCAATTCAGCGCGGCGTATCTCCATCTGGACGGGACAGAGGCTAAGGACCCGTCCGTCTTTGCCAGGGCGGGAGACCTGATCTCGGTTCCCTGAGGCGTCCCGCGCGCGTACGCGGGGACGCCTCGTGGGATCAGCGTTCGCCCTCGCCGCCTTCGCCGCGCTCGTTTTCGCCACCTTCATATTCGCCTTCGCCACGCTGGCCGGCATGCTGTTGCGCAGCGCGCGCGCGGCGCGGATTGCGAACGACGTGGCGCGACTTGGTCGGGCGGACGACCTGCCGTCCCTCGCCTTCGCCTTCCCCCTCGCCGCGCTCGCTTTCGCCGCCTTCACCGATCTGGTCGACCGACGTCGCCAACGGCTTGGCGGTGGCTTCGGTCAGCATCGCCTGGCCCGACTGCGCGACCACGAAGGCGCCGACGCCCATCCACAATTTCGTACGCATACTCTGTCCCTTTACTCACCTGGCGGTTGCTGCCTGGAGTCAAACTGTTAGGCCGCGCGTTCCGACGTCATGCCGATGCCACGGGATTCCTAATGCTGATCATGATTGCCAACGTTCTCGACGCCGACAATCTCCAGTCGCTGCGAGATAATCTCGCGGCGACCCGCTATGTCGACGGACGCCAGACGGCGGGCCGCGAAGCCAGCCCGGTCAAGCGCAACGAGCAGGTCGACCGCGCCGACCCGCGGCTGGTGGAGATGCAGGACCTTGTCGTCGACCGCCTGCTCGCCAACCCGCTGTTCCGGATGGCGACGCGACCGCACGTGGTTCGCCCACCGCTGTTCAGCCGCTACGAGCCGGGCATGGCCTATGGCAGCCATGTCGACGACGCGATCATGGGGGGCATGCGGACCGACGTGTCGGTTACCGTGTTCCTCTCCGATCCCGCCACGTACGAAGGCGGCGAACTGGTCATCGAGTCCGCGGCGGGCGAACAGGACGTGAAGCTGGCCGCGGGCGATGCGGTCGTTTATCCGACGACCGCGCTCCACCGCGTCGCGCCGGTGACATCCGGCGAACGGTTGGCCGCGGTCACCTGGGTCCGCAGCCTGATCCGCGATGCAGAGTCCCGCGAACTGCTCTTCGATCTGGAAACCGCCCGCCACGCGCTGTTCGAACGCCTCGGCAAGACGCCGGAGCTCGACCTGCTGGCGAAGACCCAGTCCAATCTCCTGCGGCGCTGGGCCGAGGATTGATGAACCAAAGCGTACAGCGCCTGCAATTCGGTTGCGACCGCACCGGGCTCCGGTAGACAGTCGGGCATAGATCACCGGGAGTGTTCCATGCATCGCCGTCAATTTCTCGCCTCCACCAGTCTCTTGTCCGCGGCCGTCGCCCTGCCGGGGGCGGTTAGCGCCGCGTCGCGGTCCCGCGACGCTGATTTTCGCGCGATGCTCGATCGGTTCTTCTACGAACGGTTGCAGGATAGCCCCGAGCAGGCGACATCGCTCGGTCTCGATACGGGCGCGCGAGCGGGGCTGAAGTCGCGGCTGGACGACACGTCCCGCGCCGGCGAGGCGAAACAGTTTGCGCGGGCCACGCAGGAGCTGGCGGCGCTGAAGAGCGTGCGACGCGACGCACTGAGCCCAACGGCGCAGCTGGATTACGATGTCGTGCAGTATAGCCTGGAACGGGTTATCGCGGGACAGCGCTATGCGTTCGGTGCCAGCGCAGGTCGGTACGCGCCCTATGTCCTGTCGCAGCTGACGGGTGCCTATCGCAACGTGCCAGACTTTCTGGCCAACCAGCACAGCATCCGGAATGCCGCCGACGCCGACGCCTATGTCGCGCGGGTGCAGGCGTTCGCTGGTGCGATCGACGCGGAAACCGACCGCCAGCGCGAGGACGCTGCGCGGGGCGTGTTTGCCCCGGACTACATCCTGGATACCACGCTCAAGCAACTCGCGGCGGTCCGCGACAAGGCGCCTGGTGTAAGTGGCCCGGTGACCGATCTGTCGGCCAAGCTCAAGGCCGCCGGTCTGCCGCCCGAGCGCGCGGCGGTCGTGGCCCGCCTTATGGCCGATCAGGTGTTTCCGGCGCTGGACCGGCAGCGTGCGCTTGTCACCGAGCTGCGCGGGCGCGCCGGGCACGATGCGGGCGTCTGGCGTCTGAAGGATGGCGACGCCTATTATGCGGCGGCGGCCAGCGCCGCGACCACGGTTGAGATGACCGGTGACGAGGTTCACCGGCTCGGGCTGGCGCAGGTGGCGGAGATCGGCGCACGCGTCGACCGCCTCCTCCAGTCGCAGGGGCTGACGCAAGGCAGCGTCGGCGAGCGGCTGGTGGCCATGAACAAGCGCCCCGATCAGCTCTATCCCAACACCGATGCCGGTCGCGAGCAACTGCTCGAGCAGCTCCGCGGTCAGATCGCCGCCATGACGAAGCGGCTGCCCGAGCAGTTCGCCGTCCTGCCACGGGCGCCGGTCGAGGTCCGCCGCGTCCCCGAGGCCATTCAGGCAGGGTCGCCCGGCGGCTATTACCAGTCCGCCTCGCTCGATGGGACGCGGCCCGCGATTTACTTCATCAACCTGCGCGATACGTTCGACCGGCCAAAATTCGGTTTGGCGACGCTTAGCTACCATGAGGCGGTGCCGGGCCATCATCTCCAGGTCATGTCCGCGCTCGAAAGCGAGGACATTCCGCTGATCCGTCGTCGCGGGTTCTACTCGGGCTATTCCGAGGGATGGGCGCTCTACGCCGAGCAGCTCGCCGACGAGATGGGCGTCTATGACGGCGATCCGCTCGGGCAGATCGGCTATCTGCAATCGCTGCTGTTCCGCGCGACGCGCCTGGTGGTCGACTCCGGCATGCATGCCAAGCGCTGGAGCCGCGAGAAGGCGACCGACTATCTCATCGCCACCACGGGGATCGCGCGCGGGCGCAGCCAGGGCGAGATCGACCGCTATACGGTCTGGCCAGGCCAGGCGTGCAGCTACAAGATCGGCCACACCGTCTGGGTGCGGCTGCGCGACGAGGCCAAGCGCAAGGCCGGTGCGAACTGGGATCCCAAGGCGTTCCACCGGTTGCTGACGATGGGCGCGATGCCGCTCACGGTCCTGGAGAAGGTCGCCCGCGAGCGGCTGGGATAGTCGGAGGCAATCTCGGCAGGCGCCGAGCTGATCAGGGTCCGACGGGTGCCGATCGCACGCGCGCTCGTCGGGTCAGCCTATAGCCCGCCACCGATCCGAATACCGCCAGCTGCACGACGAGGATCGCGAGCGCGCCGCGGACCTCGCCGAGCGATGCGCCCATCTGGTTGAGCGGAATGAAGATGTGCATCGCGGGCGTGGCCGGTATCGTCCAGGCGATCGCCTGCACCCAGCCGGGCATCGCGACGAGCGGCCATGCGAACCCCGACAGGAAGACGAACGGGATCGAAGTGGGAATGAGCAGCTTCAGCGCGTCGTCGCCGCTCCGCACCATGCTGCCGACCATCAGCGCCGCGGCGGCGACAGTCGCGGCGAACAGCGGGACGGTCAGCAGCAACGCCGGTATGTTGCCGCCGTGCGGAATGTCCTGAAGCCAGTAGACAAGGCCGAAATAGAAGAGCGTGCTCAGCGTGCCGATCGTGGCGCAGGCGGCCCAAACGCCCAGCACCGCGCGCCGATGGTGCTGCCACCGGCCGGTGCGCCGCCGCTCGGCCACGAAGCGCGCGGCCGCGAACAGCAAGGTCTGTTGCAGGATGATATTGGCGACCGCCGGGAAAATATAATCGCGATACCCTTGCGTCGTGTTGAACAACGGCCGCGTGACGACCGGCGTCAGGCCCGGTGTCGCCACGCCCGGCGCGCGGGCCTCCAGCGTGGCGCCGATCGCGGTCGCGATCGTCTTGCCGACCGCCTCCGCGCGCAGAAGATACGCGCCATTGAGCCAGACCGCGATCCCCGCGCCCGGCCGCCCCTTGGCCACCGACGCGCCGACATCGTGCGGTATCAGCAGGATACCCTCGACCTGCCGGCTGCGGACGAGCGCGCGCGCCGCCAGCATGTCGGGGGCATATGCGGCGATCTCGACCTCGTGCGCCGCCTCCAGGTTGCGGATGATCGCGCGCGACAGCGGGCTGCGATCGGCATCGACGACCGCGATCGGCAACCGCTCGACGACCTGATGCGCATAGGGCGCCGGATAGTAGAAGGCGTAGAACAGCACGGAGACCACCGCGACTGCGACCAGATCGCGCGTCCGCAGGATCTCGAGCAGCGCGCCCTCGAAGGCGTGGCGGAAGGTCATGCCGCCTTCCGCGCCTGGCGCCGCAGCAGCAGCGCCGCGCCGCCGCCCGCGATGAGCGCGGCGAGGAGGAGGATTGCCGCCTGTTTCGCCCAGACCGCGAGATCGACGCCGATCGCCTGATCCATTTCGAGCGTGACATAATGGGTGAGCGGCAGGATCGCGCTCCAGATCCGGGCGAAAGCAAGGCCGCCGGTGATCGGCAGCGACGCTCCCGAATAGGCGAGCGCGGAGCCGGCATAGATCACGCTGGCGGACAGGCTGGTAGCGACCTCGCCGGTCAGCAGGATCAGCAGCGCCGCGATCGCCGCGCTTGCCACGAACAGCAGCAGCCCGCCGATCGCGACGAGCCCGATCGCGCCGGTGAACGCAAAGCCCTGCCCCAGCGTGAGCCACACCAGCCAGAGGCACAGCCAGGCGGTACCGATCGCGACATGCGGCACCAGACGCCCGGCGACGGCGAGCACCGGCGAACCGACCCGCGCCGCCCAGCCCCCGAGCGAACCGTCGACCAGCTCGCGCCCGAGCGATGCAGCCGCAGTCACCGCGATCAGCAGATGCAGGACCGCCGGACCGATCAACAGGCCGAGATACCATTCGAGGCTCGCCGACGCGTTGCCGAGCAACGTCACCTCCACCCCCGGCAACGGCACGCGGAGCAGTGCCACCCCCGCCAGCCCGGATTGCGACGGCGCCTGTCGGGCGAGCTCCGCGGTGATCGTCGCCTGGAGCAGTGCCGAGGTCAGCGCGCCGGTCGACAGGAACGCGGTCTGGTAGAAGATCTCGACCGTGGGCGGGGTCGCCGCACGCCGGGCGCTGCCAAGACCGCGTGGCAGGACGACGACCGCGACCGCGCGTTCGCGACGGATCGCCGCGAACGCTTCCGACGGCGTCGATACGCTATCGATCACGCTCAGCGTAGCCACCGAACTGACGGCGTGTACGATCGCGCGTGACGCGGTGCTGCGATCCTGGTCGACGATCACCACGCCGAGCCCGCGCGGCGACCCCTGCGACATCATCCCACCCATAACGAGCAAGCAGACCAACGGGACCAGAGTCAGCAGCGCGAGATCGAACCGGTCGCGCCACAGATGCGCGAGCTCCTCGACCAGCGCGGCGCGGAACGCGGTCATCGTGGCCAGTCGAACAGCACGCTCATACCCGGCCGCAGATCGGCCACGCGCTCGACCGGTCGCAGTTGCACGCCAAAGGCGCGCACGTCGTAGCCGCTCGACTGACGCGTCGCGCGGACGGTCGCGAATTCGGCCTCCGGCGCGATCCGGAAGACGCGGAACCGGATGTCGCGCGCCAGCGCGGGAACATGGCCGATCAGGATCCCGCCGGGGTGGATCCCGGCATAGTGGCTCTCCCGCACTGTAATCTCGACGCGCGGATGATCGATGTCGATCACCTGATAGGCGGGTAGCACCGGGCTGACGATCTCGCCGGGCTGGAGCAATTTGCGCGAGACCTCGCCGGCGATCGGCGACACCAGCCTGGTCTCGTTCATCAGCGACTGTGCGGTCGACAGCCCCGCCTGCGCGATCCGGACCTGCGCGGCGGCGGCCTGCTTGTCCTCGCTCCGCGTGCCCGCCAGCGCTTTTTCATATTGCAGCCGCGCGGCCTCCGCCGACCGCTGGCTGCTGTCGCGCGCGGCATGTGCCTCGTCGCGCCGCTGCGCCGCGATGACGCCCTCGGCATAGAGCGTGTCGGCGCGGCGGCTCGACGTCGCACCGAGCGTCGCGGCGGCCTGCGCCGACTGCCAGATCGCGCGGAGCGACCCGACATCCTCGCTGCGGGCCCCCGCACGCGCGACCGCGTCCAGCGCGCGCGCAGTGTCGAGCGCGCCCTGCGCCTGACGTTCGGCATTGCCCAGCTCGGGGCTCGACAGCGTCGCCAGCACCTGCCCCGCCTTCACGCGCGCGCCCTCGTCGACGAGCAGCCGGTCGACCCGCGCCAGCGCCTTGGTCGCGACGTTGACGCTGTCCGCCTCGACCATGCCCTGGATCTGTTCGGGCGCCGGGCGGCTGGCCAGCCATAATCCTACGCCAACGATCGCCACGACGACGACGAGGCCGACATAGAGAAGGATGCGTGCGCGGCGTGTGGGGGGTGCGGTGGGATCACTCATTGTCCGGTTCCGTAGACGAGGCGCTGGTCGGCGCGCGCGAAGTGGCTGCCGAACGCGTCGAGCCGGCTGGCCGAGGCGAGCAGCCCGGCGAGCGCGAGATCATATTCATAGGCGACCGCGATCCGCTGCGCCTCCGCGGTATCGAGCGCGGCCTGCGCGGCGATCACCGGCGTCGCGGTCCCCTCGCCTTCGCGAAACGCGACCGACTGGACTCGCACATTCTCGCGCGCCGCGGCGATGCTGCTGTCGAGCAGGACGAACGACCGCCGCGCGCCCTCGACGAGATTATACGCGCGGATCGTCGCGCTGGTGGCGATACGACGGGCCTCCGCGGCGGTGTCGGCCGCCGCCGCAGCCTGCGCGCGCGCGGCATCTTCGGTACGCCTGCGATCGATGTTGGACAGGATCGTGTAGCGGACGCCGACGCCGGCGATCCAGTCGGGCTCGATCGGCAATGCGTTCGAGCGGTTGAGATTATATTCCCCGAACGCATAGGCCTGCGGCAGACGCCTGGAGCGGGCGAGCGCGACGCCGGCATCGGCGATCTGGCGCCCGGCATCCGCGGTCCGTGCTTCGGGCGCGCTGCCCTCGCTGCCGAGGAACGTCTCGACCGGCGCGAGGGGGCGGGTCTGCACGAACAAGGCTGTCGTCGGCACCACCGTGTCGAGATCGAGCAGCCGCGCCAGTTCGTCGCGCGCAGTCGCGCTCGACAGCTCGGCACGCTGATAGGTCCGCTCGGCGGTGTCGCGTGCGACCTGCACCTCCAGCGTGCGCGCGTGCGGGATCACGCCCGCCGCCTCCAGCTTGCGTGAATCCGACGCGATCTTGTCCAGCGCGTCGCGGCTCCGCCGGGCCGCCTCCAGCAGTCCGGCGGCGGCCTGCTGCCCGAAATACGCGCGGATCAGGTTGAGCCGCGCGAGATCGACGACCTGCGCACGACGCCCTTCCGCCATCGCGACGCCGCCTTTCGCGGCGCGCTGGACCGCGGGGATCGCGCCGCCAGTATAGATCGGCAGTGCGGCCTGCACGGTCGGCCGAAACACCTCGTCGCGGAAGCGGTAGCTGAGCTGATCGGGGATCGCATCGAACAGTCCCGGCAGCGCCTGCGAGAGACGGCCGCTGATCTCGCTCGCGATCTGCTGGAACGCGGGCGGTACGCTCCCGGGAAACGCGGCGAGGAAGTCCTGCGTGTTGCCTAGCGCCGCGCTCTTCTCTCCGGTCACGTCGACCGACAGAGTCTTCTGGTAAACCAGATATTGCGCGGACGCGGTGACGATCGGCCGGTGCAGCGTCCGCACCGCATCCGCCCCAGCCTTCGCCGCATCGACGCCGTGATCGGCCGCACTGATCGCGCGCGAGCTACGATCGAACCGCAATTGCGCCGCGTCGAAGCTCAGCGCGGTCGGTCCGGTCTGCGCGGTCTGGCCATTGGCCGCTGACGCAAGAGATGCCGTCAGCGCGATCGCGATCGACCAGTGCCTCGTTACCCCCAACCGCATTGCCTTCGAATTCCTTGCCCCGTTCGCTGGAACGCGGGGCGGTGCCGGTGGCCGCCCGCCGTTCCATGAGTTCTGTTATGCCGAACGGCGTCCTTGAGCAACGTGGCGCCTGCAGGCTGCGTGCCGGGAAGCGGGCTGGCCGCGCGCTGCGTATTTTGATCGCACAGCAATCCGATTGCTCGCCCTGAGGCAAGACGCTCACAACCTCGATCAATACAATTTTGTTATCTGCGGACGAGCGGAACGAACAACAATTCCCGCTGTTCTACTCGCGGTGGAGAAACATGGTAAATACCAAATAACGACGGCGCGCTTCCCTGCGGGGAAGTCGGTCGAACCGGCCACTGCGCACATAGCGAAGTCCTAAAGGTTCCGCCGTTCACCAGAGTAACAGCTGCAAAAATAGCATCGTGACGAAGTCAGATCTTGATTTGATCGTCGCTCACCAAACAGAGGATCAACCGACATGACGGATAGGAAAACCGATCATACCGACGACGCCCCACCGACGACGTGGAAGAAAGGCGATGCTCTGGCGGAGTCCGCAATCCCCGGTGAGCAGGGAAACTCTCTGGTTGCGCGCGCGGTTACGATCAATCGGCCGGTCGGTGAAGTCTTCGCCTATTTCCGCGACTTTGCGAACCTGCCGACGTTCATGGAAAATGTCGAGCGGATCGACATTCTCGACGCGAAAAGGTCGCACTGGGTCGTGAAGGCCCCTGCTGGCAAGACGGTCGAGTGGGACGCCGTGGTGACCGAGGAAGCGCAGGACAGCGTCATCGCCTGGACGTCCGAGCCCGGCGCCGATGTCGCGAACAGCGGCCGGGTCGAGTTTCGCGACGCCGGCGCGCGCGGCACCGTCGTCACCGCGACGATTGCTTATGATCCGCCCGGCGGAATCGTCGGCAAACTGATCGCCAAGCTGTTCCAGCGCGAACCCGCGATCCAGGCGCGCCGCGACCTGCGGCGCTTCAAGCAACTGATGGAAACCGGCGAGATCGCGACCGCCGCGATGACCCGCAAGCAGCACGAAGAGGAGATGGCCTGATGCGCGCTGTGGCATGGCACGGTAAGCATGACGTCCGCGTCGATACCGTCGACGACCCCGAGATCATCAACCCACGCGACTGCATCATCAAGGTCACCGCGACCGCGATCTGCGGCTCCGACCTGCATCTCTACGACAATTATATCCCGACGATGCGGGCCGGCGACATCCTCGGCCACGAGTTCATGGGCGAGGTCGTCGAGGTCGGCGCGAAGTCGACGCTGAAGAAGGGCCAGAAGGTCGTCGTGCCGTTCACGATCGCGTGCGGCAGCTGCTATCACTGCAGCAAGCATCAATATTCGGCATGCGACAACGGCCTTCCCGCCGACAATCAGGACATCGCGCAGGAACTGTACGGCCAGCCGATGGCGGGGCTGTTCGGCTACAGCCACATGACCGGCGGCTATGCCGGCGGTCAGGCGGAATATGTCCGCGTGCCGTTCAGCGATGTCGGGCCGATCGTGATCCCGGACGGCGTCGACGACGAGAAGGTGCTGTTCCTCTCGGACATCCTGCCGACCGGCTGGATGGCGGCGGAGAATGCGCAGATCGAGCCCGGCGACACGGTCGCGGTCTGGGGCTGCGGCCCGGTCGGTCTGTTCGCGGTCCAGTCGGCATTCCTGATGGGCGCCGAGCGCGTCATCGCGATTGACCATTTCCCGCACCGCCTCGAACTCGCGAAGAAGTTCGGCGCCGAAACGATCAATTACGAGGAAAGCGCGGTCTACGAGGCGCTGATGGTGATGACCGGCGGGATCGGCCCCGACGCGGTGATCGACAGCGTCGGGCTGGAGGCACACGGGTTCTTCGTCGACAACGTGCTCGACCAGATCAAGGCGTCGACCTTCCTCGGTACCGATCGTGCGCATTCGATCCGCCAGGCGATCATCGCCTGCCGCAAGGGCGGGCGCGTGTCGATGCCGGCGGTCTATGGCGGGTTCATCGACAAGTTCCCGCTCGGCGCGCTCATGGAAAAGGGCCTGACGCTCAAGACCGGCCAGACGCATGTCCAGCATTACATGCCCGCGCTGCTCAACGCGATCATGGAAGGCAAGATCGACACGACCTTCCTGATCTCGCACCGGATGGACTTGGAGGACGCCCCCAAGGGCTATGACATGTTCAAGAACAACCAGGACGAAGTGACCAAAGTCGTGCTGAAACCCGGCTTCAATTGAGAGGATTTGACGACATGGCCGATAAATTCGCAATCATCACCGGTGCCTCGACGGGTATCGGCTTCGAACTTGCCACGCTCGCCGCAAAGGATGGCTACGACATCCTCGTCGTCGCCAACGAAGCGCTGATCCAGGCCGCCGCCGCCGACTTCAAACAGTTCGGCACCGACGTCACCGCGGTCGAGGCGGACCTCTCGACGATCGAGGGCGTCGACGCGCTGCTCGCCGCCACCAACGGCCGCAAGGTCGACGTGCTTTGCGCGAACGCCGGCCAAGGGCTCGGCCACGGCTTCCTCGACCAGGCGCTCGCCGACTGGCGCAACGTGGTGGATACCAACATCACCGGCACGCTCTACCTCGTCCAGAAGGTGCTGCCCGCGATGGTCGCGCGCAACGACGGCAAGGTGCTCGTGACCGGATCGGTCGCAGGCTATATCCCCGGTGCCTTCCAGGCGGTCTATAACGGCTCGAAGGCGTTCATCGACAGCTTCACCGAAGCGCTGCGCAACGAGATCAAGGAGGCGGACGGCGTCACATTGACGACGCTGATGCCCGGCCCGGTCGACACCGAATTCTTCGACCGCGCCGACATGAACGACACCTCGGTCGGCACCGATCCGAACAAGCGCGACGCGGCCGATGTCGCCAAGGACGGTTGGGATGCGCTGATGAGCGGCAAGCCGTCGGTGTTCTCGGGGCTGATGACCAAGGTCCAGGGGGTGCTGGCCAACGTCATCCCCGGATCGGTGCTCGCCGAACAGCATCGCAAGATGGCCGAGCCGGGCAGCGCCAAGTCGTGAGCGGGTCCGACCATGTGAGCCGGCGCGGTCTCGTCGGCGGCGCGGCGGTCGGCCTCGCGGCTGCTGCCGTCCCCGCGTTCGGCCAGGGCGCAGCGGCTGTGTCCGATACGCCGCTGACCGATCCGACCACGCAATATCCCAAGCCCCCATTCGCACGCCAGTCGCAGCCGTTTCCGGGGCTTGCGAGCAAGATGACCCCGCGCCCCGATCACGGCGAGACCAGCTACAAGGGCTCGGGCCGGCTCAAGGGACGCAAAGCACTAATTACCGGCGGTGATTCCGGCATGGGCCGCGCGGCGGCGATCGCGTTCGCGCGGGAAGGCGCCGATGTCGCGATCGCGTACCTCCCCGCGGAGGAACCCGACGCGCGCGAAGTCGTCGCACTGATCCGGCAGGCTGGGCGCAAGGCGGTCGCGATCCCGGGCGATCTGCGCGACCGTGCCTATTGCATGCAGCTCGTCGATACCGCGGTGAAGCAGCTCGGCGGCCTCGACATTCTCGTCAACAATGCCAGCCGGCAGCAGCAGAAGCAGTCGTTGCTCGATATCACCGACGAGGATTTCGACGCGACGATGAAGACCAACCTGTACGGCATGTTCTACGTCACCAAGGCCGCGCTGCCGCATCTGAAGCCCGGCTCCGCGATCATCCAGACGACGTCGGAACAGGCTTATGATCCATCAAAGGATCTGGTCGACTATGCGATGACCAAGGCGGCGATGATGAACTTCACGAAGTCGCTGGCCAAGCAGCTCGGGCCGAAGGGTATCCGGGTCAACGGCGTGGCCCCTGGACCGATCTGGACGCCGCTCCAGGTCTCGGGCGGCGCGACGATGGAGAAGCTGCAGCAGTTCGGCGGCAATACCCCGCTCGGCCGCCCCGGGCAGCCGGCCGAACTGGGCTCGATCTACGTCCAGCTCGCCGCGGCGGACGCGAGTTATGCCAATGGCCAGATCTATGGCGCCGCGGGCGGTAGCGGCCAGCCGTGACGTTCACGCGTGCGAGCTTCCCGGCTCGCACGCGGATCTCCAATCACGACATGATTGTGATGTTACCGATCCGCCGCCGCGACGACGGCTCGCGTGAGGTCGCCCATCAGCCGCATCCGCGCAGGGATAGGCTTGCGCGTGCTGGCGATCATCACGGCAATCGCATAGCGGTGCCCATCGGGCGCGACGAGCAATCCGACATCGTTATACCCGGTCGACAGGGTGCCGAGCTCCTGCCCCGTCCCCGTCTTGTGCGCGAGCGTCCAGCCAGGCCGAAGCCCCGATTTGAGGCGGAGCGGGCCGGTCTTGCTTGAACGCATCAACGTTAGCAGCGACGTGGTCGAGCGCGCGCTCAGCAGCTTGCCCTGCGCGAGCAACGATAGCCCGAGCGTGACGCCATTGCTCGACGCGCCATCGATCGGCGCGGCGAGATAGCGGCGCAAGGCTCTGTCTCGTGCCTCGTAGGTCATCGCGGCGCGTGCCTGCAGAAACCCCCAGCCGCCGGCCCATTCGGATCGCCATTCGAGGCCTGCGGTGCGGGCTTGCAGGTGGCGCTCGCCGGGGCCGAACGTGACGCCCGCGATGCCTTTCGCCGCAAGCATCCGGTTGATCGCAACCGGTCCGCCGACGCGCCAGAGCAGCACGTCGTTGCACGTGTTGTCGCTGCGCGTCATCGCACCGCTCAGCAACGCGCCGATGGTCGTCCTGTAGCCGTCGGGCCCGACGAGCGCCCGGATCGGCTGGTGGAAGACGGTGAGATCGGACCGCGTGACGGTCACCGGATCGGCGAGCGACATCTGGCCGCGATCGACCGCATCCATGACCGCGATCGCGACCCACAGCTTGCTGACGCTTTGCTGCGGACGCGGTGTATCGCCTTCCCACGCGACGACCCAGCCCTCGTCGATATCGCGGACGCTGATGCCGACCGCGCCATCGAACCCCGCGCCCAGCGCCTGCACCGCGTTGAGCAGGTCGGCCGATGGCTGCGATCGCCTCGCGGGAAGCGTCGGCGGCGTGCGCGCGGGCGTGGTCGTTTGCACCGTGATCGGCAGCGCTGCGGGCGACAGCGTCTCGCGCCCGGCGGGGACGCAGGCCGCGAGACCGGACAGACCGGCAACGATGCCGATGCGACGAAACAGCGATTCAAATGGCAACGACACTTCCCTTTTCAGGTCTTGTAAGCGCCTGCGCCCGGAGCGGAACCGGCGCGCAGGGACTTCGCCGTGCGACACACTCCGCTCGGCGCAGCGACGCCGGCAAGCCGCCACCGGCAAGATTGGCATAGCCCGGATGCAGCGTTGGGTTTAACCGGAGCCATGCGCCCTCCTCGCTCCCCTGCCCTTGCACCGCCGCCGACCACGCGCCGTCGCACGGTGGTGCGGACGAAGGTCGCGTGACGCTGAACATCGCCGCCATCCGATCGGCGACGTCGTGGTTGCGCCGCCGCCTGCGCGCGAGCGAGGCGGTGCTGATCCTGCTGGCGGTGGCGATCGGTGGGGGTGCCGGCCTGCTGAGCGTCGCGCAGGGTGCCATTGCGCGGACGATTCAGCATCTGCTCTTCGGCCTGCCGATCGGACAGCGGCTCAGCGCGACGCCCGCGATCCCCGTGCTGGTCCTCGTCGCGCTGCCGGTCGGGGGCCTCGCACTGGTGCTATTCTCCTGGGCGACGAAGGCGCGGAACCGGCAAATGGTCGATGCGGTCGAAGCCAATGCACTGCACGGCGGCCGGATGTCGTGGAGCGACAGCATCGTCATTTCAGGGCAGACGATCATCTCGAACGGCTTTGGCGCCTCGGTCGGACTCGAGGCCGCCTATGCCCAGCTCGGCGGGGTCATCGCATCAATCGCGGGCGGGTGGTTCAGGCTGCGGCGTGCGGACCTGCGGATCCTGGTCGGGGCGGGCACGGGCGCCGCGATCGCAGGCGCGTTCGGCGCGCCGCTGGCGGGGGCCTTCTACGCGTTCGAGATCGTCATCGGCGCCTATACCCCCGCCGCGATCGCCCCCGTCGCCGCGGCGTCGCTGTCGGGGGTGCTCGTCGCGCAGGCGTTCGGCGCCGAGCCCTATCTGGTCGACGCCATGGTCAGCGAGCAGGTCCAGACTCATCACTACCTCATCTATGCCGGGCTCGGCGCGGTCGCAGCCGGGGTCGGGATTCTGCTGATGCGCGCGGTCGCGGACGTCGAGGCACTGACCCGCCGCCTGCCGATCCGGACGACATGGCGTCCTGTCGTCGGCGGCGCGCTGCTCGTCCCGCTCGCATGGCTGACGCCGCAGGTCTTGTCGGCCGGGCACGGCGCTCTCCACCTCGACCTCGCCTTCGCCGTACCGCTGACCTTTCTTGCGGCAATCTTCATCATCAAGTGCGCGGCCTCAGTCGTCTCGCTCGGCTTCGGCTTTCGCGGCGGGCTGTTCTTCGCCTCGCTGTTCCTCGGCAGCCTGCTCGGACAGCTCTATGCGGGCGGACTGGCGTGGATCGCAGGGCAACCGCTGGTCGATCCCCAGAACGCCGCGCTGGTCGGCATGGCGGCGTTGGCGGTCGCGGTCGTCGGCGGTCCCATGACGATGGCGATGCTGGTGCTCGAGGCGACGCATGATTTCTCGCTCGCGGGGGCGACGATCGCTGCGGCGCTGGTCTCCTCGACGATCGTTCGCGAAACGTTCGGCTATTCCTTCTCGACCTGGCGGCTCCATTTGCGTGGCGAGACGATCAAGAGCGCGCGGGACATTGGCTGGGTCCGCACGCTGACCGCTGGGCAGATGATGCGCCGGGTCGAGCGCGCGACGCCCGCAGCCATCAGCGTGACCGAGTTTCGGCGGCTGTTCCCGCTAGGGTCGACGAGCCGGATCGTGCTGGTCGACGGCGCGGAGCATTATGCCGGCATCGTGCAGACCGCGAGCGCGTTTGCCGAGGCGGTGGTCGCGAGCGAACCGATCGGGACGCTTGCGATCAACCGGCAGGAGACACTCGCCCCCGACGCCGACATCACGACCGTCATGGCCGCCTTCGACGCGGCCGGTGCCGACGAGATGGCCGTCGTGACGGGGGACGGAACCGTGCTCGGCGTGTTGTCGGAATCCTACGTCCGACGCCGCTACGCCGATGAACTGGACAAGGCCCAACGGGAATTGTTCGGCGAGGCGTGAAGTCCCTCTACAAAATGCACACCGGTCAGAACGACAGCTGCACATGCCCTATGAGCCGGTCCGCCGCATTGCGCCGATCCGCAAACCGGCTGGCTTCACCGGAGCGCGAGACATCGGTGCCGATATAGTCGACGCCGACCGTCAATCGGTCACGACGATGTTCGAGCCCTAGCCGCCAGTTGGTGTAATCGCCGCCCGGTCGGAGGCGCTCGGCATGATTGGGATTGCGGACACTGCCGGACGAATGCCCGACCTCGGCGAGGACGGTGAACGGCGTCCCCGGGATACCCGCATTGGCGTTGGCATAGGCATAGACGTTGCTGCCGCCGATCGCGCGCTGCGACGGCGCGCCGATGGCACCCAGCGTCACGTAGAGCGGGCCATAGCCGTAACTCGCCGACAGGCCGCCCTCGACATAATCCATCCGCCCGCGCGCACCGGCGAACGCATGCCCGATGGCATCCGCGCGTAGCCGGATCGCACCGAGATCCCATCCCGTGCCGATGCCGAGGTCGACGACCGCATCGGCGCCACCATGCCGCGCGCTGCCGCGCGTCGTCACCGCGCGGGCCGAGGCGTCCAGCCGCCCCAGCGACACACGAACGTCACCCGCCAAGGCGGCGCGTCCCCCACTCCAGCTGAGCCCGCGCCGTTCCTCGTCCGTCATGCCCTCGACAGTGGCCGACCGGGCGGTCTGTGCAAACGCGGGCGCCACAAGTCCGCAGGTCGCCACACCCAGCACGCCTGCGCGCTTCAATGCCCGGATCATCCGGCGCGCTGCGGGCCGTGGATCCGGTCCAGCTCGGCACGCAGCATCGCCTCGTCCTGCCCGGCGACGACCACCAGATGATCCCGGATGGCGACTGTCTTGCCCGCGACTTCCTTGGCGATCGCGCGGTGGCTCGTCGCGCACCAGCCAGGCCGTGTGCCCGAGACCAGCGGTTCGCTGTCGATCGTACGGACCAGCGTCGTGCCCGACGAGGCGACGGCATGGCGCGCGACCGTCATCGTCGCCGCCCAGTCGCAACGCAGCGACGACGCCCTTCCCCCAGGCGCAACCGCGCCGACCTGTTTGTGCGTGATCGCGACATCGCCGCGATACTGGACCGCGACCGGACCGCTATGATGATCCACCTGGTTCTGATGATCCACTGTCAGCCCGAGTGCGGTGCCCGTGGCGGCGAGCGCCAATCCGGCGAGTAGATAATAGGCCATGTTCGCTCTCCTTCTTTTGCCTTTCCGGTCCATCGTGACCGGTAACGCTCATCTGTGTGGACGATGGTCGATGCCGACCTGTCGACCCGTCGCGTCAGCAGACCTGCTGGCGCAGGGCGCGTGCGTGCAGCTGATCCTTCACGCTCAGACGCAACCGTTTGAGCCGCAGGAGGCGCAGCGTATCGGGCATGCGCACTTTCATCTCGGCCCGGATCTGGTCGTCCAGCCGCTTGTGCAACTGTGTCAGTTTGTACGAGAAAATGGTCATAGCCGCGCTCCGATCGACGATTGGAAGATCGGATCAGCCGCGATGACAAGAGGCAATCAGGCCAGGCCTTACCACCGGGCTCACCCGATGCGGTCCGACATCACGCTCGTCCCAAGACGAACGCCAGAGGGGCCCGGCCCGCAGTATCAACCTAATGCTTCATCAGTGGAGATCAAGTCCGGCGGCGCAAATCCGTCCGATGTTGACAACACGCGGCGGTTCCCCGATTGTATTCGCATGTACGCTCCCGCGACACATAAGCGTTTTATCGACCACGCCGGCCAACTCGCCGCACGGGGTTAGCCCGAGCTCGCGGCCAATAGCCGTTTGAGTTCGGGCATTATTCGATCTGACCTTTGTGATGTGCTCTGCACACCCATGTTCTCGAGTAAGCGGAAACCCTGTCGTGGCAGACCCTATCTCCAAATTCGACGCGCATGCTTCAGCCGACACCGGACAGCAGGCCAAGCCCGCTCCGGCCATACCAGTCTCGGGATCCAGGCCGGGCCACGCGTTTCCCGGGAAATTCGATCAGCCGATCGTCCAGCACTATTCGAAGGCCGATGCCCATGACGGGCATGACGTAACGCCGAATTGGCTCAACCGGCTGATGGAGCTCAATCTTTTCTTCCTGATCCTGTTGGTTGGCGTGCCAGTACTTGTGTACTGCATCCTGGCATCGGGCACGTGACGGCGTTCTAGCCCTGCGGTTGCGAACCACGCGCCGTCTTTGACCGCGGTCAACCCGATCCTTGTCCGCGGTCAACGCCACTGCTGCCCCCTGCGCCTAGCCCGATGGCCTTGGATTGCAGGAGCCGGACCATGACATCGTCGAACACTAGCCTAGCCATCGTTGCGGCGCTTGCCGGGATGGCCATGGCCACCCCCGCGCTGGCGCGAGCCGACGCGGCCCCGCGCCAGGGCATCGCCGCCGGCGACGTGCTGCTGCGCGTCCGGACCATCCTGGTCGCGCCGAACGAGAAATCCGGCAGCGTCCTGCCCGCGTTTCCCGGCGAGCGTGTCCGCGTGAACAACAGCGTCATGCCCGAGGTCGACGTCACCTATATGGCGACCAATAACATCGGCTTCGAGCTGATCGCCGCGACCACCAAGCATCACGCCGACGGCCGCACCGGCACGACCGGATCGATCGGCAAGCTCGCCTCGACCTGGGTCCTGCCGCCGACGCTGACCGCGCAATATCATCTGAACCCGACGGGCAAGGTCCGCCCCTATATCGGCGCGGGCGTAAACTACACGATCTTCTGGAACGAGAGGGCGTCCGACGGGCTCGTCAAGGCCGTCGGCGCGACCGACGTCCACATGAAGGACAGCCTTGGCTGGGCGGCGCAGGCCGGCGTCGACATCGACATCACGCCAAAGGTCTTCCTCAACCTCGACGTCAAATATATCGACATCGACACGACCGCGCGCCTGCGGACGACCGCGGCGGGCACGCAGCACGTCGCGATCAGCCTCGATCCGCTGGTGCTGGGCGTTGGGCTCGGCATCCGGCTGTAACCGCGGCGAGGGGGAGCGGCCCTCCTCCCGCCGGACAACCCGGCGGTGGAGAATCCCGCCTCTGGCCGCCCGTCCGACCGCCGGCAAACTCCGGCGGTCATCACCGTCGGCGAGAGCGACGCGGTTGCGGCTCGGTAGCCGTGGGTAGCGTGACGACCAAACCCGGTGCCGCCACGATCGGGCAGTGCCGGTCGCACAGCGCCACCATCGCCGGACGATGGCTGACCATGACCAGCCCCTGCCTCGTCCTTTCGAGGCGCGCGGCCAGACCGTCGGCAACCCGTCGCTCGGTGGCGGCATCGAGCCCCTCGGTCGGTTCGTCGAGCAATAGCCATGGGGCCGGGACGAGATAGGCACGCGCCAGCGCCAGCCGCCGACGTTCGCCGCCCGACAGCCGCACGCCATGCTCGCCAACCCAGCTGTCGAGGCCGTGCGGCATCGCCGCGACCACGTCGGCAAGCGCGACATCGGCAAGCGCCGCCCACATCGCGGCCTCGTCGGCGAGCGGATCGCCGAGCGCGAGCGTATCGCGCACGGTGCCGGCCAGCAGCGCAGCATCCTGTGGCGCCCAGCCGAACGTCGCGCGCCGGATAGCGAGCGGGATGGCGGCAATGTCGGTCCCGTCGATGAACGCCGTCCCCGCCGTCACCGCGCGCAAACCGAGCAGGCTTTCGACGAGCGTCGTCTTGCCCGTCCCCGATGCGCCGATCAGCGCGACACGCGCGCCTGCGGGCAAATGCGTGCCGAGCAGAGCGAGCGACGGCGCGGCACCGCAATTGGCCACTTGCGCCTCCGCCACCGCGTCAGGCAGCAGCTCGTTGAGCCGCGCGGTCGCCTCGCGCACCGCGCTGCGCTGAGCGAGGCTGCGCAGGACCGGTCCTGCGCCGTCGACCGTCATCACCGCCGCCAATGCGCACAAGGCGGCGATCGGCGCACCCGACGGGCCTGCAAGCAGCAACGCCGACACGCCCGCCACGCCGAGGGCCACCGCCTGGATGAAGTCGAACCAGCCCGAGACGCCCGCCTGCGCGCGCTGGGCCTCGGCGAGACGCAGGCTGCAGGCATCGACCGCCGCCAACGCCGCCGCCTCGGCGCCATAGCAGCGCAGTTCCGCGGCCGCATCGGCCACGCCGGCGAACGCGTCCTTGAGCGCGCCGCTCGCGCGCTGCACCTCGCGTCCCGGCGCTTCGAGACGTCGGGCAAGGACGGTCGCGAGGGCCAGCACTCCGGCGAGGCACACGCCAAGCGCCAGCGCGGGACGCCAGCCCCCGAGCGCGCACAAGAGCAGACCACTCGACAGTGCCGTGATCATCCCCGGCACGGCGGACAGCCGGACGAACTGCGCCTCGACGACCGACACGTCCTGAACGATGCGTGCGGTCGCCTCGCCCTGCGTCAGCGCCAGAGCATGGTCCGCCGGGCCCGCTGCGAAACCGAGGAACAAAGCGGGGCGGATGCGGGCGAGCGCGCCGAACGCCGCGTCGTGGCTGGCGAGCCGCTCGCCATAGCGCCCGGCGGTCCGCAGGATCGCGAGCAGGCGGATCCCCGCGCTAGGCAGCACGTAGTTGAACCCCTGCGCAGCGATCGTGCCCGCGAGCCCCGCAACCGCGGCGGCGGTGATGAACCATCCCGACAGCCCCAGCAGCACGACCGAGGCCAGCGCGACGACCGCGGCATAGCCGCTCGCGCGCCACAGACGACGACGCTGACGACGCCGCTCGCCGGCGATCAGCGTATCGAACGCCGTCATGCGACCGCTCCCAGATCGACGACGACATCGGCGATCGCGGCCAGCCGCGCACTATGCGTCGCGATGATCGTGGTACGCCCGGCGCAGGCGTGCGCGATCACCTCGATCAGGCGCGCCTCGGCGTCCGCATCGAGATGCGCGGTCGGCTCGTCGAGCAGCATGACGGGCGCGGGCTTCAACAGCGCGCGCGCAAGCGCGATCCGGCGCCGCTCGCCGCCCGATATCCTACCACCCCGCACATCGATCGTCGCGCCCAGCCCGCCGCGCGCCAACAGCATCGGCGACAGCCCGGCGATCCGCGCAACCTCGGCGATCCGCTCGGCCGACGCAGTCGGATCGGCGAGCGCGATGTTCGAGCCGATCGTCCCCGGCAGGATCAGCGGCGACTGGCCCGCCCACGCGGCGATTGGCGCGATGCTGCCGATCTCGGCAAGGTCGTGGTCGCCGATCGAAACACGCCCCCCGGACAAGGGGGCGAGGCCCAGCAGCAGATGCAGCAGGCTGCTCTTGCCGCTTCCCGAGGGGCCGACCAGCGCGACGATCGTCCCAGCGCGGACCTCGAACGAGACGTCCGACACGGCGGCACGGTCCTGCCCGTCATAGCGGACCGACACGGAGTCGAAGCGGATCGACGGAAGCGCCTCCGGCCATGTCGGCACGACCGTCGCGGATGCCACGCTCGCCTGCTCGACCGCCGCCAACCGCTCGGCCGCGGTCTCCGCCGCCCGCCGATCGTGATAGGCCGCCGCCAGTCGCCGCATCGGCGCGTAGAATTCGGGCGCAAGCGCGAGTACGAAGAACGCGCGGCCGAGCGTCAGCGTCTCCGGAACCGGGAACGGCAGCAGACCCAGCAGGTTGAACCCGGCATAGACCGCGACCAGCGCGACCGACAGCGCCGCGAAGAACTCGAGCGCCCCCGACGACAGGAAGGCGACACGCAGCACGCCGAGCGTTCGCCGCGCGAGATCCTCGGATGCCTCGCCAAGCGCACGCGCCTCGCGCGCTTCCGCGCGAAACGCGAGCACGATCGGCAGCGCCCCGATCCGGTCGGCAAACACCCCCGACAGACGCGCGAGTGCGACGAACTGGCGGCGCGATGCGTCCGCCGCGGCGCCGCCCGCTAGGATCATCGCCCCGACGAACGGGAAGAACGTCGCGACAAGGATCGCCGCCGCGATCGGGCTGGCGACTGCGGTCGCGGCGAGCACGATCAGCGGCGCGATCGACGCCGCGATCCGCGCGGGCAGGAAGCGCGCGACATAGCCGTCGATCGCATCGACCTCGTCGACCGCGGCGCTCATCAGCGTGCCCGTCGTGGCGTCCGATCCGGGCGATCGGTGGAGCGCCGCGGTGACGATCCGCCGCCGCAACCGGGTCTTCGCCCGGCACGCACCGCCCGCGCCGACACGTGCCGCCAGCATCGCGCAAGCCCCGCGCCCGATCCCCGACGCGCCCGCCAGCACCGCCCAGGGCAGCATCGCCGAAACGCCGGACGATACCGCGACGACACCGCCGGCCAGCCCTGCCGCGAACCCGATCGCCGCCACCGTGTCGAACACGAGCAGGCTCGTCGACGTCCGGACGCTCCCGCCGTCGGCGACCATCTCCTTGAGATAGGTTCTGGAGACGCGCGCGCGGTCTTTCGTGATACTGGTCATGTCCGCCGCCATCGATGGGGCGCCCGTGCGCGTCTTTGACCGCGGTCAATGTTCGGGCCGCGGCCGGCGCCTAGATCGCGCTCCGGACATGACCTCCTTGGCCATGTGGGGAGCATCACTATGGACCTCGGGGTCATCGATCTGTCGCGGCTGCAATTCGCGCTGACCGCGTTGTACCATTTCCTGTTCGTGCCGCTGACGCTCGGGCTGTCGATGATGCTCGTCATCATGGAGGCCGTGTACGTCATGACGAACCGGCCGATCTGGCGCGTGATCACGCGGTTCTGGGGGCGCATCTTCGCGATCAATTTCGTGCTGGGCGTCGCCACCGGGCTGACGATGGAATTCCAGTTCGGCACCAACTGGTCGTATTTCTCGCATTATGTCGGCGACATCTTCGGCGCGCCGCTCGCGATCGAGGGGCTGATGGCGTTCTTCCTCGAAGCGACGTTCGTCGGGCTGATGTTCTTCGGCTGGGATCGCCTGTCGAAGCTCGGCCACCTGATCGTCACGTTCATGGTCGCGCTCGGCACCAATTTGTCCGCGCTGTGGATCCTGGTCGCGAACGGCTGGATGCAGAACCCGACCGGCGCGGTGTTCAACACCGACACGATGCGGATGGAAGTCAGCGATTTCGGCGCGGTGCTGTTCAACCCGATCGCGCAGGCCAAGTTCGTCCACACCGTCAGCGCGGGCTATGTCTGCGCCGCGGTCGTGGTACTCGGCATCTCCGCCTTCTGGCTGCTCAACGGACGCTACGTCGCGGTCGCGCGCCGTTCGATGACCGTCGCTGCGGCGTTCGGCCTTGCCGGATCGCTGTCGGTCGTCGTCCTCGGCGACGAGAGCGGTTACGCACTCACCGACAACCAGAAGATGAAGCTCGCCGCGATCGAGGCTGCCTGGCACACCGCCCCCGCTCCCGCCGGGCTGACGCTGTTCGGAATACCCGACGTTGCCGCGCGCGAGACGCGCTACGAGGTCCGGATCCCCTGGGTCCTCGGCCTGATCGCCACCCGCAGCCTCGACAAGGAAGTGATGGGGATGTCCGAACTGGTGCTCAAGGCGCAGGAACGGATCACCTCGGGCGTCATCGCCTATGACGCGGTCGAGCATCTCAAGATCGATCGCACCGACCTTGCGCAGCGCGCGCGGTTCGAGGCGCACAAGCGCGACCTTGGTTATGCGCTGCTGCTGAAACGCCACGTCGCCGACCCGCGAACGGCGAGCCCGCGGCTGATCGCCTCGACCGCGTGGGACGTGGTGCCCAACGTCCCGCTGATGTTCTGGAGCTTCCGGATCATGGCGTTCATCGGCTTCTTTATGATCGCGCTGTTCGGCACCGCGTTCGTGCTGACCTCGCTCCGGCTGCACACGCAGACTCGCTGGTTCCTGAAGCTTGCCGCCATCGCGATCCCGTTCCCCTGGATCGCGATCGAACTTGGCTGGATGCTCGCCGAGATCGGCCGCCAGCCCTGGGCGATCGAGGGCGTGCTGCCGACGTTCCTGGCCGCGTCGTCGCTGACCCGCGGGGTGTTGTGGGCGACGATCGTCGGCTTCACTGCGCTCTACGGCACGCTCGCGATGATCGAGGTGCGGCTGATCCTCGCGACGATCCGCAAGGGACCGTTCGAGCATGACGAGGATCCGCAGCATGCGCCCGAACATGCGGCCGCCCCCGCCCTCACCGCCTGACTGGAGACATGACGATGTTCGATTATGAAACGCTGCGTCTGATCTGGTGGGGGTTGCTCGGCGTGCTGCTGATCGGGTTCGCGCTGACCGACGGCTTCGATCTCGGGGTGGCCGCGCTGCTCCCGTTCGTCGGGCGCAGCGATGCCGAGCGGCGGATGGTGATCAACGCGATCGGCCCGACCTGGGAGGGCAACCAGGTGTGGTTCATCCTCGCGGGCGGTGCGATTTTTGCGGCATGGCCGTTCGTTTACGCGATCAGCTTCTCGGGTTTCTACCTGGCGATGTTCCTCGTGCTGGCGGCGCTGATCCTGCGTCCGGTCGGGTTCAAATACCGGTCCAAGCGGCCCGATGCCGCGTGGCGGTCGCGATGGGACTGGGCCTTGTTCGTCGGCGGGTTCGTGCCTGCGCTCGTGTTCGGCGTGGCGGTCGGCAACGTCCTGTCGGGTGCGCCCTTCCGCCTCGACAACGACCTGCGCACGTTCTTCGACGGCAGCTTCCTCGGACTGTTCACGCCGTTTACGCTGTTGTGCGGGCTGCTGTCGGTGGCGATGCTCGTCCTGCACGGCAGCGCATGGCTGGCGATCAAGGTCGAGCACGGCGCGGTGCATGATCGCGCGCGTACGTTCGGGACGGTCGCCGGACTCGCCTCGCTCGTGCTGTTCGCGATAGGCTGGGCGTTCGTCGCCTATGGCGATATCGGCTACCATATCGTCGGCGCGATCGATCCGGCGGGCCCGTCCAATCCGTTGCACACCACGAGCGAAGCGTCACGCGGCGGCTGGCTCGTCAATTACGGCCTCTACCCCTGGATGATGATCGCCCCCCTGCTCGGGTTCGGCGGCGCAGCGCTCTCCGTGTTCGGCATTCGCCGCGGGTCGGAAACCGCCGCGTTCGCCGGCTCGTCCGCCTCGGCGATCGGCATCATCGCGACCGTCGGGCTGTCGATGTTCCCGTTCATCCTGCCGTCGAGCATCGACTCGCACTCCAGCCTCACCGTCTGGAACGCATCGTCGAGCGCCAGGACGCTCGGCATCATGCTGGTCGTCACCGTCGTGTTCCTGCCGATCGTGCTCGCCTACACCGCCTGGGCGTACAAGGTGATGTTCGGTCGCGTGACGGCGCACGAGGTCGCGACCAACCCCGACTTCTACTGACCCCGAACATCAAGGACATCTGATCATGTGGTATTTCACCTGGATCCTCGGCCTCGGCCTCGCGCTTGGCTTCGGCATTCTCAATGGCATCTGGCATGAATTCCACCTGCCGATCGAAGACGATGCGGATGCAGCCGCAAACTCGTAACGGCAGCGAAAGAATTCAGGCGGGTTTTGGGGTCGCGTACACTATAGCCGGCGGATGGCTCACATCGATATCTGTACGGATTGCGCGATCCGCGACCAGGCCCTGTGCAGCAGTCTCAGCGACAGCGAGCTGACGACGCTGAATACACTCGGCCGCCGTCGCACGATCACGCGCGGCCAGACGCTGATCTGGGCGGGCGATGAGAGTATCATCTGCGCCAATTTGTTGTCGGGCGTCCTCACGCTGGTGGCGGCGTCGCCCGATGGTCGCGAGCAGATCGTCGGGCTGTTGTACCCCGCGGATTTCGTCGGCCAGCCCTATGCCGGCCAGGCCGACTTCACGATCACCGCGCTGACCGATGCCGAGCTATGCATCTTCCCACGCGACGCGTTCGAACGCGTGCTGGAGGATCACGCGCGGATGGAGCGGCTGTTGCTACAGCGGACGCTGGCGGCGCTAGGTGTCGCGCGCACGCGGATCGCGTCGCTCGCGCGTCAATCCGCACAGGAGAAGATCGCGGGCTTCCTCCTCGACATGGCGTCGCGCGCCACCGCGAGCCGGTGCCGCGCGACGCCGGACGCACCGATGACGTTCGACCTGCCGCTCACGCGCGGACAGATCGCCGACGTGCTCGGGCTGACGATCGAGACGGTCAGCCGCCAGATGACCCGGCTGAAGATCGCCGGCATCATCGCCCTGCCGGGCGGCCGCGCGGTCACGATTTCCGATGAACGCGCGCTACAGGATCGCGCCGAAGCCGCCTAACTCGCCTGCCGCGCGCACAGCCCGTCGATGAGCATCGCGCGTGCGCTGCGGCTGAGCCGTCCGGTGCCAAGCGTCAGGATCGCCAGCTCGGTAAAGTCCATCGTCAGCCGGCAGTTGTCGAAAACGCCGCGCAACATATAGCCGAACGCTTCCGCACAGGGCTGCCATCGCTCGGACGTCGATAGTTCGGACAGCGCCGCGAGGACGTCGTCCGCATGGATCGCATCGCTCAGGCGCCGCGCCTGCACTCGCCCAAGCAGCGCCGCGGTCAGCGGATCGCCTAGGTCGCACGCGAACAGCGTGTCAATTACCGTAGCCTCTTCCCGGTCATGACTGGCGACCACACCGCGCAGGCTCAGCCACAACGCCGCTGCGTCCGAGGGTCGATCGGGGAGTGCGTCGGCACAGGCTTCGAGGCTGTCGCACACGTCACGAAGGCGGGCATGATAGGCGAAGATGGCGGCGAGATCGGTGTCCTGGATGACAGGCCGCCGCCGCACGAACGGTACGACTAATCCGCCGAATTCGTCATGATCGATCATCGCGGCTCTCCATGCCGCCACTGTGCACGGCACCCGGTCCCCGACATTGACGGCGATCAAACCGCACCGGTCACAGCCCCCCCCGCCTCCGGTTACATCTCCTGTCGCTAACACGCGCTCACCGCTGAACAGCAATCCCGTCAGAATTCGTTCCAGCCTTGTGTCGTCCCGGCATAGCGAACCGCGCGCCCATATTTTGCGAATGCCTGTTGGACATCGGGCCGTGCGATCGCGGCGGCCAGCGCATCACGCAACCGCTTTTGAAACGCAGTCTGCGACGTTTGCGTGTCGAACGTGATCAACAGGGCCAGCGCGCCGTGGCGCGCTTCGCTGTCGCCCAGCCGAAGCTTAATAAGGTCGGCGATCGCCCCGCCGTCGTTCCGACATGCGGCAGCCTCAGTCGCCGCGCTCCAGTTGTTCTGCGGCGTCTTTGCAATGTTCGCCTCGACGGCCTCGGCCTCCGCCACGCGACCCAGTGCGCGCAATGCGCAGCTCTTGGTCGTCCAGACCCACATCCGGCCATAGTCGCTCAAGCCGCTCGCATGGCGCGTGTCGAGCTCGGTCACGCTGGCCAGCCCCGCATCGAACCGTCCCGCCTGAACGACGATCTCCGCGCGATTGATGGCGAACGACACTAGTTCGGGATAGCGGTCGAGACCCAGCGCTAGCACGCCGTCCAATGCCGCGATCGCCGCATCGCCGCGACCGAGCGCTGACAGATTGCTCGCATATTCGTTGACCAGCCAGAATGCGTCGGTTCCCACGATCTCGATCTGCGCCGTATCGCTCGCTAACGCCTTGCCGGCGTCCAGCGCCTCTTGGAAGCGGCCCAGCGCACGTAGCGTCTGCATCCGATACGTCATCGCGGCATAGTCTTTTGGCGTCGCAGCGGAGACGGCAGCGGCGCGTGCCGCCTCGCGTTCGAGGCTCCTGCGAAACCGATCGCCGCCAATCCGGTCTATGTCCGGCCAGAGCGCCTGGTGACGGCGGTCGATCGCCATCGTCAGCAATGCCTCGGTGGGCGGATCTTTCGCCAGCCCGCTGCGCGCTTCGACGATATTCCCCCTCACACTGTGCGCCGCAATCGCGCAGCCCAGCATGCTGTTGCCGAAATCCGTCCTCGGATCCTGCTGCCACCCACCCTTGTCGAGCGTCATGCACAACGATTCACGTGCCGCCTCACGCTTCTCCGGTGCCAGCGCGACTATCTTTTGCAGCGCCAGCTGGATCAATCGCTTGTCCAACGTGCCGATCTCCTTCGGCTGGACAGCGATCGTCCGCTCCAGCGCTTTGACGAAGGACTCAGCCGTTCCCAAGTCGAGTTCATAGCCGAGCCACAGGCGATAGACCGGCGGATTGCCGTCATATTGCGCCGTGGCGGATTGCAGTGCGGCGAACGCTGCCTGGGGGCGGCGCAGGTCGCTGAGAATGGCCCCCTTCAACCCGTCGATCAGACCGGCTGCGGCGGAGGGATGCGGCACCTTGCCGGACGCCGTCGACAGCAGTGCCAGCGCTTCGAGATTGGTGGACTGTTCGTTCTTCTGCGTGAGCGCGACCGCCTTTTCCATGTCGGCCTTGATCGGTGCCCAGGTCGCGGCGTCGATACCCTTTGGCGCGAACGCGGTGTGGGGAGATTTCTCCAGGTAGAACTCGATCCCCGCATTGTCCTTGATCTGATCCGACAACGCATAGACCTCGGCGGCGGCGCTCGCCGGGACGGCATCGCGCGTGCCGGTATCGAGCCGGTAGATCACGCGCAGGCCGTCGGGCAACGCGGTGGTCTTCCGGGAGAACGTCATGGCCCCGGCCCGTGCATCCAGATCGTCGAGCGGCGTGAGCACGCGATCTTTGACGCGAAGCTCGATCGCTTGATCGTTCGCCAGATCGGTCGGTAGCGCAAGCGGCTGCATGCGCGGGCTGGACTGTCGTGCGGGGAGAACATTCTGCACGATATAGGCGCGCGTGGTCAGCTTGGCGGGGATGCCGGCCTTGCCGAATGCGTCGCGTGGCATCGTGTAATTCTCGTTCAACGTCAGGACGTTGCGGTCGCGATCGTCGATCAGTTCCAGCGTCTTGCTCTCGACGAGCCCCGGGAACCGATCATGGTAGAATTCCAGGTTCGCATCCGAGATGGCTTTGGCGGATCCGTTGGCCCAGCGCGCGCGCATCGTATCGGCGCGTGCGTCGGTAAACCGCGTCTCGACGTGGAGCCGCAACGGGATGTCCGCCGTCTCGTCCACTGCAAACTGCTCGAGCACAGTCACGCGCCCCGCGCGGTCGCCATAGCCGTCGATATGCTCCAGCGCGGTCTGCTCCGCGCGGATCGGCAACGCATAGCCGAGATCGGAGGGCACGATGCCGCGTCCCGTACCACCGCGGTGCGTACCGGTAGGATCGAGCCACAGGACCTTGCCGTCGATCACGACGCGGACGATGACATGATCGAACACCAGCGGGGACGGCAAACGATCGGGAAGCCGCTTCCCGCCGGTCGTCGACACGAGCGCCGGAACTGCATCGATGCCAAGTCGACGCAGCGCGACCGCGAGCAGCAGGCTCTTGTCCTTGCAGTCGCCATAGCCCCGCGCGAGCACGATCGCCGGACGGCGCGGCACATAGGATCCCTCACCCAGTTCTTCCCCGACGTACCGGATATTGTCCTGCACGAACCGGACCGCGGCGGTCAGTCGATCGGCTGGCGCGGGAGAGGCCTTGGCGATGGCGTCGAGCCGCGCGGCAAAGGCACCGGGCAGGCTCTCGTCGCCCTGATACAGCGCCGTCGCCCAGCGGGCGAGTTCGGCCCAGTCCTTCATCGTCGATATATCGACCCGCCCCCACTGGAACATGCCCGGCGGTACATCCTCCTCGCCGCGCATCGCCGGTGGATCCGTGACGATCCACTCCCATTCCGTACCCGCTGCGATTTTACGCGGGGGAAAGGCCACATCGCTGTTCAACGCCTTGAACCGGGGCGTCGTCCCCGCGGGCCAGACGAAGCGCAGCGCGCGCGTCGCCAGCGCGTCGGAAAAGCGTTGCGACAGATGATAGAATGCGTGGCCGGGCCAGAGCGCCGTACGCGTGTAGATCGTCGTCGCATAATCGACCACGTCGCCGACACGGACGTCCCGCAGGTTCGCGATCGCCTTCAGCGTCCCCGTGACGATGCCGTCCTTGAGGCTGTCTTCCCGCTCGACGATCCGAAACTTCGTGTCCTGCGTCAGGTCGATGATCTTCCCGTCACGGATCAGGTGGATGAAGGCGATTCCCGCAGTTTCGAACGCGGGGTCGAAAGACAGCGCTAGCTGGCCGGCGGATTCGAGCCCGCTGCGGTCGGTTACCTTCGTCGCTGTGCGAAACCAGTCGTCATGACCATCGGCGCGCGTCCGGTGCTGTTCGTCGAGCAACAGGAATGCGATACCACTCTGCGCGTTCGCCACACGGGCTTTGGTCGCCTCCGGGATCGTCCGCTCGCGTATCCATACAGGTTCGGCTTCGATCGCTACGACCGGCGCGGACGCGGTCTTCGCCGCGTGACCGTCATCCGCCGCTTGCGCGGCACCGGCGGCGACGCCCGACGTCAGCAAAAGGAATGACAATACGCGATACGACCGTGTTAATATTTTCACGCCTGCAACTGCCCCCGTCATGCCCCGGACATCAGCTATGACACGCCACGACCTGTTGCAAGCTGCCTCCGATCGGCATTGGTGAATACTATCCGGCTTTAGTAAACCCCATATTCGGAAATCGGGGAATAGGCCTGATTATTTTACGAAAGCTTGCGAGCGGTGCGGGGTGACGTGCAGGAAGAATAGAACCACGCGAGCAGGCATCGCTCGATTGCGCGGAGCTCCACGATATCAAAAGCGATCAACCATGGAGCTCGGTGTACGCGCGGAGTCGGACCCGTTCTGTCGACGCGCTCTCGCCATCGCGAACGGTGCGGCATAAGACCGCGTCATGCGCATCGCGATCATCGATACCAGCACCACGCGCGCCGCCATCATTTCCGATGGTCTGCGCGAGGCGGGGCTCGACGATATCGTCGTGATTGACGGTACGCCGGGGATGGTCGCCGCACTCGAGAAGGCCGCCCCCGAAGTGGTGCTGATCAACCTCGAAAACCCGAGTCGCGACGTGCTCGAGGAGTTTTTCGCGGTATCGCGCGCGCTCGCCCGTCCGATCGCGATGTTCGTCGACCAGAGCGATGCCGAGTCCACCGCCGCCGCGGTCGACGCCGGCGTTTCGGCCTATATCGTCGACGGGCTCGCCAAGCAGCGGATCAAGCCCGTCATCGACCTCGCGATCCGGCGTTTCCAGGCGTTCGCGCGGTTGCAGGCCGAACTGCACGAGGCGCGCAGCGCGCTCGCCGACCGCACGACGGTCGACCGCGCCAAGGCGATCCTGATGAAACGCCGCGGCATCGACGAGCCGACCGCCTACGGCCTGCTCCGCGCGCAGGCGATGCGATCCAACCGCCGGATCGCCGAGATCGCCGACGCGATCATCACGAGCGACGCGCTCATGGGAGATTTGTGATGGCGCTCGACCGGGTCCGCATCGGCTTCCTGCCGCTGGTCGATGCCGCGCTGCCGATTCTCGTGCGCGAACGCGGGTTCGCGGAGGCCGAGGGGCTGGAGATCGAGCTGGTTCGCGACATGACCTGGGCGACGGTGCGCGATCGGCTGCTGTACGGCCATACCGATGCCGCGCACATGGTCGCGCCGCTCGCGATCGCCACCGCGCTGGGACGCGGCCGGCCCGCTGTACCGATGGCGGTGCCGTTCGTGCTGGGGCTCAACGGCAACGCGATCACGCTCTCGCTGCCGCTCGCCGCGCAGGTGATGGAGGGCGATGCGCTCGGCGATCCAGTGGTGCTGGGCGCGCGGCTGAAGGCGGTCGCGGCGGCGCGCGCGTCGGCGGGACGCCGGCTGCGGTTCGGCGTGGTGCATCGCTATTCGAGCCATAACTACATGCTGCGCTACTGGCTTTCGGCGGTCGGCGTCCGACCGGATACCGACGTCGAGATCGTGACGACCAGCCCGACCTTTGCCGCCGATGCGCTGGCGGCGGGCGAGGTCGACGGGATCTGCGTCGGCGAGCCGTGGAACGGCGTCGCGGTCGATCGCGGCGTCGGCCGGATCGCCTTGGTCACCGCGCAGGTCTGGCGGCGCGGCGTCGAGAAGGTGCTGGCGATGCGCGCGGCGACGTTGGTCGAGCGCGGCGACGTAGTCCACCGGTTGATCCGCGCGCTCCACGCCGCCGCTGCGCAGTTCGTCGATCCCGCCACGCGAGAGGCCAATGCGGCAATCCTGGCCCGACCGGCATATCTCGATGCGCCGGTCGATGCGGTGTCACGCGCGATCGGCGACCGGGTGCGGCTGGTGCAGGACGCGGTGCCGATCCACGTGCCCGACTTCATGTTCCAGTACCGCGAGGCGGCGAATTTCCCGTGGCGCAGCCAGGCGGCGTGGCTGTATTCGCAGATGGCCCGCTGGGACGGCACGGCGTTTTCAGCCGAAGAGGCGGATGTCGCGCAAGGCGTGTTCCGTCCCGACGTGTATCGCGCCGCGCTGGCGGGGTCGGACGCGCCACTGCCCAACGCGAGCTCGAAGCTGGAAGGGGCGATCGGCGCGGACGGTATCGGCGCGGGATCGACGCAGGGTCGGCTGATCCTCGGGCGCGACGCGTTCTTCGACAGGCGCGCGTTCGATCCGGACGATATCCAAGGGTATCTGGCCGGGTTGCCGTAAGGGCCGCCCCGGTTTTCCTGCGAACGCAGGAACCCAGGGTCAAGCAGGATCACGGCGGATGGCGCTCGATACCCCGGGCTCCTGCGTGCGCAGGAGGACAGGCTGCTGAGCCACCGACCCAAATCTGCTGCATCTGCGAAATGACGCTTGCGCGATAAAGCCACTTCGGTCATCTTCGCATCGTCCGGCAAGGGAGTCGGACACGAAATCATCGCGAGACCGGTTCCAACGAAGGGGCCCGACCGCGTAGGACGATCCACCGATCGTCCATAGGCAACGAAGCCGCTCCGATGCGTCCGCAAGGTCGCCGTCGGGGCGGCTTTTTCTTTGTCCATCGCAGACGGAGGACCAATTATGTTCGCATCACCGGGTATCGACGCGACCGCGCCCAAGGCCACGAAGATCGACCTGTTCAGCGCCGCAACGCCGCAGATGCGTGCGTTCCATGTCACGTGGCTCGCATTCTTCGTGTGCTTCTTCGCGTGGTTCGCCGCCGCACCGTTGATGCCGCTGATCAAGACCGAGTTCGGCCTCGACAAGGATCAGATCGCCAACATCAACATCGCCGCGGTCGCCGTCACGATCCTGGTGCGGCTCGTGGTCGGGCCGCTCTGCGACCGGTTCGGCCCGCGCCGCACCTATAGCTGGCTGCTGCTGCTCGGCGCGATCCCGGTGTTCGGGCTCGCCTTCGCGCAGACCTATGAGGCGTTCCTGGTCTTCCGCCTCGCGATCGGCGCGATCGGCGCGTCGTTCGTCATCACCCAATATCATACGAGCGTGATGTTCGCGCCCAACGTCGTCGGCACCGCCAACGCGACCGTCGGCGGCTGGGGCAATGCCGGCGGCGGCGCGGCGCAGAGCCTGATGCCGCTGGTCGTCGCCGCATTGGTCGGGCTCGGTGTCGAGCACGCCTTGGGCTGGCGCGCGGCGATTTTCGTACCCGGCGTCGCGATGGTCGCGATGGCGTTCGTCTATGCCCGCTATACGCAGGACACGCCGCAGGGCGACATCGTCGACCTCCGCGCGGCGGGGATCGAACTCGACGGCGGCAAGGCGACGGGCATGGCGATCCTCCGCCGCGCCGCGGGCAATTACCGGACCTGGATGCTCGCCGCGACCTATGGCGCATGCTTCGGCGTCGAGATCTTCATCCACAATATCGCGGCGAGCTACTACGTCGACCGGTTCGGGCTTTCGCTGACGAGCGCCGGGCTGGCGGCGGGGATTTTCGGTGGGCTGGCGCTGTTCGCGCGGGCGCTCGGCGGGATCGCCAGCGACCGGATCGCGCTCAAAAAAGGGCTCGACGGCCGCGCGCTGCTGCTGTTCGCGCTGATGCTCGGCGAGGGCGTCGGGCTGGTGCTGTTCGGCCATGCCGGCAGCGTGATGCTCGCGATCCTGGCGATGACGATGTTCGGGCTGTTCACGCACATGGCATGCGGCGCGACCTATGCGCTGGTGCCGTTCGTCGATCGCAAGGCGCTCGGCGGGGTCGCCGGGCTGATCGGCGCGGGCGGCAATATCGGCGCGGTCGCGGCGGGGTTCCTCAACAAGGCATCGGCCAGCCCGCAGCAATGCCTGATCCTCCTCGGCTACATTGTGGCGGGCACCGCGGTCTGCGCGCTCGCCGTCCGCTTCTCCGCCACGCACAAGTCGGACGAGCGCGCGCTGCTCGACGCCGCGCTCGACGCACGCCGCACCAGCGACCGCGCGGTGAACGGCGCGATCCCCGCCTGACGCCCCCCTTCCCCGGCTCCAACCCGACTGGACGATCTGATGGACCACCAAACCCCCTCCCCCGATACCCGCGAGCATCTCGTCGTGATCGGCAACGGCATGGCCGGCTGTCGCGCGGTCGAGGAGCTGATCGCGCGCGATCCGACCCGCTACCGCGTGACGATCTTCGGCGCCGAGCCGCACGTGAACTACAACCGCATCATGCTGTCGCCGGTGCTGGCGGGCGAGAAGACGTTCGAGCAGATCGTCATCAACGACCATAGCTGGTACGCGACCAATACGATCGAGCTGGTGACGAGCGATCCGGTGCAGGCGATCGACCGCGCCGCGAAGACCGTCACCGCACGATCGGGGCTGGCGGTGTCGTACGACCGGCTGCTGATCGCGACCGGCTCCGATCCGTTCATCATTCCCGTCCCCGGTAAGGACCTGCCCGGCGTCATCTCGTTCCGCGACATGGCCGATGTCGATCACATGCTCGAGGCCGCCGGCAAGGGTGGCGCTGCGGTCATCATCGGCGGCGGGCTGCTCGGACTGGAGGCGGCGCACGGCCTCACGCTGCGGGGCATGAAGGTGACGGTGATCCACCTGATGCCGACGCTGATGGAACGCCAGCTCGACGAGGCGGCAGGGTGGCTGCTGAAATCGGCACTGGAGGCGCGCGGCCAGACCATCCTGACCGAAGCCGACACGGCCGAGATCGTCGGCGACACGCATGTCGAGGGCGTGCGGCTCAAGGACGGCACGCTGATCCCCGCGAGCCTTGTCGTCATGGCGGTCGGCATCCGCCCTTCCGTCGCCCTCGCGCGTGACGCCGGGCTCGAGATCGGACGCGGGATCAAGGTCGACGACCATATGGTCACCAGCGACCCGTCGATCCTCGCGGTCGGCGAATGCGTCGAGCATGATGGCAACGTCTATGGCCTCGTCGCACCGCTGTGGGACATGTGCCGCGCGCTCGCCGACGGGCTGACCGACAGCCACAGCGGCTATCGCGGATCGGTGACCTCGACCAAGCTGAAGGTCGCCGGGCTCGATGTGTTCTCCGCGGGCGACTTCTCGGGCGGCGGGGCGTGCGAGGACATCGTCCTGCGCGATGCGTCGCGCGGCATCTACAAGCGCGTCGTGGTGAAGGACGACCGGATCGTCGGCACCGTGCTGTACGGCGATACCAGCGACGGCGGCTGGTATTTCGACCTGCTCAAGCGGCGCGAGGATATCTCGGGGTTGCGCGACATGCTGATCTTCGGCCAGGCCTACGCCGCAGGAGGGGCGCAGGCGGACCCTAAGGCGGCCGTTGCGGCACTCTCCGACGAGGCGGAGATCTGCGGCTGCAACGGCGTCAGCAAGGGACGGGTCGTGGCGTGCATCGGCGCGGGCAACGCGACGCTCGACGCGGTCCGCGCGACCTGCAAGGCATCCGCATCGTGCGGGTCGTGCACGGGCCTCGTCGAGACGCTACTCGCGGTCACATTGGGCGACGAGTATTCGGGCGAGCGTGCGGTGAAGACGGTGTGCAAATGCACCAGCTTCGGCCACGACGACGTCCGCCGCGAGATCGTCGCGCAGGGGATGCGATCGATCCCCGAGGTGATGCAGAAGATGAGCTGGTCGACGCCCGACGGCTGCTCGTCGTGCCGGCCGGCGCTCAATTACTATCTGCTCTGCGCGCTGCCCGGCGACTATAAGGACGACCAACAGAGCCGGTTCGTCAACGAACGGGTGCACGCCAACATCCAGAAGGACGGCACCTATTCGGTCGTGCCGCGGATGTGGGGCGGGCTCACTTCCCCACGCGAGTTGCGCGCGATCGCCGACGTCGTCGAGAAATACGACGCCCCGATGGTCAAGGTGACGGGCGGCCAGCGGCTCGACATCTTCGGGATCAGGAAGGAGGATCTGCCCGCGGTCTGGGCCGATCTCAACGCCGCCGGGATGGTCAGCGGGCATGCGTACGGCAAGTCGCTGCGGACCGTGAAGACGTGCGTCGGGTCGGACTGGTGCCGGTTCGGGACGCAGGATTCGACCGGGCTCGGCGTCAAGGTCGAGCAGATGACCTGGGGCTCGTGGATGCCGCACAAGTTCAAGATCGCGGTATCGGGCTGCCCGCGGAATTGCGCCGAGGCGACGATCAAGGATTTCGGCGTGGTCTGCGTCGACAGCGGCTATGAGCTGTCGGTCGGCGGCAATGGCGGGATGAAGGTCCGCGCGACTGATTTCCTGTGCAAGGTCGCGACCGAGGAAGAGGCGATGCACTATTGCGCCGCGTTCATCCAACTGTACCGCGAGGAGGCGCGCTATCTCGAGCGCACCGCGCCGTGGATCGAGCGGATCGGCGTCGCCTATATCCGCGAGCGGATCGCCGACGATGCCGAGGGTCGCGATGCGCTGGCGGCGCGGTTCCTGTTCTCGCAGCAGTTCACGCAGGACGATCCCTGGGCGGCACGCGCGGCGGGCGAGCACCGCGAACAGCACGCCCCGATGGCGCGCTTCACGCCTCTGGATGCAACGCCCCTCGTTCTCGGGAAGGAAATGGCATGATCGGAGAATGGCTCGATATCGGCTGGGTCGACGAGATCCCGGTCCGCGGCAGCCGCACGGTGCAGGTGACGGGCGGCGACGACATCGCGGTGTTCCGCACCGGCGACGGCCGGGTCTACGCGCTCGCCGATCGCTGTCCGCACAAGGGCGGTCGGTTGTCGCAGGGGATCGTGCACGGCGGCGCGGTGGCGTGCCCGCTGCACAATTGGCGGATCGCGCTGGATACGGGCGAGGCGCTGGGCGAGGACAAGGGGTGTACGCCGGTGATTCCGGTGAAGGTTTCGGGCGGACGTGTGCTGCTCTGCCGCGCCWCGACGATGAAGGCGGCGGCGTGATCGCRTCRCTGCTCCCTCTCCCCWSYGGGGAGAGGGTCGGGGTGAGGGGYTGGGGCGCGTGCTGCGCTTCCCAACTSCCCCTCACCSWACCCTCTCCCCGAGGGGGAGAGGGCTAATGACGTCCGTCCGCACGACCTGCGCCTATTGCGGAGTCGGCTGTGGCATCCTCGCGACGCCGACCGGTGAGCGCGGCGTCACGATCAAGGGTGACCCCGACCACCCCGCCAACGCGGGCAAGCTCTGCTCGAAGGGCACGCATCTCGGCGAGACGATCGGGCTCGAGGGCCGCCTCCTCACGCCGATGATCGGCCAGCGGCGCGCATCGTGGGACAAGGCGCTCGACCTCGTCGCCAGACGCTTCCGCGACACGATCGCGCAGCACGGGCCGAACAGCGTCGCCTTCTACGTCTCGGGGCAGTTGCTGACCGAGGATTATTACGTCGCCAACAAGCTGATGAAGGGCTTTATCGGCTCGGCCAACATCGACACCAATTCGCGGCTCTGCATGGCGAGCGCGGTCGCCGGGCACACGCGCGCGTTCGGCGAGGACATCGTGCCCGCGAGCTACGACGATCTCGACGCGGCAGACCTGATCGTGCTGGTCGGATCGAACACCGCCTGGTGCCACCCGATCGTCTATCAACGCATCCGCGCGCGCTGCGAGGCCGGCGCCAAGCTCGTCGTGATCGACCCGCGCCGGACCGAGACCGCGGACGAGGCCGACCTGCATCTCGCGGTCCGACCCGGCACCGACGTCGCGCTGATGAACGGCCTGCTCGCCTGGTGCCGCGACGCGGGCGTGGTCGACCATGCCTATCTCGCCGCGCATGTCGCGACACCCGACGCGTTCTGGGATCAACTCGGCGAGGGCAGCGACCTGTGGTCGGTGGCGCGCACCTGCGACGTTTCGCCGCAAGACCTCAGGCGCTTCTTCGAGCTGTTCGCCGCGACGCCGCGCACCGTGACGCTGTTCAGCCAGGGCGTGAACCAGTCGCTGTCGGGCACCGATCAGGTCAACGCGATCACCAATCTCCACCTTGCGACCGGCCGCATCGGCAAGCCGGGTGCGGCCCCCTTCTCGATCACCGGCCAGCCCAACGCGATGGGCGGTCGCGAGGTCGGGGGGCTCGCCTCGAGCCTCGCCGCGCATATGGATTTCGCGCCCGAGAACGTCGCGCGCGTCGGCCGGTTCTGGGCGGCCTCCAACATGGCGACCAAGCCGGGACTGAAGGCGGTCGACCTGTTCCGCGAGCTCGGCAACGGCCGGATCAAGGCGCTCTGGGTGATGGCGACCAACCCCGCGGTCTCGATGCCCGATGCCGGCCGCGTCCGCGAGGCGTTGGCCGCGTGCCCGTTCGTCGTCGTCTCCGACGTGGTCGCGACGACCGACACGTCGGTCCACGCGCATGTCCGCCTGCCCGCCGCCGCCTGGGGCGAGAAGGACGGCACCGTCACCAACTCCGACCGCACGATCAGCCGCCAGCGCGCGTTCCTGGCCGCGCCCGGCGAGGCGAAACCCGACTGGTGGATCGTCTCGCAGGTCGGGCGGCGGATGGGGTGGAAGAGCGCCTTCCCCTATGATCGCCCCGCCGAGATCTGGCGCGAGCATTGCCGGCTGTCGGCCTATGAAAATGATGGCGCGCGACTGTTCGCGCTCCCCGGTCACGCGGCCAAGGGCAATGCGGACTATGACGCGATGGCGCCGTTTCGCTGGGGCGGCACGCCGTTCGCGGATGGCCGGTTCTCGACGCCGGACGGGCGCGCGCGGCTGGTGCCGGTCGTACAGAAGCCGATGGCGGCGCCGCTCGCGAAATGGCCGATGACGCTCAACACCGGGCGCTACCGCGACCAGTGGCACAGCATGACGCGCACCGGTCTGTCGCCCAAGCTCGCGCGGCACCGCGAGGAGCCGCTCGTCGAGATCCACCCCGACGATGCTGCGCGGCTGGGGATCGTCGATGGCGGCTTGGCGCGCGTGTCGACGCCGCAGGGCGACAGCGTGTTTCGCGCGAGTGTCGCCGCGACGCAGCGGATCGGCGAGCTGTTCGTGCCGATCCACTGGACCGATCGGACCGCGACTGGCGGCCGCACCGGGCTGCTCCCCCGCCCGCTTGCCGATCCAATCTCGGGCCAGCCCGGGTTCAAGTCGACTCCCGTGCGGATCGAGGCGGTGGCCACCGAATGGCGTGGCTTCATCGTCGTGCGCGGCGAACTCGCGCGCCGCCCCGATTGCCTGTGGGCGACGCGCGTCGCCGTGCCGTGCGGAACGGCGTGGGACATGGCGGGCGATGGCGACGCGGGCGCACTCGACGCGCTGCTCCCCAAAGGCCAGCGAATCGAGGCGATCGACTCCGCCCGCGGCAGCCGCCGGATCGCGATCCTCGACAATGGCCGACTCGCCGCCGTCCTGTTCGTCACCCGCGACGCCACGCTGCCACCCCGCGACTGGCTCGTCGCGCAACTGAGCGAGGCGGTTGCGGCGCCCACCCTGCTCGCCGGCCGCGCGCCGGGCGTGCAGATCGATCGCGGGCCGATCGTCTGCGCGTGCTTCGACGTCGGGCTGAAGACGATCCTTGCCGCGATCGCCGACCAGCATCTCGCTGACGTCCCCGCCATCGGTGCCGCGCTGAAGGCCGGCACCAATTGCGGGTCGTGCCGCCCTGCCCTCGCCAAACTCCTCGTCACGCAAGGATCAGCCAATGTCGCATGATTTCCCGCCCGGTTCGGTCTGGCTGGTCGGCGCCGGCCCCGGCGATCCCGACCTTCTCACGCGCAAGGCCGAGCGGTTGCTCGCGGCGGCCGACATCGTGTTCTACGACGCGCTGGTCGGCCCGGGTGTTCTCGCGCTCGTCCCGCCCGGCACCGAGCTGGTCGGCGTCGGCAAGCGATCGGGCCGCCATTCGAAGGACCAGGTCTCGATCAACGTGCTGCTCGCCAGTGCGGCGCTCGCGGGCAAGCGGGTCGTCCGCCTCAAGGGCGGCGACCCGTCGATCTTCGGCCGCTCGACCGAGGAGCTCGACCACCTCGCCGCGCATGGCATCGCGGTCCGCATCTGCCCCGGCATCACCGCCGCCAGCGCCGCCGCAGCCTCGGGCGGCGCCTCGCTGACGCTACGCGGCCTCGCGCGCAAACTCACCTTCGTCACCGCGCATGCCCGCGCCGGCGAAGCGCTCGATCTCGACTGGACCGCGCTGGCCGCGCCCGACGCCACGCTCGCGGTCTATATGGGTCGCGCCGCCGCTGCCCAAGTCGCGCGCGAACTGATCGCCGCCGGGCGCGCGCCCGACACGCCGGTGATGGTCGCGGTCAACGTCTCGCTCCCGACCGAACGCATCATCCGCGGCCGACTGTCGGCGCTGGCGTTCCTAGTCGAGACGATCAGCGACTCCGATCCGTCGCTGCTGCTGATCGGTGAAGCCGTCGCCGTATCGCCGCCGCTCGGTCAGCGCGCAGCCTTGGTCCAGAATTTCAGCGTCGCGACCACGGGGTGATCCGATGCCGCGGACGCGCGGCCACCGGTACGGCGAACAGCGCGCGGTCAGACCAGCGTGCGGCTAGCGCGGTGCACGCGTCATATGGCGTGGCCGGTGTCGCTGTATTTCAGTTCCAGATAGCGCCCCTGCACCGCGATATCATCGAGCGTCGTCTTGCCGAGCTGCTCCGATGCCCGACCGAGCTCCGCGTTGATGATCTGCAGGCCGTTGACCAGATGCTCGTCCGGCGTGCGGCCATCGGCATGACGGATACGCCGCGCCGGAATAGGCACCATGCGCCACCCCTGGACCAAAGCGGGGAGCTCCTCTGCGATCAGCTTGCGCAGCGACGCCGCCGCGGGGCTGCGTGAATCGAGGCGCGCAAGCTGCGGCGCAAGCGCTTCCAGCCGACCAGCCATGGCGTCGGCCAGCACGAGTGCGGGCGGTGGTAGCCCGCGGCGTTGCGCGGCCAGCCAGATCGTGGCGTGCTCGGCCAGGGTCGCGAGTGGCGCCTCGGTCAAGGCTTCGCGTCCCGGCGCAGGGGGATCGGCGCGCAGGAACACCAAAGTGACGAGCAGCAGCATCAGCACCGACGCGACGGCCAGCGACAGCCCGGCCGGGGCGACGATCGCGACCAATCCGAAAGCCACCAACGACGCCATCGCCGCCAGGACCAGCCGGATCATCACCCGCTTCTGCCGTCGCGCCTTCGCCTCGCGCTCGCGGCGGGCTTGCTCGCGGCCTTCGGGCGACAGGCGGCGGAGCAGCTCTTCGGCATGCGTCAGCCCGACATCGGCCAGACCGGTCGCGATCGTGCGCGCCCGGTGGATCATCGGCTGTTGCGGACCAGTATCGTCGTTCATGGCGAGAGGATGCCGCGCTTTGCCGACCAGGTCCATGGTCATCGGCCCCGCAATGGATCGCTTGGCGTGCTGCGATTTACGATCACGGGTCGCGGCATTGCTGCTAACGACCTGTCCGGCAACGATCGAAGGAAAGCCCGCTGACAGTGGAATTGCGGCCGAGTGCCTTGATCAAGGCGAATGCGGACAGCCTGCGCCAGACGGTGCGCGTGATCGTCGCGACCGCTGCGGCGTTTGCTGCCTACAAGACGATGGGGCTGCACGAAGGCTATTGGGCGGTCTTCACCGTCTTGATCGTGATGCAGGCGTCGATCGGCGGAACGCTCGGCGCGGCGACGGATCGCCTGCTCGGCACGTTGCTGGGCGCGGTTCTCGGCGGCATCGGCGCGGCGCTCGGGCGAACCGACACGCTCGAACTCGGCCTGGTGCTCGTCACCGTCACCGGCATTGCCGCACTCGTCGCGTCGCTGCGACCGCGGTTGCGGATCGCGCCGGTCACCGCGGCGATCATGCTGCTGAGCGCGCCGCCGGGCGCCTCGGTGCAGTTGTTCGTCCGCGACCGTATCATCGAGATCGGGCTGGGCGGCGTGATCGGCGTGCTGGCGGCGATGCTGATCCTGCCGGCGCGGTCGCACGGCGTCGTGATCGCGCGCACGCGCGCCGTGCTGCGGCACATCGAACGCATGCTGCACACACAGGCCGACGCACTGACGGCCGGGCTCGCACTGCCTTCGTCACCCGATCACGCCGCGCTCCGCCAGGCGCTGGCCGCGGTCGAACTGGCGATGAAGGACGCCGACCGCGAACGGGCGTCGCGCCTTGCCGATCACGGCATTCCGGCGGCGGTGCCGCGCACGCTCTGGCGGATCCGCAACGACCTCGTGCTGAGCGGTCGCGCGCTCGACGAGCCGCTGCCGCCTGCGGCGATGGCGGCGCTCGCCACGCCGTCGGCGACGATGCTGACCGCGCATGCGGCGCTGGCGGCACGGTGTTCGGAGGCGCTGCGCACGCGCGGAACCGTCGACCGCGGCGATGTCGAGACCTGTTATCGCACGTTCGGCACCGCGCTCGATCTCTTCCGCCGAAGCGAGGCCGCCGCGACGCTGGACTTCGAAGCGTCGGGCCGTGTGTTCGGCCTCGCCTTCGCGGCCGGCCGACTGCACCGCGACCTGCTGGACCTGGCCGGACGCGTCGACGAGATCGCGCCGACCAAGCCGCTCGCCGCCGAGCGCAACTGACGCGCCGGCTTTGACCAACGGCGATCGCGGGGTACGGGCGACCATGATCGATCGACCCTCAACGCCAGACCTGACCGCCGAACTCGTCACCCTGCTCGACCTCGAACAGCTCGATACCGACCTCTTTCGGGGACACCAGCGGCCCGGCGCCAGCGCGCGCGTGTTCGGCGGACAGGTCGCCGCGCAGGCGCTGATGGCGGCGCAGCGCTCGGTCGACGGGCCCGCGGTTGCGCACAGCATGCACGCCTATTTCCTGCGTGCGGGCGCCGAGACGCACCCGATCATCTTCCGCGTCGAACGCGATTTCGACGGCAGGTCGTTCGCGAACCGCCGCGTCACCGCCAGCCAGCGCGGCGCGACGATCCTGACGCTGGCCGCGTCGTTCCAACGGCCCGAAGCCGGTCTGGAGCATGCGGTCGCGATGCCCGATCTTCCGCCCCCGGAGGCGCTCCGTTCGCTCGACATGCTCGCCAGCGACTATGCGGACCGCTCGGCACAGGCCGCCGCGTTCCTTCGCCGACCGTCCGCCTTCGATATCCGCCCGTGCGGCGTCCCCGCGTTTCTCCAGACCGAGCCCGGCGCGCCGGTGTCGCATGTCTGGATCCGGTTGCGCGGCCGCGCGCCGGCCGACCCGGCGCTGCGCCGCGGCATCCTCGCCTATCTGTCGGACTATGCGCTGCTCAGCGCATCGCTGATCCCGCACGGCGTCAACATGTTCGATCGCAGCATGCAGACCGCCAGCCTCGACCATGCGATGTGGTTTCACGAGGACGTGCCGCTCGACGACTGGTTGCTCTATGCGTGCGAAAGCCCGTGGTCGGGCCATGGCCGCGGCATCGGGCGCGGCGTCTTCCACAGCCGCGACGGGCGGGCGATCGCGCATGTGACGCAGGAGGGTTTGATCCGGTTGCGGCCGGATCTGGCACCGCGCACGACCATTCCGCACATGCCCTGATCGGGTCGCCGCTCCGTTCACCGCACAGAACGACGTTGACAGCGCATTTGTACGGACATTAAGATCAAGTCGAACTAGCGAGGCTGATCTCGGGACGTCGCGCCGCTGAAGACGGACGATGCCGATGACGTGAGCCCGGTCACTTGAGGATGTCTGTATGCGTCATTCGTACGCCGTATCGCTCTGCGCGTTGCTCGCCATGCTGCCATCGGCGGGGCATGCCCAGACTTCGTCGCCGCCGCTGTCCCCGTCGCCATCGCCGCTCGATACCGATGCATCGTACCAGACGATGCTCGCGCTGATCGACGAGATGGTCGAGAACAAGCTGGTCAGCCGCGAACGCGCCGATACGCTGATCGCCACCGCCAAGGCGAGAGCAGGACGCGCACTGGCCGCGAATGCGCCGGCAGCGCCCTTACCCCCTGCCCCGATACCGGCCGCCCCGGTACGCGTGTCGACTCCCGTGCAGGTCGCCAAGCAGGAGCGTGATGCCGGCGCCAAGATCGCCCCCGTCCCGGTCGGCAACGAGCAGGTGACCCGCACCGGCGGGGTCGCATTGCCCGCCGACCTCGCGGTCGACTGGAGCCGGGGCGCACCGGTGTTCAGCAGCCGCGACGGCAAGTTCACCTTCAAGATGCGCGGGCGACTGCTCGCCGATGTGTCGTCGACGGGCGGATCCGATTTCGACCGTCGCAACATTACCGTCTCGACGCTGCGCCAGTTCCGAGTCGGGGCGATCGGCACGATCGGCGATCATCTGTTCTACCAGTTCGAGACCGATTTCCGCCGCAACGCGACCGAGGTCGTGCAGGCGTTCGTCGGTTACCGCGAGAAGTTCGGCAAGACCGACGCCGACGTCCGCTTCGGCAATCTCATCACCGATCGCGGCATCGACATCGGCACCGCGTCGACGGCAAATCCGTTCATTACCACCAACATCAACACCACCGCGCTCGCGACGCAGGGCGGCAAGGTCTTCCTGATGGGCGCGGTCGGCCGCGCGGGCGGCAAGAACTGGCATGCGAGCTTCGGCGTGCACGGCGATGCGATCGACAGCGATTTCACGCGCAGCGACAACCGCATGTTCCTGGGCCGCGCGCACTGGAACCCGGTCCTGACCAAGCGCGGGCTGATCCATATCGGCGGCTGGGCGTATAGCGAGAACATCCCCGACACGACGCTGCCGACGACTTTCGCGCAGGGCATGGCGGGCGCGCTCAACAACAGCGTCCGCGTCGAATCCGCCGCGCTGACCGGCGCCGATGGGTCGAAGGCGTTCGGGCTCGAACTCGGCGGCACGCTCGGGCCGTTCTATGCGTTCAGCGAATATGGCCAGCGCACCGTGCATGGCGGGCCGACCTCGACCTTCCGCAGCGGCAAGATCAAGGCACTGTCGGTCAATGGCGGGTTCTGGATCACCGGCGAGACACCGACCTATTCCGCGCGGAGCGGCACCTATGTCGCGCCGAACGTGCTGAACTCGGTGCTCGATGGGGGCTGGGGCGCGCTGGAGGCGGTGGTGCGCTACGAGGATCTCGACAGTTCGAGCCTTCCGCTTGGCGGCACCGGTACGGCCGGCACGATCGGGTTGAACTGGTCACTGACCAACAATTTCCGCTTCATGGCGGACTATACGCATTTCCGTACCGACAACCGGACGGGCAGTTTCGTCGGGCGCGATTCCGGCGACACGTTTGCCGCCCGCGCCGAAGTGGCGTTCTAAACGCCGGCACCGCAGCGGACTTGTAAACCTGGAGCAAGTTCGGTAATGTCCGTACAAAGCGATAAGGAGGATGTATGAGCCTATCGGCTATCAAGGTCGGCGAGCAGCGCTACCGCGCAAGCTATGGCCGCTATCTCGAGGATTTCGTCGTCGGCGACACTTACGAGCACCGCCCCGGACGGACGATCACCGACGCGGACAATATCCAGTTCTCGCTGATGACGATGAACGCGCACCCGATGCATTGCGACGCGCAATATGCCGCGAAGAGCGAGTTCGGCCGGTTGCTGGTCAATAGCGGGCTGACGCTGGCGATCGTGCTGGGGATGACCGTCAACGACGTCAGCGGCAAGTCGCCCGCCAATCTCGGCTGGACCGAGATCAAGCTGACGCATCCGGTGTTCGGCGGCGACACGCTGACCGCGGAAACCGAAGTGCTCGAGATCCGCGAGTCGAAGTCGCGCCCGACCCAGGGGATCGTCACGACGCGCACGCGCGCCTTCAACCAGGACGCCAAGCAGATCATGGAGTTCACGCGCAACTCGCTGGTCTACAAGCGCGGCGAGTCCCCCGACGACAAGTAATTCGACCGGCTAACCGGCTGCCCTTGGTGGCCGGACATCCCCCGCATGCGCCGCGAGAGCCTCGACCAAGACGCCCCGACGCATCGCCATTCCCTTGAGAGGTAGCCCCATGGCCAGTACCATCGCCGTCAACGCCGGAGCCAGGCTGGACCGTCTGCCCATCTCCCGATTCCACTGGCGTATCCTGGGGCTGATCAGCGCGGGCGCGTTCCTCGACGCGTTCGACGTGTATCTGGCCGGTGGCGTGATCGCCGCGCTGAAGGCGGAGGGCTTCTCGACGCTGGCGCAGGCCGCGGTGTTCATGTCGATGACGTTCCTCGGCATGATGATCGGCGCGGGCATGGCCGGCTATGTCGGCGATCGCTTCGGGCGCCGTGCGTCGTACCAGTTCAACCTCGCGCTGTTCGGGCTCGCGTCGATCGTTGCGATCTTCTCGCCGAACATGCCGTTCCTGATCGTCTGCCGCTTCATCATGGGCATCGGCCTCGGTGCCGAGCTGGTCGTCGCGGCGGGGACGCTCGGCGAGTTCATCCCGCCTGCCTATCGCGGGCGCTGGGTGTCGATCATGGGCATGGTCGTCAATTCGGGCCTGCTGGTCGCGACCGCGGTCGGGTACATCGTCATCCCGACGCTCGGCTGGCGCTACATGTTCGCGATCGGCGGCATCCTCGCGCTGATCGTCTGGGTGATGCGCAAGAAGATGCCGGAATCGCCGCGCTGGCTGGAATCGGTCGGTCGCAACGACGAGGCCGAGGCGACGCTGCGCGAGATCGAAGCCGAAGTCGTCGCGCACAAGGGCCCGCTGGCGGAGGTCCCCGAGGTCCGCGCCGTGCAGCAGGTCCACGCGCCGCTCAGCGCGCTGTTCGGCTCCAAGCTGCGTCGCCGCCTGATCGCCGCGACGCTGGCCGCGATCGCGGTCAACGTCTCGGTCTACGGGTTCGTCGCGTGGCTGCCGACCTTCCTGGTCAGCCACGGGACCGGGATCGTCACCTCGCTCTGGTATACGACGCTGATGTCGTTCGGCAGCGTGTTCGGCGCGGTCGTCGCGATCGGCATCGCCGACCGTATCTCGCGCCGCGCCTCGCTGATCGCGGCCGCCGTCGCGATCATGATCTTCGGCTTCCTCTATCCCACTGCGCAGGGCGACCTGATGGTGCCGCTGACCGGCTTCCTGCTCGTCTCCAGCATCTACACGCTCGTGACGCTCGCGCTGTTTGCCTACATCCCCGAGCTGTTCCCGACCGCCTACCGCCTGCGCGGCACCGGGTTCGCGGGGATGTGCGGACGCGCCGCCTCGATGCTCACGCCCTATGCGACGGTCGCGCTGTTCGAGCGCTTCGGGCTCCACGGGGTGCTCGGCATGGTCGGCGTGGTGCTTGCCTGCATGATCGCCGCGGTCGGGCTGCTGAACATCGAGACCACGGGCCAGTCGCTCGACGATGTCTCGGATGACTCGCTGGTGACCGGGGGGGCCGCCAAGTGACGCTCTCGCAAACCTATGCCGACTTCGCGACGCGCCTGACGATCGATGCCATCCCGGACCCGGTCAAGGAGCGTGCGCGGTACCTGATCCTCGACTCCGTGGGTACCGGCCTCGCCGCGGTCGGCGCACCCTGGGCGGAGGCGAGCTTCGCCGCCGCCGGGGATCTCGGCAGCGGCTCCGCCCCCGTGCTCGGCTATGGCCGCACGCTGGCGATGCGCGATGCGGCGCTGATGAACGGCCTCGTCATGCACGGGCTCGACTATGACGACACGCATGCGCGCGGGATCATCCATGCCACCGTCAGCGCCTTTCCGACCGCACTCGTCGCGGCGGACAAGGCGGGTGCATTGGGGGCCGACCTGCTCGTCGCCTATATCGCGGCGATGGAGGTCTCGACCCGCGTCGCGGCGGTCGGTGCGGGCGGGTTCCATGGCTTTGGCTTTCACCCGACCGGACTGATCGGCGCGTTCGGCTCGACGCTCGCGGCGGGCAGGCTCCTCGGCCTCGACGCGCAGCAGATCGCGATGGCGCAGGGCATCGTCCTGTCGATGGCCGGCGGCAGCCTCGAATTCCTCGCCGATGGCGCCTGGACCAAGCGGCTCCACCCCGGCTGGGCGGCGAGTTCCGCGCTGACCGCGGCGACGCTCGCCAAGCGCGGCTTCGTCGGGCCGCCCGCCGCCTATGAGGGGCGCTTCGGGCTGTTCGCGCTCTATCTGCGCGACGCCGCCCCTGCGCTGCTCGACCAGGCGACCGCCGGGATCGGCGAGACCTGGGAAATCGAGGCGGTGTCGGTCAAGCCGCTGCCCGCCTGCCACATGACGCACGCCGCGATCGACGCCGCGATCGCGCTGCGGTCGCAGCACGGGCTGACCGCAGCCGATATCGCGCAGGTCACCGTGCTGGTGCCCGAGGCGGTAATCCCGATCGTGTGCGAACCCGTCGCACCGAAGCGGACGCCGCGCACCGGCTATGACGCGCAATTCTCGATCCCCTACACCGTGGCCACCGCGTTGCTGACGGGCAAGTTCACGCTGGATGCGCTCGATCCGGCCGCGCTGAACGATCCCGACGTTCTCGATCTGGCCGCGCGCGTCACCTACGCGATCGATCCCGACAGCGATTATCCCAAGCACTTCACCGGCGAAGTGATCGTCGAAACCCGCGATGGGCGCAGGCTCGCGCACCGCGAGGCGATCAATCGCGGCGCGTCCGACCGACCGCTGAGCAACGCCGACATCGACGCGAAATATTCCGAGAACGCCGACCGCACGGTCGACTCGACCCGTGCCGCCCACATCCGCGCCGCCGTGCTCGACATGGACCGGCACCCCGCTTCCGCACTCGGCGACATCCTCGCCCAGCGCGCCTGAATTCAAGGAAGATCCCTCATGACGACCCAGTCCGCTCTCCCCGCCGCCTCGATGACCGACGAAGAGGTGATGATTCTCGATTCGATCGACAAGTTCCTCGAAACCGATGTGAAGCCGTTCGTCCACCAGCTCGAGCATGACGACGAATATCCGCAGAAGATCGTCGACACGATGAAGGAGATGGGCCTGTTCGGGCTCATGATCGCGCCCGAATTCGGTGGGTTCGGGGTCTCGACGCTGACCTATGCCCGCATCATCGAGAAGATCTCGACCGTGTGGATGTCGGTCGCGGGGATCATCAACAGCCACATGATCATGGCGATGACCGTCCAGCGCTGCGGCACCGACGCGCAGAAGGATCATTATCTGCCCCGCTTCGCGACCGGCGAGCTGCGCGGCGGAATCGGCCTGACCGAGCCCGACGCGGGCACCGACCTTCAGGCGATCCGCACCACCGCGGTCCGCGACGGCGACGACTATGTCGTCAACGGCAGCAAGATGTGGATCACCAATTCGGGCTCGGGCAACACCATCCTGCTGCTGGTCAAGACCGACACGACCGCGGAGCCGCGCCACAAGGGGATGAGCCTGCTGATCGCCGAGAAGGGCGACGGGTTCATCGTCTCCAAAAAGCTCGAAAAGCTCGGCTACAAGGGCATCGACAGCAACGCGCTGACCTTCGACGGGTACCGTGTGCCGGTCGACCGGCTGATCGGCGGGGTCGAGGGCGTCGGGCTGAAGCAGGTGCTCGGCGGGCTCGAGCTCGGCCGCATCAACGTCGCCGCGCGCGGCGTCGGGATTGCGCAGGCGGCGCTCGACGAGGCGGTCGCCTATGCACAGACGCGCAAGACGTTCGGCAAGCCGATCTGCGAGCATCAGGCGATCCAGCTCAAGCTCGGCGAGATGACCACGCGCACCTACGCCGCGCGCCTGCTGACCGAGGCTGCGGCCAATGCGTATGACCGCGGCGAGCGCTGCGACATGGAGGCGGGCATGGCGAAGTATTTCGCGACCGAAGCCGGCCTGGAGAATGCGATCGAGGCGATGCGGATCTTCGGCGGCTACGGCTATTCGAAGGAATATAACGTCGAGCGGCTCTACCGCGACGCGCCGCTGCTGACGATCGGTGAGGGCACCAACGAGCTGCAGCGCATCATCATCGCCAAGCAGATCATCGCGCGGAACCCGGCATGAGCCAGCCAGCCCCCAATCAGCCGCTCGCCGGGCTCCGCATCGTCGCGGTCGAGCAATATGGCGCGGGCCCCTTCGGTACGCAGCAACTTGCCGATCTCGGCGCCGAGGTCATCAAGATCGAGAACCACAAGGATGGCGGCGATATCGGCCGCCATGTCGGCCCGTATTTCTTCGCGCCGGGCGACAGCCATTTCTACGAATCGCTCAACCGCAACAAGCGCAGCATCGGCCTCGACCTGAAGAGCGCGGACGGGCGCGCGGTGCTCGAGAAGCTCGTCGCGGAGTCGGACGTCGTGTTCAACAATCTGCGCGGCGACCTGCCCGCCAAGCTCGGGCTCGATTATGCGGCGCTGTCGGCGTTCAATCCGGCGATCGCGTGCGTCCACCTCTCCGCTTATGGCCGCACCGGCAGTCGCGCGGCGTGGCCGGGCTATGATTATCTGATGCAGGCCGAGGCGGGCTATTTGTCGCTCACCGGCGAGCCCGGCACCCCGCCTGCGCGCTTCGGGCTGTCGATCGTCGACTTCATGACGGGCACCACCGCGGCGCTCGCGATCCTGGCGGGCGTCGTCTCGGCGCGCGGCAGCGGGATCGGCCGCGATCTCGACGTCAGCCTGTTCGACGTCGCGCTCGGCAACCTCAATTATGTCGCCGAGTGGTATCTCAACGGCGGCGTCACCGTCGAACGCACGTCGCGCTCGAGCCACCCGTCGCTGACCCCGAGCCAGCTCTACACCACCAGCGACGGCTGGATCTTCGTGATGTGCAACAAGGAGAAGTTCTTCGAGGTCCTGTGCGGCCTGATCGAGCGTCCGCAATGGGCGACCGATCCGCGCTATGCGACCTTCGCCGCACGGCTGGAGAACAGGCCCGCGTTCAATGCCGATCTGGATGCGGTGCTCTCGACCCGCACGACCGCGCAGTGGATGCAGCTGTTCGAAGGCCGCGTGCCCGCTGCGCCCGTGCTCGACGTCCAGCAGGCGCTCGACAATCCGTTTCTCGCCGAGTCGAAACGGATCATCGACTTCCAGCATCCCGAGCACGGCCCCCTGCCCGGCATCGCCTCGTCGATCCGCGCGGGCGGTGTCGAGCATCCGGACAAGGCGGCGCCGGCGCTCGGCGCGGATACCGACGCGATCCTCGCGACGCTCGGCTATACCGGCGACGATGTGGCGGACTTGCGGACCCGCGGCGCGGTACGGTGACACCAGCGCTTGCATCGAACGCCAAGGCATTGAACGATAAGTTATTGTCCGGATCACCCGACAAAGCGACCGATGGATATCCAATGCCCCAGCTTCGTCAGCAACCGCGTTACTTGCAACTCGCCCAGACGCTGATCAACGAGATCGAGGACGGGCGCTATCCAATCGGCACGCTGCTGCCGACCGAGTTCGACCTGTGCGATCAGTTCGGCGCGAGCCGCTTCACCGTCCGCGAGGCGATCAAGCGGCTCGTGCAGTCGGGCATGGTCTCGCGCCAGGCGGGGGTCGGCACGCGAGTCCTCGGGCTGTCGCGACCGGCCGCCTATCGCCAGGTGATGGAGGGGCTGTCCGATCTCCAGCAATATACCAACGAGACCCGCCTCACGATCATCGCGCGCGAGACGATCGTGCTGGAGGGGCCGATCGCCGATCAGGTCGGCGCGACGCCGGGCCAGACCTGGCTCCATCTCCGCGCGCTGCGCCGCGCCGCCGGGACCAGCCCGATCTCCTATTCGGACATCTATCTCCACCCGGCGTTTCGCAGCCTGAAGCTGGACGACGATGTCGGGTCGATGCCGATCTTCAGCCGGATCGAGGAACAGTTCGGCGAGCGCGTCGCCGAGGTTCGCCAGCAGATCGAGGCGGTGGCGATCCGCGCACCGATCGCCACGCTGCTCGAAACCGAGACCGACGCGCCCGGGCTGCGGCTGACGCGCCAATATCTGAACGCACGCGGCGAGGTGATCGAGATGGCGATCAATACCCATCCCGCCGACCGCTATTCCTATTCCCAGACCTTCCGCCGCGATCCCGAATCCGGCCTCTAAAGGATTTTCCATGACCATTGCCGCCCGCAGCATCCTGTTCGTCCCCGGCGATCGCGCCGAGCGCTTCGAAAAGGCGCGCGCGAGCGGCGCGGACATGGTGGTGATCGATCTGGAGGACGCGGTGCTCCCCGATCGCAAGTGCGCCGCGCGCGACGCGGTCCATGACGCGCTCGCCAGCCTGACCGAGCCGCGCTTCGTCGTGCGCGTCAACAGCCTGGATACCGACTGGCATGCCGACGACGTCCGCGCGCTCGCGGCGTTGCCGGGCGTCGCCGGGCTGATGCTGCCCAAGGCCGAGCGCGCGTCCGATTTCGCCGCGATGCGCGAGGCGGCGGGGGGAAAGCCGTTGCACGCACTGGTCGAGACCGTCTCGGCAATCCTGAACCTGGCGGAGCTCGTCGCCGCGCCCGGCCTGTCGCGGCTATCGTTCGGCACCGTCGACTTCCAGGCCGATGCCGGCATCGACGGCGACCGGGCGGAAATCGATCATGTCCGCACGCAGATCGTGCTGCAGTCGCGCAGCGCCGGGCTTGCGGCACCCGTCGACGGCGTTTCGACGGACCTTTCGGACGACGCTGCGCTGGAAAGCGACACGCAACACGCGCGGCGCTTCGGCTTTGGCGGCAAGCTCTGCGTCCACCCGCGCCAGGTGGCGGTCGTGAACCGCGCGTTCCTGCCCTCGGACGCTGACGTGGACTGGGCGACGCGCGTGATGTCCGCGATCGACGGTGCGTTCGGTGCCGTCGCGGTCGACGGCAAGCTGATCGACAAACCCGTCGTCGACCGCGCCCGCCGCCTTCTCGCCACGCACGACGCCTTCCGATCCGCGGCGTAGTGGGGGCGAGGACCATGGTCCCCTGTATTGCGTGCGACCTGCTGGTACGACGTACTTGGTAGAAGCGCGAAATCAGGACGGGAGATGCGGATGGTCTATAATCGCCGGGAGACGTTCGGACTGGCGCTCGCGGGTGGCGCCGCCGCACTTGGTCCCGCGACAGCCTCGGATGCGGACGGTCTCGAACCCGGCGCGGGCGTGCCGCGGTTCGACGGCAATTGGCGGCGTGGCTTCGAAGGGCAGCGCAGGGCCGACCTCGGCGACGGCCGGTTCCTCAACCCGCTGATCGCAGGCGACCATCCCGACCCCGCCATCCTGAAGGACGGCGCGGACTATTACATGACCTTTTCGAGCTTCGATTCCTATCCAGGGCTGACGATCTGGCACAGTCGCGACCTGGTGAACTGGCAACCGCGCAAGGCCGCGCTGACCCGGAATATCGGATCGGTGTGGGCGGTCAGCCTCGAGAAGCATAACGGCCGGTACTTTCTGTATATTCCGGTCAAGGCAAAGCCGAACGGGATCCACGTCATCTGGTCCGACCATATCGACGGCCCTTGGTCCGACCCGATCGACCTCGGACTGCCCAACCATATCGACCCCTGCCATGCAGTCGGCGAGGACGGATCGCGCTGGCTGTTCCTGTCGGGCGGCGACCGAATCCGCTTGGTCGACGATGGCCTGTCGACGGTCGGCAAGGTCGAGCATGTCTACGACCCGTGGCGCTATCCGGACACGTGGGACGTCGAGGGTTTCAGTCCCGAGGGGCCGAAGATCACCCGCCACGGCGGCTGGTTCTACATGATCACCGCGGTCGGCGGCACCGCCGGGCCACCGACCGGCCACATGGTAATCGTCGCACGGTCACGCTCGATCCACGGCCCGTGGACGAACGATCCCGCCAACCCCGTCGTGCGGACCGTCAGCACCGACGAAAAATGGTGGTCGCGCGGCCATGCCAGCCTCGTCGAGGCGCCCGACGGGAATTGGTGGTCGGTCTATCACGGCTTCGAGAACGGGTATTGGACGCTCGGGCGGCAGGCGCTGCTCGACCCGATCCGCTGGACCGCCGATGGCTGGTTCGCGATGACCGGCGGCGATCTTTCGAAACCTCTCGCCAAGCCACGCGGCGGTACGGCCCTACCCCATGGCCAACCGCTTTCGGACGATTTCCGCACGCTGCAAATCGGCAGCAAATGGAATTTCTTTCGACCGGGGCCGGCCGAACGTGATCGCGCCCGCACCGAAGGCGGCGCGTTGATCCTGCAGGCCAGCGGCACCGCCCCGGTCGATTCATCGCCGCTGCTGCTGATCGCCGGCGACCAGGCGTACCGGTTCGACTGCGACATCGAGATCGCGCCGGGGGGAACCGCGGGGCTGGTGCTGTTCTACGACGACAAGCTGTATTGCGGGCTGGGCTTCGACGAACACCGGTTCGTCACGCATCAATATGGCAACGAGCGCGGCCGTCCCGCCAATCCGCACGGACGCCACATGCGCATCCGGATCACGAATACGCGGCACATCATCGCGATCCATACCAGCGGCGATGCGGGCAAGAGCTGGCACCGTTTCGATCGCGGGATGGAGGTGTCGGGCTATCACCACAACGTCCGCGGCGGGTTCCTGATGCTGCGCCCCGGTCTGTATTCGGCCGGCAGCGGCGCGGCGCGCTTTCGCGATTTCCGCTACGAGGCGCTGTGATCGCAGGCGAAGTTTGTTAGCCAAGGCCTTGTGCGCGGCACCAGTCTTCGAACAGGATCGGCCATGACGCCGCCGGTTTGCCGACGGCGCGGCTCAGGCCGAAGCCGTGCCCGCCCACGGCGAACAGATGCGTTTCGACCGCGACGCCGGCCTTTATCGCCGCCGCTCTGAACGCCAGGCTATTGTCGACGGCGACGCTTCGGTCGTCTTCGGCATGGACCAGGAAACAGGGTGGCGTCGCCGACGTCACGTTGGCGGCGGTCGAATGCGCGCGCTCCAATGACGGCGTCGGCGAGGGGCCGAGCAACAGCGCTCGCGAGCCTGGATGCGCAAGCGGCAGCGCCATCGATTGCACCGCATAGAGCAACGCCGCGACATCGGGCCGCGCGCTGACGCGATCGGCGGCGTCGACCGGCGCGTAGATTGGCTGCGCAAACCGCGTCGCCAGATCGGCGCAGACATGGCCGCCGGCGGAGAACCCCATCGCGGCGACCCGATCGGGGTGGATCCCGAACCGCGTTGCGCTTGATCGGACCAGCCGCAGGCCGCGCTGCGCGTCGGACAGGGCGACGTCGGGCCCGGCCGCCCAGCCATCGCCGGGCAACCGGTAGAACAGCACGAACACCGTCCAGCCGCGATCGGCAAGCCAGCGCGCGATCTCATACCCCTCGCGGTCGACGACGATCCGGGCATAGCCGCCGCCCGGCATCACCAGCGCGGCGGATCCGTTCGGCCTGGCCGGCCGGAACACGACCATGCGCGGGCGCGCGATGCCGTGGACGGCGCGATCGGCAACCGCGTCACCGGTCGCTCGATCCTCGACCACCTCGATCGGCAATCTCGAGGGCGAGCCGGGCGCGCCAGCCGGCCAGAGCTCGATCGTTTCGGTCGGGTCGGGCTGCCTGGGTCGTCGGCGTCCGATCCGCGCTGGCGGCGGTGCCTGTGCGTGCACGCCGACAGACAGGCCGGCGGCCAGCGTTCCCAGCAGTGCATGCCGACGATCGATCATATGCTCGGGTCCACAAGAAACGGGCGCACGCCGGAAGGTATGCGCCCGAGGATAAAGAGAGACGATGTCGATCGGGACCTACATCTTGAAGCGTGCGCCGACGAGGAAGGTGCGGCCGAAGTGATTATTCTCATAGTTCCGCTGGGCGTCGAGATCGGTGTACCGGCTGCGGTAATTGTCGGTCAGGTTGGTCCCCTCGAGCGAGACCTCCACCGCTGGCGTCAGCTTGTAGCGCATCGACGCGTCGACGTTGGTCGTCGCACCATACCCCTCGAACAAGTTGCCGGTCGCCGACGCGCCGTCGATATACGGGCTGCGATAGCTGATCGATCCGCGCGCGCTGAACTTGGCATCCTCATAGTATAATGTGCCGTTATAGGCGCGCTTCGACAGGCCGTAGAGCGTTGCCGTGCGGGTCGTGTTGGGCAACGCGCCGAGCGTGCCGCCGGGCTGGACGATCGCCGTCGCCGGCCCGCCTTGCGAGTAGCCCGCACTCGAATCGACGAACGTCGCGTTGGCCAGCGCGCCGAAGTTGCGCAGGAACCCGGGCAGGAAGCGGAACGTGGTCTGCATCGAGATTTCCGCCCCCTTCAACGACGCGCCCGTGCCGTTGACCGGCGAGGTGATCTGCCACAGCTGGCCTTCGGGGTTGCCCGCCGCGGGCGAGCTTGCCGGGATGACCGACAAGGGCAGACCCGTCGATGCGAACGTGCCGCTGCGCGTCGCCGAGACCGGGAAGCTCTCGACGGTCTTCTTGAACAGCGCGACCGAGAAGATCGACTGGGGCGCGAAATACCATTCCGCCGAGATATCGAACGCGGTCGCGCGGAACGGATCGAGTTGCGGATTGCCGAACGTAACGCGGTAGTTGAATCCGTCGACCGAACCACCCGGCGTCAGGCTGCCCAGACTCGGCCGCGTCAGCACCTTGGCGATCGCGCCGCGGATGATGACGTCCTCCGTCGGGAACAGCGCGACGTTGATCGCGGGGAGCCAATCGTCATAGCTGCGGCCGACCGTCGCGGGGGTGTTGACGGTCACGCCGGCGACGGTCGCCGAAGACAGCCCGGTCGAGCGCTGCTTGGTGTGGACGTACCGGATGCCCGCATTGGCGGCGTAGCGCAGGCCGAGGATGTCACCCTTCACGTCGAACTCGGTATAGCCGCCGGTCACCTGCTCGGAGACGCTGCGCGTGTCGCCGACCAGCACGGTGGCAGGACGGTTATAGAGCCCCGTATACGCCGCCGACGCATCGATGTTCGGTATGAGGAAGCTGGTCGTCGTCCCCGAAGGCTGGCCTGCCTTGCCGAGGTTAAAGATCTCACCAAGGCTGCCGGCCGGGAAGCCGTAGACCGCGGTCGGCCCGAACAGCGTGTTCGGCGAGCAGGTCAGCGTGCCGAGCACGACGTCGCGGCCGCCGGCATTGGGGCAGACGACGGCATCGCGCGAGAAGCCCTGCGTGTCGAAGGTGAACTTGCGGTACAGCCCGCCCGCCTTGATCTGAAACCCTTCCGCGACGTCCCATTCGGTCCGCAACTGCGCGGTGCGGAACTTGTTGACCGTTTCCGACGGGCGATCGCGGATTTCGGCGAGCTGGAAGTTCGCCGGATCGGTGACGCTGGTGCCGAAGGTCAGCTTCGGGCTCTTCATGTCGGTATAGTCGTAGCTATAGCCCTGCGCATCGCGGTCGTCGAAAACGAACGTCGTCTCGACCGGGATCGTCGCGTCCGACTTCGAGATGCCGCCCATCAGCGTGAAGCGCAGCGTGTCGGTGACGTCCTGATCCCAGCTGCCGCCGAGCTGATAGAATTCGGTCTGCGACTTGCGCAGATAATGCTCGGTCCGCACCCAGGCGTCGTTGAGCGTCGCCTTGATCAGGTTGTTGTTCGAATCGATCGTGTAGTTGCTGAGGTCGATCGACCGCTCGTTGGAGCGCAGCAGGACTTCGCCCCATTTTTCCTCGCGGGTTTCCTTGAACCGCGAATACAGCCCGTCGATCGAGATCTTGGTGGCATCGCTCGGCGCCCATTGCACGCTGCCCGTGATCCCCAACCGCTCGCGTTCGTGTCGCACCGAGCCATAGCGCGGAATGCGCGGGTGGAAGGCGAGCGCGGCCGCGGTGCAGGCGGTGCTGGGAACATAGACTCCGCCGCGGTTCTGCGTGGTGTAGCAGCGCGTGCCGTCGACCGAGTCAAACGGCGCCTGGGCCCAGCGCACGGTGTTGTTGCCGAGTTCGAAATTGTTGGTCTTCGAATAGGCTGCGGACGCCGCAACGCCGAACTTGCCGTCCGCCGACTTCCACGACAGCAGCCCTGCGAGGCGGGGGCCGGTGTTCTTGCTGAGATCATTGTAGCTGGCCTGGGCCGAGCCGACCGCGGTGAAACCGATCTTGCCGCCAAGCGGGTTGCCGGTGTTGAGGTCGACGACCGCACCGAGCGACCCTTCGTCGAGCGACGCCTCCGCCGTCTTGTGGACGACGATCGAGTTGAACAGCTCGGAGGCGAAGACGTTGAAATCGAACGCGCGATCACGGTTGGAACTGGCGCCATCGGTCGACGTCGCCACGGTTTCCATCCCGTTGACGCGGACCCGGGTGAACTGGGCGCCCAGACCGCGGACGGTGATCGCGCGGCCCTCGCCGGCGTCGCGCTGGATCGAGATGCCTGGAATACGCTGGAGCGACTCGGCGAGGTTCTGATCGGGGAACTTGGCGATATCCTCGGCAACGATCGCATCGACCGCCGCGACCGACTGACGCTTCACGTTGAGCGCGGCGTCGAGCGACTTGCGAAACCCGGTGACGATGATCTCGGCGGTCTGGCCGTCGGCGGGCACGGTCTCGGGGGCGGCCTGCGGCGCGGTCGTCGCGGCAGGATCGGCTGCGCCACCCTGCGGGACGACGGCGGTCTGCGCGGGCGAGGGATCGACCTGCGCCGGCGTTCCCGGCGTCACGCTGCTGGGGATCTGGGCCGCCTGCGCCGTTGCGATCGAAGGCAGTGCGAGCGCGAGAACCAGGCTGCTCGCGGACACGCCGCCAAGCCAGCCCGTCCGCCGAATCGCAACCGTTGCTTGAACTTCCATTGCATCCACTCCCCATTCGGCCATCGCCGATGACACCGGTTGCGCGCGCGACATGTCGCCGCTGCGCTTTCGACCTGATTATATTGGAGATTTGGGCCCGTTGCTGACCACGGGGGCACCCGATCCTCTCCCGAAAGGCCAACTCTTGCTGGTCCCCCCACCGTCCCCTGCCTGCCTAGGTAACCGGTGTCACAACAATGTCGCATGATCTTTGGCGTGTCAACACGCCGTGTTGCGCGCCGTGACGGAGCGATGATTGTTCGATGAAACGACGGGAAATGCCACGCTGGCGGCCGTTGAACGTTCCGCCCGGCGTTTGGCGCGACAGCTAGGTCCCGGGCTGGATATACGGGACGCGGGCGAACAGTTCGCGCTCCCAGCGGCGCGGATCGCGTTCCACCCTGGACCGGGCGTCGAAGATCATCGTCGCCCGCTGTGCCCGATCGTATCGCGGCCAGTTCGGTGCGCCCGCATGATCGGGATCGCCGGTGATCGCGAACGCGACGAAGCTGTCCTGCATCGCCTTCGACGCCGCCTGCGCATCCGCTGCCACACCCGTCTGCGATCCGGTCGCGCCCAGCGTGCCGAACACCAACGGGATATCCATCGTGTGGAACGCGCCGCGCCGCGGATCCATCCGCGACGCGAAATCCACCTGATAGACCCAGGTCGGCGCCCCCGCATCGGCGCGCGCCTCGGCCTCGATCACCTGCCCACGCCAGCTGCGCCCCGCCGTGGTCGCGCCGTAGAACACGTCGGTCGGCGACCAGTCCGGGTACCGCGCCCGATACTGCGCCACGACCCATTCGGGCAGGATGTCGATCCTGAGTTCGGGGGCCATGCGCGCGGCCACGTTGCTCCAGTCGAGGCCACTCACCTTCGGGGAGTCCAACCCGATGAACGCCCGCGTCTCGTCATGCGTGTTGCCGAGCATCATCGGGATGGTGTTGCCGAGGGGATTGGCGTCCGGCCAGAACGGGTGGCGAACCAGCCACGTCATGTCGAGCACGGGCCCGAAATACACACCGCCGCCCATGACCGGGTCGGTTGCCGAGAGCCCCTCGACGAGCGTCTCGACCGGCATCGCAAGCAGCGGCGCAAGGTCGGTTTCCGCCACGCCCAGTTTCCCCAGATATGCGCGCGCGCGCGATGTTGCGTTGAGCGGCCCCGACGCCGTGACCTGCTGCCCGCTCATCGTCGCGGCGCGGTGGAACAGGCCGGCGGCGGCGGGCATCCCCATCAACGTCGCGATCTTCGCGCCGCCGCCGGACTGGCCGAACACCATGACGCGAGACGGATCCCCGCCGAACGCTGCGATGTTGTCGCGCACCCAGCGCAGCGCCAGTATCAGGTCGAGTTGCCCGGCATTCCCGCTGTCGGGAAACCGCGCATCGAGCCGGGCGAGATACAGATAGCCGAGCGCGTTGAGCCGGTGGTTGACCGTCACGACCACGACGTCGCCCCGCGCCGCTAGCGCCTGCCCGTCATTCTGCGGATCGGTGACGCTGCCGTTCGAATAGGCGCCGCCGTGGATGTAGAGCATCACCGGTTTCTGGGCGCGCGGGTCGGCGGCAGTCGTCCAGATGTTGAGGAACAGGCAGTCCTCGGCCTGCGGACCATAGGGTCCGGACTGCGGACAGACCGGCCCGAACTCCAGTGCCCGACGAGTCTGGCCGGGCATCGCCACGGCCACCGGCGCGCGAAACCGTTCGGCGCGACCATAGCGAATGCCCTTGAAGGTCAGGACGTTCCGGTCCGCCGTTCCGATGAAATCGCCCGCCGGGGCACGAACCGCGCGCGGGGACGCCGCGCGCACGCCGGACGCCAGGATCAGCGCAGCGCCTCCACCGAGAGCGCCGCGCCGCGTCCAGCCGTCAGCGGCGGACATCGAGCCCCCCGGCCAGATACGCGTCGATATCGGCCTGTCGGAACAGGCTCGCGTCACCCGGCAGCGAGTGTTTGAGCGCGGCCAGCGCCAGCCCGATCCGTGCGGCGTCGCCGATGTCCCCGCCCGATCGCAACCCGTGCAGCACGCCCGCCGCGAAGGCGTCGCCGCCACCGATCCGGTCGACGATCCCGGCGAGCACGACCTCGTCCGTCTGGACATGCGTCGCGCGCGTATCGATCCGCGCCGAAAGCCGGTGGAGATCGACATGCTCGACATGCCGCGCGGTCGACGCGATCGTCTGCAATCGCGGGAACGCGTCGAACGCCGCCTCCGCCGCCTCGCGCGGCCGCTCCTGCGCATCGCCCGAAAAGTCACGGTCGAGCAGCAGGGCTATATCGCGGTGATTGCCGAACATCAGATCGGCATGCGCGACGAGGTCGGTCAGGATCACGCGTGGGTTCGACTCCCAGCGCTCCCACAGCTTGCCACGCCAATTGCCGTCGAACGATACGGGAATGCCGCGCTGAGTCGCCGCTTCCACGGCGGCAAGCGCGCTCTGCGCCGGCACCGGGCCCAGCGCGGGCGTGATGCCGGAAAGGTGGAAGCGATCGACGCCCGCGAGCAATGCATCCCAGTCCCAGGCGCCCAGCGGTGCCTGCGCGAACGACGACCAGGCGCGGTCGTAAATGACTTCGGTGGCGCGCAAGCCTGCCCCGGAGGTGACGAAATACAGCCCCATCCGCTCGCCGCCGAGGGTGATGGCCGACGTGTCCACGCCATGCCCCCGCAGCGTGGTGATCGCTGCCCGCCCGAGATCGTTGTCGGGCACGACCGTCGCCATGCCGACGTCATGCCCCAATCGCGCAAGCTGCGTGACGACGTTCGCCTCCGCGCCGGCGACCCAGACGTCGAGCCTGGCCGTCTGCAGCAGCAACTCGCGGCCCGGCGGAGAAAGCCGCAGCATGATTTCGCCGAATGCCAGAAACTTCGCCATATCGCCCTCCTCTCGTTCATGCCCGGCACGGGGCGGTGAACCGCTTTCCGAAGCGGTAATGGAGCCGGTATTTCGCGCTGCGGTGGCGAGGCTAGCGCGCCAACCACCCGCCATCGACCGCCAGGATATGGCCCTGGACATAGTTCGCAGCGGCCGAGGACAGGAACACCGCCGCCCCGCCGAGATCGGACGGTTCGCCCCAGGCCCCCGCAGGAATACGCTCCAAGATCGATGTGTTGCGCACTGCATCGGCTTGCAGCGCCGCCGTGTTGTTGGTCGCGATATATCCTGGCGCGATCGCGTTGACGTTGATGCCCTTGGCGGCCCATTCGTTCGCCAGCAGCTTGGTGAGCCCGCCGATGCCCGACTTGGACGCGGTATAGCTCGGTACGCGGATACCGCCCTGGAAGGTCAGCATCGACGCAATGTTGACGATTCTGCCCGAGCCTTGCGCGATCATGTGTCGGCCCGCGGCCTGGCACAGGAAGAACACCGATTTCAGGTTGGTGTCGATCACCGCATCCCAATCCGCCTCGGTAAAGTCGACCGCGTCGGCGCGGCGGATGATGCCGGCATTGTTGATCAGGATGTCGAGCCCGCCGAGCTTCTCGATCGTCTCGTCGACGACGCGCTGGACCGGCTCGATGGTCGACAGGTCGGCGGAGACGATCTCCGCCTTGCGTCCGAGCGCACGGATCTGCGCGGCGGTGTCCTCGGCGGGGGTGCGGCCGACGCACGCGACATCCGCGCCGGCGGTGGCGAGCGCGACCGCAATCGCCTGGCCGATGCCGGTGTTCGCGCCGGTGACGATGGCAACCTTACCGGTCAGGTCGAAGGGGTTGGTCATATGTCCTCGCTCATTCCCCTCCCGCTTGCGGGAGGGGCTAGGGGAGGGGAAACGCGCGCCGGCCCGTGTGGACACGCCCTCCCCCGACCCCTCCCGCACGCGGGAGGGGAGCTTTACGCCAGCTGGCAGATATCCAGCACGCTCATGTCGGTATAATCCTGGTTCTCGCCCGCCATCGCCCAGATGAAGGCGTATGCCTTCGTCCCGGACCCCATGTGGATCGACCAGGGCGGGCTGATCACCGCCTCCTCGTTCGCCATGACGATGTGGCGGGTCGCGTCGCCCTCGCCCATGTAATGGAACACGCGGTCCTTCTCGAGGTCGTCGAGCTCGAAGTAGAAATAGATCTCGCTGCGACGCTCATGGATGTGCGGCGGCATCGTGTTCCAGACCGAGCCGGGCTTCAGGACCGTCAGCCCCATCACCAGCTGGGCGCTGTCACAGATACCGGGGATGACCATCTGGTAGATCGTCCGTTCGTTCGACTCCTCCAGGCTCCCGCGCTCCAGAGTCGTCGCGTCGCCGACCGAGATCACGCGCGTCGTGAACGCCTTGTGCGCCGGGCACGACGCCAGGTAGAACCGGGCCCCGTCGCCGGCAAACTGCACGTCCTTCGCGCCCATCGTCACGTAGAGGCAATCCTTGTTGCCCAGCGTGAACGTCTCGCCGTCGACGGTGACGATGCCGTCCACCTTGCCGACGTTGACGACCGCCAGCTCGCGGCGCTCGAGGAACGGATGCCCGGCAGCGGACGCCGGCTCGGTCTGGTCGGGCAGCCTGACGCTGCCGCTGGCGACCGCGACCCCGCCGATCACGAAGCGCTCGGCGTGCGTGTAATTGAGCACGCATTCGCCATCGCGGAACAAGTTCTGGATGAGGTAGCGGTCGCGCAGTTCGTCGTTGGAGACGCATTCCATCATGTCGGGATGCGTGGCGTAATAGGTGCGGTCGAACATAAAGAGCTCCGGTTCAGGCTGCTTGCGCGGCAAAAAGGGGGTCGTCGATACGGCAGGCGCGGCGGACGAGGCCGCTGGCAAGATCGTGCGCGAGGTCAGCGGCTTCCCGGTCGGCTAGCCGGTGGCCCGTCACCAACCGAGCAAGGAAACCGCAGTCGATCCCGCGCGCTCGACGTGGTGCCGCGCCCGCCCCTGCCCTCGGGTCCGCCGGGAAAAGACGGTCCGGATGCAGTTCCAGCGCCCTAGCCATCATCCATCCTCCTCGCCGCTTGACGCGATCCTCAGGTGATCTGGTAACCGGTGTCAGGAGATCGTGCAACCGCGATTTCGAGCCATGCCGTCAGGTATCGGCGTCTGCCGGCGGCGAGACCGATGCACGGCGGATGAGCGTCGAGAGGAACAGCGACGGTTCCTCGACAAGATCGCTGCCGTCGTCGGCGCCCGCGATCAGCTTCAGCGCCGCCGAGCGCGCCATCGATGCGATCGGCCAGCGCACCGTCGTCAGCGGCGGCCAGACATGCGCGGCGATCGGCGTGTCATCGAACCCGATGATCGACAGGTCGCGCGGAATATCGAGCCCGCGTTGCCGCGCGGCGTGGATGATCCCCGCTGCCATCTCGTCGTTGGACGAGAAGATCGCCGTCGGCCGCGGCATCACGTCGAGCAACCGCTCGGCCGCGACCAGCCCCGACTCGAACGTGTAATTCCCGTCCGCGATCATGCTGCGCGGCAAAGCGATTCCCGCCGCGGCCAGCGCATCCTCGAAGCCCAGGCGGCGTTCGCGCGCGGACCGGAAACCGTGCGGCCCGGCGACCAGCCCGATCCGGCGATGCCCCTGCTCGATCAGATATTCGGTCGCGGTCCGCACCGCCTCGCGGTCGTTCGAGGCGACCATATGCTCGCTGTCGTCGATCACCGCAGAGCCCATCCGGACGTAGCGACAGCCGATCGAGTCGCAAAGCTTGGCGACCGAGTCATTCTCGCTGACCGGTGGCATCAGCAGCACCCCGAACAGCCGCTGCCGCTCGAGAAAATGCCGCAGATCGTCGAGCATCGTCGCGGAACCGCGATCGAGCGGTCGCACGACCATCTCGAATTCGGTCCCCTGCAACGCCTCGAGCATGCCCTGCTGCACGTTCAGCACGGTCTGCGCATTGGGATTGTCGTGCACCAGCCCGATCAGGAAATTGCGGCGGAGCGCCAGCGCGCGCGCCTGCGGATTGGGAATATAGCCGAGCTCGCCAATCACGTCCTCGACCCGCTTGCGCGTATCGTCGTTCAGCAGCGGCGATCGGTTGATCACCCGGCTCACCGTCTTCTTGGAAACCCCGGCGATCCGGGCCACATCGTTGATCGTCGGCTGACCGGTCTTCTGCATAACAACGACATAGCCCGACGCGATCGAGCCGTCTTGCGGAAAAGCCGTCACCGCCTCATAATCTTGACACCGGTTACCGATTAAGAGGATGCGATGGCCAAGGCTTTGAGGGTCGATCCGCGCGACAGCGTCGCAACGCTGCTCGACGACGCGCAAGCAGGCGCTGTCGTAACGGTTGGCGATAGCGAGCTGACGCTGTCCGACGATATCGGCCGAGGCCATAAGGTTGCGCTCGCGTCGATCGCGGCGGGCGACCCGTTGCTCAAATATGGCTATCCGATCGGCACCGCAACGCAGGCGATCGCCGCCGGCGCGCACGTCCATTCGCACAATCTGAAGACCGCGCTCGAAGGCACGCTCGCCTATCGATTCGATCCGGTCGACACCGTGGCGGGGCCCGGTGCATCGGCCGCGACGTTCGAAGGCTATGTCCGCGCGGATGGCAGCGTCGGCACGCGCAACGAGATCTGGATCCTGTCGACCGTCGGGTGCGTCGCCCGCACGGCCGAGCGTATCGCCGCGAAGGCCGCCGCGCTCGTCGGCGATGCGGTCGACGGCGTCCACGCCTTCACGCACCCGCATGGCTGCTCGCAGCTCGGCCAGGATCTCGAGGGCACGCGGACGATCATGGCGAGCCTTGCCTGCCATCCCAATGCCGGCGGCGTGCTGATCGTCGGGCTCGGTTGCGAGGAAAACCAGATCAAGGCGCTGCTCGCGACGATCCCCACGGCGCGGCGCCCGCTGATCCGTACGCTGACGACGCAGGCCAGCGGCGACGAGATCGCCGAAGGCTGTGCGCTGGTCGCCGAACTCGCCGCGCTGGCAAGGGCGCCGCGGCAGACGGTCGGTCTCGACACGCTCGTGCTCGGTGTGAAATGCGGCGGATCGGACGGGCTGTCCGGGCTTACCGCCAACCCGCTGGTCGGCCGGATGAGCGACCAGGTCACCGCCGCCGGCGGCCGCGTCCTCGTCACCGAGATCCCGGAGATCTTCGGCGCCGAACAGATGCTCATGAACCGTGCGGCAAGCGAAGGCGTGTTCGATCGGATCGTCGACGTGGTCAATGATTTCAAACGCTACTTCCTCGATCACGGCGAGACGGTGTCGGAGAACCCCTCCCCCGGCAACGTCGCCGGCGGCATCACCACGCTCGAGGAAAAGTCGCTCGGCGCGGTCCAGAAGGCGGGCCGCGCCGCGGTCGCCGACGTCATAGGCTATGGCGCGCGGATCCGGGTCGACGGCCTCACCTTGCTGGAGGCGCCCGGCAACGACGCGGTCTCCTCGACCGCGCTGGCCGCGGCTGGCGCGACCGCGATACTGTTCACCACCGGGCGCGGCACGCCGCTCGGCTTTCCCGTGCCGACGATCAAGATCGCCTCGAATACCGACCTCGCCAAGCGCAAGCCGGGCTGGATCGATTTCGACGCAGGCGCAGTGCTGGAGGACGGCTTTGCGGCGACCGAAGCGGCACTGCTCGGGCGGATCCTGCAGGTCGCGTCCGGTGCCGAAACCGCCGCCGAGCGCAATGGCGAACGCGAGATCGCCATCTGGAAGCGCGGCGTGACGCTGTGAACCGGCCGTCTCCGGCAAGCCTCATTACCCTGCGGCGTTCCGTACGGCCCCTCGAAAACAGGTCGAACACCCGGCGTTGGCATCGTCAAATCCAGGCGGGGAACGTGCCCGCTTGTCAATGACACCGGTTTCCCATACCGTTCGGCAAAATAGAATGACATGACAGGAGGGGTTCTTGGCGGCACGGCCGAACACGAACGACAACACGACACGGATCGCCAAGACCTTTGTCGAGGCGCGCCGGGAGGGTGGCGTCGTTCCCGAATTTCCCGGCGACGTGCCGGTCACGCTCGACGATGGCTATGCGGTGCAGGACGCAGCGTTGCTGCTGGCCGACGGCGTGGTTGCCGGGTGGAAGGTCGGCCGGATCAACCCGCCGCTCGACGGGATCGATCGCCTCACGGGGCCGATCTTTGCCGACCAGATCGTCCAGGCCAGTGCCGATCCGGTCGCGATGCCGGTGTTCGCGCAAGGCTTTGCCGCCGCGGAGGCAGAGTTCCTGCTGCGGATCGGCACGGCCCCCGACCCCGCCAAGCGGACCTATACGACGGACGAAGCGCGCGCGATGATCGACGCGGTCCATGTCGGCATAGAGATTGCGAGTTCGCCTTTCCCCGGCATCAACGCGCTGGGGCCGACCGTCACGGTCTCCGATTTCGGCAATAACAACGGCCTGGTCGTCGGCGCCGATGCCGAGGGCTGGCGCGACGCCGACATCAACGACTGGCCTGTCGAACTGTGGATCAACGACGCCCTGATCGGCGCCGCCACGAGTGCGGCGATGCTCGACGGGCCGTTCGGTGCGGTCCGCTATCTGCTCGAACATCTGGCGGCGCGCGGCATAACGGTGTCGCCGGGACAATGGATATCGACCGGCGCGGTCACCGGCGTCCATCCGGTCGCGGTCGGCGACCGCGTCGAGGCGCGTTTCGACGGACGCTTTGCCGTCCATTGCACCATCAAGGCCCGCTAGAGGCTGGTTTAGGAGAAGAGCCAATGGCGAGCATCAACATGGTGGACCCAGGCGCGGCCGGGGCTGGCTCGGACGGCGCCGGCGCAGGCGGCACCATCGGCCGCTATCGCTGGCTGATCTGCAGCCTGTTGTTCGCCGCGACCGCGATCAATTATGTCGACCGGCAGATGATTGGCGTGCTGAAGCCGACCATCTCCGCCGAACTCGGCTGGAACGAGACGACCTATGCGGACGTCATCTTCTGGTTCCAGGCGGCCTATGCGATCGGGTATCTGAGCTTCGGCCGGATCGTCGACGTGCTGGGTGCGCGGATCGGCTATTCGGTCGCGTTCGTGATCTGGACGCTCGGGCATACGCTCTGCGGGTTCGCGGGCAACGCGTTCCAGTTCTCGGCGGCGCGCGTGGTGCTGGGACTTGGCGAGGCGGGCAATTTCCCCGCGGGCATCAAGGCGGTGTCGGAATGGTTTCCCGCCAAGGAACGCGCGTTCGCGACCGGGGTGTTCAACGCGGGCGCCAATATCGGTGCGGTCATCACGCCGCTGATCGTCCCGATCATCACGATCGCGTTCGGCTGGCGGATGGCGTTCATCATCACCGGTGCGATCAGCCTGGTCTGGCTGGTCGCGTGGATCGCGATCTATCGGCGTCCCCGCGAGGTGGCGAATCTGTCGGCCGCCGAACTCGCGCATATCGAGAGCGATCCGGCGGATCCGGCCAAGAAGATCGGCTGGATCAAGCTGCTCGGCTACCGCGAGACCTGGGCGTACGCGCTGGGCAAGTTCCTGATCGATCCGATCTGGTGGCTGTTCCTGTTCTGGACGCCGGACTTTCTCGCCAAAACCTATAATCTCGATCTCAAGAGCTTCGGCCCGCCGCTGGTCGCGATCTATCTGCTGTCCGATCTGGGCAGCGTGGCGGGCGGGTGGTCGTCGTCGAAGCTGATGAAGCGCGGGTACAGCGCCAATTTCGCGCGCAAGATCACGATGCTGGCCTGTGCGTTTCTGGTGATGCCGATCTTCTTTGCGCAATATGTCGACAATCTATGGCTCGCGGTCGGGATCGTCGGGCTGGCGACGGCGGCGCATCAGGCGTTCTCGGCAAACCTCTACACGATCCCCTCGGACATGTTCCCGCGCGGCGCGGTCGGGTCGGTCGTCGGGATCGGCGGCACCGTCGGCGCGATCGGCGGCATGATGATGGCCAAGTTCACCGGCTATATCCTGCAGACCACAGGCAGCTACACGCTGATCTTCGCGGTCGCGGGCAGTACGTATCTGATCGCGATCACCGTCGTGCACCTGCTCTCGCCCAGGCTGGCGCGCGTGGACGCCGACTGACGCTCCGCCCTCCCTGTTCGCGCGCACCGGCGGACAGGCTTGAGACGCAGAGAGACCCGGCCAGATCGCGCAATGTCGATTGGCCCCAAGGAGAGAGCCGTGAAGCGTTTTGCCACTTCGTCCGCCCTCGCATTGGCAGCCGCGAGCATCGCGCCCGCCGCCGCGCAGGACGCGACCGGCCTTCTGTTCCGCGCCTCCGCCGACACATCGCTGACCGCCGACTACGCCACAGGCGACCCCGTGCCCAATTTCCGCAGCGGCGTCGACGTCACCCCCGATGGCGCGATCGGCGGTGCCGCGCGCTGGGCCGACGACGGCTATGTCGCGTGGAAGGCGCCGGGCAACATGCGCGCCGACCGCGGGACGCTCGCCTTCTTCTGGCGGGCCCGCACGCCGGTCGGCGAAGCGCCGTTCGTGATCTTCCGCGCGGGGTTCGCGGACCATTCCAGCTGGGACATGGCGTTCCTGCGGATCGACTGGAACGGCCACGGCTTCGACGCTTTCGTCACCGACGCGAACCTGTCGCGCATCCGCGTTTCCTGGACTATTCGGCAAGCCCCCGCCCCCGACGCCTGGTCGCACATCGCCTTCGCCTGGGACGAAACGGTCGGCGTGCAACTCTACGTCGATGGCGCGCTGGTCGCCCGGAAGGATCAGAAGGCCGACCTCGACAGCGGCCTCGACCAGTTCGGTCTCGCCGGTCGCGTGATGTCCCCGCACCAGGTCCAGAGCCGCTATAATTTCATGCGCGGGTCCGATCTCGACGAGATCCGCGTCTACGACCATATGCTCGCGGCCCCTGACGTCGCGGCGCTCGCCGACAAGAGCGAGCCTTCCCCCGCGCGGCCATCCGACCCCGCCGCCAAACGCACCGCATGGCTCCACCGCTACGGCTGGGACAAGACCGCCCCACCCGTTCTCGACGCTGCCGTAACCCGCGTTCGAAAGGTCGAATTCGCCGACGCGAAGGACCTCAAGCAATGGATGTGGAAAGGCGTCGACGGCATTGCCGAGACAACCTGGCCCGGCGTCTACAACCGCTCGCGCCTGCCCGGCCGCGACGACTATTTCCAGCTGCCCGACTGGAACACCTATGTCGACGGCGGCAAGCGCTACGACCTGACGATCCCCGCCGGCGAACGCGTCAACCGCGTCGAGATCCGTGGCGCGGCCTATGGCCAGCTCGACTGGAGCGACGGGACGAGGAGCATCCCGATCGCCAACCGCAGCCAAGGCATCGTTCGCAGCGTCGACCAGTTCGCGCCCCGCACCGGCGGCACGCTCAGCTTCATCAATACGATGCAGGAACAGCCGATCCAGGAACTCTGGGCCTATGACATCGGTGCAGGCGAAGAACCCGCCGGCAGCTTCAAGCTATCCTACACCGTCGACGCGAACGCGTCCGCCGACCTGGCCGCGCTGACGCCGCTCAACGCCTATATCACCGGTCGCTTCGCCCCCGACGAGCGCAGCACCGTCGTCGCGATGCCGTCCGCCGGGCTGAAAGCCGCGGTCGGCGCAGGCAGCGGCGGCGCATCGGGCGCACCGGTTCGTCGCAAAGACGCCGCGCCGATCGTCCACATCCTGATCCCCGCAAGCTTCGGCGACGCGCTCCCGGACCGGCCGCTCGCGCGCGCGTTCGATTATGGCTGGCAAAATCTCAGCGACGGCCTCGACGGCATCGCGATCGACATCCCCGCGTTGAACGCCAGGCCCGATGGCGCCGGCCTGATCGCGCTCAATATCCGCGTGAAGGACCCGATCTGGCCGGGCCGCGACATGATCGACCTGTCCGTCTCGGTGCGGCCCAACGCGGCGCGCACGCTATGGCTGGACCTTCGCGACCGCATCCTTCCGAACGACAGCCTCTATCTGACGATCGCCAGCGCCGCCCCCGACTTCGATGCCACCGCACTCGATGGCGCCAGGATCCGCCTCGTCTTCAAGCCCCGCGCTGAGGCCCTGTCCGAACACGTCGCCGATCGCATGGCGCAGGTGAAGGACAATTGGGGCTTCCTCGTCGAGGAGCACACCGCCTCCAAGCGCGCCGGGCTGTACCGGCGCCTGTTCGCGGACATGTCCGATCTGCTTCGCGTCGACCCCGACAACGCGCGTGCGCGCGCCTATTGGGCCGACATCAACTATCGCCCGGAGAACCTGCCGGCGTTCGTTCAGCCGGTCGCCCCCGCCGGCGTCCCGCTCTGGGCCTTCCGCCAGCTCGAGGACCTGAAGCGCGTCCGCCAGTTCGTCACCTGGTGGATCGACGAGCGGCAGGTCGCGTACGGCGATTTCGGCGGCGGCATCTCCGACGACACCGATCTTACCCAGCAATGGCCGGGCCTCGCGCTGATGGGGGTCGAGCCCGACAAGATCAACGCCTCGCTCCGCGCGCTGTCGGACGCGGTCTACAGGAACGGCATGATCGTGAATGGCCTCGGCTATGTCACCGCGGACGAACTCCATGCCTATGAGGAAGGGCTGAACAGCAACGCCGAGCGCCTCTATCTCAACTGGGGCGAGCCGAAGGCTGTCGAACGCCTGATGGACACCACGCGCGCACTCCAGAGCGTCATCCTCAAGAATCCCGCCGGCCACATGCACTTCGCCAGCAACTGGTATGGCGGCCGCAAAATGTACCGCGAGGGCGCATGGGAATGGCAGAAGCCCTATGCCTTCACGGTCCTGCATGGCCCGATGCTGGTCGGCCTCTACAACGCCAATCCGCTCGCCCGAGGCCTGGTCACCGGCGTGATCGACGGCTGGATGGCGCACGGCAAACAGGGTCCGGACGGAAGCTGGCGCTATCCCAACGAGATCAACTGGCGCACCGATGCCGAACGCGTCGGCGACGGCGGGGGTATTTCCACGTCGTTGCAGGCGACCTGGGCCGCGTGGCGCTATACCGGCGATGCGAAATATCTTCGCCCGATCAACGCGCGACTTGCGAAGGCTGGACCCGGCGCGCTCGCCGAGTTCAACGAAAACGCGTTCGACGCGCTCCCCGGCGGCGCGGCGGCGCGCGCGACACTGGCAGCGGGCAAATCCGAAGATCCGTTCGCGCGCTACACCGCCTGGGTCGCGACCGGTGACACCGCTCCCTTGGCAGCCCTCCATGCCGATGCGATCGCGGACAAGTCGCAGCACATGGACATGTACACCGACGGGCATTGGTGGAGCGATCGCGTCGACCAGCCAAGCGAGATCCTGCAACGCGAACGCCTCGGCGGCATCGCGCTGCGCCGTAACCAGAGCTGGCCCGGCAACACGGTCAGCTGGCGCTTCGCCGAGCCGGGCGCCGCCGAGCGCGTCGCGATCCTGCTGCCGGGCGCGACGCCGACCAGGTTCCGCGTAATCGCCTACAACACGACCGACCATGCGCAGCGCGCGACGATGTTGACCTGGACCGTCACCGCAGGCCGCTGGTCGATGCAGGCGTCGAGCAGCACCGACGGCGGCAAGACGCTGACGCCGATCGGCCACGCGCAGGCCATGACGCTCGAACGCAGCGCCGGCACCGACGTGACGTTCGCCCCCGGGACGACGGTGTTCGATTTCACGCTGGTACAGCCGGGATCCCCCGTGGAGGAGCGCGCAGACCTCGGCATCGGCACCGACGACGTGGTCGCGAAGGGGCGCAACGTGATGGTCACCGTCCACAGCCTCGGCGCGAAGGCGGTCCAAGGCGGGCGCGCGGATCTGATCGACGCGGCGGGACACGTCGTCGCGACCGCACGCATTCCGCCGCTATCCGCCCCGCTCGATCTTCGGCCGAAAATGGCGGTCGTCAACCTGGTACGCCCGGCGCGCATCGATCGCGCTACGTTGGCCGTGCGCGTCACACTCGCGGGTGACGAGCCCGAGATCACCCAGGCCAACAACCGAGTCCCCCTACCGTGACGTCGATGACCCCGGACCGCCGAAGCGTGCTGGGCGGCCTGGCGTCCTCGATCATCCTGCCCGTGAACGCAGGCGCGCAGTCCAGTGCGTCCCTGCGCGAGGCGCTCGACGCGGCCGGCGCAACCGACCCGGACGACGCGCTCCGCCTGCTCGCTCGCTTCGACGCGGGCGCGCTGAAACCGGGTGACCGCCTGGACCTGATTACCGCCCGCAGCGGTCTATCGATCGACGCCGCCATCGCGCGATCGCGGTTCGGCCGGACCGGACGCAGCCTCTACCGGGTCACCCCGACGACCGGAGCCTGGAAGGCGCAACGCCCCGATCCGGCAAAGATCGACGCGGACACCGCGGCCGTTCTGGCGGACGCGGAAACCGGCATAATTCTCCCGCGCCTCTCGCTCGATCGGACGGTCGCCGCGCTCCGCGCCGCGGCTGCACATCCCGCTATCGACCGACAGATCGCGGTGCTGGAAAGCCTGCGCGACACCGCCCCCTCCGCACCCGGGGTGGGGAGGTTCCGCGGGGGAACGGACTGGTACGCGCTTCAACTCGAGCGCTCGCTCGGATCGATGACGCCTGCTTATGCCGAACGTCGACTCTACGCCGAACTGAGCCGCCTCCAGGCACGGGCCGCCGATCTGTTCGACAGCGTCGGCGCGCCAAAGGCATCGATCGGTGATCGCTGCGCCAGACTGTGGCGCGACGAGCGCTTTCTCTATCCCGACACCGATGATGGGCGCGCGCGCGCGGTCGCCGACATGAACCGCATGCTCGGCACTGCGCGCGCGCATATCCGGTCTGCGTTCGGCGAAGTTCCGCCATGGTCCGTCGCCGCCGGCGCCCGCGCGCTGACGACGCAGGAGATGGCCGCGGGCCGCGGCGGCTATCGTGACGTTCCGACGCCGACCCGCCCTGGCACCTATGTCGTCGACCTCAAGGAAATCCGCCGCCGCCCCCGCTGGACCTTGCCCAGCGTCGTGGCGCACGAACTCCTCCCCGGGCATATGATCCAGCTCGGGCTCGAGGGGGCCAGGCCGCCCCACCCGCTCCGGGTCGACTACGCCGCCGCGTTCGTCGAAGGCTGGGGAATCTACGCCGAGCAACTGGCGGACCGGACTGGTGCCTATGCCGACGCCCATGACGCGCTCGGCCATGTCCATTGGCTCATCTTCCGCGTCGCCCGCGCGCTCGTCGATCTCGGCATTCATCTGCACGGCTGGTCGATCGAACGCGCCCGCGACCGGCTGATCGAATGGCAGGGCGAACCCGCCTACTTCGCCCCCTTCGACGTCGAACTCGCGCGCATCTCGCTCGAACCCGCCGCACGCGTCGCCGAAGCCATGGCGTGGCTGACAATGGCGGATCACGGTCGAAACAGACCGCCAATCGCCTATGCCAGGGCACTGCTGTTCGAGGGACGCAAGCGAATGACGATGAACAGCGGGTTCATCACATGACAGCGCAGCACCCGTCCACTCGCTAGCTTGCGGGTTGTCGACACGTCGATGCCCGAAGGATCCCCTATGCAGATGCACCGCGGTGAAAGATTCGGCGCGTTGGTCGAGGATCACGGCAACGGCCAGATCATCAGCAGCGAATATCTCGCGACCTCGATCAGTTCGGGCGCGGACGGAGTCGGCGAGAATGACGACTACACACGGTCGTCGCGCGCCGAGAACTCGAACCTTAAGGCGCTGACGGACTTCCGTGGCTATGTTCTCTGTGACGTCGGCCGCGACCACCTGAGGGTGCTGGACACGATCGCTACGCGGAACGGGACGCTGTCGACTGACGACAGCTTCGTGACCGAGCGCGGCAAGCCCGGCTTGCAACGGGCGTGATGACATCGCGGCGACCCCGGACGTTTACCGTCCCGCGACGACGATCTTCGGAAGTGTCGTGATCGGTTCGACCGTGATCGCCCGGAACCACGTCTCCGCGCCTTCGGATTGCAGCTGGATCTGGCCATGCGTCAGCGGCCGCCGGGTGCCGTCGGGCGCGATCGTCGCCAGGTCGTGTACTTCGGCGACCGGTACGCCGTTGACGACATGCACCGCGCGGTCGCCGACGACATACAGGTCGAGCGTGTTCCACGCGCCGATCGGACGCTCGGCATCGGTCGCGGCCTCGACGTTCCAGGTCGGGGTGCCGTTGACGATGTCGATCTCGCGGCCTCCGGCGCGGAAGCGAAGATGCGGTTCGACCAACGCGGGATCGAACGTCACGCCGGTGCGCCCACGCAGCTTGCCGCCCACCGCGACGATCATGCCGGTCGATCCGGTCATGATCTCGAACTCGACCGATGGACGCCATGTGCCGAAGACGTCGCCGGCGGTGCCGTGGGTATGATAGAGCAGCCCGTTGTTGCGCGGCAGCGTCGCGCGGGGCGCCCAAGTCTTCGCCCCCCATTTGAACTGCAGCCGCAGGTGATAGTCGCCAAGGTCGGCCGTGTTGACGAGGCTGCCCCAGGTCTTGCCCTTCACCCAGATCGCAGGCGCACCATCGACGGAGCGCACGGCGAAGTCGCCGCTGGTGTCCCGGCTGGTACCGATCGGCGGCACGCCCGGGTTCGGCTGGTAGGTGATCGAGGGATCGGCATAGCCCAGCCAAGGCGTCCAGCCCTTCAGGCTGCGCCCGTCGAACAACGCGGTCGGCTTGCTGGTCGGCACAGGTATGTCCGTCAGCGTCAGCCGCTGCGCTGCCCTTGCCGGTTCGCCCGCCATGGCGCGTGCCCGGTCCTTCGACGTTTGCGCGGTCGCGGGGGCAGACAGCACCATGAGTGCCACCAATGCTCGATCAAACCACATAAACATTCGTCCTCAACCATTGGGCGACCAGCGATCGTTGGCGCGCGGTGATCCAATCCAGGCGGTCATTTGTCATGTTCATGAGGCACACGAACGACCCCAACATCACGAAACTGACCCCGTCCGCGACGTTGCATTCCCTATTTCGCTGGACAACCCAACGCCGTTCAGACGCGGTGATAGTCTGACGTCGGTTCGCGGCAAGTGACCGCAGAAGAAGCTTGTAGGACGCGTTAAGGCTCGAATTCATCTTCGAAAGCTGTTCTCTCAGGCAGTGACTGTCGACGTAACCGTAGGGAAGTCCGTAGATGTCTTCGATCCAGAAGCGGCCATTGAGCACGTATGATTCCAGCGCCGGCTGCGACCAGCAACGCCCCTTCAAGTCATCTGACGCCACGCCCTTGGGAAGAGTAACATCAAATTTCTGATCCCAGTGGCGTTGAAGATTGGAATTGCGATGAGCCTGGATAGGCCCGCTCTGTGCCATCGCGCTGGTGGCCAACAGACAGAAACCTGCGCGCGCGCCCCAATGTACAACGCGATGGACAGTTGCCTTCATCGATCGGTGCCTTCTTGTTTTCCGCGTCAGCGCAAGGATCTCGTCGGCTGCCGGAACTCACGCGCGGTCGCGAAATCCATGTCGGCACGCCAGCATTGCCTATGCGCTAATTCTGCCGCCTGGCCTTTACACCGGGCTGCCCGCCGACGCTCAATCGAAAGCTGCCGAGCGCGGCGCGCTTTATGATGACTGTGTCGTTCGCCCGCGGCCGCCGCGCGATGATATAATCGTCGGTCTGCGTCCACCGTGCGCCGTCTGCGAGGACGAAGCTCCACCGCCCGGCGTCATCCACCGACGCACTGGTGAGCGTCGTTTCGATCTGCGGCAGAGCGTTGCCATTGCCGAACAGGCCCGCGTCGGGAAGCGAGACGCCGAACAGGCTGCGACGCGTTTCGCGCACCTGTTGCTGATCGATGACGACAACGACCTTGTTGGTCTCTGCTTCATCGAGTGCGGCTACCGATCGATCGAAACAGGCGAGGCGGGCAGCAGCCTCCGCTACGGCGCGGCACTGCGTTACCGCGCGCAGTAGAGGCGGACGTTCTCTATCGCGCGGTTTGGCCGCGGTGGTCGTCGCTGCAATCGCCGCGACCCCGATCAAGCCGGTGATTGTCGACGTCATCGTGCCCCGCATGTCGCCCCCTGGTTTTACGGTGAGGTCGAGCGATAGGCCGACATGCCGAATGCCGCAATCGGCGCCTGCCCCGTCCGGTGCTGCATCACGTCAGCAATGTTGCCATTAAGCAACAACGCCGTCGCAATGCGATGAACTGGGACCAATTTGTAACTTTGTTTTGGACAAGCCGGGCTCGCCTTGTAAAAATCGACGCCATCGGGGCTTTTCGACCCCCAAATGATCGCGTGACGCGAGAAATCGCTGATACCGAAAAGGGACCAATTAAAACTATGCGTAACCACATGTTTCGAGATTGCCTGCTGGCGTCGACGATGATGGCAGGCGCGGTTGGCGCATTGCCGGCCTTTGCCCAGACCGCAACGGCCCCCGCCCCCGCCCCCGCGGCTCAGGGCACGGCAAGCGATGACGGCGCAGCCGCCACGACGCCTGCGATCTCCAACACGCCGAGCGAGGATCCGGCCGCAGCCGGGACGACCGGCGGCGGCGACATCGTCGTTACCGGATCGCGTATCTCGAATCCCAACCTGACGTCAGCCAGCCCGGTGACCGTCGTCAACGCAGCAGAGATCAAGCTGCGCGGCGCGACGCGCATCGAAGACGTTCTGAACAGCCTGCCATCGGCCTTCGCCGCGCAGAACTCGTCGGTATCGAACGGCTCGACCGGCACGGCGACGGTCAACCTGCGCAATCTGGGTGAATCGCGCACGCTGGTGCTGATCAACGGCCGCCGCCTGATGCCGGGCAACCCGTCGTCGAGCAGCACCGCAAGTGCTGCTGCCGACGTCAACATGATCCCGGCGTCGCTGATCAAGCGCGTCGATGTGCTGACCGGCGGTGCAGGCTCGGTTTATGGTTCGGATGCGATTGGCGGCGTCGTCAACTTCGTGCTTGATACCGATTACGAGGGCTTCAGCGTCGATGCATCGGGCGGCATCTATAACCACAACAACCGCAGCGACCGCTTCAAGGCGCTGAACACCACCGCCGGGAATTCGGCGCCGACCGGTCAGTCGTTCGACGGGACGCAGTTCGACATCAACTTCAAGGTTGGCGTCGGCACCAGCGACGGCCGCGGCCACATCGTCGGCTATGGCGGCTATCGCAAGATCGGTGCGATCCTGCAGGGTTCGCGTGACTACAGCGCGTGCGGTCTCAACGCACCGACGGGCAATGTCGGCAACGACTATGTCTGCGGCGGATCCGCAACCGCGTTCCCGGCAAACTTCTCGCTCAACGACGCTGTCGAGGGCGGGCCGCCAACCGGCTATACACTCAATTCTGCGGGCCAGCTCGTCCCGGGTACGACGCTGTATAACGCCAACCCGCTGAACTATTATCAGCGTCCGGATAAACGCTATACCGCAGGCTTCCTCGCAAAGTACGAAGTCAGCGACGCGTTCAAGCCCTACGCCGATTTCATGTTCATGGACGACCGTTCGGTGGCGCAGATCGCACCGTCGGGCGACTTCAACAACACCTCGGTCCTGAACAGCAACAACCCGTTCCTGTCGGCTGCACAGAAGGCTACCTTCTTCCGTGACACCAACCTGGTGCGGGACGCGAACGGCAACGTCATCAACCTGACCAACCCGGACGGTTCGCAGTACCAGCAGGCCAATGTCCGCATCGGCCGCCGCAACGTCGAAGGTGGCGGTCGCCAGGCCGATCTCCGCCACACGCAATACCGCTTCGTTGCCGGTGCGAGCGGCACGCTCGACAAGGGTATCTCGTACGAGGCGTACGGCCAGTTCGGCAGCACCGTGTTCAACCAGGTGTATCGCAACGAGTTCTCGGTGTCGCGTACGACGCGCGCGCTCGACGCCATCACCGATACGCGCCCGGGTTCGGCGACGAACGGCCAGGCAGTCTGCCGGTCGGTCGTCGACGGTACCGATCCGAACTGCGTACCGCTGAACATCTTCGGTTCGGCTGGCATCTCCCCAGCAGCGCTGAACTATGTCCAGACGCCGGGCTTCCAGTCGGGTGAGAACAAGGAGACGGTCCTCAACGCGTCGTTCACCTTCAAGGGCGCCGAATACGGCGTTCAGTCGCCGTTCGCGAACGAGGGCATCGCGCTGAACGTCGGTGGTGAGTATCGCAAGGAATCGCTGAGCCTCGAAGTCGACAACGCGTTCCTGAGCGGCGATCTGGCCGGCCAGGGCGGTGCGACACTGCCGATCCGCGGCAGCTACAACGTCAAGGAAGCGTTCGGCGAAATCCAGGTGCCGCTCGTCAGCGATCGTCCGTTCTTCAATGAGCTGACCGTCAACGGTGGCTATCGCTATTCGAGCTACAGCACCGCCGGGTCGGCAAGCTCGTACAAGGGTGAACTGGTCTGGGCGCCGATTTCGGACATCCGCTTCCGTGGTGGCTACAACCGCGCGGTGCGTGCACCGAACACGCAGGAATTGTTCGCACAGCAATCGGTCCAGCTGGACGGTGCGACGGACCCTTGCGCAGGCGCCGCAGTCAACGGCCTGGTCAACGGCAACACCGCGGCGCAGTGCGCACTCACCGGCGTGCCTGCGAACCGTTTCGGCCTGATCGCGGCCAACCCGTCCGAGCAGTATAACGGGCTACTAGGCGGCAACCCGAACCTTCGTCCCGAAAAGGCCGATACGTTCACCGCCGGCGTGATCCTGCGTCCGTCGTTCCTGCCGGGCTTCAACCTGTCGGTCGATGGCTTCCGCATCAAGCTCAAGGACCGCATCGGCGTCATCGGCGCGGACACGATCATCGCGCAGTGCCTCCAGACCGCCGACCAGCAGTTCTGCAGTGCCATCAAACGCGATGCCAGCGGCACGTTGTGGCAGGGTAATGCCGGCTACATCGTCGATACCAACGTCAATGCGGGTACGCTGACGACCCAGGGCATCGAAACGTCGGCGGGTTACACCTACCGGTCGGACAGCATCGGCACGATCGGGCTGTCGTTCAACGGCACCTATGTCGACAAGTTCACGTCGGACAAGGTTGGTGCGAAGTTCGATTGCGCAGGCCTGTACGGCGCGCAGTGCGGCTATCCGATGTCCAAGTGGCGTCATCAGGCTCGTGTATCGCTGACGACGCCGAACGGTATCGGTCTGTCCGGCAACTGGCGGTACCTGTCGGCAACGAAGTTCGAGCGCACCAGCAGCGACAGCGATCTCAGCGGTCCGTTCTTCGTCAACGATGCCCGCGTGAAGGCGCAGAACTATTTCGATCTGGCCGCAACGGTGCGGGTCGCCGACAAGTTCACCTACCGCATGGGCGTGAACAACATCCTCGACAAGACGCCGCCGATCCTGAGTGCGGCAGCATCGCCGATCGGCTCGCTCGGCAATGGCAACACCTATCCGGGCATCTACGAGGCCATCGGCCGCTACCTGTTCGTCGGCCTGACTATCGACATGTAATCGAACCTTCGGGACCGATATCTGGGGCGGCAGGTCATCCACCTGCCGCCCTTTTTTCGTCTTCTCGCAGACCGCAAGCCGATGCCTCCGCGGGCACGATGCACAACGGTGCGTCGCGAGTCCCCATGCGATCGAAATTTCGAACGGTGGCTCGACCTGAGACGGCAGGCGCTACACAAAATCCCTTACGCCACGACCTTCATCGGTAGGAACGGGGCACCGACCTAGCCGACGGGTGCGGCCTGATGTCCGAAAGCGTCGCCGCGTTCAAAAACGCGGTGCCCTGTCGCGGCAGGACGCGGATCGACGTCAGGCCGATGCAGTTCGGTACGGCGGTTAGGTAAGCAACCGTGAAGTCAGGCTGATTGGTGCCCTCGCCCGCGAAAATGCCGGTTCTGATGGACGAGATATTGGCCGCGGAGGGCGGATGGACCGGTTGGCGTTCGGTTACGGTGGTCGAACGCATCCGCGTGAGCAGCCACATCACGTTATTCATTCTGACGCCGCAGGACGGCCACCCCGTGCTCCGCCACAAGCCGGGCAGATATGTGACGTTCCGGTTGAAGCGGACGGTGCCCCGGAACGGAAGCGAAACTCCTCGATCTCCTATGCGTCGAACGGGAAGTATTACCGGGTCTCGGTCAAGCGAAAAGCGGCAGGCCAAGGCGGTCCCCGCTTTCTGCATGGTGATATCTAGGTCGGCGACCGGTTGGAGACCACGCCTCCCGCTGGCGACTCTTGCCTCGCCGACATGCCGCAGCGGCCTGTAATCCTGCTTTCCGGGGGCGTCAGCCTGACGCCGATAGTTTCAGCGGCTCTAGAAAGCGGATCGTTCTATATTTCCGTTCTGCGCGCACTCTCTGGTCGGCAAACCGATTTGCTCTTTTCCGGTCGGACCGCGTCTCGATACGCCAATGCCATATCGGTACCCGCTACCACCCCTGACCTGCTCGCCAGAAATCCTTCGCTGGTAGCGAAGCGCACCAGACGGAGAAGAGCAATGCAGCAACTCCGTTTACCGGCTGCACCGCCAGCACCAGCGACGGCGCGCAAACGCAACAGCCGGCCCGCAGGCACCCAACCAGCGTTGGTCGCTAGGCAACGCACCCGGACGCGTTGGCCTGCAATAGACGATTCCATATGTGTACGCGGTATCGATGACGACAGCCGAGAATGCCTGGGGTGCATCGTGGATATAGCGGTCGACTACACGGGGCGTTCGCGCGTCGAGCGCTATAGTCGAACCGCGTAGGAACTGACGCCGACGGCGCCGAACGTACGCAACGCCCCTCCGCCAAGGTTTTGGTCGAGCTTTAAGACCTGCGCCACAAACGACAACGCCGCCCGTGAGGGCGGCGTTGTCGTGGTAGGGAAATGGTTGCGGGGACAGGATTTGAACCTGTGACCTTCAGGTTATGAGCCTGACGAGCTACCGGGCTGCTCCACCCCGCGACATTCGCGTTAGCGAAGGGGTATGAGACAATTGTGAATGGGTTTTAATATTCGCGTGTGATGCATGTTGCACGGGCTTCAATGCCTGGCGACGACCTACTCTTCCATCGCTTGAGCGATAGTACCATTGGCGCAGTYGGGTTTCACGGCCGAGTTCGGACACCGACGCTATAGCCACCAGGCAATGGAGCCGGTGCGACATGCGTACGTGAATATCTGGGTCCCTCGAGCGTCGCCTTGCGGCGAAGCTTGAGGGTTTTAAAATCGATACCGTGCAAGGTTTGTARTGTGTTCGACCAATCCCTCGACGGCGAGGGGATTGGCAATCTGGCGTCGTCTTAATCATCCGCACTATCGTCTGACGTGCYGGGCGAACCCAGTGTTGTCATTGATGGTGTGAGACTCTCAAGCGCGAATAGAGCAATTAGTATCGGTTAGCTCCATGCGTTACCGCACTTCTACATGGGCGAACCCAGTGTTGTCATTGATGGTGTGAGACTCTCAAGCGCGAATAGAGCAATTAGTATCGGTTAGCTCCATGCGTTACCGCACTTCTACATCCGATCTATCAACGTCGTGGTCTCCGACGGCTCTATGAAATCTTATCTCGAGGGAGGCTTCCCGCTTAGATGCTTTCAGCGGTTATCCCGTCCATACATAGCTACCCAGCTGCGCTCYTGGCRGAACGACTGGTACACCAGAGGTATGTTCAACCCGGTCCTCTCGTACTAGGGTCAACTCCTCTCAAATTTCGACGCCCACGGCAGATAGGGACCAAACTGTCTCGCGACGTTCTGAACCCAGCTCACGTACCACTTTAATTGGCGAACAGCCAAACCCTTGGGACCTGCTCCAGCCCCAGGATGTGATGAGCCGACATCGAGGTGCCAAACAACCCCGTCGATATGAGCTCTTGGGGGTTATCAGCCTGTTATCCCCGGCGTACCTTTTATCCGTTGAGCGATGGCCCTTCCACGAGGGACCACCGGATCACTATGACCGACTTTCGTCTCTGCTCGACTTGTCAGTCTCGCAGTCAGGCGGGCTTATGCCATTGCACTCTAACAGACGGTTTCCGACCGTCCTGAGCCCACCATTGCGCGCCTCCGTTACTCTTTAGGAGGCGACCGCCCCAGTCAAACTACCCGCCACAGAGGGTCCCTGTTCCGGCTTACGGAACGAGGTTAGACATCAGAAACAAACAGGGTGGTATTTCACCTATGGCTCCACATCAGCTGGCGCCGATGCTTCAAAGCCTCCCACCTATGCTACACAGTTTCTTCCTAATGCCACTCTGAAGCTGCAGTAAAGGTGCACGGGGTCTTTCCGTCTAACCGCGGGTACTCCGCATCTTCACGGAGAATTCAATTTCGCTGAGCATGTCCTGGAGACAGTGGGGAAGTCGTTACGCCATTCGTGCAGGTCGGAACTTACCCGACAAGGAATTTCGCTACCTTAGGACCGTTATAGTTACGGCCGCCGTTTACCTGGGCTTCATTTCAGAGCTTGCACCCCTCCACTTAACCTTCAGGCACCGGGCAGGCGTCAGGCCCTATACGTCGTCTTGAAGCCGACTTAGCAGAGCCCTGTGTTTTTGCTAAACAGTCGCTACCCCCTGGCCTGTGCCCCCTCAAAGTGCTTGCGCATAGTGAGGGCCTCCTTCTTCCGAAGGTACGGAGGCAATTTGCCGAGTTCCTTCAGGACACTTCTCTCAAGCGCCTTGGTATACTCTACCTGACCACCTGTGTCGGTTTCGGGTACGGTCTATACGGTGGGGCTATTTCCTGGAACCATTTCGAAGCCATCCCAATCCGATAAGGGATGACAACACACATGATCCGTCACACACCACCAGGCCCACGAATATTAACGTGGTTCCCATCGACTACCCCCTTCGGGCTCGTCTTAGGGGCCGGCTCACCCTGCGCGGATTAGCCTTGCGCAGGAACCCTTGGTCTTTCGGCGAGAGGGCATCTCACCCTCTTTATCGCTACTCATGTCTGCATTCGCACTTCCGATACCTCCACGACCCATTACCAGATCGCTTCACAGGCTTACGGAACGCTCCGCTACCGCGTACCACATCAGTGGCACACCCTAAGCTTCGGCACGTATCTTGAGCCCCGTTACATCTTCGCCGCAGGACCTCTTGTTTAGACCAGTGAGCTGTTACGCTTTCTTTAAAGGATGGCTGCTTCTAAGCCAACCTCCTGGTTGTTTTGGAAGTCCCACATGCTTTCCCACTTAGATACGATTTGGGGGCCTTAGCTGTAGGTCAGGGCTGTTTCCCTTTTGACGACGGACCTTAGCACCCGCCGTCTGTCTCCCGCATATCACTCTTAGGTATTCGGAGTTTGGTTAGGTTTGGTAGATCTCGCGACCCCCTAGCCCATCCAGTGCTCTACCCCCTAAGGTGTTCGTGCGAGGCACTACCTCAATAGTTTTCGCGGAGAACCAGCTATTTCCCGGCTTGATTGGCCTTTCACCCCTAAACACAACTCATCCGGTAACTTTTCAACGTTAATCGGTTCGGACCTCCAGTGCATGTTACTGCACCTTCATCCTGGTCATGCCTAGATCGCCGGGTTTCGGGTCTAATACATCAAACTCTGGCGCCCTATTCAGACTCGCTTTCGCTGCGCCTACACCTATCGGCTTAAGCTTGCTTGATACATTAAGTCACAGACCCATTATGCAAGAGGTACGCTGTCAGGCCATAAAAGCCCTCCAACTGCTTGTAGGCAATCCGTTTCAGGTACTGTTTCACTCCCCGCGTTCGCTCGCCACTACTAACGGAATCTCGGTTGATGTCTTTTCCTCCAGCTACTGAGATGTTTCAGTTCGCCGGGTTCGCTTCACGAAGCCTATTTTATTCAGCTAAGTGATACCTAACCTAATTAACCCAATACCCTGCGTTACCGCAGCGATTGGATTAATCGGGATAGGTGGGTTTCCCCATTCGGAAATCGTCGGGTCAATGCTTGCTCACAGCTCACCGACGCTTATCGCAGCGTGCCACGTC
>NZ_LMKX01000007.1:0-185000 GCF_001421685.1 Sphingomonas sp. Leaf28 | reverse complement strand
TGCGCCACTAAGGCCGAAGCCTTCGTTCGACTTGCATGTGTTAGGCATGCCGCCAGCGTTCATTCTGAGCCATGATCAAACTCTCAAGTTTATGTCACCAATGTCACCAGCCAATCGCAGTGGAATTCCACGATCAACCAGCTCATCTCAAGGAGCCGCTCTGCACAATATCTTTCAGACACCCTACCCGACCAAAGCCAGACAGAGCGTCGATTACATATGGAATATGTGAAGGACATATGAGAACGACTTAGCTTTAAACGATTACCCGGAGCCTTGAGGACCCCAGAAACCGCAAGCCGCCGCCCACATGTCCCTTCATCTTAACCTACAATGTCAAAGAGCCGACAAAAATACCGACACTCGCATAACCTCTTCCGTAGAAGAAGCTTGGAGCATCTGGTTTTTTGCGACCGTCGCGGTAGCCGTTGAGGCACTCCGCTGCGGTTCGACGTATTTAAGAGAGCAGCTTAGGAACGTCAACAGGGAATTTGTCAGATGTGGGATCACGACAACGCCGTCATAATTTCGCGAGGCGTCCCGGATTTAGTCGGCGGAGGCCCGGCCGGTCGTCGACTGCTCGAATAAGCGCTTTACACAGTGACATCGTGAGAACGTTCGTCCTCCCCTGCCCGACGCTCAGTCATTTCCGCGTCCTGATCGCTGCGGCGCCGGACCGAGTGATCTTCACTCACGGCCGCCCCTCCGACGGCGATGGTGGCCAGAATTGAAACGTGCTTCAAATGACTTGTTTAGATAATTCTGACCTGATCGATGGTCGCTGATTTACTGATTGTTCGGCCCCAAATGCACAGACGCGGTATTGCATTGAGCCGACTGCTCCGCGACTGAGGAGCATGCCCCACGCCAGCAACATCGTCTATTGCGACGGTCCGGATAGCCCCCACGCTTTCGACATTGTTCCGCTCCAGCCACGTAAGGGGAGCCTCGATGCCATGTGCCCGGTCTGCCAAGGAAGGGGGCAGTGGAATACTGAGATTGATCTCGTTAGCTTCCGCTGCAAGCGCACCGCCTGCGATCGTTGCCACGGCGCTGGTTGGGTAGAAACCGGCTCCGACCCGGTCGGCCTTCCCGATATCGAGATCGCACCAGGAGGCTACCCTCGGTGGACCCTTCGCTTCGAACCTGCTGACGATTCCATCCAGATCGATCCGGAAACGCCAGGCTTATCGCAGGCCTAGGGCGTTACGGGTTTGGGTCAGGTGCCCCAAGCTTCGCTGCTATCCGCGCAACTTCCTCATTACTTGGCTCCTCCGGTAGTTCCCCGCCGGGCAAAAGCGCATCGTCGGGGATGCCTGGCGCAGTGCCGGCGATCGGCTCGTCGATGGCGCGCTCGTTGGCACCGTCCGTGATCTTCTCTCTGCTCGGCATGTCGGTCTCCTTTGTAGCGTTCAAACGCTCAAGGGACGCTACGGGGCCACATTATGCCTTCAGATAAAGGATAACGGGTTCTTGGAGGATGGTGTTTCTCAGTCCCCTACACGGTAGGCGCAGCGCTGAACGTCCGGCATTTGCGCGCCTCAGGCGGCATGGTTTTTGGCGAACTCGGCGAAATACGCATGCGTGGTGGGATCCGAGATCGGCGTGATCAATGCCGCCACATCGTCTGCAACTGCACCATCGCCGCGCAAAGATTTGCCAGGCTGATGCCCCATTGCCCAACCGGGAAAGCTGCGCTCTGAGATTGCGCGGCTGCCCAATGTCACTGCAGCGAAATGACGTCCGTCAGCCTTGATGCGATCGTACGTCTGAGTGACTGCGTCGGCTGGTCCTTCGAGCGCCTGAAGGAAGCGGCGTCCGCCAACGATCAGCAAACCCGTCACCCCTACTGCGGCATTGTTGCGCCTCGAAACGCGTAAAATCGCCTCAAGCTCGACCTCGGATAACTCCGATCGGGCGGTGCTGATGTAAATGAGACGTATCAATCCAGGGCTCCTCCGTGAGGAGGAGTAACAAGCGAATCTAAACGCAAGGTCAATGTACGCGAATTGCGGCGTGCTTCGTCGATCTCACGAACGGCCAGCTTTTCCGGAAAACTGCTGGGAAAAACGGATAGGCTGGCCGCCTTGGTAGCTCAAATAATGAGCCTCGCAACGGATCAACGTAGGAGCAAAACCGCGCCGCGGACCGATAGGTACGCAATACTGTCTATTTAGGACGCGTACGTCGTCGATAAACCGCGAGCCTTAAGTCCGACCCAGGCATGACGACCCGCCTCGATAGCCAAGAGAAACACGATGCGGGTCAGCGAGGACGCTTTGCATAGGCCCTGGCAGAGATTGAACGCCCGCGGACGACATCGGCTCACTTAAAGATACGTATGGCGACAGCGGCAAGGACGGTGTGGGTTTCGCTCCCCGCTGGCGTAACGTAGCATTCCTGGAGCTCCCGGCGTGCCTAGCGTTCGGCCTCCGGGGGCAGCTCGTTACGGTGTGCCGGGTCTAGCTGCCCAACGGCGATGCCCCAATTTGACGCCGCACGGTTCGCTGTCGTGCTGGTCACGCTCCAAATCTTACCGCCATACTCTCCCGTTGCCTTCCACCGCCCAGGTTCGGCCTCTTCAACGTAAACTTCTACGTGTTGCCCCTGAACCGACACTAAGCGCTTCACCAAGCTGCTCCTTTTCCCATCATCACTCCTACTTGCCGGTAATACACGATCCAGCTGCCCCGCGACTGGGCGTACCACCGCTCATGCTGGCGTCAGCGAGCCAAACCGGCGCAGTACATCATCAAATGCTCGGTTGGCGTCATAGAGGCGACGGAGCGACGCTCAACCGAAGCTATTGCCGAGACGCTCCAGCGATGACGTCAACCGCGGCCGCGACACGACGCCAGTCCTGTGGATTGGTGGTATTACGAAGAATGTCGAAGAGCCGTTCTGTGAAGCGCTCGGGCTCATCCTCGCCAAACGCTGCCGCGATAGTGGACGCCTTTTCCCACACCTCCCGATCTGACATACTCGATCGGCTACACATCTAAAGATACCTGATTGGCACTTGGTCGGTTCACTCTTCGAGATTCCGACGCCGCAGCTCATCACGTAGCGCCTCAGCCGCAAGATCGCCCACCTCGCCTTCGGTCTGCCGGTACGCGGCCAAAAGCTCATCGTCCGTTGCGCTGGCCAGAAGGCCCTCAGTCTGAGCCTTGAACGTGTCGACCTCCTCTGCCGCCACGTCCGCCGCTTCGTCGGAAGAGACCTCATTGTTAGGAATGTCAGGCGCTGGCGCTAGCACCGCGTCCTGCTTGAAGACGTCGAACGCCTCTGCTGCCTCGTTGCGTTGGACGATCAGCGAACGAAGCTGGCCAAGAAGATCGAACTGCGATGCTGTGTTTTCCATGGCGGAGCCTAAACCGAGTTTTTCACCGCGTGCAATATGGCGTCATTGGGTCTCTACCGGTCAAAGATTGACCCGACCGACAACTGCGCCAACCGCGATCACAGAAACGATGATCGCCCACCCTTCCCAGGTTTGAGGAGACCAGCCAATCCCTACGACTTTTGGCTGAAACCATTCGCGTGGATGATTCATGAAGGCTCCGATGATGGCGAGGGAGATCGAACCTGCCTTCCGTTTCACGGTCTCAAGCAATACATGTCGAGAACGGAAGGCGCCAGCATGCCTGCAGACAGCATGAAGGTCGACGGCCAGACCAAAATCGATCTTTTCCAGGAAATGATGCCAATCGTCATGCAGTACCTTGCTGCTAACTCTGCCGATGACGCGTTGATCGCCGATGACATCATAGAGTTTTTCGCGCTGTCGATCGCGTCGGTAATCCAGAACGAAACGAACCTGACCACCCCGCAGCTGCAACGCAAAGGCGTTGAGGCGGCAGGCAAGCATATCGCGCAGTGGGTCCGCCTGTGAAGCTCGACCACGAACACCGCGGCGCCGCGCTGCTGGCGATGACGATTGGCGCGGTCGCGTCAGACGAAACGAAGCAGTAAGCTTTGCGGAACGAGAGAACCTCTTGCCTGTTCGTCAATTGAGGAAGGCGAAAATGACCGACCCGGTCACCCCCTGCGACGACGAAACAGCCAAACTTTTCCACCGAACATTAGGTCGTAGACCCAGTCGACCGGATCGATGGTATTCGGTTCGGCTTGGGGCCCAGCTTAGCTGATGTCCGTCACGTCGTACGCTTCGTACTTTTGGCGACACCTACTTCGGACGGCTATCCTCCACCGCTCTGCCAATTCGGCTACGTCTAAAGAATGATAGCCTCGCGAGCCGCACAAGGTGTGCTGGCTGCCCGCGGATGTGAACGCGACGTACGCGAGTGCGTTACTACGCCTTGAGAAGGGGCGCCTCCCCTTGAAACGCTAGGACACGAGATGGCAAAGCCCTTTACGATTGCAGTACCCGACGAGCGGCTCGCCCTCATCTACGCTAAAGTTGCATCATTCGACTGGGGCGCTCTGCCGGACGCCGGAGGCTGGCAATCAGGTGTCGGCCTCGCAGACCTCAAGCGGCTAGTGGACTATTGGCGTACTCGGTTCGACTGGCGTGCGCAGGAACGTCAGTTGAATGCTTTACCCCACTTCACCAGCGAAGTGCTGGGACAAAAGCTCCATTTCATTCATGCGCGTGGTAATGGTTCGCGTCCACCGCTGCTTCTACTGCATGGCTGGCCGGGCTCTTTCATCGAATTCGAAGCGCTGATCGCTCCGCTGGTCACCGACGGCCATGACGTCGTCGTGCCCTCGCTTCCGGGCTACGCCTTCTCCGGGCGTCCTGCCGCGCCGATCGGGCCGCGCCGAACTGGCGAGATCATGCATGGCCTGATGACCGAACTGTTCGGTGATGCTCGCTATCTGGTGCAAGGCGGCGACTGGGGCGCAGCAATCGGAAGCTGGATGGCGCACGATCATCCTGAAGCCATCGGCGCGCTGCACCTCAACATGGTCCTCATCCAGGCGGCAGACGTATCCCCGAAAACGCCCGACGAACTCGCCTGGGCAGCTCGACGTGCAACGCTAGCCAAGGAGGAGACTGGTTACTCGCAAGAGCAGGGCACACGTCCGCAGACGCTCGGCGTCGCCATGGCGGATAGCCCCGTCGGTGTTGCCGCCTGGATCCTGGAAAAGTTCGGCGCATGGGCGGACGTGCCGCGCGACGAACAGGGCCGGCCCGATCTTTGGCAGGCCTTCGACGAGGATACGCTCCTCACCAACATCATGCTCTACCTTGTCGAGGGGTCATTCATCACATCGACCTGGATGTATCGAGGTCGCGTATTGGAGGGGTCGGGCCAATTTCCCGCCGGCAGCCGTATCAAGGTACCGACCGGCGTCGCAGCCTTCCCTGATCCGGTCTTCCCACCGCCCCCGCGTTCGCATGCTCGCAAGACCTACAACATCGTGCACTGGAGCGAGATGGCGGCAGGCGGCCATTTCGCGGCGCTGGAACAACCAGAGCTCCTGCTCGCCGATATGCGACGCTTCTTTGCCGCCCAAGCTTCTTCAAAAGCCCGCAGACGGCGTCGGTTGGCCGGCGCGGCTGGTTTTGTTGGTGTTGCGGCCATAGGTCTCTGCGCGTTGGCAGGCGCTAATCGACGTCCAGAGAATAAAGATGCCCGGCACCGCGCGACCTATCCACCACTGGATGTCCCTAAAGCTTTTGCCGAGGGTGTTTGGATCGTCGACAGCGGGCCAATAAATGCGATGGGCCTGACGTTACCTGTGCGCATGACGATCCTCCGGCTCGTAAACGGCGATCTGTTGCTGCACTCGCCAACGCCCTTTTCGGTCGAGGTGGCCAAGGCCGTCGAGGCACTTGGGCGGGTGCGGCATCTTGTCGCACCCAACATCGCGCACTGGACTTTCCTTGCCGACTGGCAACGGGCCTACCCCGATGCGACCACATGGGCAGCGCCCGGGCTACAGGACCGGGCTCAGGTCCGCGCATCATCGGTGCGGTTCGATGCCGAACTCGGTGAGACGGCTCCAGTCGAATGGGCAGACACACTCGATCAGGGCGTCGTGCCAGGGGGTGCTGGCTTCAACGAAGTCTGGTTCTTCCACCGGCAGACCAAGACGCTCGTGCTCGTCGACCTCATCGAGAACCTCGATCCTGACAAGCTGCCACCTATCGCGCGGCTATTGATGCAGGCATCCGCTGCCACCGACGGCACCACCGCACATTACCTGCGGCTACCTGTACGGCTAGGTGGCGCGGGCGCTAAAAAGGCTGTTCAAGCGATCGTAGCGCTCGAGCCTGATCGGGTGATCTTCGCTCACGGTCGACCGTTCGAAAGCAATGGTGCGGCGCAACTGAAGCGCGCTTTCGACTGGCTGACTTAGCATTGAAGTCGGGTTGTCGGCGGTCGGTAAGAACGGTAGCGTCTATTCGTGATGCGCTTGTTTCTTGTCCGGGCCGTGGCTTACTTCCTGATCGGTATCTCGACCGTAGGGTACGCCGTCATGTTGTTCAGCGCTACCTGGTTGTACTGCTACGGAACGCATCCTCTGTGCGCGGCTGGCTGGATGCCGCGCACCGAGATTACCGCTGTCTACCTAGCCTTCATCACCGTACTCTTGTATCTCACCCGCTTGGTCATCCGGTCGTTACAGGAAGAGTCAGCACAACCACGCGACAGTGAGGTGTGACGTACAACGCTTCCTTGCCTACAATCCCCAACCGACAATGTTCTCCACCGCGTCGTGTAGCGAACTTACGTACCGGTCCGCACCCAAGGCCTGTTGGATTGCCGCATCGCTGAGGGAAGCTTCCCCCTGCGGCCATAGGCCGACGACGATGCGAGCGTTCGGCGCTCGGGCACGCAAGCGCCGGACAAGGTAACGCAACTGCGCTGGCGAACCGGTCACCTCCAGGTAAGAGATGGCGATCACATCAATCCCGGTCAGATCCAACGTCTGCACCGCATCTCGGGACACTGCGGTATTGGGAATACGCTTCGCGTGCACCCCTTGCTGCCCCAGCAACTGCGTAAGCATAGCAGTTACCGCGTCATCGAACGGACCGTGCCCCGCAACGCAGGCGACCGTTTGAGCCTTTGCCATGGTGTCAGACGTTGCTGCCCCTGACGTTGGCTGTAAGTCCTCGATCACGGACATCATCGATTTGGTCATCTGCGCCGCACCGGCGCGATCGATTGTCCCCCGCGCCTCGTCTTCGACTGCCAGCTTCAACCCTTCAAGCACGACCCCGTCATAGTATTCGGTGAGGGATCTGTCAGCGAGAAGCATCTCCGCCTGTGCCAAAGCCTCGTCCGGGTTCCGAGCTAGAATGCGCTGGTAAAAGCTTTCGATAGGCGTCAGCGCCGGTCTGTCACCCAACAGGACATCGAAGAATTCCAGGCTCTTAACGTGACGCCCCATGACGACCAGACATAGGGTAAGTGGTGTGGACATGATCAGCCCGATCGGACCCCAAAGCCACGTCCAGAAGATCGCCGATACAATCACGGATACAGGCGAAAGACCTGTCGAGTGGCCATAGAGTAGTGGTTCGACGACATATCCGGTAAGCGGCTCGATGATCACGAAGAGCGCTACGACTTCCAGCGCCATGCCCCAGCCTGGATCCACGGCCGCACCGAGCGCCGCAGGAGCCACTGCTGCCAGGAACGGCCCGATATAGGGTACGAAGCGCAGCAGACCCGCCATCACGCCCCACATGGCCGGCGATGGTATGCCGATCAGCCACAGACCAAGAGCGATAACAACGCCGAAGCACGTGTTCACAGCTAGCTGCGAGAGGAAGTACTTGCTGAGGCGCTGACCGGCATCATCAATGGCGCGCGTCGTGCGGTGCAGGTCGCTTGATCCGAACAGGCGGATAAACCGATCGCGCAGATCCTCCTTCTGCATCAAGACGAATATCGCCACGATGAGGACGATGACCGTCGTTTCCAGCGGACCCAGGATGGGTTCGAGAACCGTACGTGCTATCGCGAACGGCGACGTGCTGCCTTGGACGATCTCTACCGGGATAGGGCGGCGTTGATCGACCGTCGTCGGAGCCGACGGTGTTGCCAGCGCCGGCGTGGCCGCACGAGGTGTGGCAGTTGGTCGCTTGCCCCCCAGTTCCTTGGTGACCGAGGCAAGGCGTGCGACCGCAAAGCCCTGAACCCCTTGGACCTTTGCTTCGATCGTGCGGGCGTATTGCGGCGCGTTCACCGTCAGCGACGCGGCCTGACTGCCGATGAGCGCGCCGAACAGGCCCAAGAGACCCAGAGCCGCGATGACGGTCAAGATCACGGCAGGTGCACGCCAAAGACGCAGACGCTGCAGCAGGTTGACAACCGGGGAGAGAACGAAGGAAAGCATCACTGCCAGGGTGATCGGGATGAGCACCTCCTGACCGAAATACAGGGCGGCGATGACGAGCGTGCCAACGGCCACGCCGGCCAGCGTCTTGAGTTCCGGCGCCGAGGCCGAGCGGATCTGAGCCGCACCTGGATTGTCCGCGGGCGCTTCGCGGCTACCGGTTACGACATCCTTGTAGCCGGCAATATTGTCGGGGCTGCTCATGCGGAAACCTTCCTGCCGGGGCTCGCGTATCGGTCACGTCGAGGCCCGGCACGAAGCATTTTTCGTTGTATCCGTCCTGACGTCAGGACGGGCAAAGCCGAAAGGCACACTTGGCGTCCCTCTCGGCTTCATACTTCATCGTCTGGGACGCTACCTCAGGACTTGAGCGCTTTCGCCATGTTAAGATGCGCTGCGACCGTGGGTGCCAGACCCGACGCGAACGTCTTCAGCTGGGGTACGTCGCCGGTTGCGGCATAGCCCTTCAGCGTATCAAGCGTCTGCTGATGCCCGGCGACCTGGGCCGCTGCGTAAGCGGTGTCGAAATCGGTGCCTTGCTTGGTCTTCAGATCGGCAAGCTTCTGCTGCTGCTCAGCACTCAGCGCTGGGTTGGGCGTCAGAGCTGGCGACAGCGTTGCCGTCAGTGCCTTCAGCTTCGCAGTCGAACCCTCATGGGCGGTGATCATCTGGCCAGCGAACTTCTTTACCGCAGCAGATGCGCCGTTGGTCATGGCCAGCTCCGAGGTCTGAATCTCGAACGCATCGCTTGCCGCCGCCATGTTGACGAAGGCCTGTCCACCGGAGGCGGGTGCTGCCATCGCATCATTAGAACCAGCTGCGTTCACGTCCATGGCGGTCGTATTGGCGTAGGTGATGTTATCGACGGCAGTCGTATCGTCGGCCTTCTTGCCGCATGCGGCCAATGACAGGGCCGCTGCCGACACCAGTGCCAGGGTCTTAAAGTTCATCATACTCTCCATCTGCTCGCATATTACCGCTGCCTGCTCAACGCGTGCCTCCTGAGGACCGTTCCGCACGAGCAACGAACTCCGGACCGATCCTGAAGCGAGTTCGTTCTAGCCGTCTGCCGGCACAGCTGCCGGCCTTATCGGGACACGGTTATGAGCATCTTCAGCACGATCATGAACAAGGTTTTTCACCACAAAGCGGCGCCGGCCGCCGCACCGGCTCAGGCTCCCGCCGCTGCGCCCCAAGCTGCGCCACAGGCCGCGCCGATCGCTACCGCCCAGCCCGCCCCCGCAGCGGCTCAGCAGTCCGTCGATGTCGGTGCGGTCCTTGGCGAGATGGCATCGTTGAAAGATGGCGGCGGCAACTACCAGAGCTCGATTGTCGATCTTTTGAAGCTGCTGGACCTGGATTCCAGTCTGACCGCTCGCAAGGAACTTGCTGCCGAGCTGAATGTCCATGCAGCAGCCGACGGCTCGGCCGAGCAGAACATCGCCCTTCACAAGGCAGTGATGCAGAAGCTTGCCGATAACGGCGGCATCGTTCCCGACAGCCTGCGCAACTAACGCGCCCGATCCGGAGGGGACCGCACCCCATGCGGTCCCCTCCGGCCTTAGGCTGCTGGCTTAACCGTCCTCAATTTAGCGAGCTGGGCTAGCGTTCGAAGGCGTCGCAGCTAAGGTCCCCTGCGCTGCCTGAACTGGCAGCGTCTGACTACCACGCGGTGGTCCGTTCGGCTCTTTCTGAAAGGCTCGCGCGGCGAGCCAGCAGATCGTCACGACGAGTGCCACGATCATCGCGAAGATGACAATTGCCACAGGACCAGCTCGCCTGTTTCCTCGTCTCCGCATCACATCCGATCCCCAGTCATGCCGTCGATGGTATCGCCGTGCCGTAGCCACGTGGCGACGAGATTTTCCTGGACCTCAAATCCGCAGGTTTGATCGAGCAAGACGGTCTTATGTCCGGACGGCTCTATCGCCGCTCGCCGAAGACCGAACCAAGAATGCCCCCCAGTCCGCTGCCAAGACCGCCCCCGGGCGCAGCGCCTGCGACTCCAGCGCCACCCAGACTGCCAAGTACAGATCCAAGGATCCCGCCAAGGCCACCTTGCTGCCCGGCTGAGCGCCCTGTCAGATGGCCTGCCACCAGCATGACCAGGATCGGCAGCATCTGCTTCAGAAGGTCGGGCGCCAGGCCGCTGCTCTGCGCCGCGTTGTCGGCGACCTCACGACTGCCGTCCTTCGACCCGAAGATACCGCCGAGGATCTGATTACCGCGATCGATCTGCGTCGGCTCGTTGCCCAACACGTTCGCAGCAAGGTCTGCGCCGCCAAGCGTGTTCACATGGGCGTCTAACTGCGTCGTGTTATTCCCCATGCCGCCCAGAACCGACGGCAGCAGCGCCTCGGCGCCGCGCTGGGCTTGCTCACGCGGTATGCCTAGTTGGGCGGCGAGTGCATCGATGCCACCATCAGGCAGCAGGTCATTGAGATTCATGTCGGCTTCCTTGTTGTGACCGGTACCAACAGATGCTGGGACCTATAGGTCCGGTCACCTTCGATCGAGCTAGGACCTTGGATCGGCAGGCTTGCGCTGTCTGCGCAATATTACTCAGGAAGTTCGGGCGTATCTGAGTCAACGGGTCGGCCGGATAGCCAACTAAGCCCTCCCCCGATAACAAGCAGCCCTGCCCCCATAAGCGCCTTGTCACGGCGTCGCAGGAGAACAAGCCCGCCAGTAACGATGACGGTAGGTACAATGCCGACTTTACCCAGGCCGGTTACGCGTGCTGCACGCACAACCATGCGGCCGGCAGCGTACTCATGCAAAGGTGAAGGCGTAGACGGTGCGGCTCGTGATACCTCCTTGTCACCATTTGAGGGCTGCGGCCCTGGTCCTGGCTGCGGCGCTATCTCCGGTCCGGAAGCTACCGTGTCGGCTGCATACGCTCCGCGATCGCCGAGCGATTTAGTAGGCCCCCTGGTCGTGTCTTGCGTGGTCTGTCTCTCCAGCTCGCAATTGAACTCGGCACCGAGCAGCAAAATGTAGGCGGACAAGTAGAGCCAGGTCAGCAACACGATCGCGGCTCCCAACGAGCCGTAGGTAGCGTCGTAGCTGCCGAAGTTTGCCACGTAGAACCCAAAGCCAAGGGTAACGACCAGCCACAACACGGTTGTCAGCACCGATCCAGGCGTCAACCACGTCCACTTCGCCTCATCGCGATTGGGCGCGTAGCGATAGAGCGTCGCCGCGGCTGCCGCTCCCATGCCAGCCATGATCACATAGGAAACGATTTTGCCCGCTGTGAGAACGATGGCAGGGGCCGCGGGGAACAGCGTATCCAGACTGCCCATTGCGGCTATCGCGATGATAGCGACGATGGCGATAAGCACCGCCCCGGCGGTGATGGCGAGTGCGATGAGGTTCAGCCGGACGAAGCTGCGCGTTTCCTCTTCGTCATAGGCGATATTCAGCGAGGTAATAAGCGCAGTTGCGCCTTTCATCGCGCCGTACAACGCGATGCCGAGCGCAAGCAGAAGGCCGAACCCCTTCTTACCGTCCGATGTCGTCACAACGTTGGCCAGCTGTTCGCCGATCAGCTTGGCAGCATCTGTCGGCATGACGGACGTCAGCGACTGGACGTTCTTCATCACCGTAGCAGGTGTAGCAACGAGCCCATAGCTCAGCACGACGGCGCCCAGCATAGGCACCATGGCGAGCACGCCGCAGAAAGCCACGCCGGAGGCTACAAGGCTGATGTTATCCTGGCCTGCTTCCTTCCACGCTCGCAGGACGATGTCCTTCCAGCCTTTCGCCGGGATAGCCCAGGGACTGACCGCGTCGTGGCCTCTCCGTTCGCTTTCGGTAGTGCCGGCCATACACGATCCCCTTGTTACGCAAGCGAACCAGTGGTGCACGCGGACGTTCCCATGCGCGTCATTGTTAATTAGCTACCGCCGCTTTGTTTGTATTTGAAAGTCTTGGACACCAAGGCAAGGCGCCTCATCCAACCGCCGATCTTGGCGCGATGGCGCCGAGACACCGGAACCCTCCCCCATTGTCCCGCGCTTGAGCCATGAAGGAGAGACGGCATGGACGACCAGCGCGTGTGGGAATTCGAAGGAAGCCTATGGGAGGCCAGCGACGAGCATTACCAGGACCGGATCGACGAGGAGATCGTCATGGTCTTGCCCCGGCCGCCTTATGTCTTCCAAGGGCAGGAAGCGAAGGATGCGGTCAAAGCTACGCCCGATTGGAATACGGTCGAGCTATCGGATCGACGAGTGTCACGACCTCAAGAGGGCCTAATCGTCGTTGCATCCACCGCGCGCTGCGCAAGCGGCGACGAGAAGTACGAGGCACATTGCACCTCGACTTTACGGATGCGTGGACACGACGATTGGCTGGTCGTCCAACATCAGCAGACGCCACCCTTAACCGCCAGCGTCGAGGCCTGACCGCGGGCTTGCCGTTGCGCCTGATACATACCTGTAACAGGCGCGACGGTACTGAACCGGGAGTCAGCGCCCTCATTGCCGGTGGAATTCCGACAGCCTCAACGGCGACCGGTTATTGCGACCAATGGATCGCCCAGGCGACCGTCGGCGAGTATGGAAGCCGTCGCATCGCGGAACCCTGCTGTTTCCAGATAGAGGCGGACAAGCGAGGCGTGCCCCTGCGTATCTAGAGCGCGCCAGACCGCCACGGCCTTGGTTGGGAAGCAGCGGTTCGAGAAGCTTATGATGACGCGGCCCCCCGGTTTCAGCACACGACGAACCTCGCGCAGTACCGCCAGGGGGTGTTGCAGATATTGAACACCGACACAGATCAGTACGGCATCGTAGCGCGCGTCCTCCTCGGATAAGTTGGGCACATCGTTCAGGTTCTGGACGAACCAGCGATCGAGGCGCGGGTTGGCCGCTAGTTCCTCTGCGTTCATGCCGTGGCCGACTACTTCGCCATAGGCGACGTCGTCCGGCAGGTGGCTCACCCAACTCGACATGAGGTCGAGCACCCGCCCGCCAGCGGGGATCGCATCGCGGTACAGGCTGGTCAGTGCACCTACTGCTGCCTCATCAATGTGCGTGACTAAACGCGGGGGCGCGTCGAAGCCAAGGTCGTCGCCATCATCCTCTCGGTCGAAGGCCTGCGCCGACAGTCCCAACTCGATCGCTTCGGTCATGCGGTAAGCCCCTGCAATACCAAGCCCCTAGGATCCTCGCCCACAGCGTCCGTTGGGAACCGTATCCAGGGGCGAACCGCGAGATAGCGCTCGTCCTCGATCACCGGCGACGGTCGAGCCAGGCACCGGCCCCCGCAAGGCTAAGAACCGCCATACCGCCAGCCGCGGCTGCCAGCTTGCGCCGCCGGTGTGGATCGCGTCGGCCACCATCTGGACCGGCGGGGACGCCAGGTTCGAACAACACCCCATCGTTGTCGTTGCCGTCGGCAGCACGGGCCGACCAGGAGTCGAGAAAGCCGCTCATGATCGCCGCCAGCAGGTTCGGCGCCGCGAACTCGCCGAGTTTGAATGCGATTGCCGGTGCGCCGACGGCGGTAAGGTTACGAGGGTGCGTGGCAAGCCGCACGACTGCCTTCGCCACCGTCTCCGGTGCGAGCGAACCGGGGGGAAGCGAAAGCCGGGCGCCGGTATAGTTACCGGCGTGATCGACGCCGGGTGTATCAACAAAGGTCGGGCAGACGTCGCATATGTGGATATGCGGGCGCTTCGACACCTCACCGCGCAATGCGGAACTGAATCCGCGCAACCCGAACTTGCTCGCCGAATAGGCCGCGGCATAAGGCGTAGCGACAAAACCTCCCGCTGAGATCATGTTTACCCAGGTGCCGTGATCCTGCGCGAGAAAGATCGGCAGTACTGCATGGACGTCGTTCATGTGGGCGACGAGGTTCACGTCGACGACGCGGGCATGATCCGCAATCGGGACGTCTTCGTACCGGCCAAGCACACCAACGCCTTCGCAGCTAAACCACAGATCAATGCCATCGAGCAGATCGCGCGCGTCCGCAGCGAACACGGCCACTGCGCCTGCGTCAGTGCAGTCGACTGGACGGACGAATGCGCTGCCGCCAGCTTCGACGCAGCGCTGCGCGACGTCGTCCAGCCCGTCCTTGCCACGAGCCCCCAGGACAAGCCGCGCTCCCGCTTTGGCGAAAGCCACCGCCGTTGCCGCGCCGATACCGCTCGATGCACCGGTTATCACGATGCGCCGCCCGGTCAGATTACGATCAGCGCTCATCGATGATCCTCGAGGCGGCTGCTTTCATACCTTCGGGAAGACAACGCGGCCGCGTTAGACAGACTGTCTTATCATCATGCATAGACATTAAACGTCCCGAAGGCGCTGGGGTGTCCACCCGACCCCGCGCGATGTTCCTCGAAAGTAATCCGAGGATGATTAGTTCGGATTGGTGTGCGGCTCCTTGGGGCCATCGTTCAAAGATCTGAGCTGCGCTTCGCGAGTTGGGTCACCACCACCGCCATGGGGAACTGGCACATCGATAGGGCTGTTCGGCGTTGCACCACCACTAAGCTTTCCCGATCCGCTCAACGCGTCCGCGGCATCGGCACCGCCTAGACCACCACCACCAGGCGTTTTGGTCATCTGCGCATCGTCTAAAACGGTCGCAGCGCTATCCGCGTCGTTCGGCTCCGGCTTAACGTCGTCGGGTCCAATGTTCGGCTGTTCAATCGCCATGTCGATCTCCTCTGCTCGCTCTAAAACCCTTCAACCGGAGATAGTCTCCCCGATCTTCAACGAGTTCTCCGATTTCATCCTGGAAATAGCCGATCTCAGAATCAGCGCCTTTCGGCGCGAGATCAGTAGGTTGTCGGGAACGCATCCGTACTGAAAATGGTTACCGCTCTGATTGTTTGCGACTGTGGCAGGCGTCCACACGCGTCGCCTTCCTCTCGCATTGAGATCTGGGAGGCATAGCTTGGCATATCTGCGGTATAGCGACGACATCGAGACGATCCAGCCGGACGAGCAGGAGTCAATCGACGGCATCATCAAGGGCATGACCCAGCAGACCGAGACGGTCGAGAAGCGAGAACACCACGCCGTTCGAGCGAGCCACGCGAAGAGTTCTGCATGCGTTACCGGCGAACTGACGATCGCGAACGACCTGCCCCCCGAACTTGCGCAAGGCCTGTTCGCCAAGCCCGGCACGCACCCGGTCGCTATCCGGTTCGCGCAGGGCCCCGGCGAGACGTTGGGCGACCGCGTGTCCACCCACCGCGGGATGGCGATCAAGGTGTTCGGGGTGGATGGGGAGAAGCTGCCTGGCCACGACGCCGATACGCAGGACTTTGTGTTCGCGACCGGACCAACCTTTCCATCGGGTACCGCTCAAGGCTTCCTGCGCGACGCAAAGCAGATCGGTGCCGCGACGCCGCTGCCGGAAGGGTTCAAGAGCGCGGTCTCCAGCCTCGCGCGCAACATGAACAAGGTGCTGACGAAGGTGGCGACGCCAAGCCCCAAGGCGGACTTCTTCGGGCATCCTTACAGTCACCCGCTGTTCGACAGCTATTTCAGCCAGGCGCCTGTCCGCTACGGTGATTACGTGGCCAAGCTCGCGGCGTTCCCGGCTTCGGTCTATCAGGATCAATTGAAGGACTGGCTGCTGGATCCGCACGAGGACGAGGATGGCTTTCGCCATGCCACCGTCCGGTATTTCAGCGAGCACGACGCGGTATTCGAGGTCCGCGTACAGCTCTGGGCGAACGCGGAAAGCCAGCCGATCGAAGATACGTCGGTCGAATGGCCAGCAAACGACAGCCAGTATCGCACCGTCGCGACGATCCGTATTCCGCGCCAGGAAGCATACAGCGCCGACCGCGTCCGTTATTTCGACGAGGTGATGACCTTTCGCCCAGCGCATGGCCTGGCGGCGCACCGCCCGCTGGGCTCGGTGATGCGAGCGCGGTTGCAGGTCTACAAGGCACTGTCCGACTTCCGTCATCGCGAGAACGGCGTCGCTGCACAGAACACTGCCGATATCAGCCAAATTCCAGCCTGAGGATCCGTCATGGCCACCATTGCTCCCCCACGCCCGTCTCATCAGAATGCCGCCAAACCTATAGGCACCCTCCCGATCACGCTTACCATCAACGGCGAAGAGCGTGCTCTGCAGGTCGAACCCTGGACAACTTTGCTCGACCTGCTTCGCGACAAGCTTGATCTGACTGGTACGAAGAAAGGCTGCGATCACGGCCAATGCGGCGCCTGCACCGTCCTTATTGACGGCAAGCGGATCAACTCGTGCCTGACGCTCGCGGTAGTGCGCGACGGTGCCGAGATCACCACGATCGAGGGGATGGCAACAGGCGGCGAACTCCACCCGCTGCAAGCCGCATTCGTGGAGCGTGACGCATTCCAATGCGGCTATTGCACGCCCGGGCAGATCTGCTCCGCCCAAGGCCTCATCAACGAAGGCCGCGCCAAATCGCGCGAGGATGTTCGCGAACTCATGAGCGGCAATCTATGCCGATGCGGTGCGTACACGAACATCACCGACGCAGTGATGGACGTGCTCGAAACGGAGGCAGCGCGATGAACCGCTTCGATTATGCCCGCGCCGGAGACGTTGCCGAGGCAGTCCGTGAAGGATCGGGGGATCATGTCCGTTACCTGGCTGGTGGCACTAACCTGATCGATCTGATGAAGGAGAATGTCGAACGCCCTGCCCGCATCGTCGACATCAACCGGCTTGATCTTCACAAGATTACCGAGCGTGACGATGGCGGACTGCGTCTCGGTGCGCTCGCGACCAATGCAGATACCGCGTACGACGCGCGGGTCGAGCAGCGCTATCCACTGCTAGCATCCGCGATCCTCGCAGGGGCAAGCCCGCAGCTCCGCAATGCCGCGACCAATGGTGGCAACCTCAATCAGCGCACCCGCTGCTACTATTTCTACGACACTGCAGCACCGTGCAACAAGCGCGAGCCGGGATCAGGCTGCGGTGCGATCGGAGGCGTGAACCGTATCCACGCAATCCTCGGCGCAAGCTCGTCCTGCATCGCCACGCACCCGTCTGACATGTGCGTCGCCCTCGCAGCGCTAAAGGCGCAGGTGCAGGTCACGGGGCCCGAAGGTGACCGGACGATCGCATTCGAGGACTACCATCGCCTCCCGGGCGACGAGCCTTGGCGCGACAACACCTTGAAACCCGGTGAGCTTGTCACCGCGATCGACCTACCGTCCGAAGACTTCAGCACCAACTACACCTATCTGAAGCTTCGTGACCGGCTGTCCTATGCCTTCGCACTCGTCTCGGTCGCGGTAGCGATGAAACTGGAGAACGGCCGCATCGCCGACGTCCGCATCGCGGTTGGCGGCGTGGCGCACAAACCGTGGCGCCGCAGCCAGGCCGAAGAGGCGATCAAGAACGAAGCCCCCACGGTCCAGGCGTTTGAGACGGCAGCAAGCGCTCTGCTTGCAGGTGCCGTCGGCCAGGGTGAGAACGACTTCAAGGTCGCGCTTGCCCGCAAGGCGATCGTCCGTGCGCTCGAACAGGCCGCTGCAGGCACCCCGCAATCCCAGATCGACAAGCGCGTCGCGTAAGGAACCCGACATGGCAACTCAAATGAAAGTCGGTATCGGCACCCCGCTTAGCCGCGTCGACGGCCGTGATAAAGTCACCGGCGCCGCCAAATATGCCGCTGAATATGTCGTCCCGAACATGCTCTACGGCGTGATCGTCTCTAGCGCGATCGCGAAGGGCAAGATCACCGGCTTTGATGACGCTGCAGCGCGCAGTGTGCCCGGCGTCGTCGAGATCCTGTCGCATGAGAACCGTCCGAAGGAGGCATGGTTCGACCATAGCTACAAGGACGAACTCAATATCCCAGGTGAGCCGTTCAAGGCTCTGCATGACGGGACGATCATGTTCAGCGGCCAACCTGTCGCTCTGGTTCTCGCCGAGACGTTCGAGGCTGCGCGCTATGCGGCCAGCCTGCTCGGTGTGCAGTACGAGAACGAGGCGCACAATATCGACTTCGAGGCATCGCTCGAAGAGAAGTTTTTGCCCAAGAAGAAGCGCAACACCTACCATCCGCCAAAAACCCGGGGCGAGCCCGATACGGCCTTCAAAGCCTCGGCCCTGCAGCTAAGCGAGACTTATCATTTAGCGCCCGAGCATCACAATCCGATGGAGATGCATGCGTCCACCGTCGAATGGCACGGCGATGGCAAGATTACCGTCTATGACAAGACGCAGGGGTCGCAGGGCGTCCAGGCCTATATTGCCAGCGCGTTCGGCTTTTCGAAGAAGGACGTTCGCGTCGTCAACGCCTATGTGGGTGGCGGTTTTGGCTCGGGGCTGCGGCCGCAATATCAGGTGCAGCTCGCGGTACTCGCCGCCAAGAAGCTCGAGCGCTCGGTGCGGGTCGTAATGACCCGCCAGCAGATGTTCACGCACGCTCACAGGCCGGAATGTACCTATGGTATCAAGCTTGGCGCCGAGACGACCGGCATGTTCACCTCGATCTACGGCGACGCAACAACGTCGACGTCACGGTTCGAGAACAACATGGAGGACATCGTTACCTGGGGCATCATGAACTATGCCAGTCCCAACGCAGGCGGCGAATACACGATCGCGCCGCGCGATACCTACACGTCGGCGGATATGCGCGCTCCGGGTGCGGCGACCGGCATGGCCCTGTTCGAAATCGCGGTCGACGAGATGGCGTATAAGGCGAAGGTCGATCCGCTTGAATTCCGGATGATCAACTATTCGGAAATCGACGCAATGAACGAGTTGCCCTTCACGTCAAAGGCGCTGCGCGAGGCGTACCGAGAAGGTGCGGACAAGTTCGGCTGGTCAAAGCGCACCCCCGAACCGCGATCAATGACCGAGGGCAAGGAATTGATCGGCTGGGGCGTCGCCACCGGCATGTGGGACGCACAATTCAGCAAAACTGCCGCCAGCGCGAAGCTGACTGCAAACGGCCATCTTGAGGTGGCGACGGCAGCATCTGACATCGGCACGGGCACGTACACCGTGCTGACGCAGGTAGCCGCTGACACGCTCGGCCTACCGGTGGATCAGATCACGGCAAAGCTCGGCGACAGCGACCTGCCAACTTCTCCGGTCGAGGGCGGCTCGTGGGGCGCGGCGTCGGGCGGCGCGGCGGTCCAGCTAGCCTGCCAGGCGGTTGCCAAAAAACTGCTGAAAGCGGCTGACAAAGTCGAGGGCCGGCCATTGTGGGGCGCCAAGTCGGTCGATGACATCGAGTTTGCCGACGGTCATATGTCGCTCAAGTCCGACGTCACCAAGCGCGTGTCGATCACCGAGGTGATGCGTGCTGCGGATCTTACCGTAATTGAAGAGGAGGAGACCGCTTCTCCTGGAATCTCCGGCATGATCAGCATGATGCAGAAGGCGCGCAACACGCACAGCGCCGTCTTTGTCGAAGTGAAGGTCGACGAAGAGCTGGACGTCGTCCGTGTGACCCGGGTGGTCAACGCGGTCGCAGCCGGCCGGATCATCAACCCCAAGACCGCCCGGAGTCAGATCCTAGGCGGCGTCGTCATGGGGATTGGCATGGCACTGCACGAGGAGACGTTTGCAGACGTGAAGTTGGGCCGGTGGATCAATCACAATTATGCCGAATATCACGTACCTGCGAACGCCGACATTCAAGACATCGAGGTCATCTTCGTCGACGAACCGGACCCGGAAGTCACCCCGCTTGGCGTCAAAGGACTAGGCGAGATCGGCATCGTCGGCACGGCTGCGGCGGTCGCCAACGCCATCTATCACGCGACCGGCAAGCGTGTTCGCAGCCTGCCCATTACAATCGACAAGCTGCTCGAAACGGAGGTCTCTCCATGACCGTCTCACTGAAACTCCTCGCGGATCAGGTCGTCGTGATCACCGGTGCCAGTTCGGGCATTGGACTGGTCACGGCAAAGCTGGCAGCTGGTCGCGGTGCCAAGGTCGTACTCGTTGCGCGCAACGAAGCAGCACTTGCGAAAGCCGTCGAGGACATTCGGGCCGAGGGTGGTGACGCGATCTTCGCGGTCGCGGACGTGGGTGTTATCGAGGAGGTCCAAGCGGCCGCAAAGGTCGCCATCGCTCGCTATGGCCGCATCGATACATGGGTGAACAACGCAGGTACCGCGATTTACGCCAAGCTCATCGACACGCCGCTGGACGAACATCGCCGACTGTTTCAGACCAATTACTTCGGTGCCGTCCACGGCAGTCTGACAGCGATCGAGCATCTGCGTTTCAAGGGCGGCGCGCTCATCACGATCGGGTCGATCGCATCGGACCTCCCTTCTCCAGTTCTCAGCGCCTATTCGGCCTCGAAGCACGCGGTGAAGGGCTTCGTCGATGCGCTGCGGATGGAGATCACGGCCGACAAACTGCCGATTGCGATCACGCTTATCAAGCCAGCGGGCATTGACACACCCATCGCCCAGCACGCGGCGAACCATGTCGACGGTGAAGCGCTGATCCCACCGCCCGTCTACGATCCAACGCTGGTGGCGGAAGCAATCCTGGACGCCGCGCAGCACGTTCGCCGCGACATCACAGTAGGCGGTATGGGACGGCTCCAAGTCCTGCTTGGCACGCACTTTCCAGCGATCCTCGACAAACTCTCCGGTATACTCGCACCTGCCATGTCGGATCCCACAGCCAAGAAAACGACGGAGACGTCGATCTTCGAGCCGAACCAGCTTGGCCAGGAACGGTCCGGAGTCCAGCCTGGACGACGTACGAGCCTCTATACGGCTGCGGAGCGCCATCCGGTGGCGATAGGCGCCATTGCCTTGTTTGGTCTGGGTGCCATCCTCGTCTCGTTAGGCTCGAAGCGCGAATGATCACCTTAGCAGGATAGTGATTTGTCCTGTGCCGCCATGAGTCGGGACTTGGGAGGCACGAGACTTATCTTCTGCGGCAGATCATGACAGTCTGTCGATTATCCCCGATGACCGGAAGGTTTCCACGATCTCGGTCGGATCATCGAATTCCTTCTCGTAGCTGTGCGGTAAGTCGAGCTTTGCCCAAGGCATTGCACTTCGCACGAAGATCTGAGCGACGGGTTTGACCCACTCTGCGTCGTCAAGAGTCGAGGGACGCACCACGACTGTGTCCGGAGTTCCGTCCGTTGTCGTGTGCGTCCACACTGCGCACGTGGGACAACGATATGCGCGGCTCTCGTTTCCGCTCTCGGCTGTCTTGGTGATGACGACTGGTTCACCCGTGTGCGAAAAGCCGTCCTTGTCTACAGGCATGCCCAGCGAGAAGGCACTCGACGTCTGCTCCTGGCAGTCCGTGCAGTGGCAAGCCATCACGAATAGCGGCGCCTTCGTGAGGCGGTATCGGATGCCCCCGCAGCGGCAACCGCCCGTGATTGCGTAAGTCCCGTCAGCGTCGCGCATTGATAAATCTCCTTGACCTTCCAACCGCTTGAGAAGCCAAATCGTTCACCGAAGCATGACCAGAGCGACCATAACTCCAGCTTGCCAGCTAGCTGGGCAAAACGCCTATAAAATAGAAGGTTCTTCGATCCTGATGCCATTGGCTTGCCCACGATATTCTCGAGCTGCAGCGTAGGCAGGCTTCCGAGCACGCATGATCGATCCCAGTGGCCGATGCGCGGCCAAACCGATCCAGGGGTTGAACGCTAATCCGCTTTCGATCTCAGCCCACAGTTCCTCTGACCATGACTGCTGCGGGTTGGCAGTAACGCGGACTACCGCGACGTAAGGACTTTCGTCCTCGGGCCACTCGGTAGCGGAGTCTTCGACAGGCATCGCCTCGATGTCCGTCGCCAACTGAACCCTTAACTCCCATACTGCTGGAAGCGCGGCAAAGTAACGCTGGATTGACCCGCGGATCGCGTCGGGATGGCCGGACACACCAAGGGCCTTGCCAGATAACGCGACCAGCTCGGTCGCTACGGGTGCAAGAACCACCTTGGCAAAATAGTCACCGTGGAGGATCGCTGCCTGTGAATAGAAGCTGTCACCGAGTAATTCGGTGGTTGCTTGGCCGGCAAGCGTGGTCAATGTTGCCGACTTCATCCCGACCTTCTCCAAGCCAGCATTTGTCATACGCGAAATAACAGAGAGCGCTTCTTTGACCGGCTCGGCATGCCCCGTCGTAGCAGCCAACACCTTCAATTGCTTTAGAAAGCCGGCAGCAGTTGCCACTTGAAACGATGGCGAATATTACCGAGAACGTAGTTCTGAGTCGTATCGCTTTCGCTTCCGGGCAAACGTGCTCCGCTTACCCCTAACACCTTCAGCGCCACCCCGCGCGGGGTCGAAACATTGTCGCCGAGCACGTCGCCTGGTGTCGTGCTGAAACGCAGAATGGTATCGTACGTAGCAGCCCTCTCGAACAGTCCCTGCGCAAGAGATGTCGGAAGATCGGGGAGGACTTCGAACTTGGCTTTAAGATAGCCGTGAGCCTTGGCGTGTACGGCCCGGTGAGCATAACCTGTATCTGCGTGCGTCTTGCGCTGGATCGCCAGCATCGCCTCGGTAAGGCCGCTCTGCGTCTCCACCTCGTCATCCGGCACGTTTTCGAAACTAGGGTCGAAGCGAAGCGGAAATTGGGTTTTGCTCATTCATTTGAAACGTTCTGGGATCGTTCCTGGACGCATAACTTCTTAATCCGAGGGCAATTATTGTGTCTCGGCTGGTATGCGACATTCATGGCGTGGGTACGAACCGTTCCTACATGGTGAGGGACAACAGCAGGAGAAGATAAGTGGCCGGTGGATGGAGCCGCGACGGCGCGGTGCAGGACCAGATTGATGATACCATTACCGATGCAGTTCTGGTGGCCCGCGCCCAGATGCCGGTGGGTGAAAGCCGACTTACCTGCACCTCGTGCGGGGACGACATTCCCGAAGGGCGCCGACGCGCGCTACCGGGCGTACACACCTGCGTAGCCTGTCAGAGCGGCCGGGACCGCCCCGTGGCGACCGGCATGAACCGACGTGGGAGCAAGGACAGCCAGCTGAAATAGTTTAGACGCCCCGCAGGGTTGTACCCTTCTCACAACTGCGTCGCATATCGACGTGGTTAGACCCCTCCGAGAATGTAAGCGAAGCTTCCGGAGCTGGCCCCTTTAGCTGCCGCAAGCGTCGATGGCAGCAACGACTGCCTGACCCATCTGAGCGCTTTAGCTAACCATCTGTTTCGGCTACGAATGCCTGGCGAGGCAGGCGCTCGTCCGGAGAGATGTTGATGGCTGATATGGATCACTTGCTGGGCGTGCCGCTGACGCGGCGCACCGCACTGGGTGGCACTGCTGCGCTTACCGCATCTACGCTTATTTCCGAGGGCGATCCTGCAGTCGCTGCGCCAGCGGCCAAGCCTGTGGGCGTCCGATTGGCGATCCGGACGACGGTCAACGGAAAGGCGGTACCGGTAGAGATCGATGTGCGGACATCGCTGCTCGATCTCCTGCGTGAGCAACTGCACCTGACTGGCGCCAAGAAGGGCTGCGACCATGGCCAGTGCGGCGCATGTACCGTGCACGTCGACGGTCGGCGCGTAGCGTCCTGCCTTACGCTAGCAGCCAAGGTCGACGGACGTGCAGTGACAACGATCGAAGGGCTTGCCGATGGCGAGACGCTGCATCCGATGCAGCAGGCCTTCATCGATCACGACGCGCTGCAATGCGGCTATTGCACACCGGGACAGATCATGGCGGCAGTGGCGTGCGTGCGCGAAGGCAACGCCACAACAAAGGACCGCATTCGCGAATATATGAGCGGCAACATCTGCCGCTGCGGCGCCTATGTCGGCATCGTTGCGGCGATCGAGCAGTTTGCGGGAAGGGAGAAAGCCTGATGCGCCCCTTCACCTATGCACGACCCGAAAGCGCCGTAGCGGCAATCCAGGCCTTCACAGCCGCGGGAGCCGGTGCGCGCTACATCGCAGGTGGCACCTCGCTCTATGACCTGATGAAGCTCGACATCGAGAAGCCTCAGCACCTCATCGACGTCACCGCGGTCCGAGGGCTCGATGGAATAGAGACGGACGGTGAGCGGCTACGCTTTGAGGCGCTCGCACCGATGAGCGCAGTCGCGACCGACAAGGTCGTGCTGCGCGACTATCCCGTCCTCGCCGAGGCTTTGTGGAAGGCTGCCTCGCAACAGTTGCGCAATATGGCGACGGTCGGCGGTAACCTGCTGCAGCGGACCCGCTGTCTCTATTTCCGCAACGGTGCGGGCGGAACGTCGGTTGGCAACACCTACCCGTGCAACAAGCGAGAGCCAGGCTCGGGTTGCGCGGCAATCGGCGGGCTCGACCGCGGCCAGGCTGTGCTGGGCCAGAGTTCGTCATGCACCGCCGTCTCACCTGGCGACTGGCCCGTCGCGCTCGTCGCGCTCGACGCCTATGTCGAAGTGCTGGGCGCCAGCGGTAGCCGCGCTATCCCCATTGCCGAACTCTATCGTCTGCCCGGCAACACGCCGAATCTGGAGTTCACCTTGCAGCCGGGCGAAATGATCACAGCGATCGTCGTGCCAAAGACGAAGGCAGGCCGGCATTCGACGTATCACAAGATTCGTGACCGGGAGAGCTACGCCTTCGCACTCGCCTCGGCAGCGGTCGCGTTGGAGATGGATGGTGACACAGTGACGCGCGCTCGGATCGCCCTTGGCGGGGTGGCAACCAAGCCATGGCGTGCGACCGCGGCAGAAGCACTGCTGGCTGGTAAGCCTCTGACCCCGGCAACCGCACTGGCGGCAGGGCACGCCGCGTTCGCCGATGCCAAAGCTGGTAAGCAGAACGGCTTCAAGATCGAACTCGGCGCGCGGACCGTTGCCGATGCCCTGACTATCGCCGCAGCGAGGAACCGGTCATGACCGCCCCCTTCCCCAACCGTCCCCGTGCCGATGCCCGTGAGAAGGTGATGGGCGCTGCGCGCTATGGCGCCGACCATCAGGTCGCTGGGCTGCTGTACGCCATGCAGGTCCCGGCAATCATTGCGAAGGGGCGGATTGCCTCGCTGTCGGTCGATGCAGCGATGCAGGTGCCGGGCGTTATTCGCGTGCTGACCGCGACCGACTTTCTGCCGCCCCCCCCTGCGACCCCTGGCGCACCGCCCCCGCCTGCGACGCTCACGGCCGACATTGCCTATCGCGGCCAGCCGGTCGCACTTGTCGTTGCCGAGACGCTCGAGGCTGCGATCGAGGGCGCCGAGGCCATTCGTCCGACCTACACGACAGCGCCCGCGTTCACCTCGCTCATCGAGCAGCCGGGGATGGTGCGCGAAGCCGTCAAACCGGTGACAGCGGGCGATGCGACGCAGGCGATGGCGCGCGCGGTAACCCGCCACAAGGCGGACTATGTCTCACCGCCACAGCACCATAACCCGATCGAAATGCTGTCGACGACGGCTGTATGGGAGAACGGGCAACTCACCATCTACGAAAGCACGCAGAGCAGCAGCAACACCAAGGGTGCCGTAATGCGCAACATGCGCCTTACGCCCGAGCAGGTGACGGTAAAGAGCCCACAGATCGGCGGGGGCTTTGGCCAGCGTGGCGGGGCACAGCGCCAGACCGCCCTTGTCGCCCGCGCCGCGATGCTGCTCGGCCGACCGGTCAAACTTGTCCTGCCGCGCGGGCAGATTTTCCATAACGCGACCTTCCGGCCAAAGAACCGTCACCGGATCGAGATCGGTGCGGATGCCAGCGGCAAGATGATCGCGGTGCGCTACGACGCCGATCAGCAGCAATCGCGCGAAGGCCAGTTTCCGCCCGACTACCACGAGTCCGTACCCATGCTGTACGGCATCGAGAATTACCACGGGACCGCCGCCAATCTGCGGATCGATACGCAGGCGCCAGGTTATATGCGGTCGCCGACACCGCATCCGTCGTGCTTTGCCTTCGAAAGCGCGGTGGACGAACTTGCCCTCAAGCTCGGCGTCGATCCGGTCGCCTTCCGACTGCGCCACCGCGCCACGACCGATCCGATCCACGGCCAGAAACTCTCGTCCTGCTATCTATCGGAATGCCTGACGGAGGGCGCCCGTCGTTTTGGGTGGGAACGGCGTAGTCTCCAGCCTGGATCGATGACGCTGCCCGACGGCACGCAGGTCGGCTGGGGCGTGGCATCGGGCGCCTATCCGGGCTCCGCCCATCCCAACATCGTCACTCTGCGCGTGAACGCAGACGGCATGACGCGGTTTGCGGCTGCAGGGCATGAGATGGGCCAGGGCATCCGCTCGACCATCGAACAGGTTCTCGTACGCGAACTGGCGATCGATCCTTTGAAACTGGAGATCGCGATCGGCGACACCAGTGTAGCGCCTCAGCACACGACGGCGGGATCCTGGGGCACCGCGAGTGTCGTGCCGGCAGCGGCAGAGGCGGCTGCCAAGTTGAACGCTGCCATGGCCGAGCTGTTGGCGGGGCGTCAGGTGGCGGGCAATCTTCACCGACAGCTTGCGACCGTGCGGCGTCCCTCGCTTCAGGTCGAGGTCGAGCATGTTGCTGTCGACCAGGGTCCGAAGGATCTGGCGAAACTGCGCAAGGGCGGCATGGCGCTGGTCGGGCCGGATTACTCGACCTTCACGACCTACAGCTACATTGCCCACTTCGTTGAAGTTCATGTCGAACCGGGTACGCGCCGCGTCCGCGTGCCACGCGTCGTCAGCATTGCCGATTGCGGGCGGGTGATCTCGCCTCGCACGGCCGAGAGTCAGGTTCGGGGCGGCGTGATCTGGGGCATTGGTGCGGCGCTCCGCGAAGCGACCGAAGTCGATCCGCGCTATGGCGGGTGGCTGAACAACGATCTTGCCGACTATGTCGTGCCTGTGAATGCCGACATCGGGTCGATAGACGTCGGCTTTATCGATCGACCAGATCCTCTGATCAATGCTCTTGGCGCAAAGGGGCTTGGCGAAGTTGCCATGACGGGCTGTGCCGGCGCCATTGCCAATGCCATTCACCATGCGACGGGTAAGCGGCTGCGCGAGATGCCGTTCAGGATCGAAGATCTTCTGTAATCGAACCGAGGCGAAAGACCGCGGCTGAGACGGGAAATCACATGCCTCCGACGTGCCGAGCTATATCAAAAAGCCTCTTAAAGCATCGGACCTTGTTGGATGTACGTACTTCCTCTCGCTGCGGCAGCAGCCATGATGCAATCGCCGGTTGCCACCACCGCGGTAAGACCTGGCACGATAGCGATCGTGGCTGCTGATAGTCCGACTACGTCTCCCGCTATCATGAGAACGTTCACGGACGCCGTTCAGCGAACCCTCCTTCGAACACCATTCCTGCCCCTGCCCGACCCGAACCACAGCCTTTACATTGCCAACGTTGAGGTATCGCAGACACAGCGCGGCGTCGTCAGGTCCGGCAACGATCGATCAGACCGGCCAGGCATGGCAGCGGGCCTTGGAGGCCTGTCGCTGACTTTGCCTTCGGGGAAGGATCAATTGCGTGGACTGATCGTAACCCGTCTCCAGGTGACGGTATCGCTGCGCCGCGACAATCACGTCGTGTGGACGGGGCAGGCGACCACGGTGCGCGCTAGTGGCACCCGAACAGGCGATCCCTCAGTTGTCGCTACGGCGCTGTCGGACGCTCTCCTGACGTGGTTCCCTCGGCAGCTGCCGGGACCGCTGTCTGTCCCGTAAGACTCACCGGGTAACGCGATTATCAGGCTCTGATCTTCGACAACACGCGCGCCGCAACATTGCTCCTGGCGGCAAGCTTCCGCCCATAGCGCAGTGCCGTCGATGGCGACGACCAACGCAGCGCCTGAGCAATGCCAACGCCGTCCTCCCCGGCTGCGAACAGATCCTGCGTCAGCCCTACCCGCAGCGAGTGGCTTGATAGCGCCCTAGCAGCCTCCTCGACCTTCGCGATATGCATCTCGACCAGCCCCTGATCGAATGCACTCAGCGCCACACGCCGATAGATCCCGTTGACACCCTGCCGGCTAAGCGGGGCCGTCCCGACGGTGTAGACGGTCCTCGCGGGTTCAGCCTTCTTGCCCTTCAGCTTCTCCTGCCAATGTCGCGTGTGTCCCGGGATCGCTTCGTACGCCATCGGCGGGACCGCGGCGCGCAAACGGCGCCGATCAACCCCCACGCGGCGGAAGACCGGCCCCTCGGTGATGTCGCTCGCGACCAGCCAGGCGCCGACCCGGCGCATCGTGTCCGCGGACAGCCAGCCCCAGGCCCCCTGCCCTTCCTGATCGGTCTTGGATGATGAAATGAACAGGAGCGCCGAGCCATCACTGTGCGGATCGATGTGCGCGACGGTGACCGCGACGAGCTCACTGACGCGCAGTCCCGCATCATAGCCGAGCGACAGTAGTGCAGCATCGCGCAAGCCCTGCAAATCGCCGCCACAGGCACCGAGCAGCGCGGTCAGCGTGAACCCCTTGGTATGGGGGTCTAGCGAGGCCCCGAAGCGCAACGGGGCCGCTTGGCGTTGGGCAGCGCCACGACGCCGGCGCAGGCCTTTGAGCGCCGCACGGACCATGACGTGGCTGGTGGGCGCATGCCCCTTCTCCTGCAGGCCTGACAGGCCGTGTGCGGTGGCGAGACTGGCAACCCGCCGGGCGACCGTGGCGGGCTTGGCGCCCCGCGCCTCGAGCATGGCAATGTAGCGGACCAGGTTTTCGGGCTCGGCGGGCAGCGGGGCGACACGGATGTCCTCACACCAACGCAGATAGCAGGCCAGGTCCGACGCCAGCGCCGCCTTGCTCGCCACTGCCATAGCGCCGAGCTGCGCGACGAAGCCGATCTCGCTGACAGGGCCAGCATCAGCGGGCAGGGCAAGACCCAACAACCGAGTAACGCGGGCATCGATCAGCTCGACCAACCCACGTCGTGCCCGGACCGGAAGCCCCTCCCCGTCGGTGCGGTGGACGACGATTTCGCTCATGCCGGCCCTGTCCGCTGGTCCGATTTGCCCTGCATTCCGCCTTCGTAGCACATCGCTTTAGTTACCATAATGTCCGATTATGGTAAGTCACCTTTATTGCCTAAAGATGCTGCCTAGTGATTTACGGTTTACTAGCGTACTGCCGTCTCTATGCCGCTCCTTGATTTCACCTCCCTTGCCTACGCGTTCGGTCGACTGGCTGGCGCAGCGCGCTTTGCGTCCCCCGAAATCCGCAGGGTTGCGAGCCTGGCAAACGTTGCCAGCGCATGGCGTGCGTATCGGCGCGACGCCGGCGCCGGCGATGTCGGCCCTGCGCATCAGCCAAGCAGCGATCCTGGCTCGATCCTAATGACCGACGACCCACGCCGCGACGCCGTCGTGCTCTGGCTTGCCGCACACGGGGTGCCACCGATTGCCGACGCTGCAACGATGGTCGTTCGCATGGTCAACGCGACGCGCGGGTTCGAGGTCGATGCGCTGGCATTGCTCAACGCCGCCGAGGATGCCTTGGCGCAGGCGGCTGCCGGTGGCCCCCTCACCGGTGCCTGCGGACTGGCGGACGCCGGTCCGGATCATCCGCTCCATGGGCTGGCGCGCGCTGCGGTCGCGGTCGACGTTTTGATCCGCGCGCCGGACTTCGCCGAAAGCTCTGGGCACGAGGCGCTACTCCCCCTGCCCTCCCGATCGATGCGGCATTACGCTGCGTCCGAGCCGGCCGGATGCTGGGCCCTGAACCTTGTGCTTGTTGCACGCGGCATCGTCCCACCGGTTACCGGGATAGTCCCGCGCACGGTCTTTCGCCTCGATGTCACGGACGCCCAGCGGGCTGCCGCGCTCGTCGACCATAGCACGCATGAAGCGTTGGCCGCGTTCACGAACTTGGAGCGCATAGAATCGGTGTTGGCTCGCGGTCGGGATGCCCTCGTCGGCTTATCCCGCAACGCCCGTGCGTTTGAGGCTTGGACGCTTTTGGCGGCGCTCGGTCCGACCACGCGCAAGCAGCTCATGCGCGCGCTTGGCTTGTCGCGCGCCGGTGCCGATATCCAGGCGCGCACGCTTGCTGCTGCGAGACTCGTCGGGCTCGAAACGGGAGGTTTGGTATCCCCCGCCCTCCCCGGTTCGTCTCCGTCGCCGTCTGCGTCCCTCGATCACGGTCCGCTTTGTGCAGCGGCTGCGGATCTTGATATCGCAATGGCAGAGATTGACCGCCTCCTCACACGGGGTCTCGATAAACGAAACTAGCCAGTGCGAGTTTTGGATACCCACGAAGATTATTAGCCCGTTCGCTTGCCTTACTTGCGGGAGGCTCGGTGCCTAGAAGAACCCTAATCCTTCGCGGTAAGTGCCCGCAGTTCCTCGAGTGCCTGCCAATAGGAACGGTGACCACGCTGGTTGGTAAATTCAACGAACCAGTCGAGTGTTTCCTGTGGACCCTTAATAAAGAGATTTCCCTGAGCGACTGTCTCTCGCCGACGTCGGCTAGGTCGAGCTGAGACACTCTCGCCCTCCCCCTGGGCGCGATCGACGAACCCCATTGCAGCGCCACGCGCGACTGCCTCCTCTTCTCTCATAGGATCGATACGAAGAGGCGCTTTCGAGAGGCCGGAAAGATTGAGTTTGTCGGCGACTTCGTCAGCCGATGCCGCATTAGGCTTCTTGAACCCATAACCGCTCATCGGTCAGTCTCCTCACGCACAGCCTCTACTACTGCGTACGCAACTTCGAATGCGTTTCGTTTGGCTGCTGCAAGCCCTGAAGTCTTTTCATCGGTCAGCTCTTCCAACGTTGATGCAAAATCGAATACGTCACGGTAAGCCGCTCGTTCTACCAGTCCCTTGTTGAGCAACGGTAGATCAGCATCCTTTATTGCTGAGGTAATTCGTTTCGCAGATTTCGTCTCGATCGCCGCGTTGTCACGACTTCGGACGAGGCGGTACGGAATAACGCGGCCCAAGGCTTCCGCCTCCTCGTGTATCAAACCAACGGCATTAGCTGCTAATTCTGCGTCAATGGGCGACAGATTGAACGGAATCAGTACCAAGTGAGAGCGGGCAAGTGCTCTTGATGTCATCCGCGAAGCCGTCCCCTCAAGATCGATTAAAACAAAGTCGTTCTTCTCGGTGAGGGCGTCGAGCACCTTTACTAGCTCTGACTCTTTAGGGCTTGCTACAATCTCAAACGGAAGTGCCCTCCCCTCAGCGGTACGCCTGGCGCCCCACTTCGCTATGATCGCGTTTGGATCAGCATCGACGACGACAACCGACGCGCCGCTGCGAGCCAGCTCCCCAGCGAGAATGAACGTAAGAGTCGTTTTGCCGGCACCCCCTTTCGGGTTTGCTACTGATATCGCTGGCATGCCTGCGTTTCCTCATTAACATTTTGCTAGGCTACTAATTGCCTATTGCGATCGATTGGCCATGCATAGGCTGTTGGCTGTCTATCGAAATCCTATTGATAGTGCAAGACATATACAATGGATATCCTTTTGGAAGCCTTTGGATTGCCTATCGATATAGTTGCCTATGCATATGGTGGCCTATGCATATGCGGGCCTATGGATATCCTTGCCTATGGATATGGCGGCCTATCGATATGGTGGTCGATGTTTGATAGCCAACCAAAGAATATTAACTGGATATCCTTATGGTAGCCAAACGAAATGGATATCCTGCGGATATTCACCCCCCTCACTGGCCTACGTCGTAGGCTGCTGGAGTTAGACGACCACCGCTGCTGCCAGGATCGTTGGCAAAATGGAGCAGCTTTACATGCAATAGATAGTCTGTCGCCTTCAGCGCAGCCTGATTGTTTGCGCCAGCGACCGATCCACCCACAGCAAGCTGCCGCTCGCGCTGGAGGGCATATAAACCTTCTCCGCGGGCGACGAGCAGGGGATCGCCCAACTATGACACCAGGAGCTTCAGCAAAGGGCAGGGGAGGGGAGGGGGTCAACACACAGGCATCCATCGTTTTGTGCGTCAGCCACCCAAATCAGAGCCACCATGGCGGCAAAGAGCCCGTCGGCAGGGTTCACCGCGTACGCTTCTAGCCCAGCGCGATTGCCCTTAGGAGCGGTCGCCGCACGGCATCTCCATGTCACCATCAGTGTCGATACCGCCCTTAAGGAGCTTTTGCGCCGTCGCAGGGGGGGGGGAGGGCGATCGCAAGCATCCCAAGGATTGCGAGTGTCCGATTTATGTGTGTTCCCCTTGTTCAGTTGAGCGGTTTTGGGTTGGTAAAGTTGATGCTGGTGTGGAGGTTGCCGGCCGGCGACCGATGCAAGTCGATCGTCCGACTGGTTCGCTGTGTGAAGACCATCGGCCGCACCACAGTCTCATAGGTGGTCGATGTACCGAACCACTTCGTCAGACCGTGCCATTTGTCCCCCTCGATGATTCTCATCCGGTAAGTGCTGGGTGGCACCGGTACGGATACATCCTCGTTACGGTTCACATAGACGGAGATGACGTGAACGTCGGTTTTTCGATCAAACAGCTGTACGACAACATTTGCATCTGCCGCTGTCACCCCAATTTTCGACGTCGCCGTCTTTGGATCGACGCTATTTGACCGTGACGGTTCCGGACGCTGGGAAGGGCAGTTCCGCCACGCGATCGGGAAACCAGCCGGAGCGTTTTGCCTCACGGTAGGCGGGGATCAAGATAGGCATCGCGCATAGCAGGAATATCCATTTCTGCATTGGGTGCGTCTGAGCATGTTGTTTAGGACGATGTCGGTTCTTCTGATAGTCGAACCCACGACTGGCTGTATCGCTGCCAAGCGGTACCGCTTTTCCGTGTTTGTCGTGCGGCTGCTCTACCCTCGCTTTGCGATCGTTCCAGATTATTGTGCCGGAGGCCTTTCTCTGACGGTCCCGATAGCGCTCGCGCATATAGTCTCGGTCATCAATGCCCATGACCAGCCCCCGCAATTTCCTTTGCCCGCCGGTTGACGGCGCGGCGGTGGAAAACACCTAGTTGCTGAGCGAAATCGACGATGACGAACGAAAACTCGTCAGCGACGTCTTGCTCGGCCGCGCAGGTGGGCGCTATCGAAGCTGCAGCCAGTACCAGATGCGCAGCGGCGATGGGATGCGCTTGCATTAGGTGGAATGACTGAGTCCGGAAGCTGTCCGCCAAGTCCGTGTCGGACAGTGCATCGGGTGTCAGCAGCTCGGCCGAGGACGGTTCACTTTCAGCGTGCTGCATGATTACTCCCCCCGGTACGTGAAACGCTTTGCGTAGTGTGCGGCGTGAAGGTGGCGCCCTGCCCATGCCATTGGGCTCCGATCATCGCGCAGGCGATCGCCCACAGGGCCGTGAAGACGGCAGTCCCGCCGACGATCCAGAATGTCAGCGCAATCAGCCGGCGATGGCGGTGTCGCGGTGTGGCTTCAGGCGAGGGATCGACCGTCGCCTCCCAGATGACACCGTCGGTCGGCGCGGCATCGAGGCGGGTTGTACGACCACGTTGCCTGGGTGGTGCTCGCATATGGTCGCGTTCAGCCAACCCCATGACTTACCTCCCGCTGTTCCCGATGTGTCGTGATAAGGGCGTCTCGGATGATTGGAGCTTTGCTCGCATCGCTCAGCCAGTTGCGATAGCGCGGGTTCCACCGGGCCACACCCTCGCAAGCCAGCTTCAGACAAACACCCGCTGCTTCATCCCTACCGGCGAGGAAGGCGACGCTGCCGTCAGGCAGTACGCGCTCGTATATACCAGGCACGATCTCAATCTTGTCCGATGCCTTGCCCTCAGCGGCTATGGTGCTTAGCGCGGTATCGCTCGTGACCACGGTTGCCTTAGGCTCGCTTGAGGCGACGACAGGGGAGGCCTCCTCTGCGCTAGCCACGGCCTGGATGCCGCCCTGCTGCGTGACGTCAGACTTTGTCTCGTCGTCGGCTCCGTCTTCCTCGTTGTCGACAACCACAGCCGGCTTGATCTTTGACGATCGCAAGCCGATCATTTCTTCGAGGCCGCGGGGATCAGGCTGGTGGTCTCCTGCGAGCTGCCCGCTGATCGCCAAGAGCGTCTTGGCTGACACGCCGGTTGAGAACAGCCGGCCCATAGGAGATATTCCGCCGAATTCCGTCCATGCTGCAATGAAGTTGTCTGCCTTGTAGATCCGCACGTCGGCGCCGACCTTCGAGCGGTCGATCGAGCCTTCCGGAGGGATGATGACGAACGCGCCGATCGTCTCGAACGCGACGTCATGCCGACGCGCTTTCAGCCAGGCCCTGAGAACCTCCCCTTGGCGTCGGGCCTGTTCCAATGGGTTGGGGATGTCGATCGGCCGTCGCCGTCCCTCATACCAGACGTGCCATTCATTATGCTCGTTCTTGGAGATCCGGCCACGATAGTTCTTCACCTCGACTACGGCCGCTGTGCGCGACAGACGTGACAGAATGACATGATCGAACTGGGCGAACCCTCCGATACCGTCGGGAAGCCGTAGATCGTGCAAGAGAGCGTGGTTTGGCGCGTCATGGAAGTGACGATCGAGGATATGCGCGGTCGATCGCTCACCGTTCAGCCCGCGCTGGCGGTTCATCGTCTCCTTGCGCGCCCGCTCTGGAAGGCGGTCGAAGTCTGGGTTTGCCATAAATGCGGCAATCGCCGCGCATTCGTCAGCTTTGGTCGACGGTTTTACAATCATGTACTAATTCCCCCTCTAGAACTTCGATCTTCAGCAACGGCCTTCGGTCCGGGCCTGCCAAGGCACCGACGACGGTGACACGTCTCGCAACGACGTGCCGGAGGCGCTCGCGGAATGGATTTGCACGATTTGAACCTCCCGCCCGGCGTTCACCTCCAGGCGTGCGACGCAGTCGATGGCAGCCTGGACGGAGCGACAGGCACCATCGTTGACCCCGGCTCCCGCTGTTAGAAACAGCACCGATCGAGGGCTTGTGGTCAGCCAGCGGCGAATGGACGTTGTCGTAGACGACGTCCCAGCCGCAAACCGTCCGGCATCTTCCTGGAGGCGTGCCAATGCCATCCAGCCTGCCCGCGTGTCGGCTGCGAGGTCGATATTTAGGCCCATCGCGTCGGCCATAGATTCATACCCGAAAGCACGAACCCTCTCCGAAACGTCCCGCAGCCTGGCACCGGGTTTCGCCGCTAGTTCCGAAAGCATCTCGGCAAGCACGCAACTGACAGCGTTGTAGATTCCCGGCGCTACTGCGTCTGATCGAAGGATCGCCTCGCCTGCGCATGCGATTTCATGCTGTGCTAGGTGATCGGCAAAGAAGTCCCAGTTGCCGATGGCCGGGTCGAGCAGGAAATCCGTATCCTGGGCGGCGTGAAGACGTGCAAGTTGGCTACCTTCGTCGACGACCATCAAACGTCCGCACCCCCTCCGCGCTTGCGTCAAAAGGAGGTCGAGGATGTCGGATGGAATGGTCTCGTTCGTGCCGCATAGGATCACCGTCGTGGGCGAGTTATTCATTGTCACATATCCAGGCTGAGGTTTTTTTCAGGAAGGCCGCGGATCTGTTCGCCAGACTTGAGCATCGCGGGCAGGGCGCTGAGGTCGTCCATGTCGAGTGGAGGCATGCCAAGCTCGTCGTCCTTGCGATCGGCCTGAACATCGCGCCGATCGGCGTCCTGACCGTCCGTGATCGACGGCATCTCCCCATCGAGGTTTTTGATGTCGGAATAGTCAGTGGTCGACGCGCCCATTGGCGGCAGGTCCGTCATGTCGAGGCTGGCAGGGTCGATCAGGATCTTTTCGCTGCTCGCCTCGTCGAGGCTCTCCATCGCTTTGGTGAGCGCATCGTCGGCCGCTTTGGTCTGTACGACAGCACCATCGATATCGAGGCGGCCGAGGCTTTCCAGGGATGAGGTTTTGTCGCCAGGGTTCTTATCCAGCTGCAGCTCGAGCTTCTGCTGGTTGTCGACGACCATGGTCAGGTCGAGGCGAATGCGGGTGACGCCTACGTTGAAAAGGCGCTGGTTCGACAGATTGCGCTCGAAGGTCTGCATCACCGTGATGGCTTTGTTCACGGTGATGCCCTGCGCCATGTGCATGTTTAGCGCGTAGGCGAGGTCCATCCGCTGCATCATCGGGTCGTTCTTCTCGAGCGTGACCTGGTCCTTGTTCGCCAGATCAACCGTGACCTTGCCGTTCTCAATGCCGGCGATCGTGGCCAGCGAGGCATTGTAGATGCCGCGCTCCTTGTCGTTATCAGTCCACCGAATCCGGTCACCTTCGTGAATCTGGATCGTCTCGATCGTCGCGAGGGACATACGATCCTTGTCGATCATCGGATCGATCTTCTGAGGACTAAACTTGATCGAGCGACCGTTTTTGACGATCTCGACCTTGCCGTTGGCAAAGGTTCGCCGGACCTCGGCTACACCGCGTTCGAGTTTAAGCTCCGGCACCGAGCCCTTGATCTCTAGCCGCTGCCCTTTCTCATAGGTCTTGGCGTAGCGCAGGTCCTCACGCTCGATGTTCACGTTCTGGATGACCGCAATGGATAGCCCGTCACCTTTGAGCGTGCCCTCGTCCTTCAGGCCTTTTTGCACCGCCTGATTGATCGCCGCGCGGGTCTCGCGGCCGGACGCGAAAATGGCCGTGTTGGCACGTTCGTCGGGCGACAGGGCCAGCCACAGGTCGGACGCGTGCGCCGATGGATCCTCATGCTCGACGACTTTGTCGCCAAGCACCTTCATGGCCTGACCCGCCTTGCCGATGTTGGCCAGCGCCGCGACCGTACGCAGCTGGTCAGTCTGCTGGCGAAGGTTGTCATCCATGCGAGCCATGCCGATCTTGTCGGCCTGCATCATGGCAAAGGCCTTGCCGGCATCGATCGGGAGGAGCTGCTGGCGATCGCCGATCAGTGCAATCTTCTCGATGCCGAGCGCTTCCGCGATCGTCAGCATTTTGAGCATGTCGCGGTTCGACACCATCGACGTCTCGTCGACGACGATAACCGTGTCCTTTAATTCGTCACGGCGTGCCTGCGCATCGGGCGTGTTCGGGTTGGTGACGTGCTTTTCGTTGTGCCAGATGAAGTGGGCGATCGTCACGGCTTTAACGCCGGAATCCTGCATCTGGTCGACGGACATCTCGCGGGTGGGGATGGCGTCGGGTCGCGCCATGCCTTCCTTCATGTCGGCGACCATCTTATTCTGAAAGGCGAGGCCCAGGATCGATTTGCCTTCTCCCTCAACGACGCGGGCAACGGCTTGCAGCATGGTCGACTTACCGGCACCGGCGATGCCCTGGACCGCTACGATGCGGTCGGAGGTCGATACGATCAAGGTCGCGGCTGCGAGCTGGCCTTCGTTCAGGGGGTGAGGGGAGGCGGCCTGCAATCGGTCTGGCGCTTCCGAGGGAGCCACGATCGGAGCACCTGCGTCTTTACCCGCTTGGACCCGCGCAAGTATGCTCTCCTCGGTGTGAAGCGCTTCCGGTGTCGTGACAGCCTCGACCTTCTGACCCTGGTGGGTAATTTCCCCGGATAGCAGTTTGCCCTTCTCAATGAGCTGCTCGACCCTCGCCTCGACATGATCGATGGTGACGCCCTTCAGGCCGAAATCGAGTGCCTTCTTGGCGACCTTGTCTTTGTCGAACGCGGCTTCGCGCTGATTTAGACTACGGACCGCGGATGCGACAGCAAGCTGTGCGTTGGCCTGCCCGGTTGACTGCGCCAGGCGTACAAAGCCGCGGGCAACCAGCGGGTCCGGTGACCGGAGCAAGCCCGACACCGTATCCATCGCGACTTTCACGGCGTCCGCGATTACGGTGTAGCCGCGCCCGATCGGGCCAGCATTCTCGCGTTGCTCCAGCTTTGCGGCGTTCTGTAACGCTCCTTCGAGCAGCTTCTTGCCGTCAAACCCTTGCTCTGCGGCCTTCTTCATCCAGTCGAGCACGAGGCCGTCGCGGTCTTCGACATTCAGCTTGGGATCACGCGTATTTACGGTGATTTTGTTACGGCCTTCCGGCGAGACAATGCCAAGCTCAGCCGCCTTCTCCATGATCTGTTCACGGCGCTGGCTGAACGTCTCCAGCACGGCTTTCGGAACGCCGGCAATTTCGAACGTCCCGTGCTTGCCGGTCATCTCCACCTGGTAGCCAAGATTCTCCAGCTCATCGCGCAGGAAGCTATGATAGATCGAGCCGATCACGCTGTTGCTTGACCATATCCGGTCGGCATGGAGGGCATGAAGTTTGCCGTCCGGCCCCTTTGTCATGTTGGCGACAATGGCGTGGATATGTGCTTGCGGATCTAGTGCTCGGCTCGTGTCGTGCTGGAACAAGGCGTAGACCAGATTGCCGGTTTTAACCGCCTCGGTTTTCCCGTCTTTCGTCACGCGCGTTTCGGCCAGGTTCTTTTCGACCCACGCCATGGTCTGTTGGACTGCCCTGGTCTGTGCGCCGTCAGGTCCAAGAATGCGTTTGTCGCCGGCAATATACGCCATAACCGACACGGATTTCGGTGCCGAGAACGTCAGGTCGTAGCCTGGCCGTCGCGAGCCCTTATCATCGACGACGCGGTCGCCAGAAGGAAGCTCGCCACTGAGCGCCTTGGCAAATGCCTCCTGTGAGACGGTGCCGGTAAGGCCAGCTGCGGCAGCCCCTTCACCGCCCCACATGCTGACGTCACCGGCCTTCTCATCGGTATAATATTCGCCGCTGACGAAGTCGTCCTTGGTGAAGTATTTTGCGGCGCCGGATGCCGACCTTACGGATGCGATCGAGTGCATCGTTACATCCCATATCCATCATCAGGGAAGGCATCGCGCGCCTCCCGGATCGACAGGTCCTCCGGCCGTTCTCCGGTGGGCGTAGGATCGTCTTTCTGCCGCTGCTGGTTCTCACTGCGCGCCTGGACGGACTTACCCTCCAGTGACCGTTCGCGGTCCTTTCGATCGTCATCGCCGGAGCGCTCACGCATGTCCTGAAGGAGCACCTGCGGTTCGGTCCTGGCGGTGGCTTCAACGGTTGTCGCGTCGCGCGAATTGTCGACCTCGTTCTCGGTCGGCTGCGATAGAATATTGGTGGCGAAGGTGTTGGCAACGTTTGCCGGCTCAACCTCTTCTTCTGTCAGGCCGGGCATACCGCCACGCCCTACGTCATCACCATCACCCTGCGGCTTGCCACCACCTCCGCGAACAACCTTTCCAGGCTCGTCCGGCTTAGTCGGTTTTCGCTCGATGAAGCCCTCGGCAACGGTCGGGTAATGTTCCCATTCGAGGCGGATGCGCGCAGCAGGGAAGCCATCAGGAAACTTCACAAAACCGTGCAGGCTCGGAAGGTTCATGATGTCGTCGGGGATGACCAGCGGTTCGATCTGTTTACGGGGGGTCAGGGTCGAGGCGTCGCGGGTGTTGTTGTACCCATAGCTATACCCCTCATCCATCTGCCGGATCTCGCGGTTGCCGATGTAGCGGGCACCCTGTTCGGCGGTGTCGAGGTCGGCCGCGGCGAGGATCAGTTTGGTGCGTGCGAGCGACGACAGGTTGCGGGCATTTTCCTCGCCGTAGACCTGCGTGAGCTTGTCGAACGAGTGCAACCCGAGCACCATCGCACCACCGAAGTTACGGGCGGTCTGGAGGCCGTCTTCGATAGCCGGAAGGCGGTGGAGTGCGCCCAGTTCATCGAACACGAACCAGGTGCGTAGGTTGCGGGTTTTCCTCATCGTCATCAGCGCGTGAATGGCGAGGTTCGACCAGAGCGTGAGCAGCGCCCGGTTCATCTCGAGGTCGGTGTAGTTGGAGGTGATGAAGAGGATCGAGCCGGGCTTTTTCTCGGCCGTCATCCAGTCCTTGATTGAGTATTGCGGCCCGTCATCGGGCAGGAAGCGAAGCACTTGCGCGTTGGTATTAAAGACGGCTCGGATCGACTCCGCCATCTTGGCGGCCTCAGGCGCCGTGATGGGGTCGGCGATAGTGTTGGCGAGATGTTTGTGAACCAGCTTGAGGTCGGCGGTCATCAGGTTGTCGGCGAGCGCCTGGTTGGACGTCAGTCCCTTCTCGATGAGCTTCATGCACATCTCGATGAAAAGGGTGCGCGCAGCGAGGGCCCAGAACGGATCGGCCGCCCCCCCATCGGAGGGGATCAGGGCTCCAGCGGCAGCGGTAAACTCGCTATAGGTTCGGCAGTCATTGAAGATCGTCCAGGCCGGGCAGCGTGCGTCGGCCGGGTTGAGAATGGTGTCACGTGTCGGGTCGTAGAACGCTTCGACATAGGCCCCGGTCAGGTCGAACACGACGGCGGTATCTTCGCGTTCGCGCATCTCCCGAAGGAGTTTACGGAACACGGTCGTTTTACCGGAGCCGGTGGTGCCGAGCGTCATGAAATGTGACTGTTCGAGACGGTGTGGAAACGGGATACCGGCAACGGTGTAGGGGTGGTGGATCCCACCCATCTTGCGGGCCTTGAACTTCAGCTTCAGGACCTGTTCCGGCGTCTTGTCCGGGAAGAGTTTCGCGGCCTCCTTTACGAACTCGATTCTGTTATGCTGGGCGATCTCGGAATAGAGCAGATCGCGCTCGACCAGCATGGCGCCGCGCTCATGGCGTTCCTGGATCATCGCCTTGCCGCGACGGGCCGAAAAATCGACGTACCAGATCGACAGCGGCACGGTGATGCACGAGGCGATCGCTAGAGACCCCATCAAGCCTTTCACGGCCTTGTGCCAGGCGAGGATCACCTCTGGCACGAACGGGACATAGCCCATGTATGTATGTCGTATGCTGTTGTCCGGCAGGCGCAGGTTGATCTTCTTCATCGCGCCGGGCGAAATCCAATCCCAAAGCGATGACAGGATGCGCATCGAGATTAGCTGAACGTTGTTCTCGTCGAGGGTGATCGACAGGATCGCTGTGTAAGCGATGACGAAGACACCAAGCCACATGTAGACGGGCATTTTGATGCCCTGTAGCCACATCAGGACTTGGGTATTGAGAAGCTGGCTGCCACGGGTGAAGTTGCCCGAATTGCGCGGTGCTTCACCGCGCGCGCTATGGTGCTTCTGTGGGATCGGACGCCGGTCGTTACGGATGTCCTGGCGGGGCGCTTTGGGGTCGTCACGCGCCATGATGAAGCTTCATGCGACGGTCGGCTTCGAGGACGAGCGTCTCACGCAATTCCGGGTGGTTTTCCCGGATGATCGCGTCGATCGCGACCTGCATATATTCCGTTACGCGAAGCTGGCGACGATGGCTCTGGCTCATGAGGGCCGAGCGGCCGAGATGCTGCTCAATAGCGCTTCGGATGATGTCGGACGGCGTGCAGCTCTCGGCTTCCGCCTGAGCATCGATGCGCGTGTACAGGTCGAGCGGCAACCTGACCGAGCATTTACGGAATAGTTTCAACTTCCAGCTCCCTAGCAGGGGGGCTGGTGGACTCTTCGACGGAGTTTCTGTTTAGCCGGGACGCGTATACGGTTCAAGGGCCGTCAGGAGACAGTTCGAGAATATGTACTACGTCGTCCGACGAAAAAACGGCTTATAACCGCCATTCCGTGGGCGTCGGACAATGTCCCGCAATCTGTAGGACATGGTCCGCCGTAACTCGTACTTTCTAAGATGCTGATATTGCTCGGGAAAAGGCAAGCGCAGCTTGCGTAAGGTGTGCTCTACTGTAGTCCCGATTCCTCCGTGCTGCTCTGATCGCCTCGGTCCTTCGTATGGATGTGAAGGGGTTCCGTTTTTCCGCCGGGAAAAGGCCCGCCATCTTGGCGGAATGGGGGGGGTAAACCTGCGCTTCGGCGGGTGTCAGCGGGCCGTTCGCCGATGAACGTCATGGTGTTTCCTTGGGTGCTGCTGGATGCCGTGGTTGCGGTCTTTTCTCGTAATTGATCGAAGGCTATACCGGGGTTGTTCAGAGCCCGATCAGCCTGACCAAAAGGCAAGAATATGGCGAAGTCACTGGACGCTGAAATGGCCGCGATCGAGGCCGAGGAACGCAAGCTGGCAGAGCGTCGAAAGGCGCACCTGAAGAAGTTGCGGGATACGGCGATCGACAAGGTCGAGAAGGTAGGGTTGCTCAAGCTCCCACTGGACCGACTGGAGCGGATTATGGAGGCGGTGAAGACGCTGGGCGTGGATGAGGTCGAGAAGCGGCTGACGGCGTAAGCCGCCGACGTTTTGAGACCGAGGCCCGCTTCAATGGCCGCACGGGTTTGCTACCCTGTGCGGCCATTCTCTTTTCAGCTGAAAAGCGGCGAAGCCGGCTTGGCGGTATCAAGCAAAAAAAGGGACGCACCAGCCGTTAGGCTGGGCGTCCCTTACGTCCTGTTTCGATGTGGCAGGCGATCAGATCCACGCCAGCAGATACTCGCCGTCGGCGGGCTTTAGTGCCGCCATTTTGGAGAGCGTCTCAACGCAATCAGCCATCCCCGGATCGGCATCGAGGCGTCGCCGGATCCGCGGGTCCATCAGGCGTTGCCGCAGCTCTGTCATTGGGACCATTCCGGCGATCGCTCGATCGATGCCAAGGCCATCCAACAGCGTGAGCGCGGCCGGGTTCGCCATTACGATTTCCGGGGCCGCATCGGGGTTCAGGGACAACCGCATCTCTATGTCGCGCGCCCGGTCGGTCTGAGCGATCCGGACCCGTCGCCCAAGGAACTGCGCCTCGTCCAGAATCGCGATCACGGAGGGATCGTGATCGAAGCATCGCGCGATCGTTGCCAGCGACAGATGACAGACACGCGCATCGAACTCGAACCACGGATCGCCCGTCACGCCGTAGACAGGTAGGAGCAACGCAAAGCCCAATCGCAACGCCTGTTCGGCAAGCATATCGCGGAACGCTGCCAACTGGTCAGGGGTGATGACGGCAGCGCTTGGCGGTATGATCGAACGGCCGTCTTCGACGCGGAATGTGATGGTCATGCTGACCTCCTTCATTGAAACCGCAAACTCTTCCCTCCCTCCTCTCCGGAGAGGATGCGGAACGCCGGCAAACAGGCACACCAGTCCAATCGGCGAGGCGTAGCCAGCGCGCGGCCGAAGGGCCGGTGCGTGTAGGCGAGCGAGGCGTATCGGGCAGGGGAAACGGCTTGGCCGGACGGGCGCGGCAGCAGCGCCGGTGCGGGCTCGATGCCCGCACTGGCGCTTCCCCGGCCGATGCGTAGCAAGGGAGGCCCGTAGGGGCCGAACCGACGCGAGCGAGCCGGTCGGGCGGGGCCGCGTAATAGGGCACCGAAAAGGCCACCCGGTCGCCCGGATGGCCCTATAGTCGTGAGACGGTGAGGGGAGGGGCCGTAGCCCCTCCCGAGGTCATTTAATGAACTGAGCGTATGCCGTAAGTGCTGCCCCGACCGCGATCGCGCCAGTCATCAGCGAGCCCAGCCCGATGATGTACCATTTGAGCCCATCGATCGATGTCTGCATGCCCTTGAGGCCGCTATCCAGCTTGACCTCCAGCCCGGCAATCCGCTGGTCGAGTTTGAGCTCGAGTCCGGCGATTTGCTGTCTGAGTGGTTCCACTGCGCGACCTACGGCCATGTCGATCTGCTCCTCGACGACAGCGACTGCCTTTGCAGCTGCTTCGTCCTCGATATTAGCCGATTTCAGCGCTCTGAACAATGAGACCTGCATTTCGTCCTCCTTCTTCTTCAAGACGCATTCCGGATTAGGGCGGCGCGGCGAGGGTCAAGGGATCGCTCTTGCGACCGCTTTAGCGGCGGTAGGGGCAACGATTTTTCGCAGAAAAATGGTGGGACCCTGCCGTGCCTTGAGGCTCGTCGCGCCGCCCGGGATAATAGGACGACTTGAGATAGATTCTTCCTCGCGGCAGCAGCGCCAGGGCGGGCTCGATGCCCGCACTGGCGCTTCCCCGGCCGATGCGTAGCGAAGGGCAGGCCGAAGGGCCTGACCGATGCGAGCGAGCCGGGGCCGGGCCATCCCCGCTCACGACGCCGACCAACTCGCCTGCGATCGCTGCGGAGCTGCGGCAGCGCATTACCGGAGGGGGGAAGGCGATCGGTCGCGCGGCGTCCAGGCGCGGCCCGACGGGGCCGTGCCAAGGATGCCGCGTGGCCGATCGCCTGGCGTGGGGGGAACCGTAGGGTTCCCCCCACAGCAACGCTGACAAAAAAGGGCCAGCGCCGGGGGTCGCCCGTCGCTGGCCTAGTGATTCCTGCCAAGGAAAGGGGAGGGGCGGCGCGTTCTGGGCTGCGCCGCCCGATGGGGTTAGCTGATCGCCTGCCGCTTGGTTGCGGTAGGGGCGGGTGCCTGTCCGTCGATGCGGAAAGCGTGGGTCGGGACGCGGGCGTTTTTCAGCACCTGCAACAGGTTGGATTGCAGCCCGGAACCCTGACAAACGATAGCTTCGACGGGTGCCAGCTTTGCAAGCTGCTCGTTGCGGACGAACCCGGCGCGGTTGCCATAGCGGCCCGTTTGCGGGGTGAAGGCAACCACGGTAACGCCACGGCTCGCCGCCCATGCTGCCGCGATCATATCGCACCCCTTGCGCTGTGCGGTGGTGCAAAGCGTCATGTGGGGCACGCGGGCCTTGATCTGGTCGAGGCGGTCCCAAAGCTGCTGGAAGTCGTGCCACTCTTGGCCGCCCGAAAAGACGACAAGCGGGCCGGTCGGGTTGCGCTTCTCGCGGTGGTCCTGCGCGCGGGCTTTCAGGAAGTCGAGGGCGGCAATCTGGCTTGCGGTGCCTCCGCTCGAAACCTTCGATCCACGCGCGGGGGACCATGGGTGGCCCGACTGCGCGCGGTAGCAGTCGGCGGCATAGTCGCGCATACATTCGATGGCGGCGCGGCGCTCGGTCATGGTCTGCGCGCGGAGTTGCAATTCCTCCATTTCCGTTGCGTAGATTTCCGACGGATCATAGCGGCGCGTCATCTCGCCAAGGTCGCGGCAAAGCGTGTCTTCCTCGCGTTCCAGCTTCTGCGCCTCGAAGTGGAACGAATTAACGAACCCCCATGCAATCGCCTGCGCGCTCGCCTCTAGGCGGGTATCGCGGAACAGGTCAAAAAGGGTCGCCATGATCGCCGCGCAATCGTGCTGCGCCTCGATCGGCTCGGGCATGTCGAGTTCCTGACGCTCGCCGCCAAGCTCGACGATGGAAAGCGCGCCAACGTCGCCGAACGCATCCTGAAAATTGGTGGTCGCGGTTTCCTCGGCGTGGCTCTCGGCAATCTCTGCCGCGCGCGGGTCGCTGGCGTCGTCGCTGGCGGTTTCCGTGGCGGGCGTGGTGTCCGCGTTGGCGTCGGTGCCGTTCAACGCTTCGCCCATTTCGGAAAAGCTGTTAAAGCGCGGGGAGGTCGTTTTCTTGGTCATGGTCTCAACCTTTGGCAGGGATTGCGGTTTAGGGTCGGGGGAGCGTTTCAGCCGCTCTCCCCGCCCGTCTTGGTCGGTGTCTTAGAACGCGGGGATTTCGTCGTTCTGCGGCTCGGCAAGCTGGCCGTTGTCGGTCGCGTTGCCGTTGCCGAAACCGTCGTCGGCTGCCTTGCGGCGGCTCTGGCGGGTGCCGTCCATGTTCTCGCGGCGTGGCTGCGCGCGGTTCCAGACGACTCGGAAACCTTCTTCGTTGTTGCCGAAAAGCGTGATCTGCAACGGCTCGGAAAGGCTCGGGTCGTCCAGCTTACCCTGATAGAAAACCTCGCCGGTCGAATTGCTGGTCAGCTGCCACAGCGCGCCGATCTGAACCCAGCGGCGGGCGACGTTCAGGGTGACGATCTCGAAAACCGGGGCGCGTTCGTTGTTGCTCTCGACGGGACGAAGGCCAAGGCGCGGGAGGTCGATAGTCGCTGTTGCGATCGAACCAACGAGCTGACCGCTGGTGTTCTTGAACTGACCGATGTTCATAGTCTTAACTCCATCTAGGCGGGGGCCTATCCCCCTGTTTGCCGGTGCTTGGGGCCTTTCCCCTCCGGCATCTTATTTTTACCCCCTCCCCTCTACTTAGCCAACCGGATTGATTACTTGACACCATGTCATCGTACACGGTGAGTCCGAGCATAAAAGAGCCCTGACTAGGGGGCGTAAATAACAAATCAAAGACGCATAGACCGCGGTAGCGGGCTATTCTGTTTCTACCGTTCTGATGGGCAAGGTCCGGCCTTTGTTCTCATCGCACCCGGAGCCGTCCTCGCAGGGGCTCAAGAGGCAGGCACGGCCGGCGGGGTCAACATGAATGACGGAGGCTCCGCCCCGCTTGCGGGGTGGAAACCGTAGGGCCTTTAGGCCCGGTATTCTTGTTGAGGCGTCTTCCAATCAAACAAAAACATTGCCCGCTTGCGGGCAATTCAGCTTTGACGCCGCCCCCGCCGGACGGGTCTGGCACGCCGAGACACTGAGAGACGGCGAAGGGTGCGATGAGAACACAGGCCCACAAAGAACACATCATGCGCCTAGCGCATGATTCCACAGCCGCAGGCTGCTTGGCGGTGGTCGTGGTCCTGGACGTGACGTGAGGGCAGGGCGCACCCTCCGCCCCACTCCATCCGCGACAATGGCCGCAGAAGGCTCGTGGAAGCGTTTAAGGACGACGGACAAGGGATCGTGACCCGTAAGGGCGGAGACCCGCTCTTCGCGGGGCTCCGGTCGGCTCTTGCCGACTAGAGCCCGGCCCCGCCCATTTGGGCGGGGTGGCCCCCTTATACCTCCCGCCAGTGCATAGCCGTGGGCCACCGCGTTGATCAGACTGCGCCGAACTTCGCAGCAATCGAGCGACGTCCTTCAGCGTGTCATCGACGCTGACCATTTCTTCGTTTCAGATGCGCTTTTATGAGTCTCCTGCCGACTTCGCGCGTTTGAGTAACGGCGTGTCAAAAGGGGGCAGGGGACGCGCCGAGGGGTAGAGCCAGACCTTCAATCTAAGCCGTTATAAAATAGTGATAATACCTCGTGTAATGCGGAAGCGCGGCGTCAGATCGCGGGTGTCAATGACAGCAATAAGCAATGCTCGCGACCGAGAAGGACCATCCATATGAACTACGACGAGATGCTACATACGTTGGAGGAGCATCACCGAAGGATCATCGACGGGATAGGCAAAATCGAGAGGCATTGCGCGGCGTCCTGCCCCGGCAGCGATCAGTTGGCCAAGGATCGACAGAGCCTTACCGACGCCAGCCTCGCACGATCTAAGTTCGTGAGTGAGACGGTCGTACCTGCCTTGCTCGAAGATGCGGATACAGATCTGCGAAGCGCGCTATCCGATCTCTTGGTCGCCCTGACCGCAAAACGGCTGATGTCGAATGCGCACATTGCCAAATGGACCTACGCCTCGATCGAGGCCGACTGGGCAGGCTATTGCTCCGGCGCTCGCGATATCTGGGCGATGATGAAAACTCAGATAGAGCGTGAACGACGTGCTCTTATCACGCAGCTGCGGCTGCGTTCGGCAGACAAAAAAAGGGCCAGCGTGAGCCGGCCCGGAGAGTTTTTAGGAGAGGATGCCTGAAAGGCGTCCCTATGCTGCAATTGCGAACATCGTTTTGCAACAGCGAACAGGCTTGAACCCGACATTTTTCGGGCGATATCGCGTGCTAGCCGATGCCCGTGTCCTGCGTCGCTGATCGGCTATCCGGAGGGGCATTGAGCGACACACGTATCGGAACGGTTGAGCGGGCATTTCAATTGTCGCGGGAAGGGGCCTGTCGTTCAATTTCGGACATTCGCGATCGCTTGAGTGCCGAAGGCTATGAAGGCGTATTCAGCCACCTGAATGGCATGAGCATAAGGCGTCAGTTAAACGCCGCCCTCGAAGCCCGCGGCGTAGCTGCCACCATGGACACCGACGACGAGTAGGCCCGCATGGTCGTCGTTAAACGGCCGTTTTTAGCGGATCTGGTAGCTTGCCGTCGGGCAGGGTCTCGCGAAGATGGCCATGGATCATCTGCGCATTGAACGGCTTCGAGACGAACGTCGCCTTCTCGGGAAGGTCACCCTCTTTCGGCTGGAGATGACCGCTACCGATGACGATCTCGATCCAGGGATAGTTTTCAGCGACGTGATGGGCGAGCGTGAACCCGTTCGTGTCGCCCGGCATGTCGACGTCCGAGAAGAGCAGGGTGATGGTGTGGGCGTACTCCGGGAGCATAGCGATCGCAGCATCGCCGTCATCCGCCTCATAGGTGCGGAAGCCTGCATCTTCGAGAATAGTCGTGACATCTATGAGGATGAAAGGGTCGTCATCGACCGCAAGCGCATAGGGGACTGTGGAGGTTGTCATTTAGACAGAACACGACAGCCAGCAAAACGGGCCAGTTATTATTGCTGATGCCCTTTTCCTCTCATAGCTCGACTTCTTGCTTCGATGGCCTCCGCGAGGCGAGCTGCAGCGAGCGTCGCCCCAACTTCTTGGTCGAGCAACGCCAGTGCCATCTTCATCAGGTTCAGCGGTACATCCACCGGCTGCCGATCGGCAAAAGGGAGTCCGGAAGCGCGTCAGTCATCCAACCTCCAATCCCTTGATCGAGATTAGATGGCTTTTGATGAACGCTTCCGAAATCGTGCGCCGGATGCGCGTCGCAACCCTTGGGTCTGCGTATCTCGGAGTGGTGTTGTTCAGTCGGCGAAGGTCCAGGGGTCGAGGAGTGTCACGCCGGTTCCCGCAAAGTCGGCGAGGTTCCTTGTGACAACCGTTAGATCGTGCGCGAGCCCCGTTGCCGCGATCCACGCGTCGCGCTCGCTTTTGGTTTCCGGGACGTGCAGCCGCGCGCAGCGCAGCGCGATCGCCGTGTCCACAGGCAGGACGCGACCGGTGAACGCCGGCATAACCTTCTCGTGAAGCCAGAGCCGTAGCACGCCCGCCTGTCTAGAATCGCGTCGTTCGAGTAGCGCAATGCCGAGCTCGACTTCCATGATCGTAATGACTGAGAGGTACATGTCGGCTTGATCGACGCTGCTCGCCCATGCTTCCACAGCTGGATTGATCTTTCCGCTGCGGCGCTTGCGCAGTTCGGAGAGGACGTTGGTATCGAGCAGGTACATCAGTCGAATACTGCCGGCCGCGGGAAGGATTGCGGTCGGGTGAAGTCGACCTCGATATCGCCGACCTCGTCCATGTCCAGCGCGTCGAGGATGTTGCCGGGGGGTGCCTTTAGCCGCTCATATTCAGCAAACGGCAGCACCGCGATGATCGGCCGACCGCGCTCGGTGATGATGACGGGACCGTCCACGGCAGCGCGCTTTATGCGCCCCGGTTCGCGATTGAAGTCGCGACTGGAAAAAGTTTGCATTTCGGGTTGACCTTGTTTGTCGTGACGTACAGACATTGCCGCAGGTGGCGGAATTGTCAATGTTCGTCATGCGGCCATGAAACCGGGCGCGTGACAGTCGGAGCAAGTCCGAGGCCTCACCCGAAGGAGAATATGATGAAGGTCCAGGACATGATGCGGGGGTACGATTACGACCTGCCGCTGCTCGACGTGCTGAACAACAATGAGAAGGACGACAACGGCGATCCGCAGGTATCGGTCGATCGCAGGGTGCTTGCAGGCGCCACGGTCGGCATCGGCCTCGACGTCGCCTATCTCGCGATCACGGAGTTGCAGGAGGCGTTTACCGCGCTCGCGAGCGACGTTCGCAACACGACGGGATACGGAGAAGGCTACAAGGATATCGAGGAGATCCTGCGCGACAAGAACCCGTACCAGATGCGCCTTTGGTATCTGCTGTACGACACGCCGATCGAGCAGGCGATCACCGAGTTGGCCTGGCTGCAGAGCTTGACGTATCGTCGTGGCCGGATGTGCAACGTAATGCGTGAGCAGAAGCTACCGGTGCTGTACGCGACGAACGCTGAACTGTGTGAAGGCCGCGCGGCTGCGCAGATCATAACCAATGTATCGAGCGCAGGCTGACAATCGACGCCCGGTCAGGCGACCAGGGCGAGAAGACTCTCCGGGTGATGTGGCCGGCACCGGGAGACGCGGAAGGGCTGGATGGGATTGTCGGTGCGGACCACGAACTGGTCGACCCCGGTATTCTCGCGAAGCTGAATGGCGACGGCGTAGGCGTTCTCGAATGACGCGAGCGACCTGCGACGAGCTGAGAGTGCGATGACGGTCATGTTGATGTCCCTTCGGGGTTGATGTCCTTCGGGTGAAGTCCTTCGGGTGGTGTGCCGTATGGCGGGTGGAACGGCCGGAACGGCTCGTTCATGGAAAATTGAGAATGAACCTTATAACGGGGGTGGGGACCGGAATCGTCGCTAACGCGTTGAGCCTGTCTATCCACCGTTTCGACGGAGGATCCTTCGATCGACGGGGTCGGGACCGCTGCTATCGGTTCCGGCCCCGTTATCGTTTCAGCGCAAGAGGGGATTGGTGCAGCTCGGATAGGAGCCGCTCGATGTAGCACATCTATCGAAAGTTACGCGTCGGGCCATAGCCGCGAAATTTGTTCCGATGAGGAAGAGCCGATGGAGCTGCTGGCAAACCATTCGAACCGACGCTCAAAACCACCCTCATCTCGCGCGACTAAGTCTTGGTCCTCAAAACAGTACGTTGGCATCAGTCCTGCCTCTCTGTTCACCCAATCGCACATCCCAACGAGCCAAGAGACGTTGCAATTCCGCAAACATGCTTGATGGTGTTCAGATGCGTCATTCACAGCTTGACGGGCTTGGCGCAGGCGAAGGTAAGCGCTGGCCAAACTGCGCATGTCGGTCGCTTTTAACAGGCGCTGTGCTTCGGCTAGATGGTCGATGGCTAAACCGAGTGCTGCTTGAGGGGTTTTGCCGAAAAACATGTCGGGGAAAGGGATTCTTGCGATCTCTATGACTTCGACGTCACGGTAACTTTCTTCGCGTCCTAACCGGTTTATGCGCGTTTTGGTTCTCCCACGTTCCCGAGTAAATCGGCCCTCCGAGCGACGAGCCGCGTCAGTTAAAACGCGCGACAGGTTTGGAAAGGCAAGACGAAAGTGGCTAAGCCATGACCCAAGCTCTCTAGCTCGAGTATGCCATTCCGCTACTATCGGAGAGATCGCAGCAATGGCTTTCAAAGCTGGATCAATACGAGCGATATAAGTTGCATGCTGAACGCGTCGCTCATAATCGGCTAACGCAGTTTGCCAAGCACCTTCACCGAACCGCGTTTCTCCACAGTTTATGCCGATGAGAGCTTGTTGACCGTCTGCCAGCGCTACTCGGAAGCCACGGTTGTGAGCTTGGTGTTGAGGGCACACGGCGCAGCGAACCTTCTCTCGGTTGGCGCCCTCACGTGTATCATAGCTTAGAACTATTGATGCAATGATGGCGCCCACCGGTAGCGGGAAGACCAAACTTTTAACGTCGACGAGCTCCGTTGCAGTCAAGCCTGCGTCGTCTAGTGCTTTTGCTTGAGCAGATCCTTCATCTTGAATCAGTTTTGATACTTCAACTTCGTCCAAACCTACAGTCCTTCGATTGTTTCGTTAAACAGCAAGATAGTTAGGGTATGTAAGGCAGCTCTATCGCGTTGTCCGGGAACTGGTATCGAGGTTGTCGGCAATACGTAGGGGTATGTCAGCTTTTCCAGACTGTCCCCCGCACGCCAAGTAATACGTCCATGCTACCGCTGGGATGCCTTTGAATGTCGCCCACTTAGAGAAAGCGGTTCATGTGCTCGTTCATCGTGCCCAAAGCGTTGTGTGCAAGGTCCATACCCTCGGCGTCAGGTCCTGGCTCAAATATGGTAATAGCCTGTTACCCTCAGTAAGCCAGTCAGAGTAATCTCTAAGTGCTTTGCTCTGTGCCCGATCTATGTCTGCAAGGTCATCGATTATTTCTTGATCGAACAGCCAACCTGCAATCACGTGAAGATCATGAAGTCGCCGTTCCCATGGAAATTCAGTCGCGCCCGCAAGGTCATGCAGAACGTGAGCTTGCACTCGCCATTCACGTTGTCGACGCATAAAGGCGTCTGTATAATCAATCATCCACGTCGTTCGTTTCTCGACTATACTGAGAGATAATTGACGCTCGGCTACAGCGATTTGTTGCCTACTTGAGTTTCGATTGATTGAGTTAGCAGCACGGCTGACCACGATACCCGCAATCGTTATGAGAAGGCCCACTCCTGCAATAGAAGCTGCTCCTAAGGCTATCAGGTCGGCTGTGTTCATGGACTCGTCGACTTACGCGGTGGCAATAGGCCAAGTGGACCTCTTCTTTTTTCTCTCATGAACTTAACGGGAGATTGTTTTGTCTTTCCAATATCGCCTACATAGAGATAGTCACTTAGATATTCTTGAACACCACTCTGCCTATTGCTAACATCCCAAGCGAAGGTACTGCATTCCTTGGCGGCCTCGAAGTCTCCCTCACGGGCGGCCATCATCTTACCATACAGCAGATTGTCAGCCTCGATCATATTCGCCATGAGGATGACCATCTCCTTTCCAAACAGCCAGCTGGCCTCGGTTTCCAGCTGCCACAGTTTACTGAGATTTTCGGGATTGTCGGGCATCTTGCCCGTCAGTATCACTTCAACTTGATCGCGGCGTTCTTGGCTTCTGCCTTCTAGGGCTAGTTTTACGCGATCATACCACTCAGCGCGGCGTTGCATTAGCTCAAGGAATAGCTTGCGTTCCGCCAGCTTGGCTTGAGTGTTTTGGATGCGCCACGTCAGAAGGATACCGCACGCCGTTACGACGTAGGCAAAGCTAACAGGAGGGAGAACGACGACTGTGGCGCTGACAACCGCCGCCAAGATCAAAACGGCAATCACAATAAAGTCTAGCATACCCTTATCGTAGCGACGTTTGCTCGGTTGGGTAGAAGCGATGACTACAATGCGACCCGACTCCCCTTCCGTTCTGCGGCTTGTCGAGGATCCTCGCGCCCAAGACGTATGCCGCGTTGCCATTTTATCACTGCGGCAGGAATCTAACAGTGCCCCCCTTGCAACTATCAGGGCAATCTAAGAAGGGTATCGATGGTGTAATTTTTCGCCCGTGACAGATGACATTCTGTCTTCGCTGGCTTTTGGAAAGGCATTGCCATGTTCGGCTACCATTCGAGCGTTCGTACTAAGTTCGCTAACTTCGTCCTACTCGCTGTAATTCGCCTACGGCATGTTGACGGTACTGTCAATAACAATGGCTTTGTTCGTCAAACGTACGATTGCGCGGTCATTGCGAGTTTTCGTACCTTCATGATTGCTGGGTACGTTGGCGTTGTAAACCGGCTTATTCCCGGCTTCTACGTTGATCGTTCAAATGGTGGCTTTGGCGTACTTTTCGATGTTCGTCGCGAGTATGCGGCATGAACCGGTGGAAATGGCAGGCGCTGTCGGAAATCGTCCGTGCGCTGATTGCGAAGGGTCAGTACGGCTATGCGTGCCTAATCATCATGACGGTTCTGCTGGTATCCATCGCTGTACCGGTAATCAGCGTCGTGCAGGTTGCGGGGCGTATCGGGCATTAATACGGTTGGCATTCACCAATGCGTTCATCGGGCTTGCTGTCGATATTCAGCACCGTGCGTTTGAACTGCCGCGACTTTTTATCGATCATGTCGACGCTCGCATAATGCAGCGTTTTTCCTGACATATCGGTTTCGCCGTAATCGGAGGCGATGAACACGACTGCCGCTGCATCGTTTTGCGCGAGCGTGTAATCGGATCCCCACACGCTTTCTACGTGAGAGCGGAATATGCCGAAATACTCCGTTACTTCGGTCTTGCCGACAAAGCCGGGGAAGGTGCATTTCCACCGTTCCTGCGCGGTATAGTAGGGCGGCGCTTTGACGGGCTCAGCTTGCACCATAGCTAGTAGCATCAACAGCACGTTATACTCCCCATGAACCCGGACCCTAACAGGCCATCAGTACAGCGCCAGTCCATCAGCAGGGGGGCGCGCGGTATCACAAGCCACGACGGTCCTAGGCCCATGCTTCCCGTGCAATCCTCATTACTGGGTTAAGCACTACTCGCTTGGCTTTGAAACGCATCGGTGGTTCAGAACGGACGGTCCAGGATTGCCCATGCAAGATAGGTGCCCATTACTACCTTAAGTCATTGATTTAACATAACTATTATTATCGGTCTTGGGCTCTCCAACCTTCCTGCAGCTAACTCGCGCGGCGATCATACGCGCGCCTGGTCCCGATTACGCTCGTGGACGCCTATGCTCACGCCACTCGTCGATCCGGTCGAGGAGCTTCGGGGCGGTGTAAATGAAGAGCCCCAACAAGAAGAAGAGGGCGCTACCGAGCAAGTTCTCCGGTAATCTGTGCGGGAATGCGCCTTCCCACATCAAACCAGTGTAAATGCAGGCGAAGCCGGTGAGATAGACTACAGCGGCAAAACCCGATGCTGCCATCATCACGACTCCCACAGAGCCGATACCATGGGCATCGATCTCGCCTGTCAGCCTCTTAAACATCGCAAAGAGGTAGAGGATGACTGAGAGAAATATAGGCAGTCCCGCGACCATCTGAAGCCATTCAATGGCAACAAACTCGCCGAAGGGGCCGGAGCCGAGTGCTGAACCCACCATCGTCATTCTCCCTCATTTCTATCGGTACATCCTTCACCCTCCCCTCTCAATGACGCGTCGCTCCCGCTCGTGCCGCAGTCGATCGACCACCATGACATCTGCGTGGGATTGGATCAGCCGATCGAGCGCGTCGTCAGGCATGGATCGGGGATCGAGCCTTGGCCCCTTGGTCTTGGGTCCATTCCGTCCCAAAGCTATCAGGTGTCGGCGGTTGCGTACTTCGACTAGCAACGCGCCGCGCTCTGCCCTGCTGAAGGCACGATCAAGGCCGTAGAGCCAGCCCGCCCCGGCTTCGACCAGCATCGTCTCACAGCGCTCAAGATCGTCATCGTGCCGGCATTCGCGAATGCGTTCGACGGTCAGGGCGCGTGCAGTCTCACAGGTTCGCCGATAATGATCGCTGCAAGGGCTTTCGAGCGCGAAGAGGCGGTGCATATATCGAACCCACGCACCCATGCTTTCCCAAGCGAACGCCTTCGCTTTAGTCCTCTCGTCCCGACGGTAACTCCGTGCGGGCGGTAGCGTCCGGGGCGGTTGCCGATCGCCGTAGAAGAGGTCCGGCTGCCGGACACTCATGTCAGTGGCCGCAGGTCTCGGACTTCGACCATGTGGATCTTCGCCGTGCGCTCAGCACCGACCGCGTCGAAAAAGACGTAGCAATGGTCAGCAAATGTTGAGCCGCAGAGACGCCAGATGACGCCGTGTCGGCCAAGATAGCGCTGTATGCCAAAGGCGGGATCAACGGAGCCTGGTGCGTCGGCAAGCGTGACCCGTTGACGAACGGTCAGCCAGTTGGCTGCCCCTTCGACAATCGTTCGCCTCTGCCGCAGCGTCAGGATCGATGGCCGATCGCTGCGAGCTGGACCAAAGGCGGCCATCGGATCGTCTTTGATCCGGTCCAGCTTCGCTGGGACCGTCTCGACCGGCATGTGTTCGACGACTGGTGCGGCGGGATTGCGGCGGTAATGGATTGTCGCAGCGCTGGTGAAGAGATCCTGTTGATAGCCGACGATCCTGCGCCGGCGTTGCTCATCGGCATATTCCGCCCGCCAGCGATCATCGTCGCTCAGTGGCCTCGGGGCGGCCTGATCGCGGACGATCGTCATCAACTGGTCGAACTCGCCCTCCGGGACGGTCGCAAGCCGCGGGTTATAGATCATCGCAGCACGCGGGCGATGTGGCCGGCATAGACTGCGACCGCCTTCCAATAGGCAGCCATCGGTGCCTTGTGGCGACGCCAGCAATCCTCGGCACGGACCAGGGCGTCGCGGCGCAGATCCATGAGGAGTGCGCGAAGCTCGGCGCGAAGCGCCGGGCTTAGACCCTCAAGACGTGTGGCGGCAGGCAATGCGAGAACAGGATTGCGGACACCCGCGCGGCGCGCGCGGTCGGCTGCGGGTGAAGCGTCTGGGCGCATTTGGCGATTCTCTCAAAGATTGGCGAAGGTCACAGCATCAGGCCTACGGGGTCGCTGCTGCGCGAGGCCGCGTCGTACCCCCGCTGCCATGCCGCCCTCAGGCGACTGCCCGACCGATGGCTGGGCGTCTCGTTGCCCATGACGAAGCATCGCCAACCTGCCTTCTCAGCCTCCCAGTCCTCGTCGACTGGAGCTGGCGCAAGCAGCGTCATCAGGTCGAGACAGCGGCCGGGTGTCGTGTCTGTGACCATTTCAGAGGTCCTCACGGACCATGATCGTCAGCACGCGGCGGGTGATGCTGGCGTTGGCGGGATCCTCCGAGCCGTACTCGAGCGCGGCGTCGTAATAGTCGATCCGGAAGTAGACCCGCGTCCCTTCGAACTCGAAATCGCCGCGGTCCCGCTCGGCCGCATTGTCAGCCGAAAACTCATGTCGTCGAACCGTAGCCAACAGTCTCGCCTGAACGACGATCGTCATAGGGCTATCGCCTGAGGCAAATGTGTCAAGGCAGGTCCGCGTCACCATGATCCTGGCGGTACGGTCGTGGCCCTGGCGGCAACGGTCGTTGAGACGGGCGATAGTCGCGAGACGCACGTCGGCGCTCGCCAGCTTGTGCTGTGCGATCATGGCATTGTCCTTCGGGTGGGTCAGGCAGCGAGCAGAGGGCGCTCGATCGCGGCTACGCCTGCGTTGAAACGGTCGATCCAGTCCCGCATTGTCGGGCGTTCCTCGATCGGAATTGAGGCCGCGACGTCTTGAAAGCGGATCAGATCGGTTGGCGCGGTATTCCAGATGCGGTCGACCTCGCGCGCGGGCAGCAGCCCCTCGTTACGAATGAAGTCTGTCATCCGGCCTGGTCGCGCTTTCGTGCCTTTGCGCCATAGACCCTCGACCGTGTGCAACCGTGGGGCGGCGCGAGCCTCGACCAGTACGATCAGGCGCAAACACCAGCGCGGAAGGTCGCGAATCTCCTGCGGCTGGTTCGCAATGCAAATCCAGCACGCAGACTTGGGCGGGACCGGCAGGCCCTCTGCCACGATCCGAGCGACACAAGCGTCCCGGTCCCATCCCCACTCACGCAAGGGGTACTCGCAGGCATAAAGCGGGTCATCGATCGACAGGGCATGATTTGCGCGCGCCGTGTCACGCGGCCCCGCGTCATAGCCGATGAGGCGTGTGACGCGTTGACCGCGGCACCATGCATCGATCGCCGGCTGCCAGGTGGCGAGGAAGGCATCCTGCGGGGCCTTCTTGTATTTCAGGCTGCAGCTCGACCCGCCCATGCTCTTGCTCGGGAGCGTTGCGTTGGTGAGGCACATCTCCAGCAACCCGTAATAGGGCGGCCAATGCTTGAAGCGCTTGGGCAGGTAGGAAACGATTTCGTGCCGAATCCCGCGTGCGTCCATCCAGGCGCGGATGACGTCGAGGTAGGCGTAGGTCGCCGGCTTCTCGACCCCGGTATCGGCAGTCAGCACGAGATCGATCCTGTCGCCACGGGCGACCTTCTCGATCAGGAGGGCAGTGCTGTCGACGCCGACACCGTATGCGAGGACAACTGGCGCTGGAGGTGGGCCGTCCATGTCACTCGGCCTCCGGCGTGCGTTCGGCGACCGTCACTACCAGTCCGTCGCGGGTCATCGTAACCGTCACCCTCCGGTCGGACGGCACCAGCCACGGATAGGACGACAAAAGCGACCGCACCCGGATCTCGATAGCCGCGTCGCTGCCTTCGAGGATACCGACGACACGTTTGGTCGCATCGCGGACGAAGCGGCTGCGCTGCGTATCGTGGCTGTCAGCGTCGCTGTCGCTATTCGGATCGAAAGCCGCGCGTTGAAGCAGCTCCACGACATCCCCGCTGTCCAGTTCCGTCTCCCGTCTGACGAAGACCGCCAGATCGTCGATATGGCTCGATAGGTCGTGGTCCGCTGCAAACGCGAGGTCGGCCGCGCACCGAACGTCGATGTACGCACCGCCATGAGACACCGTTGCGATCAGATCGAGTGTGTCGACGTATCCGTTATCGACGTCGGCCGGGGCGCCGGAGTCCGCATCAACAGCAAAACAGCGACCGTCCTGGATGATCTCGAAACCGATCATCTCGACGCGTGCCAGCGTGTCGTACCAGCGATAACCAGTAAACGCGGGCTCCTCGCAAACCAGTTCGCCGCCAAAGGGGGAATGCCGGGTAAGCGCCAGCGCGGCCGGCTGGGCGATCAGCGCGTCGATCGGAGGCATGATGACCATCGACGAGGTCGAGACGCGCGTACCGCTGAGGTAATTCTCGCCATAGTCGGCATGAGGGGCGATCCAGCCCAGCAGATATGGTTCGGCCTCGGCGATCTCAATGCCGATCGACCGCGCCTTCGACCATGAGTCAAACGACAGCCGGTGCGCAGGCTGCGCGGCGATGGTGCGGAAGATGGCCGCGGTGATCGCGGTACGCAGCGCCTCAAGCGCAGCATTCTGCACCGCTTCCTTGCGTGCCGGCAGGACCAACTGGATCGCGGGACAGTCGACGATGTCGACCCGGGCGTTCCAGGCTTGGCCGCGTCCGACCTCGCCGATGCCGCTCATCGGGAGCGGAATGGTGACGCCGTGGAAGTTCAGGCGCGGATCGCCACTACGGCTGTGCGCCGACTCCTCGCGGAAGATGCCGATCCGACAGCCGTTCCACTCTTCGACGAGTATCGCGCCCGCGAGCCAGCTTTCCTGTTCGACCGGCTCGCCGTTGAAGGTCACCGGCAACGGGTAATGTCGTGCGACTTGCCGGATGGCGCCTTCCAGCCCGTCGGACCATTCCTGCGGCATCCGCACCGTGATGGCGGTGCCTCGGGCAATGGGATCTTTCGAGACGACGATCGGGCGGCTGCTTTCCCATGCGCCGGCAGGAATGTGCGTCATCCATCCCTGCCGTTCGGGCTGCGACCAGGAACGAATGATGACGTCTCGTCCAGCGAGGCTGAAAACGCCCATGCCGGCAGGATCCTCGTTGGTCTTGGTTTCCTCTGACCAGCCGGACCGGCCCAACGTCACGACCGCGGCGGGATCTGCAATGCCGCTGCCATCGTCGACGATGTGGATCAGTCGGTCACTCCCCTTGCCGGCTGTGGTGACGGTCACCGAGCCGGCACCGGCGCGACGTGCGTTCTGGAGTAGCTCGCTCAAGACGTCGTGCGCGGATCCGTTGAACAGCCGGCCGACCTTAGCGATGGTTTCGGGTGCGACGCTGGTGGCGATCGTGGCAGGGAGCATGGCGGTGTCCTCAGGCTCGGCGGGGCCATTCCCCGCATCTGCCTGTCACCTCCCCCTCCCTCCTTGAGCCCTGGGCCTCCCCGGTCGGCCTCTGCGAAAGGCCGGTCTCACACACGTCTATTCGTAATGCGGACGGTTCACAGGAAAGCGCTCAGGCGGCAGCCCGGTAAAGGAGAAGGCACGGAACCGACCTCCGTCGTAAAGAACAGACTCCACGCTACGCCGGTGCTTCTGGAGACGGTCGAGCAGCCGATTAGCGCGACGCACGGCGGTGATCGCTGCTTCATCGGTGAGGTAGAAGCCGATGGCGCGGACGAAGCGGCCAGAGCTGAAATACCAGCCGCCCTCCTCCGGACCGCCATATTCTCGGTCGACTTCGTAGAATGCGACGATGGAACGCATGGTGATCTTCCTTCAATAAAAGTCGGGTCGACGTCGCTCAGGCGTGGCGGCTTTCGGCAGATGCGAAGACAGACCAGAGGTGAGCCTCCGCATCGATGAGGTGGTCGAAGCTCTGGCTGGTGTTGCTGACGTCGACGATCCAGCCGGTCCCATATGCCTGGACAAAGCCGACCGAGTAGACCCGGCCCGCGCTATCCGAAGGTGGGATCGTCGCCAGATCGCGCCCCGCAGCAGCCAAGCTCTGCACGTCGCGGCCCGTGACACGCCAATCGTCGAACCGGCTCCCCTCGCTGGAGGCTGTCAGATAATGGCGGGTCGCGACCGACCAGGCCGCGTTGACATGGTGAAGGTCAGAGCCAAGGGCATCAGCATCGCCATTGCCGACGATCGTCGGCGAGCGCGTAGCCTGCCACGCCTCTAGCATGACCATGTTGGCGTCGACGAAATCATGCGACGCACAGACGCGAGGCTCGATCGTCTGGTTTCGCACTCGCATGTCGCGCCACTCGGCGGGATCTAACTGTTCTGCGATGAGGTGAGCGAATGCGCACGCAAGCGTCTCAATTGCGATATGGCCAAGCGCTTCGGCGTAGTCATCGCCTTCGTAGATGACCGTCAGTTCACCGATCGCGTCACGCCGGCTGAAGGTGAACCTTGCAGCCTCGGGAAATTCGCGCATCGCCGGCAGTTCGTAGTCGACCCAGATCTGTGCGGCCTCGCCCATCGGACCAACGCATGGTCCGAAGCTCGGCGCCGTCTCGTGGCGCCAGCTCATCTCCGACCATTCGGACGGGATCGGCACCATCGTATCGATTGGATAGTCAGGAAAGAACTCTGGCCATGTCGGCATCGCCTCTTGGGTGGCGAAACCGTTGGACAGACATACCAGACCATCGGCGGTGCCAATTCGTCGATATGCCTCGATGGTCTCCGCATCTTCATCGGCGCCGGCCATCAGCTCGGCCAACACGTAAGGCCAAGCCGATACCGGCACGCGGACGTTGAGGAAGCCGTTCCAGGTCGTGTCATCGGTGAAGCCGGGGAACGTCGGCCCGTCCCCAAATGACCACGCGATCGAGCGCATACCGTTGTGTTGCCGCGTATTGTCCAAGGCCTCGGGACCGCCGTCGAGGTGCGCCAACGCCCGCGCGAACGCGGACTGGTGCTGAAACCGACCCAGCGCCGACAGGACGTCGACATAGGCAGACCGTGCCTCGTCAGTCTGAAATTCGTGATCGGTTGCGTCACGTGCAGAGAGATACTCGCGAGCAAGCGTTACCGGGTCCGTCCGGATCGTCTCTGCAAAAGTAGCGATGTAGCGGATGCGCATGGGGAAGGATCCTGTCCGGTCTATTCCGGTCTCTCTTCCCCAACCCCTCTCCTCTCCTGTGCCGTTTCGGCTGTTCAGCGGGATACGTCGCCCCTCGATGACCGGCTCATGACTGGTCACGCTCTCGCCCTAAGCGTTCTGACCTTCTCGAATGAGACTCGGTTCTGGAAAGGCTATCCGGGGAGGTTTTGCTCGCATATGTCACTGAATAGACAGGGGGGAACTGCATGATCGATAGACGTATGTTGATGGTGAGCGGCCTAGCGTTTGGTGCAACAAGCGCGCTGGCGGTGAAACCATCGTCCGCTGCAAAGCGCGCCGCAATTGAAGCGGTCCAGTTACCATCGGGCTTCAATGGCTCGTTCGCCTACGCCCGGGGCGGGAAGATCGAGCATGCTCGGTACGTCGGCATGGCCGATGTCGAAGCGGGTAAAGCCATTTCACCCGATACCCAGTTTAAATGGGGCTCTGCATCAAAGTGGTTGGCGAGCGCGACCGTGCTTCGCCTCGTTGAACAGAAGCGGTTGTCTCTCGACGCCCCGATCACGGCGTATCTCCCGGATTTTCGGCGCGACACGGGCGAGCAGGTACTGTTGAAGCATGTGCTATCGAATACCAGCGGCATCCCGGACTTATTAACCCGCCAGCTTGCCAAAGAGCCGGCTTTGCGAACGACGGACGCTAGCGCGGCTACGATGGTCGCGCGGTTTGGTGATGGCGACTTGTCGTTCGTGCCGGGAAAGGGGTGGGATTACGGTGCGATAAACTGGGCCATAGTAGCGGCGATTATCGAGCGGGTTACCGGTGAAACGTTCCCACAATCGGTTGCGAAGCTGGTACTTCGCCCACTCAGCATGACAGCGACTGGGTTTGTCCAACCAGGCCAACCGCCGATGCCGAACCTGGCTGCTGCGTACGGCAGTTCAATGCCGCCTGTGCGTAAGATGGCCCCGAACCCGTCCTTTATTGCAGCAAGCGGGAATACGGCCAGTACCGTGCGCGACGCCGTACGTGCCGCACACGGTATCTTTCATGACTCCCTCCTCAGTGCCGCCTCTCGACGTGATCTCACGACGATTCAATGGCCAGAAGAGGACTATGCGCTGGGCGGGCGAGTACACTCGATCGACGGCAATGTTTGGGCCTGGGAGACGGGTAAGGTTCAGGGGTACCGCGCCCTTATCTCGCATCGTCTGGATCGGAGTGAGACGATTGTGATCTTCAACACAACGGACCTTGCACAATCACAACTCAGTACCTGGGCTGAAGCCATAGCTCGCGCTTAAAACGCGATGGCGGAAGGTGAGTTTGCTATGATCCCGAAATTGCGCGTCGCACGACCTACCGACGACGTCACAGCGTTGATCCCCTTCTACCGCGACGGGCTTGGGCTTGACGTTCTCTACCAGTTTGACGGTCACAACGGCTTCGATGGCGTGATGATCGGGAAGTGCGACGCTCCCTACCATTTTGAGTTTACCAGAGCAGAAGGTCACACCGTCGGGCGCGCCCCTTCGCAGGACAACCTTCTTGTCTTCTATGTGCCCGACCCAAACGACTGGCAATCCGCGATTGAACGGATGACGGCTGCGGGCTTCCAGCCTGTCGCCGCGTTCAATTCCTATTGGGATGAAAATGGCTGCACATTCGAAGACCCGGACGGGTATCGTGTGGTCATACAGCAGGCATCCTGGAGCATGTAGAGCCGCCTGCTTTCACGCAAGGGATTGAGCTTCGGTGAGCACGAACTGCTGCTGCCGGTCGCTGCTAGGGTGCGCCCTTTCAGCCGCAGGCATCCATCAGGGCCTCTGCGTATTATCCGGACACAGATTCACGGTAGGAATCGTTTGGCCTGAAAGCGCCCAGTGTCGAACGCTAAGCTTGGCGATCCGCGCAACGAACGCACCCTTTCGTTAGGCGCGATCATTCCCGTTTTCCCATCTCTGATTGGCAATTTTGGGAAAGAGCAATTGGGAACAGATTTTGGGAAAAAGGGGATGGCGCGACGGCGACCGGTGCAATCGCCAGGGCGACTTTCCTCCTGTGGGTTCCTAATCGGGAAAGCCACGGCAGACATGCTCTCTCCGATCCATGCGCCCGAGCACCGGTGCACAAGTTGGCAGGTCGGGCGTCCGATACCCTTGGCGCGCCGATTGACAATCGAGCTGACACATGTCGTTGAGAGGTGTGGAATATACCTCGCGCCTTCTTTCGCAACTACTCCGTATTGCGGGTCTGACTGTGCTTGCGGGTCTGTTGCTCATGCGCCTTGGGCCGTTTTGTGAAGTCGCTGCTCAAGCCGCGCCGATCGCGTCAACGATGGCCGGCTGCGAGGACGGCAAGGGATCGTCGACACCCAAGAAAATGATCCCGCAAGCCGCCTGTGCTACGCCCTGCGTGGCCGTCCCCGGTGAAGCCCTTGCGCCCGTCGATTTCCGTCCGATGCTGCCGATCGCACCTTGGCCGTCGCGGGCCTCAAGCATGGACGGTTGGTCTGTCCCGCTACCGACCCCTCCTCCGCGAACCGTGTGACGCTCCCAACAGCTCACATATTCAATCGACGGAGATTTTGATGACCAAGTTCAAGCTGATCGGTGCCGCACTGGCGCTCGCCCTTCCCACTGCCGCGTTCGCGGCCGGCTCCTGCTGTGCCGATATGGCATGCTGCAAAGAAGGTGCTGAATGCTGCAAAGATGACAAAGGCGACTGCTGCGCTGACATGAAGAGCGGCAAGCATGGGGACCATGCCGGCCACGACATGTCGGGCATGCCGAAGAAGTAGTAGGAGGGGGGAGGCGTTCGCGCCTCCCCTTTTTAATGACGGGCGAACACCTTACGCCCGGCTGGTCCGAACGCGATCACCTCATAGGGCTGTGCTTTCATGCCCGGCATTTCCATGCCTGGTGACCCCATCGGCATACCCGGCACGGCAAGCCCGTTTACGCCTTTAAGATGCTGGGCAAGGACCCGTTTCATGTCGGCAATCGGAACATGGCCCTCAAATGTCATGCCGTCGACTATCGCGGTGTGACATGAACTGAGGTCGGCGGGGACGCCCATCTTGCGCTGAAGCACATCGCGGCGAGCGTCATCGATGATCTGCACGTTGCGCCCGAATTGCTGACGAACCTGCTTGGCCCACTGCTCGCAACAGCCACACCCTGGATCGCGGTGCATGGCAATGCTGTTCGCCGCGACGGCCACAGCCGGGGTCATCATCGCTGCGGCAACGATCGCACTCCGGATCGAAAACTTCATCGCTAAACTCCTTTGGTGAAGCCCCGCCCAGGGGCGGGGTTCCTGCCAGTGTCCTTATTGGGCGCGCTTGCCGTGTGACTTGAGCCAGCCCTGAAGCTCGGCGATGTCCTTTTCCTGCTTCGTAATGGTCATCTGTGCCATGCGCTTCGTGTCGGCATCCTTCGCGTCCCGAAGCGCCACGCGCGACATGGTAACGGCTCCACGATGATGTTCGATCATCTTGCGGGTCCACATCTCCGATGCGTCTCTTCGCGTCCCGAAGCGCCACGCGCGACATGGTAACGGCTCCACGATGATGTTCGATCATCTTGCGGGTCCACATCTCCGATGCGTCTCCCTGCTTCGCCGACATCATCTTCTGATGCATGTCCATCTCAGAGGCGGCATAAGGATTGCTCGGATCATTCATCATCTTGGAATGGTCCATGCCCTGCATCTTGGAATGGTCCATTCCCTGCATCTGGCTATGATCCATGCCGGCCATGCTGCTCTGTGCCGCAAGCGGACTGGCGGCGAGCGCTGCGGCTAACATGCCGATCGTGGTAATGGTCTTCATGGTCGTTCTCCCGAGGTATTGGTCCACCTAGAGAAAGTTACGCGGCCACGTTGCGCACCCCTTGGATTTTTCTTTGTTTGCGGCGCGGCCAGCGCATGTAGAGCAGCACCACGCCGGCGACGGCAAGAGCGAGCCCCCCAGCCGCGAATGCCATCATCCAAGGCGTGTTGAAGTCCTCATGGTTTTTCCAGTCCATGATGTGGAGGCCCCAGAAAAAGTCGTAAAGCCGCCACGTGCCGGTTCGGACACCGACAATCCTGCCGTTTTCTGGTGAAACAAACACACGGGTCGTCTCGGCGTCCTCAAACTGCACGCGCCAGACCGGCAACTTGCCACGGAACTCGGTGCTCCTCGTTCGAGCAAGCACGACAGATGCAACAGGGGCACCGGGGCCGCGATATGCCGCGCGGGCAACTCGCATCGCGAACGGTGCATCGATGCGCGGCATCGGCAAACCGCTCCGCGCATCGTGCATCCGGACCGTCCCGTTTGCCATCGTCAACTCGGCGACGGGTTGTCCGAGCAAGGTCGTGTAGCGCAGCTCGAGCACAGGGCCGGGAGCAGCGCCCAACACCGATGCCGGGGAAGCGAACTCCTGAGCCGACCCGAGCATCGTCGTACTCTCGCGCGCAACGAGATATTCTCCCCGCACCCGCTCGATCGGCAGGATGCTCATCAACAAGCCGCTGGAGAACCAGAGCAGTAGCTGCACCCCGATAATCAGTGCCAGCCAGCGATGTAGCTTGCTGGCACCGACATGAAGGCGGAGCCTGCCGCTCCTCAGAACCAGGTCCTCACGCCGGCAACAAAGCTAAAGCCGCCCGTGTCATCACCGCGTGCCCTCGTGAAGCGTGCCGTGTCCCCGAATTGGCGTTCCCATGACACGCCGATGTACGGCGCGAACTCGCGGGATTTTTCGTATCGCAGCCTAAGCCCCAGTTCGAGGTCGGTGAGCCCCGATCCGATGCCGTCTTGTCGCACGTCCTGAGCCGCAAAGTTCGCCTCCACGCGGGGCTGAAGGACGAAGAATTGCGTCACCCGCTCATCATACCATGCCTCGGCACGGCCAAGCACGTCGCCCTTATCCGACAGGAACACCGCCCCCTCGACGTCGAACCAGTAAGGCGCAAGCCCCTCGACCCCGATCGTCGCATAGGTGCGTGACGGGTTCGGCTTGAAGTCGTAGCGGACGCCTGCCTGGAGGTTCCAGTAGGGATCGAGTGCGCGACTATAGAGCGCTTGTACCTCGGCCGCTTCGAGCGGTTTGCCGAACGTGCCTTCGCCCTCGCTCTTCAAAGTGAGGCGATTGATGTCGCCTCCGATCCAGGCCTCGCCATCCCATCGATAGCCATCCCCGCCTTTGCGAGCCTGATATTCGGCAAGATTAAACAGGACCTGGTAGTAGGTCATTCCGCCGTGCTCACGGCGCAGATCGCGGTTGGCATCGGTCATGGTCGCCTCGCCATAATAGCGTGACGCCGCCAGCACCGGAGATGGTGCCGGCGCGGGAGCGTTGCCCGGCTTCAGGTCTGTACCGACAGGTACGGCCGCCATTCCTGGCATAGAAGACATGTCATGCTGCATGATCTGGCCGGGCGCCATATCCATACCGGGCATCGCCGACATATCGTGTCCGGCGTGCTCGCCTGATTCAGTAGCGGGAGCAGGGTTCATGCCTGGCATTTGGGAAATGTCGTGGCCGGCGTGCGGATCGGTCGCGTTCGCACCGCTCATGTCCATACCGGGCATCATGTGTCCGGCATGCGGATCGGCAGGAGGCCGGGAGGAACGCTTCGCCGGCACCTTCCTAGTCACGGCTTTTTTGGCAGGAGCCTTCTTAGGGGCCGGCCTCGATTTCGCGACCGGCTTTTTCGCTGGCATCTTCATGGCGGGCATACTCATGCCCGGCATCATCGAATGGTCCATCGTCTGTGCCATGGCGGGTGTGGCGGCGACCAGCGCGCCGATCCCGGCGAGAAGCAGCGCCTTCATGCGGCCTCTCCCTTCGCCGAACGGACCTGGACGACCTGCATCATGCCCGCGTGCATGTGGTAGAGCATGTGGCAGTGGAAGGCCCAGTCGCCCTCGTTGGCAGTCACGTCCCAACTGACCTTACCCCCCGGCTGCACCATGACGGTATGCTTCCTCGGGCTGTATGCGCCATGCCCCGTCACCAGTTCGAAGAAGTGGCCGTGCAGGTGGATCGGGTGACCCATCATCGTGTCGTTGACCAGCGTGACGCGGACCCGCTCGCCGGCAAGAAACGGGATCGGTGCCTTCACTTCGGACAGCTTCTCTCCGTCGAGCGCCCACATATAGCGCTCCATGTTGCCGGTAAGATGGATCTGAACCTCGCGCGACGGTGCGCGCAAATCGGGATTGCGATCGACTGCGACCAGATCGCGGTAATTCAGCACACGGTGCCCGACATTCTCCAGGCCCTGACCGGGGTCCCCGGTACGATCCATCGGCATCGGGGAAATGGTTTGGACACCCGGCCCCTTCTTCACGCCCGGAGCTTTCGAGAAGTCGCGCATGTTCATGTCCATGCCCGCCATGCCGCCCATCGCCATACCGCCCGCAGCGTCCGGCGCGCCTGCCATGCCTGGCATTGTAGCACCCGATTGCATCGCGCCATGATCCATGCCGGCCATGCCGGCCATTTCACCAGCACTGGAACCCACAGCACCATGATCCATCGCAGCGGCGGGTTTTCCAGCCGCGGCCATCGATCCATGATCCATTCCGGGCATGTTGCCGTGATCCATGCCCTGCATCGAACCGCCGCCCGACATGTCCATGTTCATGTCCATCCCCATGTCTTTCATGGTCGCAACCGGGCGCTTGCGAAGCGGCGGGACTTCCGCAGCCATGCCTTCGCGGGGGCTAAGCGTCGCGCGCGCCATGCCGGACCTGTCGACGCTCTCGCCAACCAGCGTGTAGGCGCGCTCGTCCGTTGGGGTGACGATCACGTCGTATGTCTCGGCCACGCCGATCTGGAACTCATCGACCTCGACGGGACGGACGTTGAGGCCGTCCGCTTGGACGACGCTGAGTTTCAAGCCCGGAATCCGGACGTTGAAGGTCGTCATCGCGGACGCATTGATAACACGCAGCCGCACGCGCTCGCCGGGCCTGAACAGCCCAGTCCAATTGTCCTGCGGCCCGTGACCGTTGACCAGATAGGTGTAGTTTGAACCCGTCACGTCGGCGACGTCAGTCGGGTCCATCCGCATCTTACCCCAATCGAGGCGATCCTTGAGAGGCTGATCCTCGCCCTTGAGCAAGCCGGCAAGCGTCTGTTGCTGCCGGTTGAAATAGCCCGACTGCTTCTTGAGCTTCATGAAGATGCGGTGCGGGTGCAGTTGGCTATGATCGGACAGCACGATTACGTGCTCGCGATCCGACTGGATCGGGTCGACACCCTTCGGGTCGATCACGATCGGGCCGTAAAGCCCCATTTGCTCCTGCAACCCTGAGTGGCTGTGATACCAGTAGGTACCGGCCTGGACGATCGGGAACTCGTAGGTGAAGGTCGTACCCTTCTCAATGCCGGGGAAGGCAACGCCGGGCACGCCGTCCATCTGGAACGGCACTATCAGGCCGTGCCAGTGCAACGAGGTTTGCTCATCGAGTCCGTTCTCGACATGCAGCCGCACGGTCTGACCTTCGCGCAGTCGGATCAGCGGCGCAGGCACAGTGCCGTTGATGCCGATGGCGTGGCTCTGCCGTCCGTCGATCATCATCATCTGGTGCGCTACCCGGAGCCGGATTTCATCACCCGATACGGTTGGTAGCGGCTTTACGATACCGGCGGAAACGGGCTGCGCCCATGCCGGCATGTACGCCGACAGCGCGACGCCGCTTCCAGCAAGAGTGGCACCGCGCAGCAATTGGCGGCGGTCTAGAACGCGCGACATGGTAGCTCCTTGGGATTGAGCCGCTGCCGGCCCTTCTCACCCTTTACGCGTCCCGCGCGCCTACCCCTCGGCTTACGTTCAATTTTTCGCTGAGGCGCGCGCGAGCCCGGTATAGGCGGGTTTCGACTGCCTTCTGGCTGATCCCCAATACCTCGGCCGTTTCCGCCTGGCTCAAACCCTCGATTGTGCGGAGCACCAACGGCTCTTTTAGATTCATCGGCAAGGTCGCGATGAAGCGCGTCACCTTATCGAGTTCCTGTCGATCGGCTGCTGCGTCATCGACCGCTACCTGATCGTCCGCGATCGTCTCAGCCTGTTCGTCCAGGGGTGCGGCAAAGGAGAAGAACCGGCGCACGGCGCGCTTCCTTGCCCAATCCCGGCATTTGTTGACGGCGATCGTAGAAAGCCATGCTTTCATTGCCCGCTGGGTATCGTAGCGCGGCATCGCCTGGTGCGCCGCGACAAACGTCTCTTGAACCAAGTCGAGCGCTTCGTCGGCCTCGCCGACAAAGGCGCGCGCAAGCCGGAATATTGGCTGGCGATAGCGACGCATGATTTCGGCGAATGCCGCCTGTCGGCCGGCGATGCTGAGCGTTGCCAGTTCGCCGTCGGACAGGGTGGTCCAATCGAGGCTCACCCCTGTCCGTCGGTGAGCGCCTTCACCACCGCAGCATCGAATTGGGGGGTCTGATCCGGGCGCAAAAGCTGCCGCATGGCAAAAATATGCGCCAGCGTGGCCTTCTGTAACTCGCCCATTGCAGCATGACTCTGATCGACCGCAGCGGTCACTTTGGGGCCGTTGCCATGCTCCGTCTCGATTGCCTCGGCTAGCCGAGCATTGTTTGCGCGCATTTCCAATTCCAGCGAACGGCGTTGCACCGCAAACCGGTCCTCTAGGCTCTTCAACCGTGCCTGCTGATTGTCATCTAGCGCGAGCTTATGATGCAGGACTTCGTGCAAGGCAGTGCCCGGTTGCTTGGGCTGGGGCAGCAACGCGCGCGCAAGGAACACGCCTGCGATAGCCGCGAGGAAAGCCAGTACAACGCAGACGATAAGACGCTTGGCCGAAGTCATGGCTCGCCAATCAACAAGGCCGATGGCGCCAGTGGCGATGCGCCCCCGAGCGGCGAAAGCGACACCGCAGGGCTGGCGGTCGCCGGAAGTTCCGCGCCAACCATGCCGATCGCGAGCGCTGCGACCATCACGCCCCCGACACCCAATCCGGTCANGATGCGCCCCCGAGCGGCGAAAGCGACACCGCAGGGCTGGCGGTCGCCGGAAGTTCCGCGCCAACCATGCCGATCGCGAGCGCTGCGACCATCACGCCCCCGACACCCAATCCGGTCAACCGTGCGACGGGCCGCGCACCGATGCGTGCGAACACCTGTGCTTCGATCCCGTCCAGCGATGCCGGCACGGGTGCGCCCGCCAGCCTCGCCAATGTTCTGTCTAGATCGTCCATGCTGTCCACTCCGCGCCTCTACCACCTGTTACGCAGCGATGCCCATCACCCCTCGACTTTCGTCATGAGGGGCGAGCGGCCGGGCCGCGTAGAACAGGAACCAACCTGATCGGAGTAGCCCCCATGCGTCGCGTCTTTCTTCCTACCGCTGTCGTCCTTCTCGGGCTTGCTGGAGCCGCCCAGGCCCATCCCAAACTCGTATCCGCATCGCCGGCACCGAATGCGATGGTCGCGAAGCCCGCCAATGTCACACTACGCTTCAGCGAGAAGCTGATGCCAAAGTTCTCCGGCGCGGATCTGATGATGACCGGGCATGGCGGCACGACGCACGCACCGATGAAAGTCGCCGGGACCGCAACTATCGGCTCGGACGGTCGCACCCTCATCGTCACGCCCAAGTCGCCGCTCGGCGCGGGCAGCTATAAGCTTGCTTGGCGTGTCGTCTCGACCGACACACACCGCATCGCCGGAAATTACGCCTTTGCGGTGAAGTAAGATGGAAGCCGATTGGCCACTGATCGCGGTTCGCTTTGCGCTCTACCTTACGCTGAGTGGGCTGTTCGGTCTTTCGGCATTCGGTCTCTACGGGCTCAAGGAGGGCGAGCGCGGTGACGCGCTTGCCTTCCGCCCTTGGCTTCTTGGGACCGGGCTGTTTGCCCTTCTACTGTCCGGCATAGCTATCGCGCTGCTCGCGGCTGCGATGGCAGGCACACCCCCGTGGCCGATCGATCGGGAAGCGATTGGAATGCTGCTCTCTGACTCCGCAACGGGCACGGCATGGAAAATACGCATGATCGCGTTGGTGATGGCGTCGATCGCTGCTCTCATGGCAGCGTGGCGCACGATGCCGCTGGCCCTGGTTGTCATCTCTTCCGGGGTCGCTCTCGCGACGCTCGCCTGGACGGGGCACGGGGCGATGGATGAAGGCGCAACTGGGTGGGTGCATCTGGCGGCCGATATCCTCCATCTTCTGAGCGCTGGTGCATGGGTTGGAGCACTGCTCGGGCTTGGGCTGCTGGTGACACGACCAGCGTGCCGCATCGATGCCGCGCACCTCACGCTGACGCATCGAGCGCTGCACGGGTTCGGTATGATCGGCACGATCGTCGTCGGCACGATCGTCGTCACTGGCCTCGTCAACGCGTGGCTGCTCGTCGGCGTTGTCAATGCCCTGAACCTCGGCGTGACGCTATATGGCCGGCTGCTGATGGCGAAGCTGTTGCTGTTCTTGGCGATGCTCGGGCTTGCCTCGGTTAACCGCTTCCGGCTGACGCCAGCATTCGAGCGGTCGATCGCCAACGGCGATCATCCCGGTGCCCTCGGTGCGCTGCGACGAAGCCTGGCCATCGAAACGGCCTGCGTCGTATTGATCTTGGCGCTGGTCGCCTGGCTGGGCACGCTCGAACCGCCCGCTTCAGCGATGTGAGGGCAATCCCTCCACGGCGCGTAGAATCCGATGGTTGACCCTTACACCGATCAGGCCTTGACCCTGACATAATGTCAAACCCTACATGCTTTCGGGTCGAAGGAGTCTTACGCCATGACCGACCCTCATTCTCATGATCCTCAAGCCAAGCGCTGCGGCTGCTCGGAAAAGCGCGAAGCCGAGCCTGCGTCGGTAGTGCCGGCCGTCGCGCTTGCGTCCTGCTGCTCGGGTGAACCGGCGAGCGGGGCTCCCGCGACAGTCGATCAAGCTCATAGCAACGCCAAGCCTGGTGGCTGCTGCTCTGGCGACCAAGCCGCCAAGGGCACGACGATGGTCACGGACCCGGTGTGCGGGATGACCGTCGATCCGGCGAAAACGGCGCATCATGCCGAGCAGGCCGGCCAAACCTATCATTTTTGCAGCGCCGGTTGCCGGACCAAGTTCGTTGCCAACCCTGACGCCTATCTCGGCGACAAGCCGAAGCCTGAGCCTAAGGCAACGCCAGGGGCGATCTGGACGTGCCCGATGCACCCGCAAATTCGTCAGGAGGGGCCAGGAACATGCCCCATTTGCGGCATGGCCCTCGAACCGGAGGAACCATCGCTTGACGATGGACCCAACCCCGAACTGGTCGACTTTACCCGTCGATTGTGGGTGGCAGGGGCGCTCACCGTGCCATTGCTCGTCGTTTCGATGTTCGCCGAGATGTTCGGGCTGCACGTCGTCACCCCTGCCGCTTCGCCTTGGGTTCAACTCGCGCTTACCGCGCCCATCGTGCTGTGGGCGGGGTGGCCGTTTTTCGAGCGGGGGTGGACGTCGCTTCGCACCCGCCACCTGAATATGTTTACGCTGATTGCCCTCGGCGTCGGCGCGGCATTTCTTTACAGCCTCGTCGCGACGCTCACGCCTGGCGTCTTCCCTGCGACGTTCCGCATGCACGGGGGCACGGTCCCGGTCTATTACGAAGCTGCCGGCGTCGTCGTGACGCTGGTGCTGCTCGGACAGGTCTTAGAATTGCGTGCCAGAGCGGCGACGGGGCGCGCCATCCGCGCCCTCATGGATCTCGCTCCCAAGACAGCGCGACGGCTGCTGCCTGACGGCTCCGAGGAAGAAATTGGTCTTGCCGAGGTGGCAACCGGCGACCGGTTGCGTGTTCGTCCCGGCGAGGCCATCCCGGTCGATGGTGTGGTGGTCGATGGCCGTTCCTCGGTCGATGAGTCCATGCTCACCGGTGAGCCAGCCCCCGTCCTCAAGGACGTCGACGCGGCTGTCACCGGGGGCACGGTGAACGGCACAGGTAGCCTTGTCATGGAAGCCCGTGCAGTCGGCTCGGATACGATGTTGGCGCGCATCGTCCGCATGGTCGCGGAAGCGCAGCGCAGCCGTGCTCCAATTCAGGCTGTCGCCGATCGGGTCTCGGGCTGGTTCGTGCCCTTGGTCGTTCTGATTTCGGTCGCGACGTTCGTGGTGTGGTCACTGGTTGGGCCGGAGCCGCGTATGGGTCATGCCCTTCTCAATGCAATTGCCGTGCTGGTGATCGCCTGCCCATGCGCGCTCGGGCTCGCTACCCCTATGTCGATCATGGTCGGCACCGGACGCGGCGCGCAGGCCGGCGTGCTGGTCAAGAATGCTGAGAGCCTACAGGCTCTCGACAAGGTGGATACGCTGGTCGTCGACAAGACAGGCACGCTTACGGAGGGAAAGCCGTCGCTGATCGCCATCGAGGCAATTGGCACTGTTGGTAAGAACGACATGCTAGCGCTCGCTGCGGCGGTCGAAGGCCAGTCCGAACATCCGCTAGCCCACGCGATCGTCGTCGCCGCCAAAGAACGGGGATTAGAACTCGGGACGGTTGTAGAGTTTGCCTCGCAGACCGGCATGGGTGTCAGCGCCACGGTTGGCGGCCGATCGATAGTAATCGGCAACGCAGCACAAATGAACCGGGTCGGTGCCGATCCTCAATCACTCGACGCCGCGGCTGATCGTCATCGAACCGAGGGAGCCGGCGTCATCCTGGTCGCGATCGACGGCGCGCTCGCCGGCTTGCTCGCGGTTGCTGACCCGGTGCGCCCTTCGGCGCGCGACGCTATCGCGGCCCTTCGCAAGGAAGGTCTGCGCGTGATCATGTTGACGGGCGACAATCGCGGTACGGCCGATGCAGTCGCTCGGGCCGTAGGTGGACTGGACGATGTACGCGCCGATCTGCGCCCGGAAGACAAGGCTCGGATCATCGGCGAACTCAAAGCGGGTGGTGCCAAGGTCGCTATGGCTGGCGATGGTATCAATGATGCCCCGGCGTTGGCCGCTGCCGACGTCGGTCTCGCGATGGGGACGGGAACAGACGTCGCGATTGAAAGCGCTGGCATGACGCTTACCCGAGGTGACCTCTCGGCGATCGTGCGCGCCCGCAAGCTTGCCCGCGCGACGATGAGAAATATTCGCCAGAACTTGTTCTTCTCATTCCTGTTCAACGGGGTTGGCGTGCCCGTCGCAGCCGGTGTGCTCTACCCGGTTGCCGGAGTGCTTCTGTCGCCGATGCTGGCCGGCGCGGCGATGGCGCTCTCTTCGTTCACCGTCGTGCTCAACGCGCTGCGTCTGAACACGGTAAAATTATGAACATCGGGGCGGCATCAGAGGCCAGCGGCGTCTCGCAACGCATGATCCGCCACTACGAGAAGATAGGCCTCGTGCCCGCACCGCCCCGGCGCGGGAGCTACCGAGACTATGCGGACGCGGACATTCACCGGCTGCGGTTCATCGCAAATGCGCGAGACCTCGGCTTTCCGATTGAAGAGATCCGCACGCTACTCGGCTTGTGGTCGGATCGGGACCGGTCGAGCGCCGAGGTGAAGGCGTTGGCAAAAGCGCGCGCTGCCGAGTTGGGCCGCAAGGCGCGTGCGTTGAAAGCTATGCAATCGGCATTGATCGACTTGGTTGAGCGCTGCAACGGCGATGATCGACCGCAGTGCCCAATCATCGAGAGTCTTGCTGATTAGTTCGATCGGACGCAGCGCTAACCAGCATTCTCGCCTTTTGCCGTCGCTATGCTGACATTCTCAAATTACGCAAAATGCCAATTTTGGGAAGCATTTTGTATTCCCGAAATTTGATCCTTTTCGAGAAAGACGGCAGCGTCGCAGGATGTCGGCCAGCGCGACGGATCATCCGTAAGCCGACAGGTCTATCATCCCAATCCTGGCCGTTACCGAACCAACTTCCGCCCTACCATTCCTTTCATAAACGACCCTCTTCCGGTGTAATAGCGGCGCTGGCGCGTCCCCTACGGGAAGCGCCTTTCGTAAACCCCTTTCATCCGCTGACCGAAAGGCAAGGCTAGTGTGAAAGCCAAGCCTACCGTGAATCTGTGTCCGGATAATGCACAGGGGCCATCAGGCGCGTTGCGCCGCCAAAGGCGCGCAGGGCCGCGGCCATCTCGCGTCTGATATTCGTCTTGTTGGAGACGATGATCTCGGGCGCGAGACGATCACCGGTGGAGGTCGCGTAGCCCTCGGCGGGCGTACCGTCCTCGGCCTCAATGCGGATCAGGTGACCACGCCTGGGCGCGGGGCCGACATGGCGAGCAGTAAACTCGCCGAGCTTACCAGTCAGGCCCTTGATGGCCTTGCCCCAGCGGATGTGGCCGGCGCCGAGATTGTCTGTGCCGTCGTAGCCCCGGTCGAGCCAGCAGCGCAGATGGGTGCGCTGTTGCAGGAGCGAATTGCGCGATCGCTCCATGTTCGCGCACAACGGCAGAGCGCTGGCGAAGGCGTCGACGATGCGAAGGTAGTCACCCTGTACCGCGATCAGGATGTCATCGATCTCGCGTCCGCGGAGGATGGCACGCAGCGCGTCACCATTGCGAGGATCCGCAATGATCTCGTCGGCACGCGTTGCCGAAATAGGAACCGGCGTCTCGACCGGGCAGTCGGTCACGACGAAGCCAGCATGGCGATCGATCGTGACGATCGTCATTGCCTCGGTCCCGTGTCTGGCACGGACCTCGTCGCTCAGTCGCAGACCAGATACCCGCATCAATCCCGGCGTCACTTCCTCGATCGTGGCATCCGCGACGATTAGTAAACGGCGCGACCACCGCGTTGGGCGGGCATGATCGTTCGGCTTCGGCCAACTGCTCGGAGCCGGTCGAGCGACCAGAGGCGGTGCCTCAATTGGGCGTTGATTGTCCTTACGCATGGCTGCCAAATTGCTGCGTCGTGCGGCGTCGAAGAGGTCGCCCTGATCGCCGCCTCCATCGGCGAAGCCCCGGTCGTAGGCGTCACGCTTGGCCTCTTGCCGGCGCGAGCCATCAGCGCAAAAGCGAAAATCCCAACCGGCCTCGGCCGCGGTCCAGCCGCTCGCATAGGCAACCGCAAGATCCCAATCGTAGCCGTGGAGATCCCGACCACGTAGGATAGCAATCTCGCTATCGGTGATCGTCCCGTCCTGGGCGCGCGATGCCATGAAGGCGAAGTTGCGGTTCTGCCGCTCTGCTTCCGTCTTCGCGGCGATCGCGTCATTCAAGGGCTTCATAGCCGCGATCCGTTCGCGGCCCCGCGCCATTCGGTCAACCAGTGGCGCCGTAGGTGGGAGATCCGGGTAGGATCGCCAAATCCGCGCGAGCTCGGTCGCTTGCTCGACCGACCGGCCACGCGTCAGCCAGCAGCGCATGTCTGTAGAATCGAAGTGGTCCAGTGCCACGTCCCCACCGGCACGCTTAGCCCTGACAGCGGGAAATGCGCCCGCCGAGAGAATCTCGGCGGGCTGCGATTGCAACATCAGCATTGGCTCAATCCTTTGAGGACAGGCGGGATTACGCGGCGGTGAGACGCTGGCGCGCCGTGTCAGCCTGTTGCGGGAAGGCCGCTGCCAGATGGCCGTGGAGGATCGCGAAGTCGGCGATCGGGAACGTGCCGTTAGCGTTCGGCCGTGTCGTCAGGAGGGCACCGATTACCAGCTCGGTATGGTCCGAGCGTTCGATCTTCGCGACTTTGCCGGTGTAGGTGACGGGTGCCGTGAAGCCCGCCTCGAGCCAGGAGCCAAGCCCCTCCTCTACGGCCTGGGCATAGGCCGCGACCGCCTCGCTATCTTCGTCCTCAACCTTCAGGGCGAGCGTCCGATAGATACCGAAGTCATGCCGGTTGGTGTGGACGATCAGCTTGCATCCTTCCGGTGGCATGCCGTGGCGCGCGATCATCGCCAGTTTGTAGGCCATCACCTCGTGCGTATTGGCCACCTCGAAGTCGATGGTTTGCCCGAGTTGCGCGCATTCTTCGTTGGCAGGCGCGCCGCCAATATCGATGATGTGGGACATGGGAGGTTCTCCTTCGATCCACCTGGATCAAAAGTATCCCATCCCCCTTCCCTCTCCCGTCGCGCAGCGGATTGCTCAGGACCGATAAAGGAATGGGCGCACTGCGCGTTGCGCTGGTCCGTCGGTCGATCCCAGCGTCTTCAGGCGATCGGTCTCTAGCGTGGCGCCTAGGTCGTCCGGCAGGCTGGCATAGCGCGCTGCGATTTCAATCGCGGAGGCCGCGGTCGGTAACTCTTCGGGTTCCGTGCCCTGCCATTCGACCATGTCATCCTCGCCTTCCATGGTCGGGTGAGAACGCAAAACCTGGACGAAAAACGTCGCAAGCGGTCGATCCCAACCGATTGCGACAGTGGTGCCGGCGTTGCCGGTGAAAGTATGACGGCTCATCAATTGATCCCCCAGTCGGTCAGGAAGCGAGCGTTATCCACTCAGCGTGCCACGGGCGCGGACGTGGCGTAAAGCGGAGTACGCCGGGGAGTGGTCCGGCATCGTCCGCCAACCGGTCGACCAGCCAGTCGATGTAGAGAATGGCATCAGCCATATCCCCCTCGAGCAGATCGTCGAGCATCGACGACTGGCGTGCGTGCTCTTCGCTCATCATCGGCCAATCGAGGGCGTCGAGGAAGCGTTCGCGGCGCTCGATGAAGCGGGCGAGATTGGCGGCGTCAGCGCGGGCAACGGCAAGGGCGTGCAGGATTTCCATCGTGGTGTCCCTTCAGGCGGCGAGCGGGATGGGGAGGTTGGCCGGCGTGGCGGCACGCTTCAGGCCAAGCTCGCGGCACAGCCGGTCTGCGAACCGGTCAGGCTTCAGAAGGTCCCGGATCGAGGCGAAACGGTTTGGCTGCTGGTGGCCCTCCGACACCGCGCGATAGGACACCTCGCGTCCTTCGTGCCGACCCCCGATCTGTACCATGACCGCAATATCGGCCGCGGCGAGCAGGACGTTACCCGACTGGTCGGGGGTGCCCTCGAAATTGCACACCGTGTAGGTTTCCGGAGCAAGGCCGAGTGCTATCGCCAGCTGCAGCATCGCCGCGCGGCCATCTTCGTGAAACCGGTTTTTGGCGACGACGTCATATTCAACGCCTCTGATCGCCAGCGCCAACAAGGTCGGAAAGCGCTGCAGCTCCTGCAGCCGGCGATGGCAGGCTGCACGCAGGACCTCTGCGTCTGCGTGATTGCTCGACACGGTGGCCATGTGCCGCGTCAGCAATACCACTGCAGGGTCGCTGTCCGGGCTCACTCCGGCGTTGCGACAATCCTCCAAGGCCTTGCCGATCGCATGTAGCGTGGCGGTGACAGTGGTGAGGGCGCTTGGGTCCAGCGCTTGTTGGTGGCGGAAAGGCACATCGTAAATCATCGACGCATGCTCCGAATAAGGTCCGCACGCCTTTCTGGCGCACGCCCCTCACCCCCCTCTCTCCTCCGCATCACCGGGTTCGCGCTCGTATCGTCAGCCCCTCAGGGCTGGGTGCATGGGCATGCCTCGGCAGAAAGATATTGCCGGTTTTCGGAAACATCTTTCCGGTCGTCAGGCGGCTAATCACACCTCCGGCGCGGTATCCGGAGGGCATGAGCGAGCTCGGCGTGGCTTCGTCATGCAGCCATCGCTAGGGTGATGGCAGTAGCTCCACACCGAGCGCGGCGAACGTATTTACCGGGCGCGTGCTGTCGTAGCGCGCGGCATCGCAGAGGCCGGTGAAGTCCGGTCCTTCATATCTGACAAAGCCGAGATGATCACATCCCGCGATGCGCTGCCCGGTCACGCCGACTTTGCCCTTTGGCACCCAATCCGCCCAGTCTCCCGACGCGGACCGCACGCCGATTTCGCCGATAGATGCTTCTAGAATTTCGACTTTCTTGAGCACGTAACTGTCGCTCGGCGTGATGACCTCGCCGGTGAATGCACCGTACTTGCAAGGGCGCCAGTGGCGTGCAGTTTGGTGGGCCAGGTCACGTTCGATGTCGAAATTCTGATCCTTCAGGTTAGCGAACTCGGCCTCGAAACCGATGACGACCAGCGACCAATTTACATCCTCCTCGTAATAGATGCTGTCGAGGCGGAGAGCTTCCGGCATTGCCGCCTGGCGCTCATCAGACAGGACAAACCCGCCGTGTGAGGGCGTCGTAACCCACCAGACCCCTGGCAGGCGCTGGGTTGCCATATCGGGCGTGTCCCAGAGCGTATGCACGGGCGCAGGCGTGGAGGCGAAAGCGGGCATGGTCTTCTCCTAGATCGATGCCCGTTCTCTCCCCCTCTTCTCCCGTTTTTCAGCGCGTCCCTTTATCTCGGGGGCGGCTTTCGCAGGAGAGGCGCTCGCCGCGGCGCCACTTGGTCGGATCGGTGAAATAGCCGGCATGGACGCCGGCATGGCTGGCCTCGGCGCGTTCATAAGCAGCGACATACCGTTCTGCCCGTTCCAGATCGTTTTTGAGATAACTGGTCGCAGGGACGGCGAGGCCGGCTGCAATCATGCTTTCTCCGAGATCCTGGCCGTCGATTTCCACCGTTCCGATCGGCCGCCCGTAACTCTGCTTCCCGGTTAACCGGATGGTGCTGGTCCCGGTCTTCAGGAGCTTCGAGGCGTAATCCTGCGCCGCCTTTCCGCATGGCCAGCAGCCATTCGAGTTGCGGCATAATTGCCGTTTCTCGAAGGCGTCTGCACCGAAAAGGCGAACGTCGAAGGAGACTGTATCCCCATCGATGGCTCGGCCGTCGGCGCGAATTGCGGACTGGTCTTCGGCCTGGCGTGCGGCTTGCCCGCAGGCCGCAACAAGGAGGGCGAGGCCAAGGATCAGGCGCATACGCGCGTGTCCTCGATCGAGAGCAAAACCGCGTCAACGACCCGCCATGGCTGCAACGGTTCATTAGTCGCGATCACCGCGGTCTCGAATCCGTCCTCCTGCATCCAGGCTGCGACGCGAATGGCGTTGGAGTGGCTGCACAATATGCGGCGCAGCGGCGAAAGAGGCGTGTCATCAGACATGGGCAATTCCATCATGCTGCTTTTGCAGAGGGGAGCGACGGTGCGAAGACCGTGCGGTGGATCCTGGTCTCCGGCACGACAGACCAGGACAAGTCGCGGAAATGCGATATTCGATAGTGTCCGTGTCCCTCGCTGCTGTGGAACGTGATCTTTTCACCCCGCTTCACGACGATAAACTCGGTGCCGCTATGCCCATCGCTAAACTTGATCGCGCGTGGAAACCTGATCCGCATGCCGTTCTCCACCTTGCGGGCATGGAGGCGTAACCGCATGAGGCAGCGACGGCGCCAGTCGAGCGCGCTTTCCTTAGCGGTCGGCGACAGCAGGCGCAGGATCCGGGCGGGGCATCCGGCCTCGCAGGGTCCCATCGATTCCTCCATGTCCTTGTACGCGAATGAATATCCGTCCTTGGCCTTGGGGTTCCAGCGGACAAGGCACACCAACGCGATCACATATTGCACCTCACCGTCAGCAAGGATCTCAGTCGCTGCGTACCAGACGCGGTTTCCGACGAATGCGCTGTCGATGACGCGCATGCCGCGCGTGCCGCCACCATCGTCCGTGCGACTGTAGGTAAATTGCGTGTCGAGATAGGCCTTGGGCGTGGCATGTCCGCCCATGCCGGCGCTGGTCATTGAGAGCCAACCCATGTCGTATCCTCCGGTTTTTGTGGGTCATGCGGCGAGCCGCGTCGCAGCGGTGTCGACCGTTTTGGTCGAGAAGGCGCGCAGGTACGAGAAGGCCTGTTCGGCCTTGGTCGCGGCGAGAAAAATCGCGGTCTTGTCGGCACGGAGCAGTCCGAGCCAGCTGGCGAGATAGGAGGCGTGGCTGTCGTGGATCTCGGTTGCCAGGCCGAGATCGCCACAGACCATTGCAGAGCCGAGTTCCGCGACGAGCTCTTCGACGCCGTAAGCCTTGTCACCAAAGCGCTTACCGAAGGTGCGATCGAGCCTGGAATGATGCCCAGTCCAGTGACAGCTTTCGTGCGCCAAAATCGAGGCATAGGCGTCGGCCGACCGGAAGCTGCCGGGCCGCGGCATCTGGATGTAGTCGAAGGTTGGGTCAAAAAAGGCCCGGTCGCCGCCATGTCGGACCTTTGACGGCACAGCCGCAAAGAACCCATCGATCCGGTCCTGTCGGTCCGACAGAAGCCGCGGGGTCGGGGGGACCGGAACGGGGTAGTAATAGTCCGGCAGCCCCGTGATCTCGTCGGCATTGTAAACGACGTAGGACCGTAGGAACCGGATCATCCGGTCGGCCGACATGCCGAGCAGGCTGGGGACGCCGGCCTTGCGGAACGTCGAGGCGTACACGGAGAAGGACGGCCGTGCGTCGCGGCGTACTTCCCCGCCAAGCGCACGCGCCTGGCGAGCGGTCATCCAGTACCGGCTTTGATAGCCATAGGTGTCGGCGGTAGCCCACAACCACAGCGCGTTGATGCCGTTATAAGCGACGCCTTCGTGGCGGAGCGGCCTGCCGCTCTCGCCGATGATCGACCACGGGCGCTGCCAGGGCGTGGTGCCCGCCTCGAGCTTGGCAATGATGGTGGCGGTGATGTCGGCCGCGATATCGCGGGTTGCAGCGGTCATGGCGCTGTCCTCTTCGGCCAGGTGAAACGATACTGCCGGCACCGCGAGGTAGCGCGGGCCGGCAGTGAGGGTACTCAGGACGGGATTGCCGAGTGCGCTATTCGGCCGCGACGATCTCGTCCGTCACGGCGTCGTCGTTGTGATGTTCCAGCTGACCCGCGTCGACGTCGCCTTCCCGGTGCTCGCTGCCGTCTTCCGGACCGTCACCAATCAACGCAGCCAGATCGTCTCCGCCGATTTCGCTGTTTCCGGCGTCGGGATCGATCTGGTCGTCTTCCCCCTCGATCAGGTCGGCAAGATTGCCCTGCTGCTCGTCAGCGTCCTCGGCCTCGGCCTCGGCGTTGGTTACCGGGTTCGTGAAGCACATCGCAGTCGGCAGCCACTTGAGCGCGGCTTCCTTGATCTCCGGCTCGACGATCGCGTCACCACCGAACAGCTTCTGGCACGATGCCGAGACTTCGGGTTTCTTTTCGGTCGCATGGCGGCTCGACAGAGCAGGTCCGCCCACCTCATGGAGCAGCGAGATCAGTGATCCCTTGGACACGCGGTCGAAGAAGTTTTCCGAAGTCGGCCGCCACCAGCTGGCAACGTCGATATCGAGGATGTTGGCGAGGCGGCCATGGAGCGGGTTCTGCCGGTTCGAGCCGTAGGCGATCTTGGCCTCCAGCGAGGTCGCGACGATGTAAGCCAGCCACGCCGACTTCACCTCGTCGCCGAGCGCGCGGAATGCCTCGAACCGCACGACCTGGTCGTTGGATTCCGTCCACGACGCGTCGAGCCCGTCATGCACCTCGCAGAGGTAGTCGCGTGCGCGTGATGCCGGCATGTTGCTCAATAGGATCGGATCCTGCGGCCGGTCGGCCCGGATCGTCGTGCCATCGTTCGAGGAGGCCCCCCGGCGCCCGTCGACCATTGCGAAGAGCATGTAGTCCAGTGCCAGCCCCGGACTGGCGATCAACGCCGCACCGAGAACGTCGCGTCGCTGCATGGCCAATTGGTCGCTGAGAACCTGGCTGAGTGCCTTGCCACCCGGCGCGGCATTGTCGGGATCGACGACCTTGTCGTTGTTACCCGTAGTCGCAGTCGTGGCGCCCTCCTCGATGCGGAAGGTGGGGGCCTGAATGACGCGATCAGAGGCGGCATCGCCATCATCGCTTTCGTCATTGGCTTGCCCGCCTTCAACGTCCCCGTCGACCGGCTCCGGTTCAACCACCGTCACCCGGATCGGCGTCTCGCTGTAATAGGTCGCGTCCAGGACCATCGTGCCCGACTGCGACAGCGTCAGGAAGGCACCTACGCGAGGGGCGAGTTCGGGCGGAAGGAAGGACGGGCGGCGATCGAGCGTTTCGAGTTCCTCAGCGAGGCGATCGTTCTCGGTTTCCAGCGCGGTGAACGCTTCGTCGGCCAGCTCTTCGTTCTGCATTTCGTCGTGCAGTTCAGCCATGCGCTTTTCGATCTGCTCGGCGCGTTCGGCTTCCTCGAGCGTCATCGGCTGCTCGGGCAGGCTGATCCGGTGGAGATTTCGCGCGGCGTCCCAGGTGCTGTGACCGGCGATTGGCCGGATCCACGCCAGACCGCGTTCCTCGCCGATCCTTGCCGCTTCGGCTTCCATCAGCGTGGCTGCCAAGGACCGCGCCACGTCCGGCTGCAGCCAGCGTTCGCCGTCGTTGCTGAAGAGGTCGCGATCTACGACGCCGCCTGCAGCTTCATAGGCCTCGACCCCGACCAACAGGGCAACCGGATCGTTGGCGCGCATCATATCGGTCGCGATGACCCGGCGGATGGCGTCGGCGTTGTAATGCGACATCGAGCCATAGGTCGACCAAACGCGAAGCTGTGCTTCATGGCTGCTGGTCGACGCGTAGGCTTTGGCCATGTCGAGGGTGAGGTCGCCGCTCGCCAGCTTGGCGAAGATCGGCTCGGCAAGATCAGCCAGGCGCAGACGCCCCTCGATGAAACGGCGCGTCACGCCGAACCGCTTGGCAACGCCGTCGATATCGGTGCTGCCGTTCAAGAAATGCTGGAAAGCGCGGCATTCCTCGGCAGGGCTCAGCTTCATATGCTGGAAGCTGACAGCGAGCGAGGTTTCAGTCAGTTCGGCATCGTCTCCCTTCATGATCCGTACCGGCACCTCGTACTTCTCGGGATCGATGACGCCGCGCTCGACGAGCAGATTGAGTGCACGCCAGCGCCGGCCGCCATCGAACACCTCGAACATTCCGCGGGGCCGCGAGACGGGCGTAACGAGCAGGTTCTGCAGAACACCGCGGGCTTCGAGATCGGCAGCGAACGGTTCGATCTGCAGCGTCTCATCCGGTGCGGTGCGGACGTTGCTGGCGGAGAGGCGGAGCTTCGAGAGCTTGACGGACTGGATCATGGGGAAAGCACCCTTCGTTTTTTCGAGCATCCGACCATTTTCGGACACCTATTCCCTTCCCCCTCCCTCCTTGGCGTTTTGGTTGTCCCGGGATGATCCTGTCGTCATGGCGTCAGTATTGCCGACCTTTCAAACAGGACTATCTGGAAGCTACCGACAATCGATGTGTTTGGATGTACGGACGACTTTATGAATACTGATACGAACGTTGTTGAGCTTGCGACCGAGTTGACCATCGCGTGGTTGAGCAACCCGAACACGCGGACGTCGCCTGAAGACGTCCCAGCGTTCCTGAAATCAATGCACGCAGCGGTCGCCTCGCTTGGCGATGGCGGGGAAGCGGCTACGCCTGAGGCTGCACCTCAGGAGCATACGCCAGCCGTCACGGCGCGGAAGTCGCTCGCCAGCAAGGACCACATCATCAGCATGATCGACGGCAAGCCGTACAAGACCTTGCGCCGTCATCTTTCGACGAATGGCCTGACGCCGGAGCAGTATCGCGAGCGATATGGCCTCAAGGCCGATTATCCGATGGTTGCCGAAGCCTACAGCGAAAGCCGTCGTGCCATGGCGAAGAAGATCGGGCTCGGTCGCAAGCCAGGGCAGAAGGCGAGCACCGCGCCAGCCGCGACCAAGACGCGCCGAGCGCCGAAGGCGGCTTCAACCGAGGCTGAGTAAATCACGACCTGCGCTCGTTCTCAGGAACGGGCGTCAACCAGTGTGACCTTTGGCAGCGCGAGAGGTCCATCGGACGCGACGGGATGGCGCAGTTCGACGAAGCGACGTTGGGTCGCAAAGTCGCCTTGTGCCTCTCGGCCGCATTCCTCCAGAAGTTCGTCGAGCCGGGACGCGATCAGGTCTAGCGACGTCGCCAGATCGCGATCCAGTGCCTCCGCCTGTGGGCCTGTGTCCGGATAGACAGCTCGCGCCTTCCGATGTGCGGCCTCGAGGCCGGGTAGATGTGAGCCCTGGATGTCCTCGAGATCGATTTTTGTCGCTACCGGGACGGTCTCGAAAGGGAGCAGGTTCATACGGCCAATCGCACTATCGATACGTTTGCGAATTTCTATGACAGCCGGAGAAAGGCTGATTGCTGGTGGCGTTCGATCTAATGTCGCGTCAGGTGATCGCGATGCCTTGCCTTCTTTCCGCAAACTCTGAACCGCGAGAACGACGCCGTACAGAGTTACCATAACCACCATAGTGAGGCGAAAGACTTGGGTTTGCAGGAGCCCAATTATAGGGTCGGCCGCGCCCCCAGCTACCCGACCAGGCTCGGGATCACCAAAGGAACCGGCAAATGGTCCCAGAAACATTAGCGCAAGGGCCACGCAGCTGAATGTTACGAAAGCACGCATGCCGTCCTCCTGGGCATTGACGGGAGAAGCTTAGCATCTCCGTACGGGTTAACGTTCATTCGCCCTCTCCCGGCCATATGATGATTTATACGAAACCCATCGTGGCTGTCTATCAAGGCCGCTTCAGGAGCCGGCTCAAGATTGCTTCAGCCTCGGCAACCGGCACGAAGACCCGGGTTCGGTAAGCGATGATCTCCGAGAAGCAGCCGATCGCCTTCAGCCACGGCAGCTGGGACACTGGCGCGTCGATGATCTCTACCCGCGATTTGCCGTTCACGATCGCCCGCTTGATGGTCATGGGAAACGGCTGCGCGACTTCGACGCTCCGGCCGGAGAGGACCGAGCTTGCGATCGCATCGACAGGCAGGTCGTCGGTCTTGGCGATGCCCAGTTTGGTGTAGAGTTGAACGACGTGCTTGTCGAAGACGAGGCGACCGAGCCAGGAATTACCGTTTGCATCGGCGATCCGGTTTACCGCCAGATGGTCCGACGGAAGTGCCGACCAGATCGGTAGCAGCAGGCCGGTCGCCAACCGGATCGTCTCGGTATCGATCTGGTCGGCCGCTTCCGTGACCTCCTCGGTCCACTTAGCGATGAACGTGGCCTGGTCGACGACGTCCCATGCGCTCTCCAGCAGGTCTGCCTCGCGCAAATATTCGCGCCTGCAGGGTCTCTGCAGCTCAATGCGTGCGATCGGCTGACCGTCGTCGTCCATCCACGACCGCGCACGCGTGCGCAGAGCAACGCGACCAGACCGGGCGTTGACCACGAACGCAACGTCGTCCTGCCATTTGGCGATGTCGAGGATCCGTTCGAGGGAGATGGGATTACGACGACGAGCAATCTCGATCGTCAGGAGATGCGAGGTCGCACCCGACTGTGGATCCGTGCGCAACAGCGTATCGTCGATGACGGTCGCGGTATCGGCGGTGATCGTCTCGACCCCTACATCGAGGGTTCCGGCCTCGCGGGCAGCGGCGATGCGGGTCTCCACGAGCGAGAGAAATTCATCGAAAATCAGGTTCTGGATGCCGATCGGAAGCGCCAGCAGTCGGTTCAGCCAACGCTGGATAGGCGGCAGGTCTTCCTTCAGAACGCCGTCATTGTCGTGCAACTCAAGCCCGGTGCGCGAACAGAAGTCGTCCATCGTCGTGCTGGTCAGCTTGCCAGCGTCGAGCAGCGCGAACCAGGTCAGGAGCGCATCCTTGGCGTATTCGCTTTCGAGGTTGTCGGCCGGGTCGAACAGGTTTTGGCCGCCCGTCTGGCGCTGGCCGCGTGTTAGCGCACCAAGACTGTCCAGCCGTCGCGCGATCGTCGAGGTGAAGCGCAGCTCGCCCTTGCAGTCGGTCGTCACCGGTCTGAATAGCGGTGTCGACGCCTGATGGGTGCGATGAGTGCGACCAAGACCCTGGATCGCGCGATCGGCACGCCAGCCCGGTTCAAGCAGGAAGTGCGCCCGCTGCTGTTGGTTCTTGGCATCGAGGCTGGCGTGGTAGGAGCGCCCGGTGCCGCCTGCGTCAGAGAAGACCAAGACGCGCTTGCTGCCAGCCATGAACGCCGCGGCTTCAACCTGGCTGGAACGGCCGGAGCGAGTCTCGATTTTCTGGCGGCCGTCCGACGTCGGGACCAGACGCCGCGATCGGCCAGTCACCTCGGCTACCATGTCGGTGCCGAAATGCTCGATCAGGGCATCGAGTGCGGACTTGACGGGGGGCAGTCCGCAGATGTGTTCGAGCAGCTGGTCGCGCGCCGCGATCGCATCGGGGTTGTGGACCGGGTTGCCGTCGACGTCGCTCATCGGCAGCGAGCGGGCGGTGCCGGTGTCGTCCGTGAAGGTCTGCATCTGCCGCGTCGGGAAGGCACGTGTGAGGTAATCTGCGACATATTCGGTGGGCGAGAGGTCTACGACGGGGTCCGCGCGCTCCTCAACCGACATCTGCGCAAGGCGACGATCAAGGATCGCCTCTGCGGTTGTCACCAGCTGCAGCACCACAGACTGGTCAGCCTTCAGATGCTGTTCGACAGCGGCGATTACGGTTGGCAGCTTCATCGAGAGCAGGACCTGGCCAAAGAAGCGCTGCTTGGTCGATTCCAGCCGTGAGCGAGCTGACGCCTTCGCACCGCTGTTGAGAGTAGCCTTTTCCAGGCCGTCGACGACGCCGGTCAATTCCAGCGCCTCTTCCATGTTCTGGTGAATGACGCTCCACGCTTTCGCATAGGTGTCGTAGATCTCGATCTGTGCCGGGGTCAGCGCGTGCCGCAGCACATCGTACTCGACGCCGGCGAAGCTGAGTGCGCGAGACGTATATAGGCCAAGCGCCTTGAGGTCGCGTGCGACCAGCTCCATCGCTGCGATGCCACCCTTACGGATCTCGGCAATGAACGCTTCGCGGTCGGCAAACGCCGTCTCCGGTCCCCACAAGCCGAGCCGCACGGCATAAGCGAGATTGTTGACGTCGGACGCCCCGGTTGCCGAAGCGTAGAGGACGCGAGCACCTGGCAGATTGTTTTGGAGGAGGACGCCGCAGACGCCCTGCTGGGATCCTTCCTTCTTGCCCATGGCACCCTCGCCGCCCGCAACGCCGCCCATCTCGTGCGCTTCGTCGAACGCGATGACGCCGTCAAAGTCGGTGCCGGCCCAATCGAGGATCTGCTGCAAGCGGCTATTGTCGGAGCGCATGGACCGAAGCGTCGGATAGGTCACGAACAAGACGCCCTCGGTCAGATTGATCGGCTGATCGATTTTCCAGTTCGACACCGGCTGCACGTCGCCGGACATGCCGCCAAGCGCGGTCCAGTCGCGTCGCGCGTCTTCGAGCAACGGTTCGTTCTTCGAGACCCAGATGTGGCGGCGCCGGCCTTGCAGCCAGTTGTCGAGGATGCAGGCAGCGACCTGCCGGCCCTTGCCCGCACCAGTGCCGTCGCCAAGAAAGAAGCCCTTGCGGTAGCGGCTTCCCGTCTCGTTGATAGTAAGGCCAACGCCTTTGTCGGCAGGCTTGAAGGTGCCGGGCAGCATCTGGTTCCAGGCGTGCCCCGCATAGACTACCGTTTCGAGCTGCGACGACGACAACATCCGTTCGGTGACGGTCCGTTCGGGGAGGTGTGCGACATGGGTTGGGATTGGTGCCGGGATCGAGCCCATCGCCACGGACTCGACCAGGGCGGTCGGGTGGTCACCGGCCGTGTCGAATACGATCCGGCTCGGCCGGTAGGGCAGGTAGCAGCCGACCTGTTCGGCTAGGGGCGCGGGCGTCGGAAGCGTCTGATAGGCGACCGGCAGGACGTTGTTGCGGACCGGCGCATGATAGGTCCGAACTACCGTCGCCTTGGCCTGACGCGCTGCGCCGAACAGGCTGGGCTTGGCGATCGGCGCCATCGCTATCGTGGTATCGCCCACCAGGGCGACGCGCGGTGGGACGGTGACGGCGTCGAGGAAGTCCGCGACCGAGCTGCGCTGGATTACGACGTGTGACGTGCCGCCCGCCACCTTGTCGATGACGTAGAGCCGCACAGCGATGTCCGTGCCATGCTTGCGGTAGCAATGCTCCAGCCGCAGCGACGTCCGGACGGTGCAACCCGTCAGCACCGCCTCATACGCCGCCTTCAGCCGCGCGCTGGGCGTGAACCAGTCGGGCATGATCGCCACGACCCGGCCGCCTTTCGCGACGCGGCGGATTGCGGCCTGCAGATGGCGCAGCGCGGCAAGGTCGTCTTCACCGCGGCCAACACTGCGCGAGAAGGGCGGATTCATCACCACCACCGTCGGCCGCGGCATGCGCGCATGCAGACTGACCAGTGCCGCGCCGTCATGCCCGGTGACGATCGCGTCGGGGAATATACCGGCAAGACGTTCTCGCCGTTTGGCATCGATCTCGTTCAGCTGCAGGCTGGCGCACACCGGAGCCTGGACGATCAGGAGACCGTTGCCGGCGCTGGGTTCGAGTACAATGTCGTTCGGACCTATCGCCGCCATCAGTACCGCGATCGCTGCGATATCGATCGGGGTCGAGAATTGCTGGAGGTTGATCTGCTCCTCGCTGCGTACCGTCTGGGTTGGCAGCAGCGCCATGACCGCTGATGCCTGTGCCACGTCCGCCAAAGCCTTGAGTTGGTAGGGCCGCGACGCGAGGTGGAGAGCAATGCCGTGCTCAAGCATTTCGAAGCTGTCGCGCTGGGTCCAGTGACCGTCGGCATCAGATCCGCCGAACGCAGCTATCATCGCCTCATTCAGATTTCGGCGGGCGATCGGGGTGCCGGCCGCCAGTAATCCGGCAATGCGTTGCGCTGCGGTGCGATCGTTGACGGGCGGGATATCAAGCAGATCGTACATGGCAGGGTTCCTTCGGTTGGCTGCCAATCCGACAGCTTACCGCCTCCCTCCCCCTCCTCTCTCTGCCGCCTCGAGGGCCTCGGCCCAGTCCTTGTAGCCTTGCGGATAGTCGACCCGGATCACCCGGTTGGCGTTGGCGTAGCGGGCGATGCTCCGCGCTACCGCGCGATGTCCGGGCACATCGTTGTCACCGGCAAGGATCAGCTTGGTAACGCTGTCAGGGATCGTCACAAGATCGAGACGTCGCGAGCCGAGCGTCGCCCAACAGGGCAATCCACGGATCTGCGACCAGGCGCGCGCTGTCTCGAATCCTTCGGCTAGGCCAATGGTCGCACCAACTCCACCGCCACGCCATGCACCGCTCCCCAGCGTGCCAAGCGTTGCCTTCTCGGAATAGCCACCGTCGGCCTTCAGGAATATTCGTTGGAAGGCGACCAGACGCTGTGCGTCACGCACTCCAACCAGCAACGCCGGCTTGAACACCGTCACCGGTTTGGGGCCGAGCGGGCAGCGCGGGTGGAAGCGAACGTCGCTCGGCGCCGGCAACAGTCCCCGGGAGGCGAGATAGCGTTCCGCCATGTTCCCGGTCATACTGACCGCCTCATTCCATAGCCGGTCAATATTGGCCGTGCCCATCGCCTGCGCCGGAGCCGGGGGATCATAGCGGCGACCAAGCGGTATCCGGTCCAATTCGCGCAGGATGTCACCGGCATCGCAACCCGCAAAGCAGGTGACCAGCAAGCCGCGGTCACCCTGCCTGATCGAAAGGCTTGGTGTACCGTCGGCATGCGCAGGGCATCGGCACATTGCGGTGTTCCCATGCCAAGAGCCCCCAAGTGCTCCTACCAGGTCGACCAGCTGCTGGGATGGGCGGCGAGCGATGAGCGTCATGATCGAATACCATTGCTCGGTACGGGCTTGCGCATCCGGGCGATTACGTAATCAGCCGCCTCGCGCTCAAAGTAGACGTCGATCGCCTCGTCGTCTTCGAGCGCTGCGATAGCGTCCTTCTGACCCAAGCGCTGGCGGACATAAGCGGCGAGCGCTTTTCGGGCGTCCCTTTCGCTTGGATGTATATCGGTGCGGTCGGTTTTACCCGCATCTCTGATGAACAGGAGATAGCGTTCCATGGCGAAATGCCTCGTTTGAAGGCGAGCCGTTAACGGTCCGCCCAAAGTTCAAGGGATGCTGGAGCCATCTCTTCGTGACCCCGCCTTTCCACCCCTCTCTCTCCACTCCATATTTAGGGAATCACCGCGACGTCGCGGCGTTTACCCGCTGCTAAAACGTCATCGTTATGGAGCTTGGGAACTAGAGTCATTCTGCGCTGGTTTGTCGACCGCGCCCTTTTCATCCGAGGTGTCGATGAACCAGTTTTCGCAGGTCGAGATTGCCAACTGGATCGCCATTTATCTGGCGGCTGCTATGTGCTGCGCCATCGCTATGGCGATGTCGGTATCCGTGACGATCCATGGAATGTACCGGGATAAGGCATGGGAAGATGTGCGGAGTGTTCGTGGTGCCGTTCTATTCCTGCCAAAAGCATGGTGGCGCTGGCAAAAGCTTTATCTTCTGTCGACCCCGGTAACGCTTGGAATCGTTAGCTATTTCGCAGCAACAATGACTTGGAGCTGAGCGCTTAAATATTGAGGACCCGGAGCAGTTTGGTCGACGCCAGATCTTGGTCCATTTCCGATCTATCAAGTGTCACAAGGTCACCGAGGACGGCCATACGTGGGTGAGTGACGGCCTTCGCAGCCTCATAATCCTCGCTATCGAAACCCATGGCTTCGACCACCACTGTCCGTAGCTCTCCCGTCACTCGCGACCTTGCCTCCAGGATAAAGTCAGGTCGACACGGACCGTGCGGCGTCATGGTGTCGAACAGTGGTTTGTTAATAGCGAGGTCGACGCCGCGTGTGTGCAACTCGCGTTGGGTATGCAGGATGGCGCGCAGTGCCCGCCGCTCAAAGTCGGATTCCACCGGTACGAACATCCGGCCGTTGTAGATCGGTTGAGCGTAAGCCCGCAGCGGCGCAAAGCCGCGTGCCTCTGGATACTCTCCGGCCACAATCAGAACGATGTAGGGTCCAGTGATGTGGTTGCCCCGGATCGACGGCGACTGAACCCTGGTCGCGATGGCGACTGGGTCGCCGTCAGGCACATGGATTTCGTTGCCCTTGATCGATTTCGCGTAAAGCGCCAGGAAGCCTTGTGGCGCGTGCGTCTTGGGCCATTTTGTCGCCAACGCGCGAAGGGTGCCGTAGACTGTGTTCGTCTCGAGCGGTCGGGCGTGTGTCCAAAAAGCGCGAGCCAGCTCGACTCCCGGCGCGATCTCGATCTTACCGGCCGCGCGACCCAGCGCTGCGAACTCTTCCCTAATCGACCATTCGTAGGCCATCCCCAACGGTGCGATCGTGTTACAACCCGCGCTGTCGAGCAGACGCCAAAGGAGCCGCGCGAGCCGAGGGGTCGAGGCATTGCGGGTCCGATCATCCAGGCTGTCGTCCTCGGGTCGCTGTGCGAGCTTCTCAGGCGCCGGTCGAAGAACCTCGAAAAAGCCCGATGGCGGATCAGTCGGCGTGTTGTGCGACCTGACCTCTGAAATACGGTTGGTCGCCTGATCGCGGAAGAATGGACAGTCGGGGCGGTGCTCGGGACGTTTGGTGCTCGTCAACCGGCGCAAATAGTAGGTCTCGGCTTCGGAAAGGTAAGCCGGCGTCAGGATAGGAGGGGCTCTATCCGGGCCAAGGCACCCGCAAGCGATCCAACGATGACCTATCCTGGCATTTTGGACGAGAGTGACCCCCGCTTGTTCGTCATGGAAGGAACCCTCACCGACATACCAGCGCACTAGCGCCTCGTGCAGGGGTGCTGGCAGCGGGATCCTGTCCCTGCTTTTTCCGTCGGTTTCGCGGTGGATCAACCACATACTCGAGTGCCCTTCAGGCGCTTAGTCGAGGCAGTTTCGGCAGGTCTGGTGGTCTTGACAAGCGCAAATCGCATGATCTCAACTCTTGGATATCACTTCGCTTGGGGGTTTTCCGTGCGTTATCCACTCGTTTTTGCTGGCCTTTGCGCCGGTCTTATTGTCGGTTCGCAAGCCGGTGCCGCGGCAAGAGGGGCAGCCCTCCGAAAGGTCGAGCTTATCTCGATGACAGGAAGCTTGCCGATCACGGAAGCGGCACCCTCGCCCAACGTTTTGGCGTCGATGAACGAGGCGTCTCCTTTGCCCGACGCTTTCCAGGTACATGATCTCAGTCATCGTTACGTCCAGTTCCGAATGCAGCAGGAGATGGCAGCCTCCGGAGCAACGCCGGCGGTTGCCCCTGTATTGAATCAGCAAACGGCTGGTATCGCAGCCTTTTCGTCGATCCAAGTTCCGGGCTGGCTCCGCGGGGGGACCACTGTACAGCCGATCTCGTTCAAAGCCGGTTGCGCTCCGCTCGCTTATCGTCCTTCGGGGTTTCTCGCGCGTAGCGCAGAAGCACGTCGCGCCGCCTATTATGGCATGATGAGCGCGGTCGCTTGCGAGCATGGCATTCCGACAGGATTGTTTGACGCCATGATAATTCGCGAGAGCGGGTACAACCCGATCGCGACTTCAACCGCAAACGCTTACGGCCTCGCGCAGTTGATGCCAGGAACTGCGGTCGGCCTAGGCGTCAATCGGTATGATCCCCTTCAGAATATGCGAGGTGGAGCCCGCTATCTCCGCCAGCAGTTAGACCATTTCGGTCAAGTCCACCTTGCCCTTGCCGCGTACAATGCAGGGCCTGGGCGCGTACGCGGCGGGTTAGTGCCACGCATCACTGAGACGCAGGCCTATGTGACGAACATTATCGCTAACTGGTCGCGGCTAACCTCCCCAATGGGTTCGCCGGCAACGATGTCGACACTTCCCAAGGGTTATTCCCGTGCGGCGACGTTGACGCAGTTCTGACTTCAGCCAATCGAGCACATCCGCGTTAAGGGTGAAAGACGGCAGAAGTCGCATGCTCCACTCGGGAGCATTGTGGCGGCCTTGGCCGACACTCCTGTCCTATCCTCTTGGTCAAATCGGTTTTGGCTTGATTGGTCGTCGACCTCGGTCTCCTATAATTTGCGTGTTGGCCGTCTAAGGCCAACTCCGATTATCCCTTATCTAATAGACTCTAATAGCGGTTGCGTTCCGTTGTGAGCCTCACGCTCCGCACGATCGACACCGGCACCGAGGCGAGCAAGAATTTTCCCGAGAGCTCCTCCAACGGTGGCCTCGGCGAATTCCTTGCAAGAGAGGGTAGCGAGCATTGCCTTCGTCTCGCCAATTTGCTCGAGGTGGTGCTGCTCCAGATCCACAGGGATCGGCGCAGGACGCAACCAGCGCGGAACGAGCGTCACCAGACGCTGAGGAAGCTGCATTCGATAGGCATTCGACGTCTGGTGGTATCGTGGCCCAGCTCCCTCGCTTGCCACGCGCTTGAAGCGCCGTTGGCGAATGACGAAGCCTAGCCGTTCCAGAGTGGCCAGCGCTCGTGTTATGGTCGCGCGACCAATGCTGGTCCTATCCATCAGATATCCGTAGCTTGGGTAGACCTGACCCTTGTTCAATCGAGCAAGGGTCAGCAGCTCCTCGAGCACCCGAAGTCCCTTTTCCGTCAGACCAAGCAGAATGCGCTCAGCGACGGTCAACGTCCGCTCGCCGCTACGTGCGACACGGCGCAACCTATTGGCTTCGTCCACGGCTCTTTTTGCGGTTGCGTATATTTTGTGGAGTTCGCCCGCGGCCGGCAGCGTGAAGAAACTCTCTTCGAACGTTCCCGCCTCGATGCTGTTGCGAAGCACCGGCGCACCGGTGTGACGCAGCGCTCCAGACCGCGCAGGCTTGGGCCTGACGGGCATGCCGGAGAGCAAACTGGTGAATGCTCCGCCGATGTTAATAGCTTCCATTGCCTTCCCCCTCGATGGAGGCCGGACCAGGCAAAGCGATAGCGTGGCGCGAAACGCGCATCCTTGAACCGAAGCTCAGAAAGGCCTATGTCAGAAATCGTGGTGATCTCGATCGCGCTTGCCGGCGCGGACATCGAACTTTCAGGGTGCCCGGCTTCGTGCCGGGCATTCGTTTATGTGGTCACAGCCAAGTCCTATCTGGCCCTCGCATGGTGCGAAAACTCTCGCTCGGAATGTGGCTGAGAAATTCCGTTAATAAAACCTTGGCGATTCGTGCTTTCGACGACGTTCGTCAGAAAACATTCGTGCTTTCGACGACACTAAGTCTCGTCGGCTCGTGCTTTCGACGACAGTATGGGCTCGTCTTCGTGCTTTTGACGACAGTCAGTACGTCAAAAATGGGGGGTGTTCAGGCGGGGTCAGGCTCACCGGGCTTATGGATCACCTGATTCGCTTTCCGGTGAATCCCGTCTTCGGGTGTTATCTGAACGACCTCGAACGCCACTTTTCGCGACTTTAGTCCATCGGTCGGAGATGGCTCGGCAATCGAGAAGACAAAGCCGGGAATGGAGTTCGCGTCTATTACATCCTTGAGAATGGATTTCAGATGCCGAGGGGAGCTTTGATAACCCAGCTGAAGGCGGAGATCTTCCAACGTCATGCTCACGGGCCCATCGATACAGGAAGATCGAGCCACCTCGTACAAACGACGCTCGACAGGCCCTAATTGAAAGTAAGTTGACGTATATTCAAGCACGTGGCGATCCCTCAGTATCGCTCGAAAGAGCCAGTCGCAAAGCCGAACCCTGACAGCCTTTAGACGTCTCTCGTTGCTGTTGTTCGTCGTATATTGTAGTCTAGCGGACTCTAGCCAAGAGAAGAATCCGGCCTCGCCTTCCCCGCCAGCTTGTATATCGGTCTTTATTTGGGTTCCCTGAAGCCGCTCTAACGCGTCCGATAGTCTAGTATACGACCGCGATGACGCATTCACTCCCGTCACCCGAAATAGGTCATTCGCGGTGAAATAGAACTCCTGAGATACTGGGAGCCCTGCCTCCAGTTTCGAAACCATCAGACTCGCGATGTATAAAAGTATCTCTTTGTCATAGATTGTCGCTATTCCCTTTGGCCCCGGACCTACCTCGATCGAGACGGAGTCCGTCTTATACACGAGTGGTTTAGTCCAAGCAGTCTTCGCCAACGCGAAGAATGGATATGCCATCAACGAGCGCTCGCCCTGAAGTCCGGTCAGGAGCGGACTATCAAAGGTGAACAGGTCGCCCTGGCCGGTTTTCTTGTCGGTCATCTTGATCTCCTGAAGCCGGTCAGAGGCTAGCGTTTGGCGGTAGGACGCTCGCTTCCGCACAAATCCTATGCGGTCATCAGCTGTCGTCGAAAGCACGAAGAGTGTCGTCGAAAGCACGAATCTAGGCTCGATTTCCTACGCTGAGCGGGCGTCCGCGCTCAGTTTTCGCCCGATCCTCGTGCTTTCGACGACACTTCGTCGAAGCTAGTCAGCTGCCGGCCCGACTTGCTGACCCCATCCTCCTATCGCCTTCCCCCTCCACTCAAAGCCTGGGTGCCTCCGACGACCGGGTCGTGAGTTGCCCCGCGGATCGTCTGGAGCAGGCTTGGATTTCGGCTGATTAGCTCCATGACGGCATTCACGGTCAGTTCGCGGCTGCTGACAGATAGCTCGCTCCTCAGCTGATCGAGGGCGCTTACCGACTCTGGTGAAAGCCAGAAGTTGTTTCGAACCCATCCCTTTTCCCGAAAACTTGCCGTTCGGGCGCGCATGGATCGGGCCGCGGATTTAGAGGATGGCGGGCTCGTCATAGCCCTCGATCTACGTTAGCGCGATCGCAAGTGCAATTCAGCACTGAAACCGTCGGCTCAATAACGAGATCGCGATAGGAGAATGTTGGCGGCGATAGACTGCCTGCCCGCTGACGGCGCCATGCCGGACAGCATGCTTCTTCGGTTCTGTCCGGTTACGGCTTAGCTATTCCTCGTTACGGCCAAGCCGAAGGCCCTTCCGTCGGACCAAGTCCTCGTAACCTTTCTCAAAGCCGTCCAGAACAAGGTCCTGAATCTGGTGGCCATGTTCAGGCTTAACGTCGCTTAGGTCGAGGCCGCTGATACTAACCACAGCCGTTGCCAACCGGGGCGCTAATCCTGCGAAAAGGGTTGCCATAAACGCCGCAAGGTTGCCCGCTTCCTCGGGGCGGTCGTTCAATTCGCCCTCCAATAGCTCGCAGCCGAACGCCGCTTCCCACTGGCTTATTCCAAGCGCTGCGCAAATCGCTTTGCCCTCATCCATCCGCATTGGGCGGCGCTTTGACGGGTCGGGATGCACAATAGAGTGAAGGCGACTTTTGCGAATATTGGGGGTCGCTGCTTTCAACATTCGGATACTGAAGCGCATCTCTACCATGCGGATCCGAATGAAATCCACCAACTCTGGGGTGGCATTATCTTCGCTAACCCTTTGTTCAAACTGCTCTGACGGTTCCATCGTCCCAGACCCTAGCTGTGCCCCATCAGGTAGGCATTAATCTCCGATGAAGGCAACCCTTCATTAACCTTTTGTCATTTGACGCAGATCAATCATCGGAATGGGATCACATTCGTTTCCACTCGACGGGCAGCCGCTCGAAATGCAGCGGCATCCTCGGCGTTGAGTCCAAGCTTTGTCATGGCCTCCGTCCTGGCCTCCTCAACGATAAAGTCGAAAAGTACCAATGAGACCGCAGAGGCGAAACTAACGGACGAGCCTATCATTTGCTCAAGCCCCGGAACACTACCGTCAATCGCCGATACGCTAGATTCGAGAATCTCCAGCTCTACGCCGATTTCGCCATTGGTGGGAATTATCCGCAAATGTTCTGTAAGCGAGCTGGGCCGATAATGCGCCTGCAGGGTAGACGTCTCCGGAGCTCGGTCGTTTACGACATCGCTAATGCTAGCGAAGCGCATGCTTTTATTTGAAAAAAGGCGAACACTTTCTGTCATCAAGCGCCATAGGGACTCAGATATCTTGAGGCTGAATGCGCGTTGCATTGCTTGGTCTTCAGTATTCATCGGCGCCGATACCACCGCATTGCTAAACCTCCTAACAGCGTGGGCTATCTGCATTCGGTTTCGCGTTAATGCCACACCTCAGGTCGTGATTCGTAGCCATTCCAGAGAGCGGAATATCGCCTGTCCGCCTGTGCGGACAAGTGTCCGTGTAGGCGGACAGGCGTCCGCGTGGGCGGACATCTGTCCGTGACGCCGGACGAATCGTCCGTAGCGACGGACAGAGGTGTCTTTTGGATGCGTCGTGGAACTCCACTCGTCGCATTTTCGCTTAAATCGACGGCCTCCTAATAAGTTCCGTAATCCGGCGATTGCTGCGAAAGAATCCCTGCCTCAGCCTTCTTTTGGGCGCGCTGAAATGCGCTCGATCGAAGGAGACTCCTTATCATGAAGACCATGCTCAAGATCGGCCGTCGCGCCGAGACGACCGCCCTGGCGGTCGTTGGTGCGGCAGCCGCGGCCGCTGTTCTCGCCACCCCAGCACTGGCCGGTGCTGATCAGACGTTCAACACTGCACTCCAAGCCTTCACGGGTTTCCTCGAGGGCTCGGGCGGCAAGATCATCACCGTTCTATCGCTCGCTGGCGGTGTCGTGGGTCTCGCCTCGGGTCGTTTCTCGCTCGGCCAGGTCGCAATCCCGGTCGGCGTGGGCGTCGGTGCGGGCACCGGTATCCCGATCGTCACCTCGACCGTCACCGCTACCATTTGAACCGGCCAGGTGCCGGCGTTGATAGCAGCTTCGCCGGCACCGTCTTTGAAGGTGGCGTGATGTCAGCCGATAAGTACGTGATCCCATCGCACCTCGACGATCCTGAGCTGATCGGGTTTTGGACGCTCGACGAGTTCCTCGCGATGGTCATCCCCTTCACATGGGGGATCTTGTCCCAACACATCGTCATTGGGATCGGCCTGGCCGTCCTGGGGTGGTGGGCTCTTCGACGGGCCAAGGCGGGGCGGGCGACTTCGTGGCTGATTCATCTGGCGTATTGGCATCTGCCAGGCGGCTTCCCGTCGCTCCGCGCCACGCCACCTTCCTACCTCCGACTGATGGTGGGCTGACATGGATTTTAGCTATCAGCACGCGCAGTCGCAGCGCGTCCTCCGCCAGCGCAATGTCCTCGGCATCGCCGCGCTGGTTCTCGCAGGAATTGTCGCGCTCCTGCTTTTGATGTCGGCAACCCGTAGCCGCGAAATCGTGCTGCAGCCTGTTCTGGGCTCACCGGTCACGCTGTCCACGTCGGGTGTCTCGCGCGAGTATCTGGAGCTGGTGACCCGCGACACGGCCGTACTGACGCTCAACCGCACACCCAGCAGCCTCGAATACTGGATGAAGTCCGTCCTCGCGATCGTCTCGCCCAAGTCGCAGGGTAAGATCAAAGCCGACCTCCTCAAGATCGTTGATGAGCAGCGCGGCTCAAGCATGTCGCAGTATTTCACGCTCGACGGCATGGAGATCGACCCCAAGGCGCTCCAGTCCACCGTGACGGGCAAGCTTAATACGGTCATCGGTCAGAAAGTCGTTTCGTCCGAGCAGCGCACCTTTGTCTACGACTGGGAATATGCCGGCATGACCCTGAAGCTTGTCGGCTTCAGCATGGTCCAGCCCAAAACCCGTCCGGGAGCCATGATGTGACCCCAATCTATGCCATTGGTAGCGCCGCGCTTGGCACTGCCCTCTCCACCCGCACCTTCTGCTGGCTGAGCCGCATCATCGGCGCAGCGTTGATCGCCGTCGCCCTCTTCGTCTTCGCGGCGCCTGCCTTCGCGGCCGGCGACCAGACGTTGATGGCCGACGACGGCGCGCAGGTCTCCTGCAATGCATCCGCCAAGGACCTCACCCGGATCAGCCTCGTCGGGGACGAGTTCGCTGGCGTCTCCAAGATCAACACGGGCAACCCTTCGGACGACTTCTCGGTCGTCAACGAGCCTGTTCGCGGCGACATCTACCTGTCGGTGCCGGAAGGCTTTGGTCGTCAGGTCCTGTCGTTCTTCGGCACCAGCAAGCGCGGCTACGTCTACAAGTTCCAGTGCCGGATCAGCGGCGACCAGGCGGTGCAGGTCTTCGTCTCGAACCCCGCGATCGCCAAGGCCGACGCGGCGGAAGCCGGCACGACCACCAAGGTTGCACAGACGTCCTCGCCGGAAGAGGCCGCTGTAACGCTGGTGCAGGCAATGTACGCCAACAAGACGGTCGACGGCTTCGAGATGCGTCAGCGCTCGCTCAAGCCCGTCTATGTCGGCGACCTCAAGGTTCAGATGATCGCCGAATATCGCGGCGACGCTCTCACCGGCCGCGTCCTGCGCATCGAAAACAAGGGCACCAAGGAAACAGTGCTGACCGAGGCCAGCGTGGTGCCATCGAGCGCACTCGCGGTGTCGATCGCCGAACCCAAGCTGGCGCCGGGTCGGGTCACGACCGCCTACCTCGTCTCGCGGAACGGAAACTAAGCCATGGTCATCAAAGATATCTTCTCTCGCGAGCGCAAGCCGCTCGACGCTCCTGAAGCCATCGACGGCGACGGTGTATCGCCGATCGCGTCGGAACTGGATGGCAACGTCGAGACCCGCAAGAAGCAGCAGATGAAGCTCGCTGTCGGGTGCGGCGTGGTCCTGGTGGCCTCCTCCTTCTGGATTTTCGGCGGTGACGACGCGGTCGAGAAGATCGATCCCGATAGCGCGGACAGGAAGACGGTCTCGGTCAGCGACATGACCAACAAGACCAAATCCGAGCAGGAGTGGATGGCGCAGTCCGAAAACCGCTTCCAGTCCAACGAGAACCAGCTGAAGGGTGTCGAAGGCACCAACGCCCGCGTCGCGCAGCTTGCCGAGCAACTCGATGCGATGCGCGCGCAAAACCAGTCGATGTCGGCAGACGGCCAGCGTGTCGTCTCTGCCTATCAGGCTGAGAACGACCAGCTTCGTCGTCAGGTCAATGAGCGCGCGGCCGCGCCCGCGCCGGTGCCCGGGCCACAGGCAATGTACGGCCCGGGTAGCACTGCCATGTACGGTCGCCCTGGCGCTCCCGGCGCCGGCAATGTCCCCGACGTCGCTCCTGCGCGCATGAGCGAAGTTAAGATGGTGTCGTTCGGCTCGGCCGAGGCTGGTAACGCGTCACGCGTCTCGAAGGGCAGCACGGTTTATACCGACAGCCCGAATTATCTTCCGCCGAACTCCTTCGCTACCGCCAAGGTCATCGTCGGTGTCGATGCAGCAGCCGGCGTCAACAGCCAGACCGACCCCCTGCCTGTCGTCCTGCGCGTCACTGGTCCTGCGCGATCGGTGTTGCAGAACGGCAAGCTTCTGACCACCAAGATCCAGGGATGCCTCATCAACGGCGCCGCCCGCGGCGAGCTGTCGAGCGAGAAGGTCTATGTGAAGCTGCAGAAGATGACCTGCCCGCAACCGGGCGGTCGCTATGCGGTTTCCGAGGTCAAGGGTTTCATTGCGTTTGGCGGAAAGACCGGTGTTCGGGGCCGCGTCGTCAGCCGGGAGGGGTCGCTGGTCAGCCAAGCCTTCATCGCTGGCCTCGTCGGCGGGATCGGCAAGGGCTTCGCCGCCAACTCGAACTCGTTCCTTCAGGGCACCAACGTCCAGGTCAACGGCAAGCGCCAGCAGCTCGGTCTGGGTGACATTGCCCAAGGCGGCGTCGGCAACGGCGTGGGCGAGGCTGGCGACATGGTCTCGAAATACCTGATCGAGCGCGCCGAGCAGTACCAGCCGGTCATCGAGATGCCGACCGGCGTCGACGTCGAGATCGTCTTCCTGGAGGGTGTTTATGTTCGGAACTGATAGCAGCGCCGACCAGCGCATCACCGCGGGACGGGTATTCATCCTCCTCGCGATCATTGCGGCATTCATCGCCGCTGCGATCGGCGCGAAAGCGGCTTATGCTGCGCTTCGTCCCGTAGACGCATCGGTGATCTCGCTTCTCAAGGCGCGTTTGCCCAAGACGAAGGTCAGCAAGGTCGACTGCGCGGTTGTCGATGGCCTGTGCGAAGTGACGGCGGGCAACAACCTGTTCTACGTCGATCGCTCGGGACGCTACCTCGTCATCGGCCGGGTCTACGACATGGAGACGCGGCAGGATCTAACCGCGACCCGTCTGCTCGAGATCAATCCGGACACTCTGATTGGCGGGGCCGCCAAGGCAAATAATGCGGCCGACAGCGGCGAGCCCCCGATCGCGAAGGCAGTCGGTGCGGGTACACAACCTACGGTGCCGGCGATGCCGTCGCGCATCTCGCTCGACGGTCTCCCCAAGGACGGCGCAATCGTCTGGGGTAACCAGTCGGGCAAGACGGTTACGGTCTTCAGTGACTTTCGCTGTGGCTACTGTCGCGCGCTGTCGAACACCCTGCGCTCGATGAATGTGCGCGTGGTCGAACGTCCGATCTCGGTACTGGGTAGCCGCGACCTCGCCAACCAGGTGTATTGCGCCAAGAACCGCGAGACCGCGCTTCATCAGGCCTATGCCGGCGAGCCACTGCGCAACGCCGCCTCCTGCGACACCTCGGGTCTCGATGCCAATGAGCGCTTTGCCCGGTCGCATGGCCTGAACGGAACACCCGTCATCGTCCGCGCCGATGGCGCGATGATCGAGGGCTATCGTCCCAAGGAGGCACTCGCTTCCTTCATCGCTGGAGGCCGGTCGTGAACAAGGTCCACGTTTGTCTCGCTGTCGCCCTGGCGTCTGGCACCATAATGACCGGCTGCACGACGATGGGCGGCAACATCAAGGGTAACTTCTCTTGCATGGCACCCGACGGGATCTGTGCGCCCAGCTCCACGATCGATGATCGCGCGCTTGCGATGATCGCGGGCGAGGACGGCGATCGCATGATCACGCCAGCTGGTCCGTACAGCACGCCGCAGAGCGCTGGTCGGGGCTTCGACACCGCCGCTGCTGCGCCTGCGCGTAGCCAGGAGCGGGTTCTCCGCATCGTTTTCCCGGCGCAGATCGATGGCGCCGGCCGCCTGCACGAACAGACTGCAGTTCATGCCGTCGTCGAGCGCGGTGAATGGCAGCGCGCGCTTGCGAGCAACGCTGTCGCTACGACCCCGGCACAGGTTCAGGCGGCAACGGGTGGCGACACGCTGATAGCGGCCGTCGACCGTGCCGATCCCCCCATCGTGATGGAGGATTCCTCCATTGCTGATCCAGACATGCCGAGCGCCGCTGCTGTTGCCGCGGCACGGGTGCAGGCCGATCCAGTCGGTGACATCAAGGACCAGGTCGCGCGTCGACTCTCGAAGACCCCGCGCCGCCTTTCGGTATCACCCTCCGCTCTCCGCACTCCTACCGCTTTGACCTATAGCTCGAAGCCAGCAGCCCCCACGACAAACATGCCGGTCGCGGTTGGCATGACTACCAACGCCAAGCCTCTCCCGTCACCCGCGCCTGTTCGTCCGGTCGTCACGTCCACCTCGGTTATCACGCCGAAGTACGCAACCCCGGCCGGTCGCACCGCGATCGCCGCGGTCGGCGCCAACCCAGCCGTTCGTGCCGGCCTTGCCCGTGCCGAGCCGGAAGCGCGGGAGGCGGCAAAGGGTGCGAACCCGCTGTCGGTGCTGCGCGCATCCTCATTTCCCGGAGTTGTCCAGTGAGCATCTTCAAAGGCCTGCTCTCCACGCTCCTCGGAGACTCCGCCAAGCCTGAGAACGGCCGTCCGGACGCAGCCGTCCCACGGTTCGTCCATTGGCTGCCCTACCGCGGCTACGACCCCAAGACGCAAATTTACTACAATAGCGCCTCACGCGGCTTCTTCCTCGAAGCGACCCCGATGATCGGCGCGACCGAGCAAAGCCACGAGATGTTGGCACAGCTGCTGTCCGAGGGCATTCCGACGCCGGGTGCCCTGCAGGTGCATGGCTGGATGAGCCCCCGCATCAGCGAGAAGCTGTCGCAGTGGTACATGCCACGCTATTCGGCATCGGGCATCTACGAGCGCATGGCGCGGCACCGCACCGAGTATCTGATGGGCGGCGTCTGGAGCTCGCTGTCAGCATCGGCGCCTTTCTGCCTGCGTAATCATCGTCTCGGCCTGTCCTACTCGACGCCGGAATCGAGCCGCGTATCGAACGGGGAAATCACCTCGGTCATGGAGGGGCTGATCTCCGCGCTGGAGTCGCTCGGCGTCCACGCACGGGCAATTGATCCCAAGGGCCTGATCTCCTGGATCGACGACATAACCTCGCCGACGACGGCCCCGGGTGACGACACGATCACCTACAATCCGTTCGACCCGATCGCAGACCAGGCGGTGCGCCATGATCTAGAGATAAAGATCGAGCCGGACCGCATCCTGCTGCGCACCGAGCGCTTCCGGCCTACCGGCAAGACCGTCGAGAACGCGCCCGAGATTGGCGAGATCTATCCAGACACGTTTGACGTGCGCTCCTTCTCGGTGCGCAACCTGCCGCAGCGCTGGGCACCCTGGGACATGGCCAAGCTGATCGGCGACATGTTCGCGGACAAGCTGCGCATGCCCTGCCCAGTATCGACCAACCTGTGCCTCGACTTCCCCGACGCCGAGGCCTCCGGGCAGCGCGCCGGCCGCAAGTTCATGCGCACCACCAGCCTCGCCGACAGCAAGTCCGCGCGCATGTTGCCACAGCTGAAGGACCAGTCCGAAGAGTGGCGTTTCGTGAAGGACGAGCTGCGCCAGGGTCGCAAGCTGGTGCAGGCCTTCTACTCGGTCACCTCGTTCAGCCCGAAAGGCAAGGGCGACGCCAATGAGCGCATCCTGAAGTCGGTGTACCGCGCGGCAGGCTGGGACCTGCTCGACGATCGCTATCTACAGATCCAGGGTCTGCTTGCGGCGATGCCGATGACGATGGCCAACGGCCTGTCGTTCGACCTCAAGAACATGAAGCGCCTGCGCACCGTCCTGACCACGACTGCTGCCAGCCTAATGCCGCTGCAGGGCGAATATCTGGGCGGCAACAACCCGCACCTGATGCTGATCGGTAGGCGCGGCCAGCCCTTCTTCTGGTCACCGTTTGAGAACACCGCCGGCAACCACAACGTGGCGGTCTTCGGCAAGTCGGGCTCGGGCAAGTCGGTGGCCCTGCAGGAGCTGTGCGCCTCGATGGTCGGCGCCGGCGCCAAGGTCGTCGTGATCGACGACGGCCGGTCGTTCGAGCATTCTGCCAAGCTGCAGGGCGGCGCGTTCGTCGAGTTCACGATGTCGTCGGGGTTCTGCATCAACCCGTTCTCGATGATCGATCCGGTGCTGGCGGAGACCGATGAGGATTACCTCATGGACTGCTTCGCCATGCTGAAATCGATCGTGAACCAGATGGCGCGGCACATCGACAAGCTCGACGATACCGAGCGCGGCCTGATCGATGGCGCGATCAACAAGGTCTGGGCCGAGAAAGGCCGGCAGGGCTCAGTCAACGACGTCATCGCAGCGCTCGACGAAACCACAAACCCGCTCGCGATCAATCTCGCGATCGCGATGCGCCCCTTCTCGACCGACGGCACCTATGGCCGCTTCTTCGAGGGCGAGGTGTCCTTCCAGCTCAAGAATAACCTGACGGTGTTCGAGCTGTCGGACCTCTCGTCACGCGAGGAGCTTCGTAGCGTCGCGCTGACGGCAATCATGTTCATGGCGAGCCAAGCCATGCGCCGCGAGGACCGCTCGGTCCCCAAGGCGCTGCTGCTCGATGAGGCATGGCAGATGCTGAAGGGCGGCTCGATGGCCGACTTCATCGAAGCCTATGCGCGTACCTGCCGCAAATACGGCGCGTCGCTGGTCACGGCCACGCAGAGCTTGAACGACTATTACAAGTCGGACGGGTCGAAGGCGGCGCTCGAGAACAGCGACTGGTTCGTCATCCTCCAGCAGAAGGCGGAAACGATCGCCGACTTCAAGAAGCACGATCGCTTTGAGATGGACGATTATACCGATGCGCTGCTCCGCTCGCTGAAGCGTAACGGCTCCGAATATTCCGACGTGATGATCAAGGGTCCGGAGACCCTGGCGGTCGGCCGGCTCGTGCTCGATCCCTATTCGGCAACGGTCTACTCGTCGTCGCCGCGCACGTTTGCGGCGATCCACGACCTGCTCGCGCAAGGCCTGACGATGGAAGAGGCGATCGAGCGGGTCGCTTACCCCGACAACCCCGAGAAATGGACCGATCCGAGCGCCGATGACGCGCTGGCGATCGCAGCGGAGTGACAGCTATGGCAACCGTTCTTCAGCCCCTCCAGGTCGAGCGCAAGGTCGACTATGGCTATTCCCTTTATTTCGGACTGCACTTCGCGGGCTTTATGGCCACGACGCTCCTGATGACGTGGGGCGTCTTCGTCCTGTTTTTCCTGCTCATCGGCAGCTTTTCGCTCGATGGCATGATGAACCATCTGCAGAACATGACCAGCCGCTACCTCGCAGCGGACGCGGGCCGGCTCGACCAGTTCAAGATGATCGTCGGTGTCGTCCATATGGTCATCTCCGGCGCGATCATGTTCTTCCGCCGTCACGCCATTTTGCCGCGTGATGCCGCCCGCCTGGAGCACGGCGCATGACCGAGGCCGTCGACACCCCCACTGCCGAGCCCGCTGTGACCGCTCCTGCCGCGATCACTGTCCGGCGCAAGACGGTGTTCGCAGGCTACACCGCCACACAGCTGCTGATCGGTGCGGCGCTCGTCCTCGCGCTGGTCTGGGCCATGTGGGTCACGAAGGTTGTGACTGCTGAAAAGCCGCAGCATATCGTCAAGGCAGACCTGTCCCGGATCGTTGGCGAGTACGTTCAGGCACAAGCCCGTAGCGCGACCCCGCCCGACCAGGTCCAGGCGCAGATGCGCACGTTCATGGCATCGCTCGATACGGAGCTGCAGCGCCGCGGTGCGGCTGGCCAGGTCGTGCTCGTCGGGGAGGCAGTCCTGTCCAAGAGCGTGCCTGACATCACCGCCGATGTGGCCAGAGCCGTTTATGCTTCGGGCGTGAAGGCACCAGTGCCGGCGACGCCCGCCCAGATGGGTTTGATGATGCAGGGGCAGGCCCCTGCCGCGCCGACGATCGCGCCTGTCGAAATGGCGCAGGTCGCCCCCGTTCCCGCCGCGCCGAACCCCTTTGCCGCAGTGCCCGCCCCCGCCACTGGCCAGGACATCGCACCGGTCGATCCGTCGGTTGCCGGCGCGATGGTCTCGAGCTTTGGAGGTCCCGGTGGCCAGTAAGGCAATTGCGGCGCCGACACCGGCCGAGGGCTTCCGCCCCCGCAAGCGTCTCTGGGCAGCGCTTGGTCTATTCGTCGCCGGTGGGATCTCGCTGAACGCAATCGCGCAGTGGCGGGACACGCACGGCTTGCTCATCAACGCGTCGGAATCGCTGCCGAACTGGGCGTTCGTGATCCACAAGACGGCAGTGCCGAAGCGTGGTGAGTACGTCTTCTTCGTGCCGCCAGCCGTGCCTCTCGTCATCAAGCATTTCGGTGCGAAAAAGCAGATGTTCGGCAAGATCGTCTACGGCATGCCGGGTGACACCGTCGTCCACCGCGGCGCGGACGTGTTCGTGGCGGGCAAGCTCGTCAGCCACATGAAGCCGTTCACGAAGTCGGGCGAGCCGCTGGTGGCTGGCCCGACGGGCGTTATCCCGCAGGGCTGCTACTATGTCGGTAGTCCGCACAAGGACGGTTTCGACAGCCGCTATGCCGCGATCGGCTACGCCTGCTCGAACAAGATCGTCGGCGTCGGGGATCCAATCCTGTGAGGGCCGCCCTCGATCTTTGTGTGATGTTCGCGGTTAGCGCGCTGCTGACTTCCTCCGTTGCGATCGCCAGTGACCACGGTGTCGTCGGCCAGGCCTTTCCGATCATTGAGCCGGATTTGCTGGCAACGATCGAGGCCCGCCTGCAGCGCCTGCAAGCCACGGGTGGAATTGACCGCATGAACGCCGAGTTCGCCAAGCGGTCCGAAGCGCGCGTGCGTCGGCCGAAGCCTGTCGCCGGCATCACAGCGACGACGGAGCCACGCAGCTGGGCTTACGATCCGACGATCGTCATCGAGCGTGACGTTCAGGACCAGAAGGGCAACTACATCGCCCGCGCCGGTCAGACTGTGAACCCGCTCGACTTCGTCGCGGTCCATCAGGCGCTGGTGTTCGTCGACGGTGATGACGCCGCACAGGTGGAATGGGCAACGTCGCAATACAGCGATCTGAAGGCAAAAATCATCCTCGTGAGCGGCTCGCCGATTGAGGAAATGACCAACCGCAAGCGGCGCTTCTATTTCGACCAGGAAGGTCGCCTCACCGGCAAACTCGGCATTCGGCACACGCCGGCTGTCGCCGTTCAGAATGGCCGCGTCCTGGAGCTCTCCGAAATCAAGCTGAAGGGAATAAGCTGATGCCGTTGTGGCTCGACCTCCTGCGCACGCCGATGGCGGCTCCTGAAACCGACGATCTGCGTACCATGAGGCGGACCTTTCAGGTCCTTTGCGTTGCGTCCGCGATCGGCGTCCTTGCCATCTCGCCGCTGGTGCGCCTTTTCGGACGCCCCGCATCCTTCATGGTTGCGGCTTTGCTTATGACGACGGCGCTGCATACCGCGCTCTACGTCTTCCGAAAGAATCGCGCCGACAACGCCTTCCTCGACGCTGCACAGTCGTCGGAGGAGCACGCGTGAAGCTGCTGCGCTTCCTGACGCTGTTGTTGGGTGCGTTCGTGCTTTCGACGACACTTAGCCCGCGCGCGGAGGCGCAATCGAAGTGCTCGGGCAAATTCGTGAACCCGATCACCGACGTCTGCTGGTCGTGCCTGTTTCCGCTCTCGGTGGGTGGCCTGAAGATCTGGCCGAGCAATCGCGCCGATACGGAAAATCCGTCCCTCCCCGTCTGCGCGTGTGGCAGCCCGGTGCCGCGCATCGGTATCTCGGCTGGTTTTTGGGAGCCTGTTCGTCTTGCCGACGTCACCACCAAACCGTGGTGCTTCGTCAATCTGGGCGGCACCAAGATCGCGCCCGGCTTCGACATCGGACAGGGCCAGCTATCCGGACCATCGCAGACCGGCGGGAACGGGCAGAACACGTCGAAGTGGCACGTCCACTGGTACGTCTATCCGCTGCTCTACTGGATGGAGATTCTGACCGATTTCCTGTGCTTCGAGCAGGCGTCGTTCGACATCGCGTACATGACCGAGGTCGATCCGCTCTGGCAGGATGACTCGCTGACCGCGCTCATCAACCCGGAAGCCGTGCTGTTCTCGACGCCGATCGCGCAGGCTGCGTGTGCCGGCGACTGCATCGCTGCAACCGCCAAGCTGCCGCTCGACGCGACCTTTTGGTGCGCCGGCTGTCAGGGTCCGATGTATCCGGTCAACGGCAACATCGCCGCCTCGATCGGTCATGTGCAGGCGTCGCGGCTTGCGCTGGCTCGCTTCGCCTTCAAGATCCACCGCGAAGGTCTCGCCTGGGGCACGATGGGCTCTAAGGGCCTGTGCAACAAGTACCCGATGCCGGTGCTGCGCAAGCAGCAATACCGCGTCCAGATGGTCAATCCGATCCCAATGGTCAGCGGCAAAATGGCCTGCTCGCCGCTTGGGGCCTCGACCATGCCACCACAGGCGGGCCGCGCCTTCCCCGTGAAGGGCGAGGACATGGGCTACCTCGTCTGGCGCAAGCGCAACTGCTGCGTGCTGTGAGGAGAGACAATCATGCGCCGCATCACCATCGTTATTGCCGCAATCGCCGGGCTCGCCGGCATCCAGGCGATCGCACAGACTGTCGATGGCCTCGATCTCGAAGCGATCAAGCGTCGTTCGGCCGCCATGCAGGGTGACGCCGATCTCTTTGCCGAACATGTCCGCAACCGCGGCGATGCCTTCCGCGAGGAGGCCGTCGCCATTCAGGCCAAAAGCAGCACGAACCTCACCGCGCTCGCTAAAGCGGATCTGCCGGTGAACGGGGACGGTGCGTTCGACTTCGACGAGATCATCAAGGGGGCCAGCCAGAACGTCGCCGGCACCAAGGGCGACGCGCCGCAGTTTATCGCCTTTGCGAGCCTGTCGATGCCGCCAGCGACCCTTCGTCAGCTCATTGCCGACACGGCCAAGGCGGGCGGTGTGGTTGTCTTCCGGGGTTTCCCGAACAACTCGATGAAGGCCTTCAGCTCCATGCTGGGTAAGGTCGTCACCGACAAGGATCAGCTGTCCAATGTCGGGATCGATCCCCGGCTCTTTCGCGCGTTCAACGTCGAGGCGGTCCCGACCTATGTCGCCGTCTCGACCGACTTCGATCTCTGCTCTGGGCTGAATTGCACCACCTTGGTGCCGACGCACGACAAGATCACGGGCAACGTTTCGGTTCGCTATGTGCTCGATACCTTCGTCGCGGCGCACGGCCCCGGTGCTGGGGTGGCGTCCGTCGCATTGCGTAACCTCAGCAAGGGCGTCTGAGTGAAGCGCGTCGCTTTCTCTTTGCTACTGAGCGTCCTCGCAGGCGCCACCAGCGGCGTCGTCGCGCAGACGACGATCGAGGAAGCACGCAAGGAGGGCGCCGACCTCGGCAAAACGATGCGCGCTGATGAGAGTTTGGGGCCGAACGACGCCAAGCTCGCACAACTGCCGGGCTATGGCGGCACCGATCTGGCTGAGAAGGTCTATTTCGACGATCCCGACCGCCTGGTGGTCGATGGTGGCTCGAAAGCCGGCACCGACGATGCGTTCGGCACGGTTACCGATCGCGGCCGCACGCGGGCGACCTTCAGCAATGCCGAGATCCTCGCAGCGACCTCGCGCGGCACCGCGATCGAGAAGGATCCTGACACCTATCTGGGTGGGGAGAACATTGGCGGTGCCGAAGGCACCTGCACAGCGCTCCCGCCATCGGTCGGCTCGAAGGGCTATTATGAGGCGACCTGCAACAAGGGTTCGAAGGTCACCGATACGGTTGAGGCCTGCCGCGGAAACCTTGTGCCGACCGTCATCAACACCGCGCGCTGGTTCTACTACGGCGTCCTCGACAAAAACGAGGGTTACGGGTTCGCCAAAAACAGCGTCCTGCAGGCGAAGGTCAATGCCGGCGTTTGCCGTGCAGAGCCTGTTTCGAAGCACATTTGCGACGCGCAGATCGAGCTTGGCGCCGGCGGGAACGACGTCGAAGGCTACCGTAAATACTGCAAGAAGAATGTCAGCGGCACGGCGCAGCTATATTCCTGCAATCCCGAATTGTCGGCTGCCGAGATCGCCAGCCATCACAATAATGCGACCGGCACCCCTTATCTCAAGAAGGAAGGGACGCTTAGCGTCACCGTCGCCCGCAACGAGGGCACCTGCCCTGCGCTTGCGGCCGACACGACGTGCGTGCCCCAAGCGGCAGAGGTCTGCACCGAGGGCCCTGAGACCCGCATCATCGAGGGCGTTCCCGTCACGCAAGCGTGCTGGGCGTGGTCGCGGTCCTTCACCTGTCAGCGTCTCACTCTGGCGAGCGATTGCACCGATCTCGACGCCAACAAACAATGCAAGTTCCTGCGCGACGAGTGCCTCGACGATCCGCAAAGCGGCGCCTGCAAGGTGTCGCAGCGGGTTTATAGTTGCCCGCTTCCCGATGATAAGGCGCCAACCGATAAGCAGTATGTCTGTGGCGGCGACGTCTATTGCCTCAACGGTAGCTGCGAGACGATCGAGCGCGAAGCGTCGACCGAGTTCAAGGACGCGCTGGTCGCCCTCCATTCGATCGGCGACGCCGGCAAGCAGTTTGATCCGGACAACCTCACCGTCTTTTCCGGTGAGCGCGGCACCTGCAACAAGAAGATCTTTGGTGCTTCGAATTGCTGCTCGGGCAGCGGCGTTCCGCTGCTCACGCCGTGGCTGTGCAGTTCGGCCGAAAAGCAGCTCGACGAGAAGGACGACAAGGGGCTCTGCCACAAGGTCGGATCGTACTGTTCCGATAAGGTTCTAGGCGTCTGCGTCACGTCCAAGGACGCCTATTGCTGCTTTGGTAGCAAGCTCAGCCGCATCCTTCAGGAGCAGGGCCGTCAGCAGATCGGCAAGCCGTGGGCCAAGCCCAAGGACGAGACCTGCAAGGGCTTCACCATCGAGGAGTTTCAGCGCCTCGACCTGAGCCAGATGGATTTTTCCGAGGTCTATGCGGAGTTCATGGATGCAGCAAAGCTGCCCAGTGAGGTCTCCGTAATGGCCGACATTCAAACTAAAATTCAGGGGTATTATGACCTTCACGGGAGCAAATGATGTGACGGGTCCGGGGGGGCCATGTTCGATCGACATGTCAGTGCTCGATCTTGCCATTTTCCTTCGCATCCATCGGTCCGGTCGAGGCACTTCGGCGGGCGAGGTTGCGCAGACCATCTCGCACTGGTTCCAGTGCGAGGTCGATCCGCACCAGGTCGAGCAGTCCTTTCCGCGCATGGCGGACAAGGGCTGGCTGGTTCGCCGGGAGACCGGGATGCGCGCGACCATCAAGGGTCGCAAGCACGGTCGCAGCCACCTTCGCGGCATCGTGCGGATGCTCGATCAGGGCACCAGGATGCTCGACGTCGCCGCGATGATGTCAGTTCTCAAACTCGCAATGATTGAGCTCGACGGGGAGCATGATGATGACGACGATCAAGGCTAAGCGTGCCGGGCGGTTGACCGCTGCCATCCTGATGCTGCTTGCAGCGACGGCGCCTGTTGCAACGCCCGCGCTCGCGCAGGCCGTCGATCTGCAGAGCGCGTCGATGGCTGAGGCGATCGATGACGACGATGCGCAATCCAGCAATGCAGTGGTTCAGCCCGAATTTGATCGGACGTCTGACGCCCCGGCGGAGCAGCAGAGCGGCGACTTCTATTGTGGCGAGCGGAAACTCGGCCAGTGGTTCTACTGCGAGCGGCCCAAGGCCAAACCGACCGCCCCGCAGGCGTCCACGCAGCCGCAGCAGTCGTCGACGGCGCAACTGAAGGCAATCACCAAGCAACTGGACGAACTGAAGGCACGCGCCATCCTCGAGCCGAGCGAAGCGAATGTGATCGCCTATGTCCGCTACCAGCGCGAACAGCTCGATCGGGCGTCGATCTTCTCCGACACCTGGCAGCGGGCGCTCTGGCAGAACCCGGATATCGACTACACGCTGCAGCGGCCGGTCTCGACCGTCGGCAAGCGCGCGTGGACCGACAACCGCGCCGCGACGCGCGACCAGGTCCTGTCGCGCCTGGGTCAGCGCTACGGCATGTTCTACTTCTTCGCGCAGTCCTGTGCTGCCTGTGAGGTCTTCTCGCCGATCCTGCGCTCGGTTGCCGATAGCCACCGCATCACCGTCATGGCCGTGTCGACGGATGGCGGTCCGAGCCGCCAGTTCCCCAACTATGTCGTCGACAGTGGTCAACGTCAGCGCATGGGCGTGCCCTTGGCCACGCCGGCGCTCGTCCTGTTCGACACTGTGACGCGCAAGACGGTTCCCGTCGGGTTCGGTGTCATGTCGGCCGACGAAGTTATGGAGCGTATTTTCATGCTGACCAACTCCAAGCCGGGAGGTGACTACTGATGGCGCATCTCTCCTCTCCTCGCCCCTCACCCCTCCGCGCCTGTCTTCGCCGGACCGCGGCGGTCGCGATGAGCCTCGGTGCTGCCAGCATGATCCCCGTTGGCATGGCACGCGCGGACGTCGCGGGGCAGATGAACAGCTTCTTCCAGGACGCGGGCGGCGCCGCGAACGTGACCGGGCCGAGCGCCTATCAGGGGCAGACCGCTGGCTATTATTCGATGGGCAACGTCTGGACGCGCTTCCCGCAAAAGAGCGTGCAGCCATTCAACCTGCAGATGCCCAAGGTGTCCGCGGGCTGCGGTGGGATAGACCTGTTCACCGGCTCCTTCAGCTTCATCAATGGCGCTGAAATGGTCGCCATGCTGAAGGCGACTGCCAACAACGCGCTGGGTTTTGCCTTCCAGCTCGCGATCGACAGCGTCTCGCCAGAGATCGGCAAGGTCATGGATACCATGGCCAACAAGGCGCAGCAGATGAACCAGATGAACATCTCGTCGTGCGAGGCGGCGCAGGGGTTGGTCGGATCAGTCTGGCCTAAGATGGCCGGCGCACGCTCGACGGTCTGCGCAGCGGTCGGCAATTCACAGGGCAAGTTTTCCGACTGGGCGCGGTCGCGGCAAGGTTGCGGCGCGGGCGGTGAACAGGACGCCACCCTCGAGGGTAATACCGATCCGACCTTGGCCGACAAGATCCCCGGTAACCCACGGAATTACACCTGGGATGCGATCAAGAAGTCGAACAAGTTTGGCAGCACCGATCAGCAATTCTCGGAATATCTCATGACGCTCGTTGGTACGATCGTCATCAATCCGAAGGCCCCGGCCGGAGCGATCGTCGGCTTCGTGGGCCCAGCCGAGGATGCAGTCGTCACCGCCCTCCTCGACGGCACTGCGACAGGCGCGCCGGTTAAGATCCTGCACTGCGACGAGGCAGAAGCATGCCTCAACATGACTGAGCAGACGTTGCAGGCGGGGCCCGGCCTGCGCTCGAAGATCAAGGGAATGATCGACTCTATCAATTCCAAGATCCGCACCGATGCGGCGCTCGATGCGTCAGAGCAACAGCTCCTCAATATGACGACGTTGCCGCTGTATAAGATGCTCGCCGTACAGGCGATGGCGCACCAGAACTTCGCCGATGGCGAAACCAGCGCGCTGGCTGAGATCGTCGCTGTGAACCTCCTCTCGTCGATGATCGAGAACATGCTCGACCGGATCAGCCAGTCGACCGTCCAGGTTCAGCCCGCCGATGCCGAAATGGGCAAAATATGGCGCGATCAACTGGCGGAGGCGCGCACGCGCTACGCTCAGCGTGACGTCAAGCTGAAGGACACGCTGAACCAGACGATCGCGCTCATCAATAAGTCGGTGATGCTCGAATCCACCCTTCAGAACAGCATGTCGCCGGCGATGTCTGCGTCGCTGAATTTCTCGCGGGGCCTGAGTGCCCAGGGCCTCAACTAGGACGGGTGACGGATCATGGTTGAGGTCTTCACGATTGGCGGTGGCGAATACATCGTCAACACGTTCAACGCGGTAGCGGCCTGGACGGGCGGGGGCGGCTACCGTTCCCTCTTGCAGGTGGTGATGGCCCTTGGCCTGATCTACTCGCTCCTTGCCGTCGCTTTCACCATGAACGTGCGCGTCTGGCTCAACTGGTTCCTTGGCTCATCGCTCATTTACATGTGCCTTATGGTCCCGACCGTCACGGTTAAGGTGACGGACCGGATCAATCCGTCACTCGCTCCCGCCGTTGTCGACAACGTACCCCTCGGCTTGGGGGTAATCGCCAGCTTCACCAGTCAGGTCGGTGACTGGCTGACCCGGACGGCCGAAACCGTTTTCACGATGCCGAGCCAGCTTAGCTATTCATCCAACGGCATGGTCTATGGTGCCCGTCTGCTCGATGCGACGCGCAATTTTCAGATCTGCGACGCCGAGTTCGCGACCAACCTGTCTTCGCATTTCAAAAACTGCGTATTCGGCGACGTCATGCTCGGCCAGAAGTCGATGACCGATCTCGCCTCCGCGAAAGACCTCTGGGCAACGATGGGACCCGGCTCGGCTGCGCGGTCTCAGCCTTGGGTGGAACGCTCCGGCGCGACAACGTCCAGCAGCATCGTCAGCTGCCGGCAGGCCTACGGTATGCTCGATGGCCTTTGGCACAGCATGATCGACGCCCAGACCTCGCTCTGGGCCAAGGAAACCTATCCAAAGCTCTCGACCGCCGTCGCCTCCGCGAAGCTGCGGGCCGATGTTCCGATCGTCAATCAGGCGTTCACCGCGTCCAGTGCGGGCTACGAGAACATCGTTCGGCAAAACACTGCCATCAACGCCTTCATGCAGGCCCGTGACGGCATGGCGGGTGGTCCGGGCGCGGCCTCGATCGACACGTTCGCGACGACGCGGGCCGATATTCAGGCTCGCAACACGTACAACTCGATCGCGCAGCAGGCGATGAGTTGGGTGCCTATCCTGAACATCGTCCTGACCGTCGTCTTCTATGCGATGTTTCCGGTAATCTTCCCGCTGTTCCTGATGCCGCAAACCGGTGTCGGCGCGCTCAAAGGGTATTTGACCGGGTTCTTCTATCTTGCTGCGTGGGGGCCGCTTTATGTCATCCTCCACATGATCTGCATGACGCGTGCGACAGCCGCGGCTCAGGGCGTAGCGGATGGCGGCATGTCGTTGGGGTCCTATGCCGGTATTGGTGCGGTAAACGCTGAAACTGCGACGATTGCGGGCTTCATGTTGATGTCCGTGCCGTTCCTTGCAGCTGGCTTAGCCAAGGGTGCTATGAGCATCTCAGGCCAGGCGACATCGGTTCTATCGCCGGCGCAGAACGCTGCGGAGGCTGCAGCCGCGGAGCAGACCACAGGCAATTACTCCTATGGCAATGCCAGCTTCTCGAACTCGACGTCCAACATGCGTCAGAGTAACCAGTGGTCGGACGCGCCTGCATTCTCGACCGGTGCATTTGCATCCAGCTTCCGGCACGACAACGGCGCGACGACGAACGGTTTTGGCGACGGCCAGAACGTCTACGACACGTCGAAGGCCATCTCGAATATTCCGTTCTCTGCTTCGATGACGCAGGGATCAGTCGCGACAGAAAGCCGTCAGGCGACGATGGCCGCCCGAGTTGCCGACGGCTTCGAGCAGGCAAGCCGGCGCGAAGTCTCGCACCTCAATGCCCTTCGGAACGGCCATTCCTGGTCGAGCGAGAACTCGTCTGGTTACGACTCCAGTTCCGGTGTTCGTAGCGGCAGCAACACCGAGCTTAGTGATCGCAACACGATCACGGGCACCGACGGCGTCCAGAATAGCCAGAGCGCGGGCAACGGGACGCGTCGCCAGTCGGAGACCGGCAAGGGTACAAACTGGTCAGATCAGTACACTGGAGGCATTCGGGCTAGCGTTGGGAATGCGGGTAAAGGCGGCGGGGTTCTCGGCGCCGCAGCGCGCGCAATCGGGATCAATGGTGAGATTAACGCTGGGTACAATCAGAGCTATACCAATTCGAACACAAGCAATGACAGCGACACCGCGTCGGCCAGTCGCGACAACTCGACGTCGGTTACCGATGGTGTAAGTCGTGACCATTCCACCGGCGCAACCGTAAGCACGAACGATGGCACCTTCAGCCAATCCGGTCAGTTCTCCCGTTCCTCGCAAAGTGAATCGAGGACGAGGGCTATCGAGGAGTCGCTTAGCCGCATTGAGTCCTACAATGAACAGGCTCGTCATTATCGTGAGTTGTCCCAGTCCTTGGAACAGCACGCCAGCTTCGCTGAGAGCCATGGTTTCAGTCTGTCGGAAGATCTTCGACAAGACCTTGCGCGGCACTACGACAAGGAGGTTTCCAACAGTCCCAACGGCGTTCTCCCCGGCCTTTGGGAAACCAACCTCAGCGCGACGCAAGAGGGCATGCGGAATGCTGCTATCGCCAAGTGGTCTAACCAGCGTTCGGCAGGGATCGAGCGAGACATCCAAAGCGCTTTGAGCAATCCTGCCTTGGAAGGTATGACGCTGCCCGGTGTGGCCTCCGAGGCGAGCGTTGCTGGGCGCTCTTCTGGTGGTGCCGGGCTTACCTCGCCTCACCCCGTTGCGAGCGGTAAGCCATCAACGGAGCGGGAGGACAGTATCGTTACTTCTGGCGCTTCCGAACTTCTTGGTGAGAAGCACCGTCGTGGTATCGATGCGCAGGTGTCGCTTGCGAATGGTCCCACAGGCCCGAAGCGGTGATGCTACCTGAACAGCATATGGAGCGCCGCGAGGGGAAGTCCCCCAAAAACGGCCGTGAGAACAATTCGGTTAGCGATCCGTCCTGCCAAAGTGTCGGTATTAGGCGACACGTCGGAACCCCAGTCATAAGCGCGGTCTGGATCCATTTGCCATGTTCCTGTCCCCCGACCAGGGGCCGAGTCACTGTCGAACATAATGGGTTGACTAGGATCAAGCATGATGCACCTCACTATATAGGGTATAGCGAAATGAGCATGATGGCAACGCACGAGCGTAAGGCTTTCCAGTCTGTTCAGCACCGCCCCCCGGCACTCGGTGACATGTCTGGCACCCTCATATTCGGGTTTTCTTGGCTGCTGGTTATGGCGATTGGATTGGCACCGCTTGCGGAAGCCTCCCTATCCCGGTCTCCCTCGATCACCATGCCTACGACGGTCGCATTCTTCGTCGCCGTTGGCAGCGCCGTCCTGTTGCGCCGTAGTTACTCGTGGATGGGGTTGGTGCTGCACATCTTTGGCCAGATCGCGATCTGGCTTTCTCTGTTCGTCATGTCGCTCGCGATCGTGCTCGTTGCGGTCCCGCGAGGATGGTCCCAAACTGCCATAATCGACGATCGCGCAGCCTTGATAACGAGAGCGCATCATCTGACTAAGCTATCTGCTGCACCGTACATTTCCGTATTGGGGCTTCGATAACTGTCACCAAGGGCCACTGATCATGGTCGATCCAGCCTGAATGCCGAAGCTACTCAAGCAGTGAAATTATGCATCGTCCAGGAAACGCTCGGCGGGCCAAGCGTTTTGGGATCAGAACGTATTGGAGACACACATTGGCAGACGACAAGGGCAAGACCGACGACCGTGATCGCAGCCGTGTTTCGGGTAGCGAACCTTACGAGGTCGAGTATTTCGCCCAGAAGCATGGATTGAGTGCGCAGGAGGCGCGTGACCTGATTGCCGAAGTCGGGAACGACCGTGAGCAGCTCGACGCTGCCGCTGGCAAGGTAAACGGTCAGCGCGGTAGCGCCTGACCACCGGCAAGGTGCAGCCGCATCACTTCATAATGAGCAGACGTCACCGGCCCTGCAATAGCCTGAGCGCGATGCTCGAGTTCACGTGGGATGGGGACCTGGGTCTGCAGGTCTAAACGGCGTTGGATAGGCTGCCCAAGCCGACGCATTATTGGAATTCACAGTGTTATGATCGCGTGCGTCGGCCCGACAATCAAGTTGCGGAACGCTTCCGTCTCGCGGCCTTCAGTTTGATCCAGACAGGGGCGTGGTCGCTGGTCTTCTCCCACCCTCTGACGTGATGATCGACCTGCGCGTCCGCCAGTCGCGCAGCCGCAGGGGCGTTCAGGAGAAGATGATCGAGCCTTAGCCCGGCATTGCGACCATACGCGTTCCTGAAATAGTCCCAGAACGTGTAGATTGTTTCGTCGGGATGCTTTGCCCGTAGCGCATCCAGCCAACCCTGATCGATCAGACGAAAGAACGCGGCCCGGACCTCCGGCGCAAACAGCGCGTCCTTGATCCATCGTTCCGGCTTGTAGACGTCCATCTCGGTCGGCATCACATTGTAGTCGCCGGCCAGCACGACCGGCGTATCGGTATCGAACAGCGTGGCCGCATGAGCAATCAGGCGCTCCATCCAGGCGAGCTTGTAGTCGAACTTCGGACCCGGCCTTGGATTTCCATTGGGTAGATAGAATCCTGCGACCAGAATGCCGCCAACGGCCGCTTCGAGATAGCGGCTCTGCACGTCGTCCGGGTCGCCAGGCAACCCCCGTCGGGTCTCAACGGGCTCTGCGCCACGGGCGAGGATGGCGACGCCGTTCCAACTCTTCTGACCCTGCCAGATCGCGCCATAACCCGCCGCTTCGATCGCACTCAAAGGGAACTTCTCGTCCGGCGCTTTCAGTTCCTGCAGGCAGACGACATCGGGCTGAGACTCATCCAGCCAGCGCAGAAGCACCGGCAGGCGACCGTTGATGCCATTCACGTTGTAGGTTGCGATCTTCATCGAGGCACCAGGCGAACAGAGACGATCATAGGTCGGGCAAAATTTGGTCAGCGCGTCCCCAACCGACCAGATCCTTGGACGCCGCGCGTTTCAATAACGCGCCCGCATCGCCGATGTGCCAGCCCGATGCGCGGTCGAGTTTAGCGAGCTCTTTCCACGTGATGGGTACGGCGACGGGCGCGCCTTCGCGGGCGCGAGCACTATACGGCATGACAGCCGTCGCCCCGCGCTGATTGCGAAGATAGTCGATGAAGATGCGTCCTGTTCGCTTGGCCTTTGCAAGGGCTGCGGTAAATCGATCGGGTTCGGACTGGGCCAGGACGAGTGCCAAGCGGTGCGCGAAATCCTTCACAGCCGGCCACTCAGCCTGCGGCGTCAGCGGCGCGATGACGTGGACACCCTTTCCGCCCGTCACCATTGGAAAGGTCTTAAGGCCCATCTGGGCCAGCACGTCGCGGACATGAAGGGCCGCGGAAATGACATCCTTGAAATCGAGGCCTCCATCGGGATCGAGATCGAACACCAGCCGGTCGGCCTTCTCGACGTCTTCGATCCGCGCACCCCAGCCGTGGAACTCGATCGTACCCATCTGGACGCAGGTGACGAGACCCTCGGCATCGTCAACGAACAGATAGGGTTCGTCATGTCCGTCCTTCTCGGCAATCCCGACATGGTGGACATGATCGCCGAAGCTGCCGGCGTCATGCTTTTGGAAGAAGCACTTCTTCCCTCTGCCCTGCGGACACCGGACCAGGCTTATCGGGCGACTCCCGCACCATGGCAGCATGATGCCGGACACAGCCTAGTAATAGTCGGCAAGCTGGCCTTTCGTAATTGCGGACTCGGGAAAGATCACCCGTTCCCGGTTGGTCACTCGGACGACGGACGGCTCGGGCGTCTCGAGCTTGGCCACCGGCGCGGGCTTCTCAACGACGACCGCCTCCGGTTTCTTGTCCTGACGCAAACCCAGATAGCTGGAGTGGCGCAACACTCCGTCGCCCGTGACTTCCATGAACGCCACTTCGGCCACCAGCTGCGGCTTGATCCAGCGTGCGCCGCGTACGGCTGCGCGTGGTGCGGTGACGGTCGGCTTCGTGACGGCCAGCGGCGTCATCAGATCCATCAGCTTGTCGATCTCCTCGCCCGTATACCCTGTTCCGACCTTGCCGGCATAGCGGAGATGACCGTCTTCGTTGACGCCCAAGAGGAGCGACTTGAACCCTCGCTGCTTGTCGGACGGCAACCAGCCGACGATGACGAACTCCTGTCTCTGGATACACTTCGTCTTCAGCCAGCTGCCGGACCGCGAGCCGGCGTAGCGCGCGTCCGCGCGCTTCGAGATGACACCCTCGAGACCTTCGGCGCAAAACGTCTCGAACAGCTCCTCGCCGCGGCCGACGATGTGGTCCGAGTAGCGGATCCGGTCAGTGCCGCCCCCGAGCAGGGCCGCAAGCTTCGCCTTGCGCTCCGATAGCGGTAGTCCGGTCAGATCCTCACCATCGAGCGCCAGCAGGTCAAACGCGTAGTACAGGATCGCGTCCGGGTCTCCTTTCAGCGCGGCCTGCAACGCCTGGAAGTCGGTCTTGGCCGCCGCGTCGACGACCACTGCCTCACCATCGATAAGAGCCGACGGCGCATCCAGTTTTGCGGCGTCAGCGACGATGCCCGCGAACTTGTCCGTCCAGTCCAACCCGGACCGCGTGTAGGCCCTGCCCGTCCCCCCACCGACCGCCACCAGTGTTCGATACCCGTCATATTTCATCTCGTGCAGCCAGGCGTTGCCGGCGGGCACATGATCGACAAGCGTCGCGAGCTGGACAGGTTGGAATGGCGGGGGTGAGCCTGCCTTCTTACGGCCTGTCGCTCGTGCTTTTGCAGCTTTCGTCGCAGGCTTTGCGGAAGGCGTTGCCGACGCACCCGACTTGCCTCGCTTGCCTGCGGCAATCTCTTCCATAGTCAGGCCGCTGATGACCCCGGTGAGGTATGTTCCGACAAGATCCTCCGATCCGCCGATCTGATCGTCGGTAACCTTGCGCAGGATCCAGTTCTCGCCCTTCTCCTTTCCGCGCGGCTTGAGCCTGAACAGCATCCATTCGCCCCTCAGGCGGTGCCCATGCAGGAAGAAGTGGAGATGCCCTTCGGGCAGTGTCTTGCTCGGGTCCTTGCCAGCAAGCGGCTCCCACGTTCCCGTGTCCCATAGCATCATCGTCCCGCCGCCATATTCGCACTTCGGGATCGTGCCTTCGAACGCGGCGTACTCAACGGGGTGGTCTTCGGTGCGAACCGCAAGACGTTTGTCGTCAGGATTGATGCTGGGTCCTCGGGTGACGGCCCAGCTTTTGAGAACGCCGTCGAGTTCGAGCCGCAAGTCATAGTGCAGCCGGGACGCGGCATGCTTCTGCACGACGAAGCGGTTGCCCCCTGCCTTAGCGATCCTGCCCTCAGGTTCGGCGGTCTTGGCGAAATCCCGCTTTTCCCGGTATTTCGCCAGGGCATCGCTGGAGGAGGAATCGGTCATGATGCTATGCCCAGTTCAGCAGGGCGAAGCTCATGCTCCAGCTGATCCATCGTGCACGCCTCAGGTGCCTTGTCGGGACGCCAGCGCAGGATGCGCGTACCGTGCCGGAACCGGTTCCCGGTCACCTGATCGTACAGGACTTCGACGACGAGCTCTGGCCGCAGGGGGACCCACTCACTCTCACGACCGTCGTTCCAGCGACTGGGACCGCCGGGAGCTTTGCCGGTGAAGCCCGGGGCTTCAATCAACGGCTCGAGCTTCGCGGTAAGCGCCGCGCGGTCGGCCACGGCGATACCTGAGGTGAAGCCGACATGGTTGAGCTTTCCGCTATCATCGTAAAGCCCGAGAAGGATCGATGCCACCTCGCTACCCTCCTTCACCCGTCTGAAGCCGCCTACGACGCAATCCGCGCTGCGATGCTGCTTCACCTTCAGCATGGCGCGTTCCCCGCCACGGTAAGGCTCGTCCAGCCGTTTCGCGACGACGCCGTCCAGTGCCCCGCCGCTCGTCGCCAACCAGGCCGTAGCATCGTTGATATCATCGCTACAGGGCGACAGCAGGAGACCAGCGCGGGCATGTCGCGCATGGAACGACTCCAACGCTCTCCGGCGAGCCGAGAGCGGCGCATTGATTAGGTCGGCATCATCGAAGCCGAGGCAATCGAACAGCATCAGCTGCGCAGGCGTCTCTTTCGCCAAGCGATCGATCCGGCTTTGCGCCGGATGCAGCCGTGCCTGAAGCGCATCGAACGAGAGGATGTCCGCGATAGGTAGGATGATCTCGCCGTCGAGCACGAATCGCTCCTGCGGGACCGATGCGACAAGCGCGACTATCTCGGGAAAGTAGCGACCGAGCGGTTTTCCCGATTTGGAAAGGATGTCGACGGCATCGCCATCACGGAAGACCAGCGCTCTGAAACCGTCCCATTTGGGCTCATATTGCCAGCCCGGTTCGACCGGCAGCTCATTTACGAGCTTGGCTTCCATTGGCGAAGGCCGGTCTGCGACCATCAGTTCTGGTCCGGGGCGCAGCACGCACAGTGTTTGGGAGCCAGTCGTTTTACCTTTGCTGCCTCGCGACGTCGTTCCTGCCGACTTGGCAGCGGAGCAACGCCAACCGAACTGCGAAAACCGTTAAGCTCAATCGATTTGATCACGGCATCTTTGAACATAAGATCACTCCAGACGGCCTTCAGTTATAAAGCCCCCCAGTCGCCATCTGTTCCTGCTTACTCCGACGCGGCGATCGGTGGTCCCGATCAGAACAGCAAACCTGTGCCCCCTGCCCCTGACAAGGGACGTAATCGCTGGCTTGGTAGGGGCGGATTCAATGCTCGTTGGAGTGCCGGTCTTCGACCGGCGTGTAGTAGCGCGCTATATCCGCTTCGGTGAGCGCATGACCGCTCGATTCTTCGACGAGCGCAGCGATTTCGCTATCGCTTCTACCAGCGTCGCGGAGCTGCTCGATCTCGTCGCTTACCATGTTGATGAAGGCGGGCACTGGGAACCGCTCCTCGCCCAGGCCTAGCGCATCGCGCATATGCTTTTGCGCACGCAAGGCTTCGGGAAGCGTGAATGCAATATCATCGGCCATCGAACGTGCCTTTCGTGAAAAGCTGAAAATGGTCGGGGGGCATCGGCCCCCCGACACTGAAACGCTTATGCGGTAACCGCTTCCGCCTTTGCGTTCACACTCGACGTTGCCATCGCCGTCAGCTTGTCGTCGGTCGCATATTCCTCGTCGAGCGTCTCTTTCAGGATCGCTGCGATATCGGCGCGGCCGAGCTGGTTCGCCCAAGCGATTAACGTGCCGTACCGCGTGATCTCGTAATGCTCGACAGCCTGTGCCGACGCGATCAGCGCGGCGTCGAGCACGGCCTTGTCCTCAATCTCGCCAGCGACTTCGTTGGCCTCCTTGATGATGCCGTCGATCGCCGGACAGGTTACTGCCTTTGCCTTCTCGCCGAGCAGGTCGAAGATGCTCTCGAGGCGCGTGATCTGCCCTTCCGTCTCACGCAGATGGGTTTCGAAACCCTGCTTCAGTGCTGGTGCCGTCGCCTTGTCGACCATCTTAGGCAAGGCCTTGGTGATCTGGTTTTCCGCGTAATAAACGTCCTGCAGCTGATGCAGGAACAGGTCGTCGAACGTCACGATGTCTTTGGAAAACAGGCCCATGATAGTGTCCTCGCTGAGCGGATAGCCGCGAAGCAAACTGCTCCGGCACCGCCGTAACGCACCGACTCAGGGGTAAGTTTCGTTCGGTTTCGCGCAGCCGCAGCGGGCTATAGATTGGCCTGTTCGTCGACTGGCAGCTCAGCGTCGGGACCATAATAGAGCTTGGCGCAGTCGTTGCGAAGGCACCCTCCCTCGATGACGATATCGTCGCGGTAGGCGTCGCCGATGAACGCCAACGTGTCGACGTGCTGCGCTTCGAAATACATCTCATGAACATCGTCGCGGCCCGCCCCGTAAACGACGCGGCCGACCTTCGACCAGATCGATGCCATCGTGCACATGCCGCAGGGCTGCAGCGTGGAGTAGAGCGTCGCACCGCGCAGTTCCAACTCCCCGGTGCTTTCACACGCCCGTCGGATCGCCATCATCTCGGCATGCGCGGTCGCGTCCGGCAATTCCTTCGTCTGGTTGCGCTCGCCCGCGATAACCTTGCCATCAAGTACGATCACGCACCCCAGCGGCGAGGTCGAGGGATCGGATCCCTTCGATCGGGCGATCGCGATCGCTTCGCGCATCCAGCGTTCGTCATCCTGCGTCATCGTCTCGGCTCCCTGTCACCGCCTTACAACACGCAGCGGACACAATGGATCGTTCGGTGCGGTCATTTTCGAATGCCAAGGATAGCTGAACGCTACCGTTCCTTGCTGCGTGTCGGGAAGACAGGCCCCCGGACGGTCATCTTGGCAGGGTCATAGGGTTTCTGCAGGCCAACGATATCGTCGTAGGTTCCGCGCAGCCACGTATCGATGTCGGCAGGATCCAGGATCGTGATCATGGCTTTCGGGTGGATCGGCGCCACCAGCGTGTTGGGATCGCACGTGACCATCGTGAACCCGTTTCCTTCAGCAGTGTGCTGCCAAAAACCGGCGACTGCGAACACGGGCTGGTCGATCACGCTGAACCACATTTCGCCTTTGAGCGGCGGTTTGCCGTCACCTAAGTCATGCTTGTCGGGCGTGAATTCGCAAAACTCGGTCAACGGCACGAGGCAACGGTTTTCCGGCTTTTCCTCGAGTTTGCGCCACTGTGGAAGGGCCAGGTTACGGACGTTGGTCATCGGCCATGGAGCCTTCCCGCCCAGCACGTCCCACGACATCACATCCCAGGCACGCTCGCCGTCTTGTTCCCGCACCACATAATTTCGGCTCTTGGGGCGAAGCTCGCGCGGATCGAACCGGTTGTCGCGCGGTCGCTCGCTAAAGATCTTCGCAGCAGACTCCCAATGGGTTTCGGGTTCACCGAGCATGCGGGCGCGATTGCACATGGTCGCTGCCTTAGTTGTCTATTGCGTGATCGCGGATCGCGGCTGCGATCCGCGTCAGCAGTTCGAGAATGCGTTCGTCGGTCTCGCTTTCGGAGAACGCCTCGACAATCTGTGCCGCCTGTTCGAAATCACTGTTTTGCTCGTTCATAGTGTCACGATGCCCGAGCATAATGCACTCGGCAATGACATGGGTCGCACAGTCCTGCGACACGGTGTGCCAGCGAGACTTGGCCGCGGGCCTATCGGGGCCAGATTAGCTGCGCGGGGCATGCGAACACGGCTTCGAACGGATCGTCGTCTTTGGCCAGCGCGAATGAATGACGCGACGTTCACCGGCCCCCCTAGCCCGCCGTGTCATAGGAACGATTGGAAAAGCCCCCATCTACCGCTTCATGACCAATACCATTCTTCATCTCGGGCTGATGGAAGACGGGGAGATTGAGCTTGATCTGGCCGCCCTAGAACTCGCAGCGCTCGATCATCCGGATGTCGATCTCGATGAATATCTCGACGAGCTGACCGACATAGAAATAGCCCTGCGCGCCGCTGACGGCGACGCAGCGAACAGCGTCGCCCAGGCCCAGGCTCTAAGCAGCGTGATGGTTGAAGAGTTCCGATTCTCCGGTGACCGCACGCACTACGACGATCCCCAGAATGCGGACCTGATCGCGGTCGTCGATCGGCGGCTCGGGCTGCCGATCAGTCTGTCGATTATCTATGTGGCGATGGCGCGCCGCCTGGGTTGGTCGGCGATGCCGCTCAATACCCCCGGCCACGTCCTTGTCCGCCTCGGTGACGTATCGGATGTTCTCATCATCGATCCCTTCAATGACGGGCGCATCGTCGCCCCTGAACAGGTGGAAGCCTTGTTGGAGCAGATGACGGGCCAGGCCCGGTTTTCCGACGGGATGCTTCCCCTATCGAACCGGTCGGCGCTCGTCCGCCTGCTGCTCAACCAGGCGACCCGTGCCGAGCAGGCCGGGGATCCCGCACGCGCGCTGGTCCTGTACGACCGTATGACGATCGTGGCGCCTACGCATGCCCATGGTTGGTGGGAGCGCGCCAGACTTCAACTGGTCGCAGGTGATGTGGCCGGCGCCCGCAGCAGCCTCAGTGCGATGCTGGAGATCACCCGGGACGACGATCTGCGCCTGCAGGTATCGGCAGCGCTCGATGCCCTTCCCCGGCCAACGCCGTCATGAATATTGTGGTGGATCGACCGTTGCCGTGATGCCTTATCTTAAGCGCGTCCATCGGCGCTCATGCCACGCCCGGGACTGAACCACTTCTCCGAACCGCCAGAACCGGGTCTCGCGTGTGTGGGGACCTGCGCGAACGAGCGTCCAGCACTCACCCGTCGGCAGCTCCACGATGCGGTGAATGTGCGCAGCGTCGACATGGTAGGTTTCGCCAGGGAGTCGGTGAACCAGTTCGCTGTGCCAACCGCCGTTTGGATCCAGGTGAAACACCTCTTCGACATAGCCGCCATCAAGGATCTCGGTGTCGAAGCTCCAGGGGTGATCATGCGGGGTCGCATGCGGCTCTTCCATCTTGAACCGGTGCAGTGCGCGTCCGTCATCCAGATGGTATTTGGTAAAAGCCCGCGACATTCGCTCAACGCTGACGATCCGCGTGCCTTCGGGAACGCGAGCAATGGCTGCTCGCGGTAGTCGCATACTCACGGTTCGGTTACCTCTTCATAACAGCCGGCGCGCCGCAACTGGCGGACGATCCCGTTGAACGCAGCGGTCACACCCTGTGCCCTGCCGATCTCGTTTTCCTGCCGGGCGGCATCCCAGTAGAGCTCGAGGGGCCAGCGTTCCGGGCAGTGCGGCAGCAGGCAGCGCAGCGCCAACCGGATCTCGACGACATCGACCCGAGCGTCCGAGCAGCGCGCAACGCCGCCCCGCAAGATATGCACCGATAGCGCGATGACAACGCGTTGATGACGGACGAGCTTGGCCATCAATGAAAGTCGTGAGATTTGAACTTCATGACAGCTTCCGGATCCATGCCGTCCGCATGGGGCGGCCAGTAAGAGTTGCAAGGGGCAGGGCTCCGGCCCTTGTCGCCACGATCGGGGGAGCCGGCATGCTTGGCACCGTCACCGCGACCGGTCCGGTGCGGGAACGACATCTCGCCGACCCGGTGCAGCAGGTCGCCATGGTCGATAATCCGATCGCAGATGACGTGGATGACCTCGCCCTCCTTCTGCACCCTGCCCTTCATGCCGATCATCGACGCGGACATCACAGTGCGGCGCTGCCGCTCGAACCGATCGGGCCACAGAATGCCGTTGGCGATCCCGGTCTCGTCTTCGATCGTGATGAATAGCACGCCCTTGGCAGACCCGGGCTTCTGGCGAACAAGGATGATGCCGGCGACCTCGACATGGCGTCCGTCGCGAATGGTCGCCAGGTCCGCACACTTGGTCACCCCACGGCGCGCCAGCTCGTCGCGCACGAAAGTCAGCGGATGTGCGCGCAGCGAGAGCTGCAGCGCCCGGTAGTCCTCGATAACCTCACGACCATCGGTCAGTGGGCGCAGTTCGACATCGGGCTCGATCCCTTCCGCGCTGACGGCCTGGTCCGCGCGGTCGGCCGCGGCAAACAGCGGCAGCGGCGCTTCGCCGAGCCCCCTCACCTTCCACAGGCCCTGCCGACGATTGGCACCGAAACTATGAAAGGCGTCGCCGTCGGCGAGCTTCTCGATCGCCGCGCGCTGGACGCCCGATCGTCGCCATACATCTTCCACGCTTTCGAACGCGGTCAGCTCGCGCGCGCCGACGATCTTGGCGCCGTCCGCATTGGACAGACCGCGGATCTGCCGGAGTCCCAGCCGTACGGCGAGGTACCGCCCGCCATACGGCTCCAGCGTGCAGTCCCAACGGCTTGCGTTGACGCAAGGGGGGCGAACCACGACGCCATGCTCGCGCGCGTCGCGAACGATCTGGGCGGGTGCATAGAACCCCATCGGCTGCGCGTTCATCAGGCTCGCGCAGAACACGTCCGGGTGATGATGCTTCATCCACGACGATGCGTAGGAAATCTTGGCGAATGAGGCCGCGTGGCTCTCGGGAAAGCCGTAAGACCCGAAGCCCTCGAGCTGACGGAAGGTGCGTTCGGCGAACTCACGCGGGTAGCCGCGCTCGACCATGCCCCCGATGAGCTTTTCGCTGAAGTGCGACACGCCCCCTGTGAACTTGAACGTCGCCATGGCACGGCGGAGCTGGTCGGCTTCGGCCGGCGTGAACCCCGCGCCGACGATCGCGACCTTCATCGCCTGCTCCTGGAACAGCGGCACGCCGAGCGTCTTTTCCAGCACCGCGCGCAATTCGGGCCGCGGGTATTCCGGCTTCTCCAGCCCTTCACGCCTACGCAGATACGGGTGAACCATGTCGCCCTGGATCGGTCCCGGTCGTACGATCGCGACCTGGATCACGAGATCATAGAAGCGCCGCGGTTTCATGCGCGGCAGCATGCTCATCTGCGCGCGGCTTTCGATCTGGAAGGTGCCGAGCGTGTCGGCCTTCGAGATCATCGCATAGACGTCGGGATCATCGTCCTGCAGATCGGCCAAACCGACCCGAAGCCCCTTGTCCACCTCGAGCATGTTGAAGGCGCGATTCATGCAGCCGAGCATGCCGAGACCCAGCACGTCGACCTTCATGAACTTCAGCGCATCGATGTCATCCTTGTCCCACTCGATGATCTGGCGGTCTTCCATCGCGGCGGGTTCGATCGGGACGAGATCGTCGAGACGGTCATGGGTGAGAACGAAGCCGCCTGGATGCTGAGACATATGGCGCGGCACGCCGATGAGCTTGCGGGCTAGCTCGAGCGTGAGGCGCAGGCGACGATCGCCGATGTCGAGGTTCAATTCGTTGACCTGCTTTTCGCCGACGCCTTCGGCCGACCAGCCCCACACTTGCCCTGCCAATGACGAGGTCAGATCCTCGGGCAGGCCGAGCGCCTTGCCGACGTCGCGGACCGCTCCGCGTGCGCGGTAGCGCGTGACGACGGCGGTCAGCGCGGAGTGATTGCGACCATAGGTCTCATAGATCCACTGGATGATCTCTTCGCGACGCTCATGCTCGAAGTCGACGTCGATATCGGGCGGCTCGCGGCGCTCGCCACTGACGAACCGCTCGAACAGCAACTCATGCTTGATCGGGTCGATCGAGGTAACGCCGAGGACGAAGCAGACGCAGGAATTGGCGGCCGAACCGCGGCCCTGGCAGAGGATCCCGCGCCGGCGGGCTTCGCGGACGATCGCGTAGACGGTCAGGAAATACGGCGCATAGCCAAGCTCGCCGATGAGCTTCATCTCATGGGCGATCTGCTCGGTATAGGCAGCCGGCACCGCGCCGTTGAACATTACGTCGACAGCGTCTTCCGCGAGCTTCTGCAAAGCTTCTTGCGCGGTCAGCCCGTCGATTAGCCGCTCATGCGGATACTGATAGGCCAGCTCGCCCAGATCGAAGGTGCATAGCCGCGCGATGTCGACGCTGGCCCGCAGCGCATCGGGATACGCCTTGAACCGCCGGACCATCTCGTCGGGGGATTTGAGCGCACGGTCGGCATTGACCTCGCGCCGGTAGCCAAGCTCGTCGACGGTGCATTTCTCGCGCACGGCCGTCACCACGTCCTGCAGTAGCCGTGCTTCGGGCGCGTGATAGAGGACGTCGCCCGTCACCACCGCGCGAACGCCAGCGCCACCTGCCTGCTGCGCCAGCGCGTCGATCCGCACGGCATCGTCCGGCCGGCGCCGCTGGAACAATGCCATATACCCACGCCGGCCATAGAGTGTCTTCAGGTCGGCGAGCGCTGCCAGATTATCCTCGTCCGGCTCAACCGGCAGCAGGATGGCGATCATGCCCTCCGACCAGGGTTCGAGGTCATTCCAGTGGAGGAGGCACCCCCCCTTTCCCGCCCGCTTCTTGCCCACTGTCAGCAGACGCGTCAGGCGCGACCAGGCGGGGCGGTTGGTCGGGTAGAGCAGCAACTGCCGGCCGCAGGACAGATTGACGCGTGTGCCGGCGATCGAGCGAACGCCCGTCGCCTTCTGCGCTTCCCATGCGCGCACCACACCCGCGACCGTGCCGATGTCGCTGACCCCGATCGACGGATAGCCGAGCAGCGCGGCAGCCGCGAACAGCTCCTCGGGGCTCGAGGCGCCGCGTAGCAGCGAGAAGTGCGTGAGGACCTGGAGTTCGACATAGTCGGTCATGCGAACACGCCGTGCATCCACCAGCTCAGATCGCCGGTGTCCTCGACGAACCCGTCGCCACGCCGGAACACCCAGTAGCGACCGCCGGTCTCATCCTCGACGCGGTAATAGTCGCGTACCGCCCAGACTTCCGCGTCGCGGCGCCACCACTCACCGTGGATCCGCTCGGGGCCGTCGCCTGCGACGACCTTGTGCGGCCGGCCGCGCCACTCGAACCGCCGGGGCGGCTGATCGGGCATCAGTGCAATGACGCCCCACAGCGGTTCAGGCCTGGCCAGCAGGCGCGTCGGTCGTCGCCATTTCGGCCAGCCCGCGGGCGCCACCACCGGGTCGGCGCGCATGACGGCGCGCTCGGGCACGTGGCTTTCAACAGGGGCGATCCGGAACACGGCGTCAGCGCCGATGCGGCCGGCAACGACGTCGACGAGACGGGCCGGATCACGCACGAGTACCTCACCGGCGAGAACCGCGCCAAGATCGACCGCGTCGAGCGGCTCTGTGTGCGGTGCCGCCAGATAGAATTGCTCGAGCCCCAGGCCCGGATCGATCCGTTCGATCCTGAGCTTCATGAGCCGCAACAGGTGCGAAACCTCGCGCGTCGGGCGTGAGGTGCCGACGGCCACGACCTGCTCGGTGCCATCGACGCGTAGGCCACCGAGCCGTAGTGATCGTACGCCGAGCCCCTTCGCGCGCAGCAGCTCGGCCATGTCGCCGAGCAGATCCTCCATGACCTGCGCGATCGCGTCTGCGGTGACGATCGGTTCGAGCAGCCGGCGCTCGACGATCGGCATGACCTCGTCGGTGCGCGGCGTGATGGGTTCGGCGACCGCGCCGAGTGCCTGATCGAGCCGCGTGATTGCGGCCAGCCCGAGCCGGCGTGCCAAAGGCCCGCGCGCGACCGGTAGAAGATCGGCGACGCGTTCGAAGCCGAACTTGCGGGCGGCGACAAGCGCAGTGCCTGCTAGGCGCAAGGCCGCGACCGGTAGGCCGCTGAGCGCGTCGACCGTCCGCCCTGTGGGCACGATCGCGATGTCGGCAGGCCCGAACCGGGCAATGGCGTGTGCCGCGCCCGGTGTGTCTGCAACCGCCACGCGGGCGGTGAACCCGGCACGCTGGCAAAACGCGCGCAGACGCCGGCAGAACCGTTCTTCCCCGCCATGGAGATGCGCGCAGCCGGTCAGGTCGAGCCACAGCCCGTCGGGCGGTGTGGCTGCGGCGATCGGTGACCAGCGGCGCACCGCGCGTAGCGCAAGCTGATCCAGCATCGCGGCATCCGCCTCCGTCTCGGACGGTCGGATGTCGAGATCGGACACCAGCGCACGCGCATGGGTCGCGGCCATGCCGATCGTGATCCCCAACGCAGCTGCGCCATCGCAGGCGGCCACCACCTCTTCGCGCCGGCCAACTTTACCGACCAGCGCGAGCGGTGCCCTGTGGAACGCCGCAACGGTCGCCGCGACCCTGTCGTGACTGTCTGCTTGCGCTGGTCCGTGGAACGGATGGTTCGCCGCCTCCGATCGTCGGCCAAGTTCACGCATGGGTGGTTTCGCATGCGCAGGCAGCGCTGCGATCTCACCTTCCACATCCTGCCTGGTCGGCATGTCGGCACGCGCCCAGCGCGCGCCCGGCCGCCACCCGCCGCCCCGCGGCACCGAACACGCACCGGGATCGTCGTCGACGGGAAGCTGAAGGGCTGGCCGCTCAGGCGGCCGCGTAGCGTGCCGGTCCAGCCGTCTCAGCCGCTCGATGGCCAAGTGCGGCAGGAACAGCGAGACAACCCGTCTCATCGCAGCCCTCCAAAATCATCGAAAATGCTTCGCCGCCACGTTGCCGTGCGACCTCGACCTGCCACCGCGATCGGCCGACGCCGGCGACGCCCAGGCGCTCGGACGACGCACTGGCGATCCGCCAGCGCGTCCAGGCCGCGGACGGCTCGGCGAGCGGATCCTGGTCGCGATTACGTCTGCGTCGCAGGATGAGAACGGGAATGTCGGCGTCGGCCGCGACCAGTTGCAGGCGCCGGGTCGCCACCATCGACATCCGGCTAACCTCGGCGATCACCGCTGACGGCGTTCCATCGCGCACCGCGTCTTCGACGACGGCCAGCAAGGCTGCATCGTCACGGGGTTGTGCGTGAATCAAGTCGGCAGATGATAGCCCCGCCTGCTCCAAGCCCGGCGCATAGAGATCGTTGCGACAGCTCACCCACAGCACCGGGCCGCCTGTATGCGCCGCTTCTCGCGCGGCGATGCCTGCGAGGAACAGCGTTGCTGCGGCATCGTCGACCATCGCACAGCTTTGTGCGGCGACCTCGTGCAGCGCTCCAGTGCGAAGGCCCCTGCTTGCGAGGCGATCGTCGAGCGCAGGGATACCGAACGGCATGATGCGGTGATCCACCACCGGCGTTGCGATTGTCCGCAGGTGGGCGATGGTTGTCGGCAGGGACTCGAGGGCGGTGATCATAATGTCTAGACTCTACCTGTTCACTTTATGTTCCGTTACCGGAACCGTTTGGTCAAGCGTCAGACTTGAGACTCATGTGGATAAGGTTCTGCCTGCGAACGTTGCGAAGCGCGTTTGGCTATGTGCCGCGGAGGCGGGCGACCGTGAATGCGCGTATGCGAACGACTGTCATTGGGCATGCGGATCGGCGTGCCGGATCCAGTCCGTTTCCCGCGCTATCGAACCTTCGTCAGCCGTGCCTTATCGCCGAGCTAGCCAAGGGATGAGTTTGGCTCCGACATCCCGCCAAGTGCATGAAATGCAATCCGGATTAGCCAGTTTTGCATTCGCCATTGCCCGGCCTGCCGGATACCAAGGTGACGCCTTTCAGGCATCCTCTCCTAAAAACTTCCCGGGTCGCTTTTGGCGGCCCCTTTTTTTGCCCGGACGCAGCCGGCACAGCGTTTCCGGTGCTCCGAGCTACCGGACGTTCGCGTATAGCGATCGGCTGTCATCGAGCATGCTGATGGGTGTCGGGGTGATCCAGTCCGCCCCCCGCATCGGATATGGGCCGTAGAACAGATCGCCGAGCGCACGCCGGTAATGTGCGTTCATCCAACGTCGACGACGATGTTCAGGGCCATCGTAAATCATGTGGCAGCGCTGGCAGAGCGCCGCCAACTGGTTAAGCGCGCTGTCACTGGGGTCATGATTGAGGTGCGCACAGGCCAGCACCACCGGTGTCCATTTGCCTAAGTCGAGGATGTTCTCGATCGGTCGGCGAACACGTCTGCCGTCGCCATTACGCCAATACGACCGGCCTTTGTCCCACCAGCGTCCGTCGCCCATGTGGAAGACCCGTTGCCCGTGTGGGCGCCCGCAATGTTCGCAGCGTCCGCCTGCGCGCACGAAGCGGACCAGATGCGATAGCTGGGGCCAATCGATCGGGTACAGGAAGACATGTTCGGGGCGGATCGGCATCGGTGCTGTCCACCAACATCATCGCTACGCGTATGTCTAGCGACGTTCTGGCCCTTTGATGTTCTTGCTATGTCCTACAGGCAAACATTCGTGCATCCGACCGTCAGCTGAGTCGAAATGGATCGAATGCGATGGGCTATTCAGGAACACACTGGCCGGAAGGGCTGAACGACGAGGAGGCGCTGCAGCGTCTGCAAACTCTATGCCTTGGCGCTTGCGACGGCATCCAGGATCTGGCGGACGACACGCGCTACAAGGCGCTCCGCCGGGCGCTGCTTGGCCGGACCGACCTGCGGCCGTTGGCGCCGGCCTTTGTCGCGGCACAGCCCAGCCTTGAAGCGTTTGTACGCCATGCTCGGGAAACGAAGGATCGCAATCTGCGGCGTGAGATGGTCCGTGACCAGTTCAAGGCGCTGTGGGACGAGGTTCGCGGACCGGATGCGGTCAGTTCGGCAAGGTGGACCGGGCGCCCTTCCCTGCGCGAGCATGCCGCTGTCGTTCAGGCATTAGCGCCGGTTGCCTTGGAAGCTGTGCAGCGGTTGATCGATGATGAAGAGCTCGCCCGCGACAATGGAGGCCCGGTCGATGCTGATCGGGCGGTAGCCCTGGAACAGCTGAAGGCGTTGCATCATGCGCTGGGCGATCTGATCGCGGCAGTCGATCAAGGTCGACCGCTCGAGCCCGTGTTCGAACGGCTTCGGATCGTTCGCCAAGAGGCGAAGGTCGCGATCGGTAAGGCGACGGCCGCGCTGCCGGTAACGACGTCCGCATTGATCGCCTTCGGCAGCGTCGTTGGTATTGTGGAGTTTTTCGTCGGCAATGTTGTTGTTGCGGTCGCTGCCGGGGGGATCGCAGGCAATACGCTCAAGGACGCGATGCTCAAGAAGGAGGCCGTAGCCAATTAAGCATCTGGTGCTCCAAAACGTTCATCCGCGCTACAAACTTTACGCGAATGACGCATGACCGTTATCATAAACCGAGATCTGATTGTCAGGCAAATTCTAAGCGATCGACCGATGTCAAAGCGGCCGATACACCAACCGCGTTGACAATACCGGTTCTGTTAGAGCGCAGTGGTGATGCAGACCACTCGGCCTTGCGGGATATGCTTACACACGGGGGATATTCGGAGTACGTTTTAATCAAAACGCTTCAAACGCCCCCTTCGCAATTCAATACAGGCCGCCCTCTTCTCTCTCCTCGGCACCTTCCTTCTGGGCCTCCTCGATATCGTCTGGCTGTTTTGTATCGGGCGACGGCTTATCCTCAAGGCTATCTTCCGGACTGTTATTACTATCCGGCAGTTCGTTGACGTCGGTTTCGAAACCCGGTTCTTCGTCCTGTGGGGCGGCCATGACTACTCTCCTTTAGCGCATGTAACGATCCGAGAAGGCACACGGTTGCTATTGCCTGCTACGCCGTAATGAGGGCCTGACGAAGCGGGCTGCAGGACTCAGTCTCGGTCACGCACGCGACGTTCTTGGCATCCCCATTAGATGCTCGTTCATTTGACACGTTCGGCGTCGCAAGCGTGGCTAGAGGCAGGTCAAATGCCGCTTGCTGATGCTCATCTGTCTCGAAGAGGGTCCATTTTGCAGATGCTGTCGCGTGCAGAGGACACGACGCGGTCAACGGCCGAATTTGGAACGGAAGCAATCGTTTAGCGCTTGGAATTGTGATCATTCCGGGAGCTATGACGATGACCGATACCACACGACGGACTTTCGTGACGGGGGCAGCCATTACCGCCGGTGCCATGGCGGCGACCGTCGCAAACGCCGCGACACAAAGTGGTGCCAGTAACGCCGCGACGACACCGGCTGCCGCAGCGTATCCCAAGCCCCCCTACCCCGTACAACGGCAGCCTTGGCCCGGTCTTGCGTCAAAGATGACGCCGCGTCCCGATCATGGCGAGAAAAGCTACAAGGGTTCAGGCAAGCTGGCGGGTAAGAAGGCCCTGATAACTGGTGGAGACAGCGGCATCGGTCGCGCTGCGGCGATTGCGTATGCGCGAGAGGGCGCGGACGTTGCTATCAACTATTTGCCGGCCGAAGAACCGGATGCTCGCGAGGTCATTGCCTTGACCCAGGCCGAGGGTCGCAAGGCGGTCGCAATTCCAGGGGATCTGCGCGACGAACGCTTTTGCCGTCGGCTGGTGCAGCAAGCCAGCGAACAGCTTGGCGGGCTCGATATTCTGGTCAACAATGCGGCCCGTCAGCAGACGCGTCCCGGCATCGCCGATATCTCGAGCCAGGACTTCGACGATACGATGAAGACCAACGTCTATGCACCGTTCTGGCTGACGAAGGCGGCACTCGAACGGATGAGTGCGGGCGCGGTGATCGTCAACACGTCCTCCGAACAGGCTGGCAATCCTTCCCCCGACATCGTCGACTATGCGCTAACGCGTGCTGCGGTGCTGAACTTCACCAAGAGCATGGCCAAGCAGCTTGCCAGCCGCGGTATCCGCGTCAACGCAGTTGCGCCCGGTCCGTTCTGGACTCCACTGCAGGTCAGCGGCGGGGCGACGCCCGAGAAGTTGCGCAGCTTTGGTGGAGACTCGCCGATGGCAAGAGCAGGTCAGCCAGCAGAAATTGCGGCGCTTTACGTTGCCGCGGCCGATCCGTCCTTGAGCTATTCGACAGGCCAGATTTTCGGTTCGACCGGCGGAAATGGACAGCCGGCGTGACTTTCGGAAAAGCGGGTAGTCCGTACCGGTGCGAACATCGCCTACTCGGGTTCTGGAGGGCCTGGCGGAGGAACGTACATCCTTGGTCTGACCACGGGAATTTGACCGGTACCATGTCCAAGGCCAGCGGGCTTTTTCGCCCGCTGGCCTTGGACCTCAGATTTGAGCCAAGCCTCCATCGGTGAACAGCTCGCTACCCGTCATGAAACTGCTATCCGACGATGCGAGGAACGCCGCGGCTGCTGCGATTTCGGCAGGGTCGCCGACATGCCCAATCGGCGTGGTAGACCCCATCTCGATCATGGCATCGCGACCCACAACCTCGGCCGCCAACTCGGTGAGCGTTGGTCCTGGCGACAGGACATTGATGCGAATACCCGTACCACGCAAATCCTGCGCCCAACTGCGTGCGAGGTTACGAACAGCAGCCTTTGAAGCGCTGTAGATGCTGAACGCGGGCGTTCCCATCACGCCGGTCGTTGAGCCGGTAAGGATGATTGACCCACCTTGGCCCATCAGCTTCAAGCCCTTTTGCACCGTGAAGATCGTGCCCTTCACATTGATGGCGAAGGTCTCGTCGTAATGCTCCGACGTGATCTCGGGGAGCGGCGCGAGTGCACCAGTCCCAGCATTGGCAAACAGGATATCGAGCGTGCCGCGCTCCTGCTTCACTGTGTCAAACAGGCGGTCGAGATCGTCGGCATCGGTGACCGATCCCACTACCGCGCGTGCATTCGTACCAAGGGTAGCCAATGCCGCGTCCAGTTTGTCCTGTCTCCGGCCGAAGATGTAGACGAACGCCCCCTCCTCGATGAAGCGCTTTGCCGACGCCAGGCCGATGCCCGTGCCGCCCCCGGTGATGATCGCCGTCTTGCTTTCTAGCCTATTCATACATGCCTCCAGTTTTGGTTGCATGCAGCTGGCGCTGGACCTACCTACGAGCAAGTATGCACCTTTTGGTAAGTGTAAATTATGTTTGATCATCTGAGCCCCGCCATTGCCGAGCCCGCTCCCGTTGCACCTGCCTTCACCTGCGGCCTCGACGCGACGCTCAAGATCATTTCTGGCAAATGGAAGCCGCTCATTCTGTATTTCCTGTTGCGTGGACCGACGCGCTACGGCGAGCTCAAGCGCGCGGTACGCGACGTCAGCGACAAGGTTCTAATCCAGCATCTCAAGGAGCTCGAAGCGGACGGCGTATTGCGCAGGAACGACTATAAGGAGGTACCGCCACGCGTCGACTACACGCTGACGCAGCTTGGTCAGAGCCTTGCCCAGGCACTCGAGCCGTTATGCGTTTGGGGGACCCAGAACATGGCAGAGATGCAGGCGATCTTCGCTGAACGCGATAGTTGGGTTCGCCAGAAACACGCCTAACTGCCTAAGGTGGTTTTCGATCTCCACGACCCATTTGTGGACGTTTGCAAGCTATTCGCGGCTGCCAACTTCAGTCGTTCCTTCATATCACAGCGAACACGGCAACGGGGGCGGGCCCCCGCTCCCGGAAGGCCGTTCTCTTTAAGAAGGGCGGGATCAAGTTTATTTCCGATCGCTTTCCCGGCTGACCTCATTCTCCTATGGCTCTCGAATGAATGTAGCGGGCTTTGACCTGAATCTGCTGAAGGCGTTCGATGCCCTGTACGCAGAGCGCCACGTCACACGTGCTGGCCAGCGCATCGGCCTGAGCCAGTCTGCCATGAGCGGTGCGCTCACCAGACTGCGCGAGGCGTTCGACGATGAATTGTTCGTACGGTCGCCGACAGGTATGCTGCCGACACCGCGGGCTGATGATATAGCAGGCTCGATCTCGTCTTCGCTCCAGCTCATGCAATCGGTCCTGCAAAAGGATGGCTTCGATCCTGCGTTAGCCGATCACATCGTGACGATCGCAATGACCGACTACGCTGCCTTTGTCCTACTGCCTTCCCTATTGGCACGGCTGGCGGTTGAGGCACCTCGTCTTGAGCTGCGGGTCCGCGGCATTTTCGGCAAGGATGAAGTCGTCGACCTCCTCGACAGTGGCGAGGCAAGCCTTGCACTCAGCGTCCCCGTCGACACTTCGGCACGCATCATGACACGCCTGATCCTCCGGGAAGGCTTTGCCTGCATTGCGCGGCCCGGCCATCCAGCCTTTGCAAAAGGTGCCGACATCGAGACGTTCGCGGCGGCCCCCCATCTTTTGGTATCGCCGGAGGGAGATCGCACAGGGGTGGTGGACCGTAAGCTCGCCGTGCTCGGCCTAACGCGCCGCGTCGTGCTGAGCCTGCCGCAGTTCCTGGTTGCCCCGTTCGTCGTCGCCGAGACCGATCTCATCGCCACGCTCGCTTCGCGGGTCGCCAAGCGGTTCGCTGCGGTCAGTTTGGGCATCGTCGTCCATGAGCCACCGATCGCGGTGTCCGACTTTTCGCTAGCGATGATGTGGCATCGTCGGGTGGATGATCACCCGGCCACAGTATGGCTGCGCGACTGTATTGCCGGGATCGCCGCGTCGGCCTGACGTCATCGGCCAAACCGATCATGCAGTATCATCTCTAGTGATTTCACGCAGGCCCGCCGTTCCGCTTTACGCCTTGGCACAGAGGTGATGAGGTGCTGACATGCGTGTATTGGTAACAGGTGCGACGGGATTGATCGGTGGCGCGGTCGCACGTCGATTGGCCACGGCGGGGCACGACGTCGTCGGGCTCGCGCGTTCGGAGGCAAGCGTGGCCAAGCTGAATGACATGGCCTATCAGGCAGCCTATGGTGATCTGGAGGATGCAGATAGCATCGTCAACGCGGTCCACGGCGTCGACGCCGTCGTTCACGCCGCATCGCCGAACGACCAGAATAGTGCGGCCTATGACCAGGTCGCAGTTCGAGCGATCCTTGATGCGTTGCGCGGCACGACCAAGCGCTTTTTGTATACGAGTGGCTGTTTCTTGTACGGTGCCACCGGCGATACGGCCGCGACCGAGGAGAGCCCATTGCATCCACTCGATATGGTGCGCTTCCGCCAGAGGCTTGAAGCTGAGATTCTCGAAGCTGCTGCAGGTGGCGCTCACGGCATCATTCTCCGTCCTGCCTGGGTGTATGGCAATCATGCTTGGACCACGATGATGATGTTCAGCTCAGCCCAGGAGCATGGGGCTGCGCGCTACGTCGGCAACGGCCAGAATCGTTGGACGTGCGTCCATGCCGACGATCTAGCGGACCTTTATCTGCTCGCGCTCGAGAAGGCGCCTGCCGCATCGATCTACAACGGGGCTCATGGCGCTGCTATTCCGCTGATCGAAATTGCCCGGGCCGCCAGCGAGGGAGCAGGTGCCGGGGGCCAGTTGGCGGAATGGCCACTGGAGGAAGCTCGGCAGGTGCTAGGAGGCTTCGCGGATGCGATTGCATGCGATCAGGTGGTCTCCGGCCAACGCGCCGTGCGCGAGCTTGGTTGGCGCCCGTCGCGGCATTCGATCGTCGATGAACTACGCTCCTATGCGCAGCCTTCGGCGTGACTGCGGGTCGTTTCAAGATCTGAAAAGACAACGATACTATGGTTTCCAACCGGATTTCATTCTCCAGCTCGCCTCCCTACTCCTTGGTGTTCGAACTTCAGGTTCTAAGGCCTAGTCGCGGAGAGCAAGCTGCGAGGTTGCTTCCCGGCCCTGCGTGGCGAATGACCGGTGATACGCTTGAAAGCAGCTCCGAATGCGCTCTCCGATTCATAACCTACCGAGGACGCAACGGCAGGCAGCGACATGCCGGTGCTAATTAGAAGCTCGGACGCCAGCATCATGCGCCAGCGGGTCAGATAGGCCATCGGCGTTGCGCCGGTGACCCTCTCAAAGTGCGAGGCGAAGCTTGATCGCGACATTCCCGCCGCCCGGGCCATGTCGCTAATAGACCAATGACGTGCGACGTCGTTATGCACCGCGGCCATGGCATGCCGTAGATTGGGATGAGCAAGCGCTGCTAACCAGCCGCTGGTAGACTGACCGCTTTTCAGATGTTCACGCAGAGCCTCGACCAGTAGTGCTTGAGCAAGGTGGCCCGCCAGAAGAGCGCCGCCTGGCTGAGGATCGCTCAATTCGACCATCAGCCGTCGCATCCCGGTCAGCAATGCCTCTCGGCCTGCACCAGGACCGACATGGATCATCGCCGGAATGGCGTCGACCAGCGTTTTGGCTTGGACCCCGCCAAGCCCAAAGAAGCCGCCTAGCCCGCGACATTCGCCACCTCCGTTCAGGACGACGATATGTCCAGCTCGTACACTCGTCATCAGTGCAAACGCATCAACTGGTATCGCCGCGTCGGAGGATTGGAGCACCGCTCCCCCTACCGTCACCAGCGCGACGTCACCGGCGACTAGCGATATCGGTGCGGACGTGCCCGCGACCTGCAATTGGCAGGCCCCCGTCTCGATACCAAAACAGCGGATCCCTTGCGCGGGCTCAAAGGCAAGTGCCCAATCCCCCGCCGCGTTCAATCCGCGAAAGCCATAACCAGTCGGTTTCATCAACGTCAGAATATCAGAAAGTGGGTCCATGAGTTTGGACGATCGCAATGAATTAGAGGACGGATGAGTATGGTCGGTCCAGCGCCTCATGCCTAGACGGTGTCGAGATACGAGGCCTTTGCATGATCGATCCCAATCTGCCGTCCTGGACCCAACCACGAACGGAAAGGCCGCGACCACTTTCTTCTCTAGTGCGACGTGTGTCTTGGGCGTTCATGACGATGCTGAGTAGCGCTGTGGCGCTTGTTTCCTATCGCTATCTCGCCAAGGCGGGACCCGTTCCAGTGACAATTGCAGCCAATGCCCATGTGAACCCATGGCTTGTGATTCACGCGACCGGGGCCGCAACAGCACTTTTTGTTGGCCCATGGCAGTTTCTGCCTGTGCTTCGTCGGCGCCAGACAGCCGCTCACCGGATGTGCGGGCAAATCTACGTCGCCGGGTGCGTCACCGGGGGCACCGCTGCGCTGGTGCTTGCGACCGGCGTCTCCGCAGGACCTATCGCCGGCACCGGTTTCAGCTTGCTGGGTATCGCTTGGATTGCAGCCACCATATTTGCGGTCCGGGAGATCCTCGCACAACGAGTGTCGTCGCATCGGCGCTGGATGATCCGCTCGTTTGCACTGACGTTATCGGCAGTAACGCTGCGGCTCTACCTGCCGGCTAGCTTTCAGCTCGGGCTCGACCCGGTCCTGTCCTATCGCGTGATTTCCTGGGCATGCTGGCTGCCCAACATGGTCCTGGCAGAGCTGTACCTAACCTTCAGCAATGCCGACGCAATTCCTTGAACAACATATAGGAGTAATCTGCATGCGAGTCTTCATCACTGGCGCAACGGGTTTCCTAGGACCTGCGATTGCGCATGACCTCATTAAACGCGGTTACCAAGTTGTGGGCCTTGCTAGATCTGAAGCCTCCGCTGAAATGCTGCGAGCGAACGGTGTCCAACCTCTCATTGGCAGCCTTACTAACCTTTCGGTTCTGCGGCAGGGCGCTGAGGCGGCCGACGGCGTAATTCATCTGGCATACAGTTTCTTGCCGGGTGACATGCCGCGTACACGTATGCTCAGTGCCATCTTTGGTGGCTGGCCTGGTGGCATCATGGGAAGAATGATGAAGGCCATTACAGCAACCAACGATGCGGCCCTCAATACCCTGGCGAGCGCACTTAGCGGTTCGGAGCGCCCCTTAGTCACCGCCTTCGCCACGATGGGCTTAGCTGGTGCGTCGGGTGCATCGGCACGGGGCATTGCCATTGAAACTGACTGCCCAAACGCGGCGTCGCCTGGCTACGTCCGCTCTGTCAGTGAAGCACTCGTGGAGCATTGGGCGTCCCACAAAGTGCGAGCCTCGATCGTCAGACTGGCGCCCGCAGTACACGGGACGGGCGACAAGGGCCTAATCCCCCAGCTCGCCCTGGCAGCGCGCAAACACGGCGAGGTTATTTATGTCGGTGAGGGCTCCAATCACTGGAGCGGCGTCCATATCGATGACGCCGTCTCGCTGTTTAGGCTGGCGCTCGAAAACGGAAAGCCTGGGGGCGTCTACCACGGCGTAGGTAACGACGTGCTCACCTATCGGGAGATTGCCGAGGTCATGGGCCAGCGATTGGGCCTGCCCCTGCGCTCGGGGACGCAGGCCGACGCCACACGCCAGTTTGGCTTTACGGCGCCGTTCGTCTCGGTTGACAACCCAGTGAGCAGCACGCTCACCCAAGCTGAACTTGGCTGGGCACCGGCCGGCCTCTCCCTAATCGATGACCTAAGAAGTCCGGCATACTTCAGCAGCTGATAGTCGCGCAGGCGTTTGATAGTCGCGCAGGCGTTGTAGCTCATGATTAGGACCTCGGCGCAGCACCAACGGCCACCAGCCGAGATCCAGGAAGGATCGGCTCCCCGCAGTTGCGGAGACCCAGAATCGGCCATACACGCGCTCCTTCTCTGCTCCCAACATCGGACACCTGTTCATGTTTAACACGGCTAGTTTCAAAGGCTGGCTCCCACCCCAGAAAGTCGCGTTTTGAAGTAAGCGGCTCAACTGCCGTGACCGCTAGATATTGCGAACAGGCCACCCACGCCGAGGGNAACACGGCTAGTTTCAAAGGCTGGCTCCCACCCCAGAAAGTCGCGTTTTGAAGTAAGCGGCTCAACTGCCGTGACCGCTAGATATTGCGAACAGGCCACCCACGCCGAGGGCATAAARGGTAAGCACCGCGAAGGAATCGATGCCCATGCGCCAAATTCGACGTTTGGGTCGGAAAATCAGGCCTGCGGCGTAAACGCAGGTCAGCAACACTCCAAGGCCCGCAAGATAKATGTCGCTTGCCTGTGCATCAGGCAGCACCGCCTTGCCTGAGACGACGACGGCTAGGAGGAAGAGCACTGGCAGAAAGGCGTTTCCACCAAAGATGTCGCTGACGGCCAGCTGATAGTCCTTCATGCGTACCGAGGTGATACCGGTCGAAAGCTCGGGCAGCGACGTGGCGGCCGCAAGCACCGTTGCCCCGAAGAGGACCCCGCTGAGGCCGATGTGTTCGGCTATGGCATCGCCGCTTCGCTCCAGGAGTACGCCGGCTGCCAGGGTCGCAAGCGCCGCGGCGCCGAAGACCAATGCGACGTGAATCGTGCTCTCGCCGCGCTGTCCGGAGGCGTCATCTTTCTTTGCCTGCGAGTGACCCTTGGGTTCTTTTTGCCCGTCGGGAGCCGTGCCGCTCGTATCTTGCCAAGGCAGCCCCTTGCTGGCTTTGCTGGAAAGCCACACGCCGATGACCCACAAGACGCCGATCAACACCGCCCCGGGAGTCAGGCGAGCCGCAATCAGCGTGCCCGGCAACTGCGTCGCCATGATCGACACGATCAARACCACCACGACCAGCACCGCCTCCACGACCAGCGTGAGGCTGGCGGCGCGGTAGGTCAGAGGCACCTGCTCCTTCATGGCGATGTCCATCGCCACGAGCACAACCGTCTGGATGGCGATGCCGCCTARTATATTGCCGACCGCCACCCCCAGATTGCCTGCCAGCGCCGCACTGACGGTGATCGCGACCTCGGGCAGGTTGGTGGCTATTGCGAGTACGATGATACCGCCGAGCGCCTTGCCTAGGTGAAGGCGCGAGGACAGAATGTCCGTCGTATCAGCTAGCTTCACGCCCGCTACCCAGATTACACCTGCGCAGGCGGCAAAGATGGCGAGCAAAACCGGCAGGCCGAGTCCGTTGAACATGCGGAACTTTCAGTTTGTGGGTGAGCGATAGGCGGTCCATCTTAGCGATCCAGGCGACCGCGCGTTCCACAATCAGCCAAGCTTCAGTATCGTGATACCAAAGCCGCGCAATCCAGTTCGCCGGGGCTGCAGAGGACAACGGCTAGTCGATACGATGCTCATGAAGGCATCCGGTACCAGTGATTACTTACGCAGCGTCGCGCAGGGTAGTCCGCCGGCTTAATTCACTGACGAWGTGTCCGTTCGTCTCCTATCGACCGCGCTTCGTGACAAGCCGATGAACTTTGCTCCGGCGTGGACACAAAACGATACAATCCATGTTATGCGATTTGGGTCGGCATCGGGTCGCCCCCTTGTGCTGGGGATCCCGCATGGATCAGACTGCCTTCCTACTTGGGTTCACAATCATGTCGCTGGGTTCGCTGGCGATCTATGCGACGGGGAAGAAAAGTCACCCGTCCGGCCACCATACGCTGCTGCATGCCAGCGTGCCGTTCATTGCAGCTACGGCGTATCTGGCAATGGCCTTCGGCATCGGTACGCTGTTCAAGCTCGACGGCTCGGTCACCTATCTCGCAAGATACCTCGATTGGTCGGTGACAACCCTGCTATCGAGCCTCGTTCTTCTGGCCTTCCATGAGCATGGTAGAACCGGCGAGGTTGGCGGCCACCTCACCGCCATCATCGTCCTTGACGTGCTAATGATAGCTACGGGACTGGTGTCGTCGCTAACCGGCCCATCGTTCGCAAAATGGGTCTGGTATGCGTGGTCATGCGTCGCCTTTCTCGGCGTTCTGTACCTCTTGTGGGGGCCGCTACGCATGCTGGCGAAAAGCCGGGGCATGGCCTTGGGCACGGCATACAATAAGAACGTCGCCTTCCTGACGGTTATCTGGTTCCTCTATCCAATCGTCTTCCTGATCGGTCCTGAAGGAATGAAGATCATCACGGATCCGACATCAGTCTGGGCAATTCTGATCATGGATGTCGTCGCCAAGGTTGTTTACGCCTTCTATGCGGCAAGCAATCTGGACAAGGCGCTGGAGCAGCATAGCACCGAACGCGGTCATCAGTCATGATCGCCCGCGCTCCAGCCTGGGGCTGGAGCCTGCTTCTAGGGGCAATAGCCGCCGCCTCCATTAGCGCGTTGACCGTACAATTAGCTTTTGCGGTTGTGGCGATAGGTTTCATCGGCATGGCACATGGCGCCAGCGACTTGGCAATCGTCGAGCCGCGGCAACGCCCTTTGTTCGTCGCCTTATACGTCTTTGTTGGTGCAGTTTGCCTCTGTTGGTGGGTCATTGATCCAGCGGTCGCACTTCCGGCTTTTCTCGTCGCGTCGGCAGTTCATTTCGGCGTGGAAGATGCACCAGCGGATCGGCCGTTGGAGAGGGTGGCGAGAGGAACGAGCCTTGTCGCCACCCCCGCTACTCTCCATGCCACGAACCTGACCGATATTCTTCGTCTTGGGGGCATCTCGACAAACGTGCTGCCCGCAATGGTGTCGACAATGGCGTTGATCGGCGCAATAGCCGCAGCGTATTTGGTCGTAAAAGCATGTCAGCGCAAAGACCTGCGCCTCCTGGTCGGGACTGTGGCCCTTGTCGTTCTGCCGCCACTCGTGGGGTTTTCGGTGGGCTTTCTCGTTCTGCATGCCGCACCCCAAACGTTCGAACGTCGTACGCAGATCGGTTGTGCAACGATGGGCAGCTCGCTACCATAACAGGCGTTCTCTTGTTACACTTTGACCCTTCCGGCGTTCGCCCCCTATTCGCGGGCATTGCGGCTCTCGCTGTACCGCATCTAATCGTGACGCCATTATTCGGGCATATGCAGTGGCGTCCGTTTCAACGAGCAGTCCGCTCCGACGCTTAGACCGACTGCCGGGTGGCTTCCTTCAACGAATGGCCTGTTGGCGTTACGACCCACAAGCAGACGTTCAGGCCCCTTCCCTCACTTCCCAACTTCGGACGCTGGTTCATCTTTGCGAATGACCGATTTTGACGCCCGGCTATCCGCTCGCGAATGTCGTGATGGGGAGGATTGCGGTCAGTCACGTATCGCCAAAATGTAGTTCAATGAGCCTCGTTATAAGATCGTCGTCGAGATTGATTATCGCTTCCGTGACCCCATGATGGCCCTTCGCAACGGATAGTCCGGATAGCCGTCAGCGATAAGGGTCTTCCAATCCCGACAAGATCATGTCCGCGTAAGTACGGCCGATATCTGCCGCGCTGACATCGCTCGTATCGGGCCGGAACCAGCGGTGAGTCCAGCCGATCACACCGAATATGCCATTGGCCACGATCCGTGATGGGCCCACGTTGCGTAGGCTCTTGTCGGCATAACCCTGCTCGATGATCGCAATCATGCTCTGCGTCGTCAGGCGATTGATCTCACGCATGTCGTTCGACCACGCCGAGCGAGAGTCGCTGACATGACCCAGATTCTCGCGGATGTAGATATAGAAGAGCGGGTAGTGGTCGCCATACGACGTCATCAGCGTCGTGATCAGGTCGCGAAGCTTGCGGCGGGGCGAGAGATCGCTTGTTTCGATCTGCTTGGCGATCGCGCAATTGCGCTCGACTACGGTGCGAACCACCTCGTCGAACAGGGCCTCTTTCGAGGAGATATAATAATAGAGCGAGGCACGGTCGACGCCCATCTCCTCAGCGACCGCGGCAATGCTTGCCCGTTCGAACCCCAGGCGATTGAAGACGCGCACCGCGGCTTCCGCGATTTCCTTGCGCTTGGTCTGGTAGGAGGCACTCGAATCGGTACGCGCCGCAGAGCGCCGGCGACCGATGCCGCTCTGTACCTCGGGCTTGCCCTGATCATCTTCGTCCATCGTCGCTCCATGAACCAGCCTGGGCGGTAGATCAAACACCGCCGCCTCAGGATCAACACAAGCGTTGACATCGCGCCGGTGAGAGGTGATCCTTCTGATATGAGCGCTTCTACCGAACTGGATCCCACTTTCGTATCCCTGCTCGCCGATCCAAGGGTAACGTTGCGCCCCCCGCCCCCAAGCCTCTCGATGAAGGATTATCGGCAAAGGCTCGACCGGCCGATGGCGGCGGTCGCAGGGCCCGCAATCTGGTCGGTGCGATCCGACGAGACCGAGGCCATCCGACGCCGCATCTATCGCCCCACTGCGCAAACACACGGAACGATCCTGTTCTTCCACGGCGGTGGCTTCGTTGTTGGATCGCTCGACACCCACGACGCACTGTGTCGCTCACTGGCTGCAGCAAGCGGTGCATCGGTAGTCGCCGTCGAGTATCGACTTGCCCCCGAAGCCCCCTTTCCCGCCGCACGCGATGATTGCCGCTCTGCCCTGCAACGAGTGGCGGGCATCGAGCCAGGTGACATCGGGAAGCTTGCGGTATGTGGCGACAGCGCGGGCGGCTATCTTGCTGCCATGACCGCATTGTGCGCGGCCCGCCAAGGTATCCGGATAGACGCGCTTGGCCTGTTCTATCCCGTGGTCGCTCCGGCGTGCGAGACCGAGTCCTGGCGAACGCTGGGGGCCGATCACATGCTGACGCGTGATTGGATGCGTTGGGCTTGGGCGTCCTATCTGGGCGATGCCGGTTCGTTGGCGGCCGATGTCGACCTGCTGCGCGCAGATCTCGCCAGCTTGCCGCCGACCCACATCATCACAGCGGCCTTCGACCCCTTGCGTGACGAAGGCGAGGCGCTTGGCGCGGCAATTCGTACCAGCGGCGGGGTGGTGACGATGACGCGCTACGAAGGGATGATCCACGGCTTTGCAAGTCTGCCGATGCTAACGCCGATGGCCGACCGCGCGATAACCGAAATGGGTCGCAAACTTTTCGTCAACAACAGTGTTGACTGAGGAAGAGGCTGTGCGCATATTCCTGTTCTGACCTGTGCCATGCCGCTCCGTCGCGGCGCGACACCAATGAAGATAGAGCCGATGGCCGACAGAATTGGACAGGATGCCCCCCTCTGGCTTGCAGAGGCCATCGCGCAGGCGAACATTCCGACGCTAGCCTGCGTGCTGGTGCAGTTGACCGGGGACCGGGAATGGATCGAGGGCCGGTTCGTGCCGACCCGTACGCGTGGGCTGGACGATAACGACGATGGCGGGCTGCCTGGCGCGCTACAGGACGAGATTCGAGCCGCAGCGACGACGGCGTTCGCGGCGTGGTTCGAGGGACGCCCTCCTGCCCTCGCCAATCCGGATGACGCGTTGCTGGTCGAGATGATGAGCGTGTCGTTGGGTGAGACTATCCCCGCGAGCTACGCAGCGATGATCAGGCATGAGCTTCAACTAACCGAGGTACAGCCTGCAATCGACGGCGCTCAGGATATAGCGCCGCCTCCGGGGTTTCGCGCGCTGATCATCGGCGCCGGCATTTCGGGAATGTGCGCCGCGGTACAATTCGCTGCGGCTGGTATCCCTTACACCATCCTCGAGCGGCGACCCGACCTCGGAGGCGTCTGGTTCGAGAACCGCTATCCGGGCGCAGCTTGCGACGTGCCGAGCCACCTCTATTCCTTCTCCTATGCGCCCTATGAATGGTCGCGTTATTTCGCGGGAAGTCGTGAGATCCACGCGTATCTGCAGGATGTCGCCGACCGCTTCGACATCCGCCGCCATATCCGCTTTGGTCTTGAAGTGACCGAGGCGCGCTGGGATGCAGACGCGGGCGAGTGGCAAGCCGACGTGATCGATGCCGATGGCAATTCGGAAACGCTGACCGCGAGCATGATCCTCAGTGGCGTGGGCGCGTTCAACAAGCCGCGATTGCCCGACATTCCCGGAATGGACCGGTTCGAAGGGCCGAGCGTGCATACCGCACGCTACCCTGAGGACGGGATCGAGCTCGCCGGCAAGAAGGTCGTGCTGGTCGGCAACGGCGCGAGCGCAATGCAAGTCGGGCCGGCAATCGTCGACAGTGTCGTGTCGTTGACGGTGGTAAACCGTACGCCTCAATGGGTCGCGCCGTTCCCGAAGTTCAAGCAGGCGATCCCAGAAGCGTTGCAGCATCTGATGCAGACGATGCCGCTGTACCGGCTCTGGTACCGATTGCGACTGAGCTGGGCGTTCAACGACAAACAGTATGAGGCGTTACGGCAAGATCCTGACTGGGACGGCCAAGGCAAATCGATCAACGCGGTCAACGACTCCCACCGTCGCGGGCTGACCGCTTATATGACGGCGCAACTGGGCGAGCGGCAGGACCTACTGCCCGACATGATCCCGTCTTACCCTCCGTTCGGCAAGCGCATGCTGCTCGACAATGGCTGGTACCGGATGCTCGCCCAACCGCATGTCGAGTACGTCAACGGTGCAGTGACCGAGGTCCTACCGCACGCCATCGTGACCAGCGACGGGACGACACATGAGGCGGATGCAATCATCTGGGCGACAGGGTTCGACGTGGTCAACCTGCTGGCACCGATGCGCGTCGTCGGCTTGGACGGACGCGACCTGCATGGCGACTGGGATGGCGACGATGCGCGCGCGTATCTCGGGACAACGGTGCCGGGCTACCCGAACTTCTTCTGCCTGTACGGACCGAACACGCAATACGGGCATGGCGGAAGCCTGATCTCGGTGCTCGAACGGCAGATGCACTACGTCATGTCCTTGCTCCGCCAGATGTTCGCAAAGGGGATCGCGACGATCGATGTGCGGCAGGATGTCCACGACGCGTACAACGCAAAGGTCGACGAGACGCATGCCGGGCTCGTCTGGACCTATCCCGGCGTCGATGGCTATGTCCGCAATTCAAAGGGGCGGATCGTCGTCAACAACCCGTTCCGCATCCTCGACATGTGGCGGATGACCGATACGGCAGACCTAGACGACTACCACGTGACCCGTAAACGGGTGTCGGCATGAGCGTGGTGGTCGAACGCCGCGCCGCGGTGCTGGTGATGACGATCGATCGGCCGGCGCAGCGCAACGCGGTCAATCGCGCCGTTTCGCTGGCTCTGGCCGAGGCGCTCGACGTGCTGGATGCGGATCCGACGTTACGCGTTGGAATCGTCACCGGCATGGGCGGAAATTTCTGTTCGGGAATGGACCTGAAGGCGTTCGTCGACGGCGAACGACCGGAACTCGAAGGTCGCGGGTTTGCCGGCGTCACCGAAAAACCGCCCGCAAAACCATTGATCGCTGCCGTCGAAGGCTACGCGCTGGCGGGAGGGTGCGAGTTGGCGCTCGCGTGCGACCTGATCGTCGCAGGCGACACCGCGATGTTCGGGTTGCCGGAGGTCTCGCGTGGGCTGGTCGCGGGATCGGGCGGGCTGGTGCGGCTACGCGAGCGCATCCCGCCAGCGATCGCGCTCGAATATGCGCTGACCGGCGCGCGAATGGACGCCGCCACTGCGCACCGCTGGGGCTTGGTTAACCGGCTCGCGCTGCCCGGTAGTGCGCTGGAAGCCGCTCTGGCGCTGGCGAACGAGATTGCCGCGAACGCACCGCTGTCGGTGATGGCGAGCAAGCGGATCATGGCCGCGTCGCCCGACTGGCCGCTTGATCGACGGTGGGACCTGCAACGCGACATGGTCGAGACCGTGCTCGCTTCCGCCGATGCACAAGAGGGCGCGCGGGCCTTTGCGGACAAACGCGCGCCGGTCTGGCTCGGCGAATGACCCACAATCGCAAATCCGCTGCAACGGAAGAGAGGATGTGACGTGACGGACGATATCGCAGTGATCGGCGGCGGCACGATGGGCGTGGGTATCGCCTATGTTGCAGCGTTGGCCGGACGAAGGGTCCACGTCGTCGAACCAGACGCGACGCGCGCTGCGATTATGGCGCGAACGGTCGAGACCACGCTGGCGGGGGCAGTGTCGCGTGGCAAGCTGGACGCCGATGCAGCCGAAGCTACCGCCGCCCGCGTCGTTCGCGTCGAGACGATGAAGGCGATTCCCGAAGGCCTGGCGCTGATCGTCGAATCCGTACCCGAGCGGCTGGATCTCAAGCGTGACGTCCTCTCCAGCGCGTCCGCCAAGTCCCCCCAGTTACTCGCCACCAACACCAGCGCGATGTCGATCGACGTGCTGGCCGAAAGCGTACGGGATCCGTCGACGTTCCTCGGGCTGCATTTCTTCAATCCGGTCTGGTCGATCAAGCTTCTCGAGATCGTGCAGGGCGCCGCCACCTCTTCGGACGCGCTCGCGCAGGCCCGTACATTCGGCAAGGCGATCGGCAAAGAGACGATCACGGTGCGCGACGTACCGGGGTTCGCGACTAGCCGGCTCGACTTCGCGGCGTCTCTGGAAGCGATACGGATGCTCGAGGACGGCGTCGCCAGCGCGGACGATATCGATCGCGCCGCAGTGCTCGCCTATCGCCACCCGGTCGGCCCGTTGCGGCTGAGCGATATCGTCGGCCTCGACGTTCGGCTGGAGGTCGCACGCGCGCTGGAGGCAGCGCACGGGCCACGCTTCGCACCGCCAGCTATGCTTGCGAAAATGGTCGCCGAGGGCCGGCTCGGCGCAAAATCTGGGCACGGTTTCTTCGACTGGCCCGCCTGACATTCCATAAGATCCACAAGGAACGCACCGCATGTCCGCTCAACCAATGTTCTTCTCCCCCCTAGTCGACACCGCCGATCACCACCGCGAACTGCGCGAAAGCGTCGCCAAGCTGGTCGGCAAGTTCGGCCGCAAATATTATCAGCAATGCGTCAAGAGCGGTGAAGAACCAGTCGAACTCTGGCGTGCGCTGGGCGAGGCCGGGTTTCTCGGCGTGCACATCTCAGAAGAGCATGGCGGCAGCGGCGGCGGGATCGGCGACTATAACGTCGTGATCGAGGAGTGTGCTGCGCAGGGATGCCCGTTGCTTTCGCTGGTCATCAATTCGATCACGGCGCCGATCATCGCTGCGCATGGTTCGCCCGAGATGAAGGCCGAATGGCTGCCGGGCATCGCCAACGGTACCAAGAAGATCTGCTTCGCGATCACCGAGCCGGATGCGGGCTCCAACACGCACAAGGTGAAGACTGGTATCGTGTCCAACGGCGACGGGTTCGTGCTCAACGGCTCTAAATACTGGACGTCGGGAATCGACGTGTCGGACGCGGTGATGATCGTCGCCCGCGATCCGGAGATGGAGACGGGCGACGGGCGCTCAGCACTGTCGTTGTTCCTGCTGCCGACCAGCGCACCGGGGCTCAGCTACCAGCCGATCGATGCCGCGGTGATGACGCCCGAGAAGCAGTTCACGACTTTTTACGACGACATCCAGCTCGACGCATCGATGCTGATCGGCACGCGCGGTGCGGGCCTGAAACAGGTGTTCGTCGGACTGAACCCTGAGCGGGTAGCAGCAGCGGCGATCAACAACGGCATTTCGCGGTTTGCGCTCGACAAGGCGGCGCAGTACGCGCGCGATCGCAGTGTGTGGAAGACACCGATCGGCCAGCACCAGGGCGTCGCGCACCCCCTCGCCGAGGCATATATCAACGTCCAGGCGGCGCGCCTGCTGAATGCGCGTGCAGCGCAGCTGTACGACCAGGGCGAGGATGCTGCCGAAGCCGCGAACATGGCAAAGTTCGCCGGCGCCGAGGCGTCGCTGAAAGCACTCGACCAGGCGATCCAGACGCATGGCGGCAATGGGCTGAGCTACGAGTACGGGCTTGCCGACCTGTGGTTTATCGCCCGGTTGCACAAGACCGCGCCCGTCAGTCGCGAGATGATCCTGAACCACGTTGCGCAACACAGCCTTGGCCTGCCGAAAAGCTACTGAGGGGCGAACGATGCAACCGACCCTGCTGACGCTGATGCAGCATTTCGCGGCCGAGACACCGGACGCGAAGTGCCTCGCGTTTGACGACGAGCTGCTGACGTTCGCGGATATCGATCGACGCAGTACGCAGTTGGCCAACGTGCTGCGCGAGCGCGGCGTGGGTGCGGGGGACCGGGTGGCGCTGCTTTCGCATGCGGCGTGCGTGTTCTACGAGCTTGCCTACGCATGCGCGAAGATCGGCGCGATCATGATGCCGCTGAACTGGCGACTGGCGGCGGGCGAGATCGCGGCGATCATTGCGGATGGCGAACCACAGCTTGTGCTGGTGCAGGATGTACTGGCCGATCGCCTTACCGGCGTAGCGGTCGAGACGATCGATCTGACGGCGTTCGATGCGTTGCGCGACGCAGCGTCCGATGTGCCACCGAAGATTACGGTCAATCCCGATGCGGCTACCCTGCTCCTCTATACGTCGGGGACCACGGGGGTGCCGAAAGGCGTACTGATCAGCCAGACCAACCTGTCTTATGTCGAGCGGATGGCACGCGAGGTATGGGCGTTCACCGCTGACAGCGTCAATCTCGTGGCGATGCCGCTCTTCCATATCGGCGGGATCGGCTACGGCATGATGGCGCTCAGTCAGGGCGGGCATACCGTGCTGCTCGAAAAGCTCGACCCGGCCAGTGTGGCGGCGACGATCGACCGGCACGGGGTGACGCACACATTCTTCGTCCCGACCGTGGTGCAAAGGCTGGTCGACCATGTCGACACAGGCGGCATCGCGCCTCAGGGACTGCAACGCATTCTCTACGGTGCGGCCCCGATCGGCGAACCGTTGCTGCGCCGCGCGATCGCGCTGTTCGGCTGCGAGTTCAGCCATGCCTATGGCGCGACCGAGACCGCCGGGACCGTCATAAGCCTGCCGCCGCACGAGCATGATCCCGATGGACCGACGCCCGAGCGGTTGCGGTCGTGCGGCCGGCCCTTGCCGTGGGTCGAGTTGCAACTGGTTGATCCGGACACCGAGGTGCGCGTCGCACCCGGCGAGGTCGGCGAGGTCCGGATCCGGTCGGGGATGGTGATGATCGGCTATTGGCGGAAACCTGCCGAGACGGCTGCGGCGGTCACGCCCGATGGCTGGCTCAGGACCGGCGATGCCGCCTATTGCGACGGCGAAGGGTTCGTCTTCATCCACGATCGCTACAAGGACATGATCGTGTCAGGTGGAGAGAACGTTTATCCGACCGAGATCGAGAACGTCCTCGGCGCGCACCCGGATGTCGGCCAGGTCGCTGTGATCGGCGTGCCGCACGCAAAATGGGGCGAGACCCCGAGGGCGTACGTGGTGCCGCGGATCGGTGCAGACCCGGACGAGGCGGCGATGATCGCCTACACGCGCGAGCATCTGGCGCATTACAAATGCCCGACCTCGGTTCGCTTCGTCGGTGCACTGCCGCAGAACGCGTCCGGGAAAATACTGAAAAAGGATCTGCGCACGCTCGACCGCGCGCGGTCGGAAATTGTGGCATGACGTTGTCCCCCCAGGCACGCGCACTACGCGGGTTCGCAGTCGATTTTTTGACCTCGCACGATCCGCAAGCTGTCGAATGGGTGATGGACCCGGCCTATAAGCTGTCGATCGGTGGCCACGTGTTCGACGGGCGCGACGACCAGTATCTTCCCGCAACCGCGGCACAACTCGATCAGTTTCCGGGACTGACGGTAACGGTCCACGACACGATCCTCGGCGTCGACGGTGTGGCGATGCGCTTTACCGAGCACGGCGCATCGGTGCGCGACGACGGTCGCGTCGCAGCATGGCGCGGGATCACGGTATTCCGTCTAGCTGGCGAGCGGTTGTCGCATGGCTGGGCGGAGGAGGATTACTTCGCCCGCAAGCGTCAGTTGAAGAGCGGCCTGCCCGACGCGGTTGCCGCCCCTGCTCTCGCGCCGTGGGATCAGCCGGTACTGCCGCCCGATCCCGCAACCGAGGCGATTGTGCGCGATTGGTTGCCTGGAATGTTAAGGGCTGCCGCAGTCGAGCCCGTGCTAGTCGACGGACCGGACTTCGCCGCGTTGGTCGAGATCGATACGCTAACGATCTCCCACATGTTCACCGCCGGCCCCCGCGCGGCCGCGCATGTCGAAAGCCACGGACGCTATGCGGGCGGGTTCGTCGACATCGACCGGGCATTGATCGGAGAGCCGGTCATCCTCAGATTGGCGGCGATTTTCGACGTGGCCGACGGCACGGTTTCACGCGCGCAGGTATCCGGCGACCGGCTCGGGCTCCATCGTCATCTGCTCGCCCTGCAACGCGAGCGGAAAGGGTAACATGGCCAAGATCATCATCACGTGCGCGGTGACGGGCGGCGCGCATACGCCGAGCATGTCGTACGCGCTGCCGATCACGCCCGAGGAAATCGCCAACCAGGCGATAGCTGCCGCAGAGGCGGGCGCTGCGATCCTGCATCTCCATGCGCGCGTGCCCGAGACGGGACAGCCGACCGGCGATCCGGACGTCTACGCGCAATTCCTGCCGGTGATCCGCCAGCGTACCGATGCGGTCGTCAACCTGACCACGGGTGGCTCGGCGACGATGCCGCTCGACGATCGGCTGGCGGCGGCGACGCGGTTCAAGCCGGAGATGTGCTCGCTCAACATGGGCAGCATCAACTTCGCGTTCCACGGCGCGGGGCGGCGAATCACCGACTGGAAGCACGCGTGGGAAAAGGACTATGTCCTCAACTCCGACGACTATATCTTCCGCAACACCTTCCGCGACATCGACCGGATCATTACGACGATGCGCGAGGGCGGCACCAAGTTCGAGCATGAATGCTACGACGTCGGCCACCTCTACAACCTCGCGCATTTCGTCGCTGCGGGGATCGTCGAGCCGCCGTTCTTCATCCAGATGATCTTCGGCATTCTGGGCGGGATAGGTCCCGATCTCGAAAATCTGATGTTCATGAAGGCGACTGCGGACCGGCTGTTTGGGCGCGACTCGTATCAATGGTCGGTGCTGGCGGCGGGCAGGCACCAGATGCCGTTCCTGACCCAGGCCGCGCTGATGGGTGGGCATGTCCGCGTCGGGCTGGAGGACAGCCTCTTCATTGAACGCGGCGAACTGGCGGTCTCGAACGCGCAGCAGGTAGCGAAGATCGTCCGCATTCTGCACGAGATGGGGCATGAACCTGCCACGCCGAGCGAGGCGCGCGCGATGCTCGGCCTCAAGGGTGGCGACCGGGTGGAGTTCTGAGCATGGCACGCACGATCATCGACCTATCGGTGTTCCTCGAGAACGACGTGATCTCCGATCCGCCCGGCTACGGCCCGAGTATAGAATACATCGATCACAAGGCGTCGGTCCCGGGGTTGCTCGGCTTTTTTCCGGGTTTGGCAGCAGACGACCTTCCCGCCGGCGAGGCCTGGGCAATCGAACGCGTTGCGCTCACCACGCACAATGGAACGCACCTCGATGCGCCGTATCACTATGCGTCCACCATGGATGCCAAGATTGGAGATGGCGGCAAGCGCGCGATCACGATCGACGAGGTACCGCTCGATTGGTGCTTCCAGCCCGGCGTCAAACTCGACTTTCGGCATTTCTCCGACGGCTACGTTGCGACCGCTGAGGACGTCGAGGCGGAACTGGCGCGGATCGAACATACGCTGTCCCCGCTGGAGATCGTCGTCGTCAACACCAGCGCGGGCGACCGGTTCGGATACGACGATTATGTCGCTTCGGGCTGTGGCATGGGACGCGACGCGACGCTGTACCTGACGGAGCGCGGCGTGCGCGTGACCGGCACCGACGGCTGGAGTTGGGACGCGCCGTTCATCCATACCGCGGCTGAATATGCGAAGAGCGGTGACGCAGGACTGATCTGGCAGGGTCACAAGGCCGGGCGCGACATCGGCTACTGCCATATCGAGAAATTGCACAACTTGGAGAGCTTGCCGGCAACCGGGTTCACGATCGCCTGCTTCCCCGTAAAGATTCGTGCGGCATCGGGCGGATGGACACGCGCGGTGGCGATACTCGATTCCTGAGCCGCTTGGGTTGCAGATATCGTCAACGCCTGCGTGGATTAACTGCTCTGTCCCCTACTCGTCGGAAGGCAGAACGAGCCGCTGAAAAAGTGTAACGCGCGCTTCTGTTTGTCAGCACGACCTGTTTGATGTTGCGTAATTACGCCTCCAACCGATCACCCCAGTTATTGTCAACGTTTCTGTTGACAGTCGACGGAAGGCGCGCCTAGCTTTCGACATGTCGGGGGGGAGGTTCCCTCACCGACCACCACAGCGGCTTCGGCAGACCATCCAAAACTGGAGGTCGGCCGGATAATCATACCGCGACACAGGAGGAGGATGGCATGAAGGTGCGTTCATATCGTTCGGTCCGGATCGGCGCGCTTGCCGCCGTCTGTTCTTCAGCATTGATAGCGGGGACCGCGCTCGCGCAGCTCGCACCCGCTCAGGGCACTCCGGTCCCCCCCGCCGCTTCAGTCGCCGTCCCGCCAGGCAACCCCACGCCGCTTGAGCAGGCCACGGATGCCGCCCCGGTCGCCAGCGACGCAGACATCGTTGTCACCGCGCGTCTCCGGAAGGAAGGGTTGCTCGACGTGCCCGTCGCCGTGTCCGTGCTGTCGGCCGCAGAAATCAACAAATACAACGCCACCGACCTTACCAAGATCGGCGAACTAACCCCAACCGTGATCGTCAGCAATTATCGCACGATCGGTGGCGGTTCGATCGCGATCCGCGGGATCAGCTCGCCGCCGACGCAGGTTGGGTATGAACAGCCCGTCTCGGTTGCGATCGACGGCATCCAGTCGTCCTCCGGGCGCGTTGCGACACTCGGATTCTTTGACATCCAGCAGGTCGAAGTGCTGAAGGGCCCGCAGGCGCTGTTCTTCGGTAAGAACAGCCCGGCCGGCGTCATCTCGATCACCACCGCAGGACCGACCGATCGCTTCGAGGTCGGCGGACGCGTCGGTTATGAATTCGTCGCCGACGAAGTGTCGGGCGAAGCGCATGTCTCCGGCCCGATCACCGAGACACTTGGCGGCCGCGTGGCGATCAAGCACCGTGATGCGAAGGGCTGGCTCTACAACAACGCGCAAGTCGCGCCGAACCCGTTCTTTCCGGCCGCACTGCCCGCGTCGACCGGAACGCTACCCGGCGCACCGGGTCGCAGGGTCGGGGACGACGAGACGATGGGTCGCGTGACGCTCGAGTACAATCCGACCAGTGCATTTTCGGCAAGCGCAAAACTGTTCGGGCTGATCGCGCATGATCAGGGCGGCGGCTCGTTCTCACAGAATATCGGTCCGTGCACGGGCGACCGGCCACGGTCGTTCGGGGTCGCCGATCCGTTCGGCGATTGCCGCGCCGACAACCAGACCAGCTTCAGCAACATCGTCCCCGCGATCGCCAACCGCATTCCCGCGCTAGATGGTGACAACCGCTCGCGCGGGCTGAATAAGGCGTACACGGCGTCGCTGGTGCTTAAATACGATACCGATGACTTCAACCTGTCGTCGCTGACCGGCCGAATCTACAACCGGTATCGCAGCGTATCGGGCCTGACGCACACCGTCGACAACGCGCTGACCACGTACGAAGACACCAGCTACGCTAGCTTTAGCCAGGAATTCCGCCTGCTGACCAAGCTTGACGGGCCGGTCAACTTCCTCGTCGGCGCGTATTACGGCGACACCCGCGACGAACTGTACAACGACACCAATTTTCGCGCCGACATCAGCTACAATCCGCTCAACGATAGGATCGAGACGTACGAGAAGGACGCGTACCTGACCGGCCGCACCTATTCGGTGTTCGGCCAGGCAACTTGGCTGATTGTGCCTAAGCTCGAACTTGCCGCAGGCGCACGTTACACGTCGGAGAAGAAGAAGACGCGGAACCAGAACCTTTATGGCATAAACTCGGCGCTGGGCCGGTTTAATACTGCCGCAACCGTGTTCGCAAGTTCGACCGACCAGACTCCCGGTATCCTCGCCGGGACCTTCAAGGATGACAACATTTCGCCCGAGGCGACGTTGTCCTACCATCCGGTGGCCAACTCGACGCTGTACATCGCTTACAAGACCGGTTTCAAATCGGGCGGGTTCGGGATCACTAGCCCGATCCAGACCAACACGACGCTCGCCGACATCGACTTCGATTCGGAAACGGTGAAAGGCTTTGAGGCGGGCGCCAAGGGTGAGCTGTTTGACCGGCGGCTGCGACTGACTGCATCAGCCTTCGCATACAACTTTAGCAATCTGCAGGTCACGCAATACGACGCCAGCACGATACGATTCCAGATCAGCAACGCCGGACAGGTACGCCAGCGTGGTGGCGAGCTTGAGGCCAATTTCGACGCCACACGGATGCTGCGACTGCATGCCGCGGTTGCATACGTGCACAACCGGTTCCGCGATTACACCGGCCAGTGCTACGGCTACACGATTCCAGCGGCCGTTGCGCTTACCGCCGCTGCACCGTCCGGATGTTCGTTTGTGACCAACGCGACGGGTACGCGGACTTTGACCGCGGCAGGGACGCCGATCCTGCAACAGGTGCTCGACGGCCGAGCCCCAGCGCGTTCGCCCGACCTAACCGGCAATGCGGGCTTCGAGCTGACCATCCCGGCCAGCAATGATTTCGAAGTCGGGGTGACCGGCGATACCTTCTATAACTCCGCATACTTCGCGAGCGACTCCTTTGCGCCCGCCTCCAAGCAGAACGACTTCTGGCGGTTCAACGCGAGCGCCCGCGTCGGGCCGACCGACGGCCGGTGGCAGATGTCGCTGATTGGTCGCAATCTGACGAACAAGTACTATCTGCTGTTTGCGGGTGATCGCACCGGCGGCACTAGCATTCCACTCACGCAGGGCGAGCAGCGCGGAGTCGTGGCGCGCGGCCGGGAAGTCCTGCTGCAGGCAAGCTTCAAATATTGAACAACGTCGGAGAGTCGAGCGTGAAGCCAGTGTATATCGTGTCGGGCGTACGGACCGCGATCGGTGATTTCGGGGGCAGCCTGAAGGATCACGCGCCCGCGGACCTGGGCGCGAGCGTCCTCGCCGAAGCAGTGCGGCGAGCCGGGTTGACGCCGAACGATATCGAGCATGTCGTGATGGGTCAGGTGATCCAGACGATACCGCAGGACGCGTATCTGGCGCGGGTCGCGGCACTCAAGGCTGGGGTTCCCGACCGCGCCCCTGCCCTGACACTCAACCGGCTATGCGGATCGGGCCTACAAGCGATCATCTCGGCCGCGCAGATGATCGCACTCGACGAGGTCGAGATCGCGGCAGCCGGCGGTGCAGAGGTAATGAGCCGGTCGCCTCACCACGTGCCCGCGGTTCGGTTCGGCCAGAAGATGGGCGACGTGCAGATGGTTGATGCGATGATCGCGGTCCTGAGCGATCCGATCGACGGCTATCACATGGGCATCACTGCGGAAAACATCGCGCGCGATCACGACGTCTCGCGGGTCGATCAGGATGCCGCCGCGGTCGAGAGCCACCGGCGGGCGGCGCAGGCGCAATCCGAAGGACGGTTCGACGACCAGATCCTGCCGATCACCGTCAAACAAGGTCGCGGCACACGCGAATTCGCGGTCGACGAACACGTCCGCGGCGACGCGAATGCCGACTCGATGGCGAGTTTACGCCCTGCCTTTCAGAAGGCCGGCACGGTGACGGCAGGCAACGCGTCGGGGATCAACGACGGTGCCGCAGCCGTGATTTTAGCGTCGGCATCTGCGGTGGAGGCGCGCGGCCTGACGCCGCTCGGCAAGATTCTCGGTTGGGGTCATGCCGGCGTTGCGCCCAGCCACATGGGGTTGGGGCCTATTCAGGCGGTACCGATTGCACTCGAACGCGCTGGTCTGACGCTTCACCAGATCGACGTGATCGAGTCCAACGAAGCCTTTGCCGCACAGGCCTGTGCGGTATCGCGAACGCTTGGGTTCGACCCCGACAAGGTGAATCCGAACGGATCGGGTATATCGCTCGGCCATCCGGTCGGTGCGACGGGGGCTATCCTGACGGTGAAGGCTCTCTACGAACTTGCCCGCAACGGCGGCCGCTACGCTCTCGTGACAATGTGCATAGGCGGGGGGCAGGGTATAGCGATGATCGTCGAACGCGGTTGAGAGGATTCGTGGTCTCCTTGGGGCAGAATAATTCTGTTTTGTGAGCGGCAACGAGCGAACGCTATCGACAAACGCAAGATGCGGGAGTGCCGCTAGTTCTGATATCATTGACTTTGGACGAAATCTTTCGTCCCAACTTCATCATATTATGAATATTTCGCAACCACTGCGCCTTAATTGTCCCCCGATCTTCACTTGTCTGCTTCCCCGCCGGCTTTAGTCTATCGCTATCTTCATTTAGAGTAGAACGAGGTTTTCAAAGCGTTTGAGAACCTTGTCGCCGATACGTTAGTATCGAAGCTTCGTTTTGACCCAGATGCGGTCACTCGACCAGCCTTGAGTGCTACCCAAAAGCGGACACCGGTTCATTTCGGAGCAGCGGGCCGCGTGCGGACGCCTTATCGGACAGCAGCTGCATCGCCCGCCAGACGTGGCCCGACACCGCGATGTTGCCGAAGGCGTCGAGCGTCTCGGCGTCGAGCGCTAGGCCGCCCATGAGCCGGGGGGTGGACGGGGAGGCTGCGAACACCCGATCCGCCGAATTCGGATACCTGATGAAGTTGGCGGGCATCACCGCGATGGTCGCAGCCGCCTCCCGCAGTGCCGCCGCGAGCATCGCCGACCGATCGGCGTCGAAAGCGGCGCCCATGCGCAGGTCGAGCGGCCCGAAGCCCGACGCCATGAGCGAGCGGAAACCGGCTTTCGCGAACCCCGTCCGGGCCGCTGTTCCGCGGCATTTGCGGAAGGCCGCTCCGGACCAGCGGCAGATACATGCGCACCCACTTAAGCGCGACCGCGCCGACCGGGAGCGTCACGGCGTCCTCGGTTGGGTGGGCCGTCGCGAACCCGGGTTGAGCGTTCAGGAGAGCAAGTCGCAGCTGATGCTCAAGGCGGCTACCGCGCAGCTATGTCCGTCCCCGGTCACATCGTGACATTGAACTGGACCATGCCCGGTTGCCACGACGGGCAACGCTTGCCCGAAGCAGGTTAGTCTCCGGACTCCATTCCGGTTTTGCGGAGGACGTGCGGCAGCGCGATGACGGTGTGCTGAGCAGTAGGTGAGCCGTCGTAGGATAGAGCCGGCGTGGCGCGGAGGGCCAAGGGGCTTTTCGCGGGCTTAGCTGAACTCGGCGATCCAATCCTCGACGTCGGGATGGCCGGCGAGCGCCCGCAGCAGCACCGCGCGCCAGTTCGCGCGTCCGAAGACGTCGGCGCTGTTTCCCGCCTGCAGTAGCAGGAACGCGCGGACGTCCATGCCGCCCGTCTGCAGGTAGGCTGCGCCAGCCTCTAGCATCTCGGCGATTTCGTCGTTGGCGTCCTCGCCGTAGCGTTCGAGCAGGTGGAGGCGGTCGAAGTGCGACCTGATGAGGCGCCAGTCGTCATCATCCATGCCGGCCTGCTCGATGGAGAAGCGCGCTCCGACGCCGCGGAGCGGCGGGGCCACGAGCAGCGCGACCTTCAGGAAGTCTGCGTCCGGGATGGCGTCAAGGTAGAAGTGGACGAACCTGCGCCGGCCGTCGCCGTCCAGCCAGTCGTCGTCCTTGATCGTGTTGCACCTGAAGCAGCAGGGGACGAGGTTCAGCCCGTTCACTGCGAACTCCGGGAACCGCGTCGCCGGCAAGTAGTGGTCGTGCGTCTCGCTCTTGGTGGTGCCGCAATAGGGGCAGTACTTGAGGCGCCGCTGCGGCTGCGCGTCCTTGATGGCCTTCTTGAGGGCGAGCAGACTAAGCGTCTTTCCGTCGTAGCATGCCCGCAGCTGGGACCGGATGGCAAGGAGCGGCGAGTTCCCGATCGCCTCGAGCTCGTCATCGGCCGCGCGGTCCAGCAACTGCTGGTAGCGGTCGGAGATTGCGGCGTGGTGGGCCACCAGCACGGGACGGACGGGTGCTTGCTTGCTGTCGCGGATCGCTACGTAGCGCGATAGGTATGTCGGGTTGTTGCCGAGCGCGAGCAGGTTCCTCATCCGGCGTCCCGTCCGGCGTAGAGCCCGATCAGAAAGGACTGGGCCGCCATGCTCAGGCCGCGGGGGAACAGGGTGAGCACCTCCTCGGCGGACATCTTCTGCGACAGCTGGCGCAGCGCGGCCTTGTAGAGGCTCTCGACCTCGAAGGTCTCGAACACGTGCCTAGTCAGTTCGGTAACGCTCTCGCCGAAGCTCTCGATCTCGAGCAGGTCCCCGACCGTCGTGTCTCCATCGCGCACGAACTGGACGACGCGTTTCGCCGGGATCTCTTGAAGCACGACGGGAGAGTGGGTCGCGACGATCGCGTAGGATTGGAACTGCCGCAGGATGTGGGTCAGGACGACAAACAGGCTGGCGACGGCATTCGGGTGGAGGTGCGTCTCGGGTTCGTCGAAGAGCACGAGGCTGTCGGGGCGGATCCACGCCAGGACGGCGGTGACGAAGTGCACAAGGATCGCCTGCCCGGAGCTCAGCTCGTCGAGGAGGCGATCGCTCCCGGCCTCGCCTTCCGTTTCGTCGGAGATCTCGCGGCGCAGCCGGTCAGCGGTGAGACCCTGCTCGTCTCCAAGGATCTCAAAGATGTGCTCGACCCATTCGCTCTCGCGCTGAAGCCCGCGGACGCGGGACCGGTTAGCGTTGTACGACCTCGTTAGGCTGCGCTGCGAGAAGGCGCCCTTCTCATCCCGGATGCCGCAGTAGACGTAGCTGCTGTATGGCGTCGCCTCCGGCCGCCTGAACCGGTCGAAGGCGCTAAACGAGACCGCGATAATCCGTGCGAACACGGGTCGGCCATCGGGAAAGCGCTGCTCCTTGAGCGTGAGGCGCTCCTCCGAGATGCGGTCGATTTGCGACAGGTCCGCCGCCAGCTGAGACAGGAAGAAGGTCTTGCCCACGGCGTTGCGGCCGATGATCGCGGCGATTCGGCCGGGCAGCTTGTCCGTTGGATCGAGGTCGAAGCGCGACGTGGTCGGGATGTCCCCGCCGATCAGCTTGGAGTAGGTGAAGGCCGGTTCGACGTGCGCTTCCTCGCCGCGCACCCACGTCGCGCCGAAGCGGATGGACCGCTGCGCGCCGTTGGTCCGCATCATCCCGTTGCGGAAGGGCGGGTGGGTTTCGAAGTCTGCGGCGAGCGCCGGCATCAGCGCGATGTCGCGTAGGGCCCGCAGGACCTCGACGGCCTCCGCCGTTCCGAATTCCCGACCCAGCCGCTCGTAGTATTCCTCGCCCTGGCCTAGCGAGATGTAGGTGTCGGGGAGCTCGGCGAACGATGCGGGCGGCTTGGTGCGCGACTTGACGATCGTCGAGGACCCGTATGGCGTCTTCTCCAGGATTTTGAGCTTGCCGTAGTCGGTCCGGATGCCGCGTCCATCGAAGTGGTGGAGGTCGAAGCGGACCTGGCTGCTGTAGTCGTCCCACCCGTCTCCCTGTATCACGAATGTGTTGCGCAGCTTCGCCGGGATCGGGGCGCGGTCCTCGATATGGATGAACTTGTAGTCTGCCAAACGCCTGCTCCCGACCCTCTCTCTAATTGATGTCATATCCGACGTGCGGGGCCGGGGCCACACGGTCCGGCCACCGGCGCTCGAAACCGCGGCGACGTCACAAACGCTGTCCGTTGTGTCCAAGGAAAGACGGGGGATTCGATGAGCGAGGCGACATGGGGCAAGGCTGCTTCGCCGGAGATCGACTGGCGGATGAGCGCCGCCCTCGAGAATGTGCCGCGCGGGGACAAGGAGTTCGCTGAGGTGACGAGCCTGCCCGAAGCAGACACCTGTTCATGCTGTTCGATCAAGCCTTCTGCAACTCACGCAGCGACGCTGAACGGCGAAAGGGGATCTCCCGGTAGCGGCCCGTCGCGTGAGGCCCGGTAGTGAGGACGATTGATGTGATCGATTGCCACACCTGCACCGGTTCGCCTAAGCCGTGCCGTGAAGGATCGACACTGTGACCGCTGAGACCGATACGCTCGTCAAACCCGACATGGTGGCGGTGCTTCAACGGACCCACGTCAGCAAGGATCTCCACGGCTTTCTGCTGCCGACGCTCGAGGCGGTGTCGAACGCGATGCACGGGATCGAGGCGCGCTTCGGCGATGACGCCCGCAAGCAGGGCACGATCGAGATCGCGATGTCGAGCATCAACGATCCCCAGCACCTGATGATCTCAATCACCGACAACGGCAACGGTCTCGAGGACGGCAACTACCGCTCGTTCAAGACCCCGTTTTCAGGCCACAAGCTTCAGCAGAATGGCCGCGGCTTCGGCCGCTTTATCGCCTTCAAGGTGTTTAACCGCATCCTCTACTCGAGCCGGTTCGAGGCACTGCCGGCGCCCGACAAGCGCACCTTCCGTTTCGACATCTACCAAGAGGACGAACTCATCTATCATGACGGCGAGCCGGACTTTGGGCATCTCGGCCTTCGCGTCGACTATGACGAGCCCCGCCCCGAGTGGCACGAGCTGATCGCCACGCTCGACGAGAGCGACATCGCTGACCATATTGGCAGCCACTTCCTGCCGCATTTTCTTTACCGCTGGCTGCCCGAAATCACGATCCGGTTCGACGACGCCGAGGCCAGCAGCATCACCGCCCACTTCAAGAACGTCTTCGTCCAGTCGGAATCGGGCTCGTTCGACGTCCAGATCGATGGCAGGGCGGAGACGATCGACTACTCGCTGACCAAGGTGCCGCGCACCCGGTCGTTCAAAAACCACAGCCTGCTGTTCGCCGCGGGCGATCGCATCGTCGGCAATCCGCGCGATCTCACCAATCTGCTCGGCCAGCCAGCCTTCATGGACGATCAGGACAAGCCCTACATCGTGATCGGCGTTGTAAGATCGGACGCGTTCGAAACGCGGCTGAACGACGCCCGGACCGGGATTAACATCTCGCCGGCAATCATCGAAGAAATTGTCAGTGCGGTTGGCGACATCATCCAGTCGACAGAAAAGAGCCAGATCGACAAGATCAAGACGACGCAATCGCGCGATCTCGAGACTGCCCTCCTGGAAAATCCGATCCTACGGATCGGGCTCAAGGGTCAGTCGATATCGAGTTACGTCGCGGGCAAGCCGAACAACTGGAAGGCGCAGCAGTTCGTGTCGGACCTCGCGATCGAGCGTTACCGCGTGTCGCGGGATCTAACTAAGGCGATCACCAGCGCGGCCAACGATCCCGACAACTACATGGCCAACATCAAGGACATCGTCGACAAGATCGATGCCTCCAACAAGGAGGCGCTCGCCGAATATGTCGTCCACCGCAAGAAGGTGATCGAGCTGATCGAGGCCGCGCGCAAATATGGCTCGACCGGCACCCACGCGCCTGAGGACACGATCCACGATCTCGTCTTCCACCGCTTCTCGGACAGCGTCGATACCGACTATTTTGAGCATAATCTGTGGCTGGTCGACGACGCGCTGGCGTTCCTGCCGTACATCTCGAGCGACCGCGCGATGCACGGCAAGGGCCGCAAGAAAGGCGACAAGATCGCCGATCTCGCCTTCTTCGATGACAGCCTCGTCCTCGGCGACAACGACGGTACGACGATCACGATCATCGAGTTCAAGCGTCCGAGCCGCGACGATTATCGCTTCGGGGACGTAAAGCACGATCCCGTCATGCAGGTGATCGAGACTCTCAAGGGCGCCACAGCGGCAGGCGGGATCGCACGGACAGATGGCTCGCACTTCGCCTTCCGTGGCGTGGTTCGCCGGTTCGGCTACATCGTTGCAGACCTGAAGCCGTCTCTCGTGACCGTGCTGCGCAACCACGACTTCAAGAACGACTGGAACCCAGACATCTACGTCCGCTATCGGGACAACGAGCAAATCTTCATACAGGCGATGGGTTATGACACGCTTATCGCGCATGCCAAGAAGCGCAACCAAGCCTTCTTCAGCGTTCTGTTCGGCGAATAGACACTCGAAGGCTTATGGCCTTGGCAGCCCATCGATCGGATCCGGAAGGACCCAATAGCGGTCGTTCAGAGCATCCTATCCGCTCCCCAACTCCGGCCGCCCGTTCATCGGCTCACGATCACCGTGCGAGATCGCCGAAATGGCGTAAATTGGGACGAAGCTGCCGTTCCCACAACGCTCGTCAACGACCGCTTTTAGCGGATGCAGACGCTCGAGGCTCCCGAACGGCTGCGACGATCGAGAAGCGCCCCGAAGCGCTCACCAAACCTGCCTGATCGCGCTTGCGTTTTTTCCTGTTGTTGGCGACAAGAAAAAATGGCGTTGGCGACAATTCAGTTTACCCAAGAGCAAGCGCGCGACATCGCAGAGGTGTCGCCAGGCGACGTGCGTGCCTGGCGCAAGGCGGTACCCTATCTGGCTGACAAACCTGGCAAGGCCGCGCGATTCACCTTTGCTGACTTGGTGGGTCTGGCGATTACTAGCGAGCTGACCAACCGCTTCGGAGCGAGGATCAGCGACATCGGGATCAGCGTAGACAGACTGTTTCGCGAACTCGCCGACGCGCGCCCCGCGCATCTGGAAGGTTTTATTGCGCTTATCGGCTCGGCATCCGCTGGCCTCCTGACGATCGGCGATTTCTCAGCGCGGCAGATCAGCGAGCCCACGCTGGTCGTGCCCTGCGATCCCATCGTCAGCCGGATCGGAGCGCGCATGATGCCCTCGACGCCCAGTTCGGCGCAAAGTGCGCTTCCTTTCCCGCCGCAGATCCTCAAGGCCGGACGATGAATCGGGTCCGTTTCGAGTTTTCGGCCCGCGGCGCGTCTGATCCGGCGTGGCAGCTGGGCGGCGTTCCGCATAGCCTTACGCTGCAGACTGCCGTGGCGGACGGACTGTGAACGAAGTCGTAAAGATCGATTTCGTTGAGGCGCTTCGGCAATTTGGAGCGGACGAGGCGGCGTTGCGCCTGCTTGATATAGATGGTCCTGCGCTTCTCCCCTATGCGACGTTGCTGTCTGCCCGCAATGGCGGCGATGAGGATCTCGAGGCAGTTGTCGGCGTCTATGAATGGCAAGGCGCCCCGCTCGTCTTTCTCGTGGTGGCCGACCGACTAGGCGGAGATGAGGCGCGCCTCCAGCGGATCCGTCGTGTGCTGGCGATGCGCGGCGACGCGCCGTATCTGGGGGTCGTCGGAGCCGGACGTCTCGACATTTATCATATCGGCCTTGACGACTGCCGGGCGGCTGAGGCGCGGGTGGATATCGGTATCGCGGCGGGGCAGGAGATCGCGACGCTGGCGCATTTGGCCAATGCCCGGCCGGGCCTGCCCGCGGGCAACCGGCAATGGATCTCGCAGGTCGTCCTGAAACTTCTCGGTGGCTCGATCGATACGCTGAAGACGGTGTGCGGCGTTGATGATGACGACGCGATCTCGCTGGTGGGACGCGCCCTTTTCACGCGTTTTCTGGGCGATCGTCACCTGCTGGGATCGCTCGGGGTCGACATCCGCACGGCAGCGGGACTGTTCGACGATGCGGCGAGCGCTGCGGCGACGTCCGACTGGCTCGATGCCACCTTCAATGGCGATTTCCTTCCCACCTCCGTGGGAATTTGGGATCGGTTGCCGCTAGAAGCCTTCAAGGTGCTCGGAGACATCCTGCGTCGTGCGCCCGGAGGCCAGCTACTTCTCGGTTGGGAAGAGAACTGGGACAGTCTGGATTTCGCTCATATCCCGGTGGGCGTGCTCAGCCAGGCTTATGAGCATTATCTCCACAGGCACGCTCCAGACCGGCAACGACGTGAAGGCGGCTTCTACACGCCACGCCCGATTGCGGACCTGATGGTTCGCGGCGGGCTGAACGCGGTCGCCCGCACGACGCCTGCCTACGCAGCCCGCATTCTTGACCCCGCCGCGGGAGCTGGCGTCTTCCTGATCACGGCCTTCCGCCAGCTGGTGGCGGAGAATTGGCGCGTGTCCGGCCAGCGCCCGGACACGCATGAGCTGCGCCGCATCCTCTACGACCAAATCACTGGCTTCGACATCAACGAGGCGGCCCTTCGGTTCGCCGCACTCGGTCTCTATCTCATGTCGATCGAACTCGACGCGCATCCCGAACCAGTAAGGAAACTTAAATTCGAGAATCTTCGAGGGCGCGTTCTCCTCAAGATGAGCGACGAGGGACGGGAGAGGCCGCTGGGAAGCCTCGGGCCGGCGGTAGGCGATGAACATATTGGCCAGTATGATCTTGTCGTCGGCAACCCGCCCTGGGCGACCAGCACCCGCCTGTCCGGATGGCATGTGGTGCAGGCGATCATCCATCGTATCGCAGCCGAGCGTTTGCCGGCGCATTATCCGCCCCCGCCGATCCCGAACGAGGTGCTCGACCTACCTTTTGTGTGGCGCGCAATGGAATGGGCGAAGCCGCTCGGCCAGATCGCCTTCGCACTTCATGCTCGGCTGCTGTTCCAGCAGGGCGATGGCATGCAATCGGCACGACGGGCGTTGTTTGCGGCGCTCGACGTTACGGGTGTGGTCAATGGTGTCGAATTGCGCCAGACCCGGGTGTGGCCGGAAATCGCGGCACCCTTCTGCATTCTTTACGCCTGCAATCAGGCGCCTCCACAAGGCGCGGGATGCCGCCTTGTCAGCCCCCGGTTGGAAGCGGCGCTCAACCAGTCCGGCGGAATGCGGATCGATGCGACCAATGCCGAACTGATCACGACGCAGGAGATCCTCGAGACACCGGAGATTTTCAAACTTCTTTTCAAGGGAACTCGGGCCGACGTTCAGGTCTATGAACGACTAAGGATTCATGCACCTGAGCGCCTTGGCGAATATTGGCGCCGCCTCTTCGGGGTTGAGGCTGGGCGAGCCCGTTTCACCGGAAACGGGTACCAGAAGCTGAGGAACAGCAGCCGTATAAGAAAGCATGGAGATGGCCTGCCCGGCGTTGCGGCTGACTATTTACACGGCCGCCGGGAAATCACTCTAGAGTCGATGTCCAATATTCTGGTCGACGAGGACGCGCTTCCCTTCTTCACCGAGGCTCGCATCCATGATCGGCGGGCTGAGACATTGTTCGACGGTCCGATCGTCGTCGTCCAGAAAGCGCCGCCCGCAGCCCTCGGGCGGATCAAGACAGCTGTCGTGCAGGGCGGTGCCGTCTTCAATACCAGCCTGTACGGCTATAGCTCGCGAGCGCACGATGATGGATTACTCGTCCGCTACCTTAGCCTTGTCATCGGCAGCAAGATCGCTCTGTGGCAGGTGCTGATCACCAGCGGCGAGTTCGGCTTCGAGCGCGATACGATCGAGAAGGCGACGATCGACCGACTGTTCATCCCGACGGTGGAGTCCCTCTCGTACGATGATCGGGCCGAGGTGCTTCGACTCTTCCAACTGGTCCAGGACGGCGCTCGGGATGCATGGAACGAGGTCGATCATTGGTGCGCCAGCATCTATCATCTGCGTGAGCGCGACCTGCAGGTTGTGACGGATACGCTACAGTTCAATCTGCCTTTTGCCGGAAACCGTCGTCTCGCCCAAGCTCCGGCTGGAACTGAGGCTGTGGACCAATTCTGCAAAGTTTTGGAGGCCGAATTGTCGCTGTGGGGACAAAGGCTAGGCCAGCACATCGAAGCGCTTCCGGCTGCCAAGCTGGACGCATCGCCTTGGCGGGGCATCCGCATCACCTCCAGCGTCGCGAGCTCGAAACGACAAGCGGTCCAGCATATCGACTGGGCCAAATTCCTGCCTCTCGCAGACCATTTCGCAGCGACCGAGGTTATATTCGAGGAAGCGCGTAATTGCCTGTGGCTCGGTAGGCTCGACCAAGCGCGCTACTGGTCAGAAAGCCAAGCCAGACTGGTCGCGCAACGCTTAGCCTGGGAGCATATGGATGTGCTCAAGGGGCGGGCGAGCGCGTGACCACCCGCTCCTCCGTCCCGCGTCCCGAACAGATCGACGAGCTCACGCGTGGGATTGAGCTGCCATTGGCAGCGCTGCATGAGGAGCACCTAGCGCTGATCGCGGACATGATCGCGCTCGCCTGGGGTGACCTTGCTCTCAATCGGGCGAGCACTCTGGCGACGGGATCCGAAGCCGAGATCAACGCGCTACTGGAGGCCCGCCTAAGCCGCTTGCTAGACGAGCAACCGTTGTGGGAGCAATTGGTCCGCTCTGTCGCGCGCGGCAAGGAGACGGTGAGTTTTGACGGAGCACACCTCGAAAAGCGCCCAGATCTTTCTATTTTCCTGTCCGGCCGGTCTCCGGCCTTTCCCCTGGTCGTCGAATGCAAGCTCATCGATGCGCCTGACGGCAAGTCCGGCACTCTCTATTGCAACAACGGCCTACGCCGCTTCCTGACCGGCGAATACGGCTGGTCGGGCCGGGACGGCTTCATGCTCGCCTATGTCCGCGACCAGTCCAAAATCGAGTCTTGCTTGTTGCCGTTTCTTGCTGCCGGCCGAGATGCAGAACCGGACCCCTTTGCAGTGAGCGACTGGCCGGTCGAGAGGGGCCATGCTGTGCTTGACCTAGCGGCAACGCGGCATGCTCGCGCTTTTCGTTACCTAAATCGGACAGCGCCAGCCGATGCGCCTGGCCCGATCGCAATATGGCACCTCTGGCTGCCCGCCTGGACCGGCGGCACTACCTCAGCGATCGAAACCTAACCGAACCCGTCCAGCACGAAGCCGTCTAGCCGGGTGCGCTGGGCCATCGGGGTTCGGCTTTCGATCATTTACAATATCGGCTTCGTGACAGCCCGCACGATCGCCGAGGCCGACGGCACGCAAGAGCTCGCGGCCTATTTGAAGAAGCCGGGCTATGGCTTCCTGCGCAGCTATACCCAACCCCCTGCGTACGGGACGGACCCCACTTGGAGCGAACACATTGGCGTCGGTGAAGCGCCTTTAAAAGGGATGTCCGAACCCGGATTAATCCGTCCGCTTGTGCTCGAGTAGCGCCGGTCGCGGCAGCGATCCGATCGCGTGTCGCGCTGCATCGACTGGCTGGAAGCCCTCATAATTTGGCTGCATGACAAAGCGCCACAACGGCATCCGGTTCAAGCCTTCTCTCGAACGAAGCGAAGTGAACCATTCGGCCTGGATGGGCGCGCTGATATCGATGACCTCACCGCCTGACATGGTTCGCTGCGCATAATAATGGGCGAACATCCGGCTGAGGCTGCCAGCCATTTCGAAACCTTGATAGCTCAGCTCCGGCGGGCTGCTCTCGAACTCGATCGCGAGAAGGTGCTTTCCCGCAACTGCGGCGCGGGCGTCCGGTGTTTCCCAGTCGCTATAGTTCATGACGGTCCAGGCTATCTGCTGGTCGTGCGGGTGCAAGAGCTCCTGGCCGTCGCAGAAAAGCTGGGCTTTGCCGATGGTGACCAGCACACGGCCGTCCTCACCGATGTCGCTGGTGCGATCAGGATCCATCGTCAGTCGCAGCGTTAGCGGCGCCCGTAATCCAAGCGTCTGGTCGCCGACCGATGCCATCTCATTCGCCTTGATCGCATCCATCATGTCGAGCGTCAGGTCTTGGTCGCCAGGAGCAAGCTGCTCAGGATCGATCAACGTCCAGATCGACCACCGAGCCCAGAAAACGGCGAGTTTGAGCGCTCCACCTGTCGCCTGCGCATAGTTGTTGAGCGCACGCCGATAATCTCGATTCAGGATCTTGCGGCGCTGGCGCAAGGCGTTCCGGACGTAGACATTCTTCACCTCGACGAGCCAGTTCGACCCATCCTTCAGCACGATCCGGAAATCGGGTGCCTGCATGGGCACGGCGGATTGGAGGGGACCAGTGTCCTCGGGCTTGATCATCATGACCTCGCCCAGGCTTGTCACGAGGTTTTCGAACATGGCCTCGGCGCGAAGACCCTGGAGAAAAGTCGGATCCGACATTGCCCGCTTCATCGAGTCGTCGACATGCAAGCCGAACGCTGCCGGCATTGCGGGATCATTCAGCGAAACCCCCTGGCTCGCGCCAAACCGGGCGACCTCACGCAAAAGGTCGAAGGGCTTTCTCACGCCTTTGGCTCCTTGGGGTTGAGCCAGCGCAGGACCTCTTGGCAGACCGCCGGGTCGCCCAGATCTTTGACGAGCTCGTCATTGGCAATCGTCGCGGGGCCGCTCCGAAGCCAAGTGATCGCTGCATGGCCTGTGGGAAGGAGTACCTCCAACGCCTCAGCCACTTCCGGACGCTCTTCGCGGGTTAGCCAGATCGCAAGGAGAACGAGTACGCGCCGCTTCGGGCGCGCTGCCAGATACTGTGCGAGCTTGATAATGAATTCGCTCTGGCCACGATAGGCCGCGACAAGCACGAGCGAAGCGGCGACGCTTGGCATGCGGGTCGCGACTGTCACCGCGTCGATGTCGGCGACAACGGCCGCATCTAGGCTCTCCGATTTGAAGACAAGGGCATGGGCAGCCGCTCGTCGTACAGCTGGCCGACCGGGCGAGCAGGCGCGATCTAGCAGACGCTCCTGCATCGCACGCCCGCCATGCGTGACGAGGAGTTCAAAGACGTCGTAGCGGAGCTTTGGATCGGTGGTCTCGATCCCGAGCGTGTCGAGACGTTCAAGATTATCGCCTGGCAGACTTGGTAGTGCCGCAAGCGCGGCAATCGCCTGGTGGGCGATGGGGAAGTGATCATCCTCCTCGTATCGCCTATAGGAAGCAGACCACTGGTCATGTGCCAGCGACATCAACGTCGGAACATGGTCGGGATGGGGTTTTGCAACCAAAAGCGCCACCAGAGCCTTCCGGACCGGACTCCCCTCCGCCTTTGCCAGTTCGAGCAAACCCGCAGGAAGTGGGGCTTCCAAGGGATCGCCGACCGCCTTGAGCGCGGGCGCGACGACATCGGCGAACATGTGGTCAAGCGCGTCTTCGACGATGGGGTTAAGGCCGAGCGCGATTGCGGCGGTTATCGCCTCGGCACACGGATGCGCATCCTCCCAGGTGACCCTGGCTTCAGCAAGCGTTGCCTCAATGTCTGGCCCGACATTGGCTCCCAACACCGCGTATTGTTTGATCCGCAGCCGCCGAACGTCAGGGCGTGTTCCGGGCGTAGCTGCTAGCAATGCTGCCGCTGGTGGCGGGAGCGGAACGATCTCGGCCGCATTGCTTCGCAGCGAGCGGGCGGCGTATGCGATAGCCGCGTAGTCCGCAGGCAATAGGTCCCTGGCGGCGTTGGCTTCATCTTCTTCCGGGTTCCGAGCGCCGTCGTCCGGCTCATGGAAAGGCCCGCTCCTGGCGCGCTGAGCGAGGATGTGGCTAAGATCGATTGCGAGTTCGACCGCTCGCTCCTGTTCACCCGCAGCGATCAGGCCATCGAGAATTCGCGGCAACTCTTCCCGGCGATGGGCGATCAAACATGACAGTGCTGCCACCCTGACATCCCTGTCGTCGAGCCCTTTCCGGATTCGCTCGATAAGGCGATCATGGTAGGCATCGTCCCAATGATGACGAAGCGCGTGCCAGATCGCATCTTCGTTCTCGCCGTCTCGGACGATTGACCAGGCACCACCAAGCTCCTCTGTGCTGGGCGGCATCCCGTCGCGCGCGTCGGTTGCGAGCGATCGCATCCAGTCCGCCTGAAGGGCTTCAGCCTGAGGATGCTGGGCCAGCCGCTGCCAGCCTTTGACCTCACGCACCTTATCGACATAGGCGCGCAGGAGCTGCTGGGCTGTGTGCCCGTCGCCTTGATCGGCGAGATGCTCCATATATTCGTCGGAATAAACGCTGTTGATATAGGCGAGGCGTTCCTTGCGGTCCGTCTCGGGGTCGGTCGGTGTGGGCGCCAGTTCAGTGATAGCGGCATCCACAATGGCTTCGAACCCGCCGAGGTCGCGCAAGGCACCCTCGGCCAGCGTGTCGACGACCGGGTCGAACCCATTTCGGACGATCCCTGCGGTCGCCTCGAGATACACTGGGGTCAGATCGGACGAGAGGCGCTCGAGATCAGCCACGAGCTCGGAACCGTAACCAGTTCGATCATTCGGCAGCATCTCACGGACAAACCGTGTCGCGATCGTCGGCATCGGCGCTGCATGAGCCATTCGATCGTACCAGTCCTGGCCGTGCCCCGGCGAACTCCAGTGCATCAGATTGGCGAAGGTCCTGTCGGGCCGATGACTGATGTATCGAGCGAATTCCGCTCCAACGGACGCCTCCGATCCGATTGCGGCTGCGATCCGAAAATGTTCAGGAATGCGCGTGGCGGGATCGGAAAACTGTTGATCGATCCAGGTGTCGATCGCTTTTTGCGCGGCGGGTTTCGCCGATACAGCCAACTCCTCCACGCGACCTATCGCTTCCAGAATACGTGCAGCGATCCCCGATCCCCAGGCAGCCCCAGGGCCGTCTGGATCCGTCAACACGTCAATCAGTGTCCGGAGCACGACAGCAGCAGGAACAGGCTCGCGCTTAAGCGCGGCCTGAATGCCAGCTTCCACGCGAGGATGATAATAGGATGCGTCGCCTTCACCGACGCGTAGATTGCGTGCGGCAGCAAAGAAATCGATAAGGGGTTGGACGCCGCGGTCCAAGCGGTCACTGCGTTCCGCTAGATCGACTTCCAGCGATCGAACGGTCTGGATCGACAGCTTCTCGCTCGCTTTCAGCAGTGCCCAAATCACAGCTGCGGCTGCGACGTCTTTCCGTTCTCGAATCTGCTCGGCAACCGTTAGCTCAATCGACTCCTCATGCGCGCGAGCCATCGCCGCTTTGATGAAGCCAGCGCCGTTATTGGGCTCGGGTCGCCCCGACGTTCGCATGGCATCGAAAAACTTCTCGATCTCGAGCGGTGAGGCGAGTTCGTCGAGCACCTGCTTTTCAGCATCGGCGGCGAGCATTTGCACATCGCGAGGCAGGGTGTTGATCCGAGTTCGATAGAGTTTGCTGCGCTCCTTTGGGCCGTAATGCTCGACCTCGAGCGGCACCAACCACGGCTCGATGGTGCTGAGGACGCCAGCCGATACACCCACGTCGCGCCGGGTTGTGACGACGATACGCCGATCATGCGTGGCGCCGGCAAGAAAGCGGGCGAGCTGGTCGTTCCAGGGCCGGCTGGCTGGCTCGAAATCGAAACGGCCCCACGGATCCTCGATGTCGTAAAGGACGGGAGGATCGGTCTTGTCGTCGCGAAGTTGCTGTGGTCCTTGCCGGATCGGCTTTGATGCCATGCCTGGATTCTCGGCGCGCAGCTCCTCGTAAAGCTTACGCGTCGCGAGGGTCTTGCCCGTTCCCGACTGTCCAATGATCACGGCGGCATACCGGGGCGAGCCCATCGCCTCACGCAGCGCCGACCAGTTCTTGGGATAGACATAGTTTTCGAGCTGGGGCGACGTCGCAAGATATCCATCATGTTCCCGGATGATGTGGGCAACTTCGTCGCGCTGCCACCGGCCACCGCCGACCCGCCGAACGCGCATGCGCGCCTCCTCGCGCAGCTTGTGGAGGCATTCGATCCAGCGGGAATAGGGAACCCCAAAGCGATCGATGAGGAGACGCTTGATCTCCCCGACCAGCCTGTCCTCGTCGAGGTTGGGTATGATGCCCACCCGTCCAGCAGCCTTGGCGGGAAGGCTGGAAACCGTCGTCGCTGGCATTCCGCTTGGTTTAGGCCAGCTTCCTGCTCGGCCGACACGCAGGCCTCGTGTTTCACCGTTTAGGCCCGCGCTTGTGATAAGAAGGTATCGAACGTCAGGGTCCGCGAGACGTCGCGCCGCGGAGAGCCGCCGTACGCCGCCATGCTTCAGGAGAGCATTGATGCCTGCGACCGACCAAGCATCGCCTCCACGAAGCTTGGCCTGCACGACAAGCTTGTAGCCGTCTGCAGAGACTTTCGTCGCCAAGCGGCCTGGCTCGGTCTCAATCAGCTCCGCTTCAATATCCTCCTCGGTGGCTGGTTCGAGCTCGATCGATTGCGCAATCTTGTTTGCCAGCAGCAGATCTAGCGCAAGCCATACCGACACATCGACCTGATAATCATATCCAGCGAGGGAATGGGCTCCAGATCCGGCGCCATCATCGCCCTCTTCGACCGGATGCGAGGGCGTTTCACCGTCAGTCATGCAGGTGGTCCCCGCCATCCACGACAACGTGTCCCATAGCGTTTGAGTATGCGCTCTTCATGCTAAACAATCTGCCATCGGGTTCAGGCTTAGCCAATCTAAGATGCGCGATCGACAAGTAAGACGGAGCGAATTTTCGAGCCCGGGGACGACAGAAGGCGGCTCTATATCAAGTCAACGTCGAAATATTTCCCGCTCAGGGCTCATTGCGACGCGCGATCTAAAGGCTGAAGTACTGGAGCCCGGCTAAACCCAGCGCGGCTCACACCGCCGAGCCGGCAAAAACCGACGGTCGGCAAGTAGGAAGTGTCGATATGCGCTCTTACGTTTGACGGGCGCAAAGCCGACCGACTGGTTCCGGCGCTCCGAACGGCGGATTCCAGCAAAAGCCGCCTCTCGCATCAATGACGCTGAGTGGCTTGAGTTGGTCGCGAGTTGCCGTCCAGTTCCCTCCGTAGCCTGACCCATTTCAGGCCATTCAGCGCGGTGGACCGGCTCATCTAAATCGGACACCCATTCACTTACCGTTGCAGCGGCTGCAGAGGGTCACGAAAACATCTATTAGTCGCGCGCACGCTCTGGATGGACACGGCAGCTTTCTGTTGCGCATCGGGCCACGTAAGCGCAACGGCCACGGCCTCCCGAGTACCGTCGGTCGCGAGATGTCCTTCGAGGGTCTGAATAAGCGATTTGATCTCGCTCTGAACCGCCTTAGACCGGCGCGGCCTCTCCAAAGTTTTCAGCACCGCCACCATTTCCGCCGGCGAGCGCTCTTTCCGGAGTCTGCAAAGGATTTGGTGGACCGGGGACGATCCATCGCTCGCCGGTCGGGGTCCTTGGGTCTGCTGCAGCGTCGGTTCCATAGCGTCCTAATCACATCTTCGGCCAATGCTGTCTCCGCATATTCCCGCGCGCAAGCAGTGCGATCGCTCTCGCGCCGAAGATCGCTGCTGCATTTGGGATCGATGAAATATAGCCTGTGGAGATGCCGACCGCTCCATCCATGATGCCCGTTTTCCAAGGTGACCCGATCACGAACGCGGCCGAAGCCGCGTGCGTTCGCAGTCTCAAACGGGATTTGAGCGAGGCCGGCGTTGATGCTGTCATTCTCGCGAACCTGACAATCGGACCAAAGCGACGCCAGATCGACCTGATCGTGGCGACAGAAGCGACCGCGATCGTTGTCGAGGTGAAAGGCTATATCCATGCCGTTCACGGCGCGGTGGATGGTCCCTGGGCACTCGAACTGGACGACGGCTCTTACCGCGAGCTGGACGCGACCAATCCCTATCGGCAGGCGCTCGAAAACCGGTTCGCGGTGACGGACGCTTTGCGCGGGGCGCAAGGCACCGATCTCAAACCCGCTGTTGGGGGCATGCTCTGTCTGTACCCATCGCCCCCGGTCGGGTCGGGGATACCAACGGGTGACTTCAAGGCCGCGATCGGCAGCTACTCCGACCTGCTCGCCCTGTTACGGCAGCCCCGCCCGGATGCGGTAAGCCTGGAGCGGTGGAAGGCCTTTGCGCGGTCCCTGCGATTGAAGGACGAGAGCGCACGGCATCCCACGGAAGCGGAGCAAATCGTAGCGGACTATCTCGCCGCCCATCAGGACCTCAGTCGCGCGACGCTCGGGCCTTATATCGAACCGCTGTTTGTCGAGGAGACTACGACACAGCGTCTGGCTACGCGGTGTAAAAACGGCGAGCAGTTCCAGATCGTCGGCGGCTCCGGGAGTGGGAAAAGCGAGCTTCTGAAGCGGCTGGCCGATGCGTGTGCGACGTGCGGAAATCTTCCGGTGTTCGTTCGAGCGCGCGACTTCGATCGGGATTTCGGGCGTCTGCTGCGGACGGCAACGGCGCGGTGTTCGAACCGGAGCTTTCCAGGCCTGGCCAAGGCTGCGGCGGACGCTGGCGCCGAGATCATCCTTCACGTCGACGCGCTGAATGAATGCCCCACGGAAAGTCGGCCTGATCTCATCGCGGCGCTCCAAGCCACGCGAGTCAACTACGGCGTCCGCGTCCTGCTTTCGGGGCAGCAACCGGTTAGGTTGCCAGCGACTCTGTCGGGCGCGACTCTTGCCCTCAGGCAACCGGATGCGGCGCAGGCACAACGCATGGTCGAGGAGCACATCGGTCGAGCGATGACCACACCCGAGACCGGCACGCTTGAACTGGTGGCAACGGCGCACGACGCCGCCATCCTGGCGGCCTGCCTCGGCCAGGCCAAGGCCACCGATGGACGCTTCGCGCTCTATCACGGCTTCACCAGGGCGCGGCTAAAGGTGGCCGGGGCGCAAAGCGTCGACCAGGGGCTCGCGGCGCTCGCCACCGCGATGCGGACGGCGTTCGTCTCCGCCATGCCAAGGGCTGCGGCGGCGCGGATCGTCGACGCCAAGGACGGCACGGCCATGGAGGCCGCTTGCCAAGCCGGTCTTCTGTGGGAGGAAGCGAACAGGGTCGGCTTCCGCCATGACCTGATCGGTGACTTCTTCGCCGCCGAGGCGCTGCTGCGCCGCGCCGGTTCGCCAGCTGAACTCCAATCTCTCGTCCGCCAGCCGATCCACGCGGAACTGCGCGAGTTCGTGATCGGTGGCTGCGCGACCACGCGCGAGATCGCGGCGCTTCTCGAAAATGCGTCGGACATTCGAATGCTGGAAAGCGCGCGTTCGGGCCGCGCCGGGGCCAAGGCCAAAGGCTTCGTCCTCGACCGGATGCGCGACCTGATCGGACGGCTCAAGGAACGCTACGCGACGGTCGCGCTGTCCCTCCCCGAGGACTTCGAGTCGGCGCGGCGACTGTCGTCGCTCGTTCCGAGCCTTGGCGAAGGTCACGGGGACGGGCCTGGAGACGCGCTCCACCTCAAGCTCATCGCCGCATCGGTCGGGGACGGGTTGCTGCCGGAGCTGCTCGACCTGTTCGCCGAAACCGATCGGCGCTTGGCGGCGGAGGCCGACCGCCTCCGGGCCGAGCATCCCGGCATCAGGCTCGCCTGGCGCGCGGCGGCGTTCGAAACTGTCTATGGGATGCACCACCATCCCTCCGGTGGGCGGCACCTGCAGAACATCCTCCACGACATCCAGAACGACTTCAGGCGTGACGATGGCGAGAACGGAGTCGTCGGGCTACGAGACATGCTGGACCGGTTCGAGGAGCTGAGCACCGGTCAGCTGTTCCTGCTCATGTCGATCCTAAGGCGCGCGCACTCGACAGACCTGCCGTCCCGCTTCCCGGACCTGCTTCGGCACATCTGGAGGACGCAGGTCTACCATCTGCGCCTGATCGTGTGTGACCTGATCCGCTTTCGCGGTGGAGACCTTGACGAGGACGATAGGGAGGCAGTCCGCGCGTCGCTCGACGAGTTCATGACCGGCGCGAACCCGTTCTTGAACTCCATCCTGATCGACGCGCTCGAGGGCGTCGACGGGATCGAGACCGACTTCTCGGTCGAGGACGCGGTCAGGGAGTACGAGACGATCCTGGAACAGCCGGAGTCGCCGAATACGCGGTCGCTGGCTTTGAGCGCACTCACCTCGACCTACGACCATCCCTACCGGGACACCTACTGGGAGGCGTTCTACGAGGCGCTGGCGCCCGGGAAGCGCCAGGCCCTGCTGCTGCGCGCCCTTCGCGACGAGCGCGGCGACCCCTGGCTCATCGCCGATGTGCTGCGGGCGATGGCGCGCGCGCCGGACAGCGCGGCGGGGCCGGAACTGCAGGCGCTCGCGCAAGCCCCGAAGCTCACGGACGGCTCCCACCAGTACGCGGTGATCTGCTTCGCGGACGCGATCCGGCTGCTCGCGGCCCTCGCGCTCCCCCTCAGTCCGCCTGATGCTCCCCCGTCGGACCCGGCGGTCCGGGCCTGGTACCGCGCGGCGCCGCTGCTTCATGCGCTGAACGGCGGCCCGTCATCGTCGCTTCCGGCGGACGCCGTGCCGGACTTCGTCGGCTGCGGCACGGCGGAGGCCTTCGACGTGATCCAGCGCCTCGCGCGCGAGGCGCGAAATCTCGGTTTCCACGAGCATGCCAACATGGCGTTCGACGTGATGTGGCCGGAGATGGTGTTGGGCCTGGTGCGGCGCGTGCTCTCCCGAGGCTACGCCGCCCGCTCGGTGTTTCCGCATTTCGGCACGTCCGGCTCCCTTCAGGACGAGCATCTGGACGCGGCGTTGCAGATCCTCGCCCGGATCGGGCGCACGACGGACATGGCCCTGGTGCAGGATTGGCTCGGCGATCCCGCGCATGGCGAGCAGGCACTCAGGACAGCCCGGGCGATCGAGGCGGAGCCGGTCGCTTGAAGACGTTCGCGCAGGAACAGGCCAAGTGACGGACCTCCGTCCGATATTTCTGGGCGTGGCGTTGCGGCCGCTTCGCTCCGCCTATCTCGCCGGGCATGCGTCGCTCGTTGCGGAATACGATGCGATCGTCGGCGAGGTGAAAACAGCCGTGGAAGCCCGCGAGGCCGGTCTGGCGGAGCCCGACTGGCAGAACGAGGAGACCGGGCAGACGCTCCCCAACCTCGAATATCAGACCCTACGCGGAGAGATCGCGGAAGAAGCCCTGCAGGCGCACAGGAAAGCGTTCGTCCTGATGACGTTCCATGCATGGGAGAAGCATGTCTGCGATTACATGGAATGGTCGGAATATCAGGGACAGAAGGGATTCGGGGATCTCAAGGCGAATGGTTGGACCATAGACCCAAAGGGGCTGGAGCTTCTTCGGAAGGTCGCCAACTGCATCAAGCACGACAGCGCCGAGCTTATCGATTTCGACGACAGCCTTTTCGGCGATCAGCTCATTCTCTTCGGCACGGATGGCATGTTCACAAAGGCGAGCAAGGGCAAGAGAGTCAGTCGCGAAGGCTTCGGGACCAACTGGGAGGATGCCCTGCGCTTGACCAACGAGCATGTCCTCAGGTTCTTCGACATCGTTGAGCGGTCCGGTCAAATCGCGTCGAGAGGCGCCGCCGGGGCCGAGAGAAGATCGCCCGATCGCTAGCCGTGACCGCAATACCAAAATGCCATCAATAGGGCTCTGCCCCGACAGCAGGCTGCACGTTACTTAGCCTTGTGCGTCAAGGCTAGTAATGCCCGGTAATTGCCAGTCAAACTCAGGCTCAGATCTTATTGATTTAGCCGAAAATGAACATGGCGGTAAATGCGATAGCTGACAGGAAGGTACAAGCGCATCGATCGTGTCGGGTGTGGATACGGCGCTACCTAGTAAGCACGCGAGTGTCCGGCACTGCTTCCGAGGAGTTAGTCGACGAAGGTCAATTTCAGCAGGCTACTCCTCCAAAGCAGCCGTCTCGCTTTCCACCAACAGACGTTCGAGGCCCCCGCCCCGCCACATGAACGAACGGCAGTTTAGTCGGTCGGATGCCAGAAAGCAGACAGGCGGCTTTCCACCAGTTTTACCGTAAATGCGGACGGTCCGCATGCACCGTGATGGCGCCGTTCATTCTTTGAAGTTGCGCGCTCCTGCCGCTTTGGGATCTGCTGCCAAAACGCGGTGCGGTTCTCCATTAGAGAAGCTTCTTCCGCCTGCAGATAGCGGGCATTTTTGGCCGAATGACCTCAGCCAACCGGCCGTAAATGCCCCTGCCGCCCCCGCGACGTTTATGATAAAAGGCGGCATGCTCAAGACAAGAATGAAGCGGGTCGCCGATCGCGGCGATCACGCCGTGCGGCGCCTTGCCGAGATCGAAGCCTCGATCGCGGACCTTTCCAACGAGGATCTGCTCGATTTGGCCGACATCTTTAAAGCCGAGCCCCGCTCACCAATCGGGGATATGGCATTCGCTGAAATGGCGCGGCGGAATATCAGTCTTTAGAGACCGGTCAGGAACGAATTAGCAGGATCAGGCGACTACCAAGGAGCATCGGCTGCCCCAAGGATCTCCCGCAATTTTGCATTATCATTAACGGAGCGACGACATAGCGATGGTGGCGATTGGTACGCGGATCAATGAGATAGGCACCTTGGTCCGCGATGGCGGAGCCTTCTATCTTCGCCGCGATGTCGGTGGCCGCTACGAGCTGGAATTGCATCGTACCCCCGTAGATCTGGTAGAAAAGCGCGTCCGGCTCATCGGCACACTGGTTGGCCCGAATCTGGTGAACGCTGACGGCGTTGCGCCAGCTTAGTTGGCTGGACATTCCCGTTCAGTCGTCAGCCACTGGCCGCGATTCTGATTCAACCTGACTCATTGGCGTTGCGCACAAACCACGAACGGGCATCATCCGTGCCATGGAACAGCGGATCATTCATGCCTGCGGTCATGAGCAGACTCATCATCTTACCGGCTTTGAAAGCCAGCAGGAACGTAAGGCCAAGTGGCTGAAGACGACTACCTGTCGAGACTGCTTCGTTGCGGAAAAGCGGGCTGAGGAGGTCGCTGCGGCAGCGTTGAGCAGCGCCGCTGTCTCACACCTTGTTCTTCCGCCGCTAGCGGGGACCGATCGGCAAATCGGATGGGCGTCGACGATCAGGACCAAGCGGCTCGCAGCGCTAACCAACTCAAACAGCGACGCCGACTGTAACGCATGCCTTCGGGTCACTGACGCCAAATGGTGGATCGATCACCGCGATCTGACGGACGTCGATCTGATGGCGGCAGTTACGAAGGCATCGGACATCCGAAACGTCACGGCAGTGACGGCCTAGACGGCATGATCATCTAGCTGAAGCCGTCGCACGACCCGAACAGCCACTCAAACGTTAGGCGGCTTAAAAGTCTACTGCCAGACGTGGGCGGGAGGTACTTCCCGCGGGATGCAAAGAGCTGTAACGCAGATCTGCCTGGACGCAGCATGCGGTGAAATTCGAGCTACAGCTGCTCTCAGAACGATTGGTCTAATGCCGGATTTCGGGTGACACCCTTTGCACAAGCAGCTAAGTCTGGGGTATGGCCGCACTCCATTCCCTGCATGTATCTCTGACGAAGACAATATGTGACTACGTTCGTAGTCAGGTAGCTCTGGGACATTACGAAAGCGCCAGCGAAGTTGTTCGTGATGCTCTTCAAATACACGCGGCGAGTAAAAATGTAGATCTTTTAGCAGAGGTTGCTGAACCGTCGTCGCATCGACCGCGAAAGAACTCGAACGTAACTTAGTACCCTACAAACAACAACGCCGCCCCGAGGGGCGGCGGTTGTAGTTCTATGATTTGGTTGCGGGGACAGGATTTGAACCTGTGACCTTCAGGTTATGAGCCTGACGAGCTACCGGGCTGCTCCACCCCGCGACATTCGCTTTCGCGAAGGGGGTATGAGACATGGTGAATGGGTTTTGAGCGTTCCTTGTGCGTATCGCCGCACGGGCTTCAATGCCTGGCGACGACCTACTCTTCCATCGCTTGAGCGATAGTACCATTGGCGCAGTCGGGTTTCACGGCCGAGTTCGGAATGGGATCGGGTGGGACACCGACGCTATAGCCACCAGGCAATGGAGCCGGTGCGACGATACGTTGGGGAATGCTTTGGGTACCCCGTCGGCGCTTTCGCTGAGACGGGGCTTAAAATCGATACCGTGCATGGTTTGTAGCCAGCCTCTCGGAACACCGAGTGCTGGTGGTATTCGACCAATCCCTCGACGGCGAGGGGATTGGCAATCTGGCGTTCGACTTGGTTATCATCCGCACGCATCGTGGCTAGCTGGGCGAACCCAGTGTTGTCATTGATGGTGTGAGACTCTCAAGCGCGAATAGAGCAATTAGTATCGGTTAGCTCCATGCGTTACCGCACTTCTACA
>NZ_LMKX01000006.1:0-1782 GCF_001421685.1 Sphingomonas sp. Leaf28 | reverse complement strand
CATAAAAGCCCTCCAACTGCTTGTAGGCAATCCGTTTCAGGTACTGTTTCACTCCCCTCATCGGGGTGCTTTTCACCTTTCCCTCACGGTACTAGTTCGCTATCGGTCACATACGAGTATTTAGGCTTGGAGGGTGGTCCCCCCATGTTCAGACAGAATTTCACGTGTTCCGCCCTACTCGAGTCCTGAATTCTCACTTTCGTATACGGGGCTGTCACCCGCTATGGCGTCTCTTTCCAGAAGACTTCTACTAGTTGAAATTCAGGCACTGGCCTGGTCCGCGTTCGCTCGCCACTACTAACGGAATCTCGGTTGATGTCTTTTCCTCCAGCTACTGAGATGTTTCAGTTCGCCGGGTTCGCTTCACGAAGCCTATTTTATTCAGCTAAGTGATACCTAACCTAATAGATGCTGCGCGGCGCCGAGCAGGCACTGGCCTGGTCCGCGTTCGCTCGCCACTACTAACGGAATCTCGGTTGATGTCTTTTCCTCCAGCTACTGAGATGTTTCAGTTCGCCGGGTTCGCTTCACGAAGCCTATGTATTCAGCTAAGTGATACCTAACCTAATTAACTCTACCCCAGCATTGCTGCTCAAGTAGAATTAATCGGGATAGGTGGGTTTCCCCATTCGGAAATCGTCGGGTCAAAGCTTGCTCACAGCTCACCGACGCTTATCGCAGCGTGCCACGTCCTTCATCGCCTGTATGTGCCAAGGCATCCACGAATTGCCCTTACCTCACGCTTGAGAGTCCACACCACCAACGACATCACTGGGTGCCTCCGAAGAGGTCACCAACTCGGCAGAGCAGTGCGCGTTAGCTTTTGTCAGGTGCGGATGATTATAATCTCAGCCAGATTATTTTGTATGATGATGTCGATATCTGGAGCCTCGAACCGCTCGTTCAGATCGCTGACGCCGAAGCGCTCGAAGCAATCCTCGTCTCCAAAATCGAGCACCTCACGGCATCGATTTTAAAAAACCCATTCACAATGTCAAATACGGGTCGTCTCGACCCAATCACCGTGCTCTCGCACGGCGAACCGTTTCTCTTCATCTCTAGGTTGTGGCTGATGGTGCGCATTCCGCGAGCCCGTCAGTCGCAGCGAAGCTGCGCCCTGTGGGCGCGCTCCGTAGCGCTGGCCGTTCTTGGATACGTGCGCGGCAGCTTTGCTGCCTCGTCTCGTATCCTGCGAAATGGTGGAGCCTATCGGGATCGAACCGATGACCTGATGCTTGCAAAGCAACCGCTCTCCCAGCTGAGCTAAGGCCCCAAACGCACTTGTGTGTGGTGGGCCTAGGTGGATTCGAACCACCGACCTCACCCTTATCAGGGGTGCGCTCTAACCAACTGAGCTACAGGCCCACACCCGCTGCGCCCGTCAGNTTGTGTGTGGTGGGCCTAGGTGGATTCGAACCACCGACCTCACCCTTATCAGGGGTGCGCTCTAACCAACTGAGCTACAGGCCCACACCCGCTGCGCCCGTCAGACGCAGCTGAACTGCGCCCAAGAGGCGCGCTTCGCGCGCTGGCCGAGCTTGCCCACAGCCAAGACAGCGAATGCTGTCTCGTCTTATGGACTAACCTAGTGATGAAGGGACATGAGGACGGCGGCTAATGTTCTTTGGAATGGAAGAAGCTCTTCCGACAGGGTGGCACCATAAGATGCGGGCCTGTCAGCGCTTTCTGCCGATATCCTTAGAAAGGAGGTGATCCAGCCGCAGGTTCCCCTACGGCTACCTTGTTACGACTTCACCCCAGTCGCTAAACCCACCGTGGTCG
>NZ_LMKX01000005.1:0-3637 GCF_001421685.1 Sphingomonas sp. Leaf28 | reverse complement strand
CATAACTTACAAAAAGTTCAATAAATATGGTGAAAATAAGACTTTGGTTCTAAAAGAGGCGCCGGGACCTACACCTTTGCCAATAATAGGTAATATGCACCTTTTGGGCAAGCACGAATCGCCATTCCAGTCTTTCACGGACTTGGCGAAAACTTATGGAGACATTTTTACGCTGCAATTGGGAACGTCGAAATGCCTAGTGGTTAATAATTTGGACCTCATCCGGGAGGTCTTGAATCAAAATGGAAAATTCTTCGGCGGACGGCCTGACTTTATCCGATTTCATCAACTTTTTGCTGGCGATAGGAATAATTCCTTAGCACTATGCGATTGGTCAAACCTTCAACTAAGAAGAAGAAATCTCGCCCGCCGCCATTGTGGACCCAAACAACACACCGACAACTTCGCGCGCATCGGAGACGTCGCTACATTCGAATCCATAGAACTGCTACAAACACTTAAAAACATAACCCGTACTTTAGACTCCAGCATCAACCTAAAACCGATCTTAATGACTACAGCAATGAATATGTTTTCGCACTACATGTGCAACGTGAGATTTGACGCCGAAAACGACGAAGATTTCAAGCGCATCGTCGACCATTTTGACGAAATTTTCTGGGAGATTAACCAAGGTTATGCCTTAGATTTTCTGCCGTGGCTCCAACCTTTTTACAAGAAGCATTTAGATAAACTGTCTAACTGGTCTTCAGATATTCGCTCGTTCATTCTTTCAAGGATCGTAGAACAGAGGGAATTGGATCTGGACATAGAAGGGCCTGAAAAGGACTTTCTAGATGGGTTGCTAAAAGTTTTACATGAAGACCCGACGGTTGATAGAAATACTATAATCTTCATGCTTGAAGATTTTCTAGGCGGTCATTCTTCGGTGGGTAATCTTGTCATGTTATGTTTGACAGCTGTGGCGAGAGACCCTGAAGTCGGCAGGAAGATTAGGGCAGAATTAGACGGTTTGACTAAAGGCAAAAGGCCTGTTACATTACTCGACCGTCATAGTTTGCCATACACAGAAGCAACTGTCTTAGAATGTCTAAGATACGCCTCATCCCCTATCGTTCCTCATGTAGCTACGGAGAACGCAGCAATCTCAGGATATGGCGTAGAAAAAGGAACGATAGTCTTCATAAACAACTATGAACTAAACACTTCAGAGGAATACTGGAATGAGCCGGAGAAATTTGACCCATCAAGGTTTCTAGAAAAGACCAAAGTTAGGGTTCGAAGGAATTCTTTCTGTGATTCCGGCATGGAATCTGATGGGGAAAGGCCGAGCAAGCCAGCGGAGACGGAAAAAGAAGTCTGGTCTGTTAAGAGGAACATCCCACATTTCCTGCCTTTTAGTATAGGTAAGCGAACGTGCATTGGTCAAACTTTAGTAACTACGATGAGTTTCGTCATGTTTGCCAGTATAATGCAGGAGTTTGAAATTGGGGCTGAAAATTTGGAAGATCTAAGACAGAAACCGGCGTGTGTGGCTTTGCCTAAAGATACGTATAACCTATTTTTGATCCCGAGAAAACATTGATCTTTTTGATTTTTTTGAAAGTACGTAAATTATTTGCGCTTGGTTCTTTTATTTGTAGTTTTGTGTTGACGCTGTTTTTTTTTTGAAAAAATTGCAGGTTTTTTTGTAGTTACCTTTTTAGCGAAAATTTTATAACTTTTTAATTTGAATGGTTTGCGATAATAGATATTTCTATGTACTACATCCTAAATTGTTTAGTAAAACTTATTTTATTTTTCTATTTGAATATATTTATTGCGATGACAGACATTTTTTTAGCAAACTTAAAAGGTTGTTTTCGTATTCAGTTGAAAATACATCAAATAATTAAAGTCGGTAAATACTTTAATTTACGCCCAAAATTAGAGCTTGAGTAATTATGTTATATTTTTTTAACCAAGATAAAATATTTTGTAGATATAGAGCCAATTAGGTTTTTCAATAACATTAAATTAAAGTAGATAGCATATTATTTTTTAACCGACTTCCCAAAAAGGAGGAGGTTCTCAATTCGACCGTACTTTTTTTTTATGTATGTTAATCCATATCTCCGGCATTTTGGTGGCTCTAGAAGTCGGTGGCAAAATAAACACAGTCAACAGACCTGCAGACACCGACTTCAAAGTCGGTTTTGTTTTTTTGTAAAAAGTTTTTTTTATTTGGTGATATTTTTAACTTCACTGCCTTCTATTTTTTTAGCTAGAGAACTGAGTAGTTCTAAAATTATATTTAAACAAAACAGCGTCTCATTAAATATACAAATAAAAAAACAAGGTTATATCGCTCAAAACTATTTATTTCTTGAAATAATTGTTTTTTTAAGTATTTCTTTTTATATTTTCGGTAAACCATACTGACGTAAATTCTTTGAAGAAAAGGCGGGAAAAATGTTTGTTGTCTATGGAAAAGAAGATGGCTGACGTGTACTGATAAAAAAATACGATTTTTCTGTTTCATATTTGTCAATGTTTTCAATATTTTTACGACAAAATTACTGTTTTTTATCTAATAAAAGATAGTGTTGAATATTTTAGTATATTTATGGCTAGATTCACAGCTTCCAGCTAATGTTCAAAATAGTTATCTAATAGATAATGCCAAAGAAATGTTTTTACTTTTGACTACTTATATGGCAGTATCTGTCAGTTAACGTATCTAGAACTCTATCTGGAACCTTTTGTAACTAATTAATAGTTTGTTTGTAATGACTTTTTACTACAATTATATTGAGCGTTGATAATTTTGAATTAGAAAACCAAAAACGACTGTATCTTGCCTGTTGGATTTCGCTTGCGCTAGTAAAATATATTTCGTGACTTTTTCGTTATTTTTCACAAATAGATGACGTAGTGACAATAGTGTTAGATTTTAAATAGTTATTTCACGTCACGAGTATATTTTTGCTATAGAAACGTGTAGATTTTTTAGAAAAGTAGTCAATCAAGTGTCTTAAAGTTCCTTTTTTATTAATTTTATAGAAATTTCTCGTCAAAATCGGCTGTTTATACTTAATTTGACCGAAGAAACGTAGTTTTTTAGTAGGTTAGAAATTGTGTTTAGCGTCATCTAGTGGTGAGTAGTTGAAACTCTTTGATTACACTTCTTCGGTTATATTTGTGTTGCAAGTGTGTTTGATGTTGTATTTTACATGTAGTACTGTTTACATTAGAAATAGATGTAGAATATAGACTTAATAGGGGAAATATTGTAAAAAACTCTTATAATCATGTAGAAACATTATTTAAATAATTAAAATAACTAGATTCTTGCTAAAAGACGACTTTAATTTAAGTTTCAATGTTTTTTTTAATAAACCTATGGCGGGTTTCCAAAGAATAAGAACTTGTATGTAGTTTGTAGATTAGAATTCCAAATTTAAATGTCAGAATGTAAAAACGCCATGTTGTATTTTTGAATCAATATTAATAGATATTTTGAAATCAGCAAAAATCACTGCAATCTGTTGTAACTTAGATACAGTTAAATTAAAATTAATGTATTTGATATGAATACGAGTGAATGTTAATATTATTTTCGAACTTTATGAACCAAATTGTAAAATGGCTGACTTGATATGACGTAGTTTGTAGAAAGAATTGTGATCAATAGTTG
>NZ_LMKX01000004.1:0-20724 GCF_001421685.1 Sphingomonas sp. Leaf28 | reverse complement strand
ATGCCAGCGTGCCGTTCATTGCAGCTACGGCGTATCTGGCAATGGCCTTCGGCATCGGTACGCTGTTCAAGCTCGACGGCTCGGTCACCTATCTCGCAAGATACCTCGATTGGTCGGTGACAACCCCGATCCTGCTATCGAGCCTCGTTCTTCTGGCCTTCCATGATCATGGTAGGACTGGCGAGGTGGGCGGCCACCTCACCGCCATCATCGTCCTTGACGTGCTGATGATAGCGACGGGACTGGTGTCGTCGCTAATCGGCCCATCGTTCGCAAAATGGGTCTGGTATGCGTGGTCATGCGTCGCCTTTCTGGGCGTTCTGTACCTCTTGTGGGGGCCGCTCCGCACGCTGGCGCAAAGCCGGGGCATGGCCTTGGGCACGGCATACAACAAGAACGTCGCCTTTCTGACGGTTATCTGGTTCCTCTATCCAATCGTCTTCCTGATCGGTCCTGAAGGAATGAAAATCATCACGGATCCGACATCAGTCTGGGCGATTCTGGTCATGGATGTCGTCGCCAAGGTCGTTTACGCCTTCTATGCGGCAAGCAACCTGGACAAGGCGCTGGAGCAGCATAGCACCGAACGCGGTCATCAGTCATGATCACCCCCGCTCCAGCCTGGGGCTGGAGCCTGCTTCTAGGGGCGGCAGCCGCCGCCTCCATTAGCGCGTTGACCGTACAATTAGCTTTTGCGGTTGTGGCGATAGGTTTCATCGGCATGGCTCATGGCGCCAGCGACTTGGCAATCGTCGAGCCGCGGCAACGCCCTTTGTTCGTGGCCTTATACGTCTTTGTTGGTGCAGTTTGCCTCTGTTGGTGGGTCATTGATCCAGCGGTCGCACTTCCGGCTTTTCTCATCGCGTCGGCAGTTCATTTCGGCGTTGAAGATGCACCAGCGGATCGGCCGTTGGAGAGGGTGGCGAGAGGAACGAGCCTCGTCGCCACCCCCGCCACTTTCCATGCCACGAACCTAACCGATATTCTTCGTCTCGGCGGCACCTCGACAACTGTGCTGCCCTCAATGGTGTCAGCAATGGCGGTGATCGGCGCAATAGCCGCAGCGTATTTGGTCGTACGGGCATGTCAGCGCAACGACCTGCGCCTCCTGATTGGGACGGTAGCCCTTGTCGTTCTGACGCCACTCGTGGGGTTTTCGGTGGGCTTTCTCGTTCTGCATGCCGCACCCCAAACGTTCGAACGTCGTACGCAGATCGGTTGTGCAACGATGGGCAGCTACCTCCGAGCAACTGCTCCGATACTTTTTCTCGTTCTGCATGCCGCACCCCAAACGTTCGAACGTCGTACGCAGATCGGTTGTGCAACGATGGGCAGCTACCTCCGAGCAACTGCTCCGATACTSGTCGCCGCKATACTRCTCGCTACCATAACAGGCGTTCTTTTGTTACACTCTGACCCTTCCGGCGTCCGCCCCCTATTCGCGGGCATTGCGGCTCTCGCTGTACCGCATCTAATCGTGACGCCATTATTCGGGCATATGCAGTGGCGCCCATTTCAACGAGCAGTCCGCTCCGACGCTTAGACCGATCGCCGGGTCGCTTCCTTCAACGAATGGCCTGCTGGCGTTACGACCCAGTTGCGGTCATTCGGAGCACTCCGCCAGTTTCCCAATCTCGGTCGTTCGTTCATATCCAAGACGAGGGCGAGGCTACGGATATTGTTCGTACTCGACAGCACGGACCTGCCCCGAAGCCATCGATTATCCGGAAGGTGCTTTCTGGGTATGGAGCAATCGGTAGCGCCATCGCCGTTTCAGCTGATAACACAGGCTTTGACCTTGTAGCGGGTTACCACACCCCAGAACGATTCTTGAAAATTCCGACGACTAGAAAGGTTTGCTGTTTTGCGGAGGTTGGCGCGTCCCTGACTTAGAGCCGCCCTGCCGTCATCCGCTATAAGAGAGCAAGCGACGGCGCATCGCGCGTATAATGCCGGCCGACCGTGTATTCAGGCTCATTGAGCTCGTCCGTCAGCATTGCTGTGGCGAAGATAATCTGGTGCTCAACGATTGCAGCTTTTGACACCCTGAGTATTTGTTTTTGGAAGTTTTGGCTTCGAATAGCCTCGACACCCATATTTTCTAACGTATCAATCATGCAGAATCGCGGATCCCGCATAAACGCTAGCTTGGTTGACGCAGCAAGCAAGGCTAACGCGAAGCTGCTTTTAAGGATCGCACGTGAGCTTGCGGAGAAGTATCGCTGCTCGTTGATACTGATTGCATTGTCACGAAAGTTGAAGTTTACACGTTGTGGGTTTTCAAAGATATCCTGCCTGCGAAGATCGTTGATGAGCAGATCACGTATCTCGTCCGACACGACGGTGCTTGCTCTGGCAATTCGTTCGGATTGTTGACGGTGTAGCGCCTCGTTCTCACCTTGCAGCGCGGTGATGCGGCCCTGTAGCGCCGCACGCCGCTCACTAAGCTCGCGCAGCTTCGCAGCGATCTGCTCCATACGCGCAAGATCCTCTAGCGATCGTTGGACGTACCCTGCTTTCCTATTGAGGTCACGCACAACCAATTGCTGCTCGGTTGTCGCGACGCGCCGCAAGCCGTCCAGGCGCTCCCTCGCCTTCTCCCAGCGCTCACCCAGTGCTTTGATTTGGCGGTCCAGTTCGGAAGCCTTTACCTGACGATTACGCTGAAGGTGCTGCGATTGATCTAATTGAAGCGCCGTCTCGTTGATGAGTGCCGTAATCCGACCACGCTCATGACCGTCGTCATAGGGCGACTTGCACAGATAACAGGCATGCTCGTTGCCGGTCTCAACCGTCGGTGCATGGCAGGCGGGGCACTCATTGTACCGGACATCACCGATCACCTCTGCCACCGTAGAGGAGTCACGCAAGGCGCGAAGCTTGAATCGAAGGCTGCTGATGAAGCGATCGGAGTCTACGATCTTGAGCGTGAGATTGTCGCGCTCCGCCTGCGATTGGCCTAGCTGCTCCTGCAGGGCCACGACCTCCTCATAGGCGGCTTCCTGGCCGCGTAGTGTCGTGGTCGCTTGCTCTGGTGAGTCCCGCATTTGCCGCTCGGCTGCGTCAAGCGCGGCCGCGATCGCGTTGGCCTCCTGCTCCAGCCGCGCGCGCTGAATGCCAATCCATTCATGCGTGAAACCCTGCTCCGCTTCACCTGCCACGGCCAGCAGGCTGCGGTAGGCGCCAGTTGCTTCATCAAGCTCTTTGCTGAGCCGCTTGATCTCCTGCTCGTTTTCATAAAACTGTGCCGTGTGGGCCCCAAAAAGCAGCCGGCCGACCGCATCTCGCAGGCCGGCATCGTCGAAGGCGCCCTGACTTTTGAACAAGCTGTTCACTGGGCTTAGCTGGTCGGCATACAACAAGCGCAGTAGCTGGTTGATCGTGATGTTGCCGGAGGTTTCGTTGGCCACCTCGGGCATGTCGAGCAGCCGGAAGATGACTTGAGAGAAGCTCTCCCGTTTGTCCGAGCGGATATACCCGAGCCGCAGCCACCGCGCTGCCGGCGCCTCGAGGGCGTCATCAATCTCGCCCGCGAAGACGTCCATTGCTGGACGCGGTCGATCGGTTACATCCCGTGCGAGCGTCGCAACGTTGCCGTTGAAACGCACCTGAAGGTACACCCGCGTGCAGCGCAGCGCTGCCTCGCTCCAATCCTGTAGATCACCACCCAAGCCGTAATAGATGAAGTTTAGGATCGTCGACTTACCGGACGAGTTATCCCCGCGAATAACATTGACGCCGACATGGTAATGCTCGTCGTACGCCGGCTTACCGTCCTTTTGAACGAGCATTCGCTCGACAATCATAGTCGGATCATGCCGCATCGTATTTGTACTCCATGAGCCCGCTACGACGCTTCAAGCCATCATTGCCTAAAAGCGCATAATCGCACGCCAATAGGTTGATGGCCTCAAGGAGGGCTGCATTCTCCGCAGCATAGACCGCAATAGCTTGCTTCAGCGGGTGCGGTGGCTCCACCTCACCAGTCAGCACAACCCCCTGTTTGTAGGCATCAGGGTCGATAAGACCCTCGGCCGCAAGAGTGTCGAAGGCCAACGCTTGCACTGGCGCCATTCGCAGGAACAGCGAGGCGTCATCCGGCATACCGCCATATGGCTGCACAGAGCGGTATTCCTTTCCTACTTTTCTCAAAGAAGTCTGCCCCTGCTTGGCACTTAACGCCTCCAATCGAAACGGAAAGGCGAGATAGAAGTCGAGAATACGCACTTTATCCGTCTCGACGGGCAGGCATGAGACAATCACGCCGGTGATGGTCAAAATCCTAAAGACCGTATGATAGCGGTCAAGAGCCGGCTGATAGCTGATCATATCAGTGCCACCTGATGAAACATTGCTCAGCAAGCCAGTATAACATTCCAGTCGCCGTAACATGATCAATCTGCAAGACGCTTACCGCACACTCCTCAACAATCGGATCAACAATATCACGATTGATTTGTTTGTTGGCCTGACCAATCGTTAACACGCCCAGATCGGGCATCACCTCTGTGGTAAAGACGTTCTCAGCCCGGGCAAGAAGATATACGAATATCTCTTGGGCGGACTGGTAGAGTGACCATGTCTCGAGCAGCTTAGCAAACTCCTCTTTTTGCTCAAGAGCGATGTCTACCTGGGCCGCACGACCACTATGCGTCAGTTTTGCGACCAGCCCTCGGATGTCGTCGTGGGCAACACCGCCGTGGTATCGCTGAAGACGAACGATGGTGTCACTATACTGAATGTTATGCTCGATCTCATGCTGCAGCTTGTGAAGTAGCTTCTCGATCACGGATGCCGATTGTGGAAGCTGAACATTGAATTGGTTTTCGATCTTTATGGCGTTATCGCCAAGCACGTCGCCGGCGATCTTCGGTCCGTCGACCTTATCTCCAGCAACTTGATCTCCGCCGACCTTCGAGCGAGATTGATCAACTGCGGACGAGGGCGTCGGAGCGGCAATGGCTAGAGCGGTGGCATCCAGCTGTCCGCTCTGAGCGAGTTCACGGATGCGGCGCGCCACCAGGCTTCCCGCACCAGGAAGCTGGGCCGGAACCACTTTCTTGACGGGGACCGGAACCAGGCTGGTCCCGGGCTTGCCATCACTCATTTATGTGTCTTGTTCCCGCCCGTCATATCGCCACGTACGCGTGAGCCACTTTGGTCGACGACCTGTCCAAGGCCGCTGATCGTGGTCGACTTAGTGCGCTTGTAGGTGATGAACGAGCCGCCCACCGCGCCAGCGATAGCACCTCCAACTGCCGAAATAATCTCCGACGTGTGCGGCCCTAACAGGTCTCCAATCATTGCAAATCCTTGTGATTTCTTGCCACCATGACCCTTACGACACCCAGAATGCAAGCGGAGATGCCGCCGGAACGGTAGGCTCAGGGGAGTAGGGCGTCGATGGTGCTGTCAAAACAACCTGGCAAGGCGTGCAGGAAGCGAGCCTCTTGCCCGTTCTCACAACGCGGTAAGCTAGATCGCGGCACTTACAGCGTGCTCAGGATAGCTTGATCACCTGAAATGGCCATCGCGGAAGTGTCAGACGGGGGGCTGCCCCGTAGGTTGGACAGTGCCATTTGAGCGGATTTCGAAGCCAGTCGTTGGTCCAGTTGCTGCCCAATGACCGGAGTTGGGCCGATTGACAGACAGTTCGAGCTCGTCACCTCGTAAAGCAGACATTCGCTACGATGCCGACGCTGGCATCGGCTGAGCAAGCCGCAACGGCGGAATGGAAGAACCGCCAACGGTGCTCCATATGTTCGTTCATGGCTGCATTGGACTTCACCGAGATCGCGCCCGCGCAGGGCGGACCCAACCGAGATAGCTTCGAGATGTTCGCCCGCGAACTTCTTCTGGCGGAGGGATTCAAGATCGTGGAGCACCCGGACCGCGGCGCCGACGGGGGACGCGACCTCATCGTCGAGGAGGAACGGCTCGGGCCTGGCGGCGCGAACGTCGTGCGCTGGCTGGTCAGCTGCAAGCACAAGGCCCACTCGGGCGCGTCCGTTACGCCCGGCGACGAGCAGAACCTGCGCGACCGGCTCGGCACCCACCGCTGCCAAGGCTTCGTGGCGTTCTACTCGACGCTGCCAAGCAGCGGGCTCGGCCAGACTCTCAGCGCTCTCCGGCCGACGTTCGAATACCTCCAGTTCGACGCCGACGTCATCGAGCGCAAGCTGCTGGAGAATCCCCGTGGGCGCGTTCTCGCGGCGCGCTACATGCCGCGATCGTTCAACCGCTGGATGCAGGCGTCGCAGGCGGCCGCGCTCTCATCACGTCCAACACCAGATCCGCATCACAGCGCAAACCGCTTCTTCCTCCGACCGCCCCATGACGATTTGGACGTCGCGCGCGCTGAGGCGGCCGAGCGGGGCCTGCCGGTGTTCGCGGTCGTCTACGATGCCGACCACCCTACGCTCAGCAAGCTCGACTTCTCGCTCGGCTACTTCATGGAATACCAGACCACCAAGCGCATCGTGGACCAGCACTTCGTCGCGGCGGTCGGGCCGAGCAGCGATCCGGCGTTCGGCGCCCTAGTGCCGTCGGACGATCCGCTCGAACTGGCCCGGCTGGTCGCCTTCAAGCCGGATGGAGTGATCATTAGGAGCGAGGGCGTCTACGCCAATCCGGACGAGGGCATGAAGCGGGTTCGCGCCATGGTTGAAGCAACCGACGAAGCCTGAACCTGATCCAGCGCCCTTTTCAGCTTAGCGCTCTTGTGGAGTAGCGACTTCCGCACTCAATTCTGAGCCAACTAAACGACTGCTTGCGGCATCAGCTGTTCGTCGTTCGAACGACCAAAATGGGGCGTGTAGCGGCCGGCAGGCGATGTATGAACGAAAGGCTGCTTAGGCCATTTCAACGACGGAAAGCGGTCGGGCCGTAGTCCACCAAAAAAGGAGGCCCCCACCCTGCCCCTATCGGCTTCATCGATGATCCATGCAGTGCGGTATGGGTATACCCTCAGCGTTCGGACTCAGGCCGGTCCGATTTCCGCCGAAAAAAGACTTCAAAAATTTGGCTCAGATTGGCCCTTTGGTCCGCCTGGAGTCCCAAGCAAGGAAGACCAAAAGGCACCCTACCAAACGGTATCGCGAAAGCTCCATTGAGGGTTGAAGCTCTGCTTTTTGTGCGCCCGCAAGGCGGTGTCGGCGCATTGCAGTTCACTGCTGGCGATTGTCCCACAAACGATCGGAAAACGAGAATGGGTCAGCCTTCTCTTAACCCCGATTCGACGGGGTTTTGGGAAAGCAGGAGCCTCTGGTCAGCGCACCTTGCAGCCAGATGAGCCGGTCGCTTCATTGGCTTCCGCCCGGATCGCGACCACCGGGTCAGACACCTTTGCAAGTTCAGGTGCTTCCACCCGAAGGTGTTCCACACCGCTACCCCATTGTTGACGCCACCACGTGCTGCCGGACCGCACATCTACTCCGGGAAGCGTGTTTGTGGCGTAGCGAAGCAGTTCGTTGGGTGGGATCAAGTCCCGATCATCAGCAAGTGCGTGAGACAAGTCCTTCGCGAGATCGACGTTCGAGACCTTCGCGATGTCTGCCGCGCGGCGGTTCAGATCGTCCACAATATCCCGCTTGGCGGCTTGCCACTCCTCCGCCGTGAAGCCCCCTGTGGTGAGGTTGCATGTGATCCGGCGCAAACCCGCAACAGCCGGTTTCCAGCGATCATCCGCGAAATTGTCCCAAAGCATGATCTGCCGCTGACCTTGCTCGCCATTCTCTATGAACATTCCGACCTTCCCGGGCGGGCTGTCCGGCTGAAGCGCTGTGAGACGTGATGATGGCGGGGCAGGCGTCGGCAGCACGACTGTCATCAATGCCGTCCGACGCCCCTGTGCAAGCGCGGAAAAGCTGATCGGCTGAATACGTCGGCGATCGAACATCGGGAAGGGTGCGCGGCGGGCATCTGGTAGCTCGGGTTTTCAGTCCCCGAAACGCTTTTCGATCAGAGTCCTTATCTCGTCCGGCTTCACATTGCCGACGATGACGATCGTCATGTTCACGGGGCGGTACAGCCGCTGATACAGGCTGCGGATGGTGTCGGTGCTCGCGGCCGGCACATCGTCCGAGTTCTGTGCGTTGATGATATCATTCGGCGAGCCGGGCGCGATGGCGGCGATGTAGCTGGCGTAGATGTCGTTGCCGAGCCTCTTGTCGGCCATTTCCCGCATGACTTCGCCACGCGAAGTATCGATCGCATCCGGGCGAAGGGTCATCCCCGTGGCGGCATCCCGGAACAGGCTTAGCAGCACGTCGATATCGCTCGGAGCTGTTGACCTGGTCGAGAGATAGTAGTTGGTCTCTCGCCATGACGTGAACCCTGCATTCGGTGCCGGCAACGTCAGCGGAAGGCCGATACGCTTCAGATGATCGTAATCGTCCGGCGCGGCGACGGTCGGGCTGTGAAACGCAACATGCTCGAACGTCAGCGGAAGGCCGATACGCTTCAGATGATCGTAATCGTCCGGCGCGGCGACGGTCGGGCTGTGAAACGCAACATGCTCGATCAGATGTGCCAGTCCCCGTTCACCGGGCCGACGTTCGGCGATAAAGCCGCCCTCGTTGCGCATAAGCAGCGCAACGCCAGGTTCCTGCCCTTGCCTAGGCAGGATCGCAAACCGCACGCCGTTCGCAAGACGTCCGATAAGCGGAGTTCGCCAATCGGTAGACCGGCCAACCGCGAGTTTCGCACTGTTTTTATCAGTGGCTCGCACCGTATCCTGGGCCAAGCCGGAAGACGAAAAGGCAAATAAGGGAGCAAGGATCGAGATTATTGCCGCTTTGCCGCTATTTCCCATGAACGCCCCTCGACCCCACCGATGCCGCCAGATGCGACCATTAATAAGCAGGGTTGTAGATGGACATCATTTTGAGGCAGAATGGTGGCTGCCGCTTTGTATCATGAGCCTGATCGGCGTTGCCATCAAGGAACGGCCAGCGAGACGCCCGGGGCATTCTCATGATATGATAAGCGGGGAACGACTGAAGCCGATCTCAAAGCGTCAACCGTGCTCTACAAGCCGCTCAAGGTCCGTGAGCATTCTGGACTTTGCGCGTTCGTGATGTGGACCTGCTGCACCGTGATCCCCTCCCGTCCATGCGGCAGATACCGAATCGTACGCTGTTTACCCTTATCCTCTACCAGCAATGCATAAGGCACCAACGCGTTGTCCGGCTGGCCTTCCGTTCGGGCGAGTATCTTCATGCCATCCCGCAACCCTGCCGCATATGCCGGCAACAGCGGATCCACGCCGGTCGCGACGTTGCCGGCGTTGGCAGTAGCGTCCGCGTCGAAGCCCCGCGAGAAGGACGGGCGTTGTTCGGTAACGATTGTGGCACATGGTCCGAACGTATCGGCCGGCAGCAGGATCGGCTCGCCTTTCGCGAGGTATCGGTTCGCATCGGCAGCGATGTTCATTCCCTTCTGACGGGCTAGCGACTTGAACAGGAAGGTCGCCTGCTCCTTCGAAGACCGCGCAGCAGCGATCTGAGCGTGCAGCACCGTATCCAGGTTCACCGCACCTTGGCTCGCCGTCCGCAACCGCGCGTTCCATATCGCCGCCAGCATCGCGCCACGCTGATAGGGTAGCTTCTGCGCCGCCTCATTGTCCCAGAAGGCTGCCGCCGCCTGCACGCCTGGCATGGAGCGGACGGGAGAACCGGCATAGGCCGCCAGCATCTCATTCCAGATTGTCGCAAACTCCTCGGGCGATATCAGGCCGGCGCGCACCATCAGGGCGCGAGCATAGTAATCGGTAAAGCCCTCGCTCAGCCAATAAGCCCCCGGCCGTGCTTCCCGACGCTCGGGCACGGCCCCGAGCTGGCCCGGATTCCACGTATGAAAATATTCGTGGGCAAGGAGCCATTTCATGCTCGCCAGGGGCGTTCGCTGATCGACCCACAGCGCAAATGCATCCCCGCGTCCGGTACCGCCGAAACCCATCGCCGTCGGGCTGCCGACGATTGGAGCTGCGGTTACGAGGAAGGGAGCACTGCGATCCGAGTTCCAGAAGGCACGCTCGACGGCGATCACGCGGCGCGCAAGACTGTTCAATTCCTCCGGAGTGAACGCGTAAGTGCCGACGGCTGCAACCCTTACTCCTGATCCGTCTCGCGCCGGAAAGGTGCGAAGATTACGCCCGCCGATCACGACGCTTTCCAGTGCATCGGCCACGGTGCCGACGCGGCCGGCCTTGTGACCAAGCCCGGCAAGGTGTTCGAGGTCTGAAGCGAAGCCGATACCCGGTGTGCTAGACCAATCGAACGTAGCTGGCGCATTCTCGCGATCGTCGGGGTAGCCAAACAGCGCATTGCCGACCCCATAGAACCACGTCGGTCGGATGACCGGTCGTGGCTGGTCGCTGTCGTCAACGGTTGGATCGTGATCGTAGGCGGATGCGATGTGGTAGGAGACGATTAGCGGCTCACCCGGCGCAGACTTGATGCGCCAATGACCATCCCCGTTCTTCTCGACCGCCGTTGCTCCCGCCACCTTGAGGTCGCGCGCCCATTGCCAGAGCTTTCGCTCTCCCGCCCAGCCCTTACCCCATCCAAAGTTCGTCGTGCCTGAAGGATCGGCATGGAAGCGGATCTGAACCTTCAGACCGGTCAGCGCACCGCCGGACAGATCAGGCGCAAGAGTAAACTGCACAGATTGGGTGACGGGATCGGGTGGGGCGGCAGCACCCAGAAAGACCAGAGCGAGGCTCAGCAAACGCAGACGCATTCGGCCATCCTAGCGACTGATGTGCGCTCGGCAACATGTTGCTCCTTCCCGAAAAGGATGGTGAATCGGGAAGGCCTGTCACGCGAGTGGTTTGAAGTTGCTCCAATCGCCCCAGGCCACGCTCTCTATGCATAACGCGTACCCGAAAGCGCAGCTCTTGTGCCGGCGGTCCCACGATCGATCAAAGTCAGGAACGTGTGAATTGCCTCCGTACTATTCCCGGCGGCACTCAGCAGGGCGTGTGCGCGGGCGGAGGCGATGCTCCACGTCGACGAAATAAGCGTAGCGGCGAGATAGGCATCGGCGTCGCCCTGCGGTTGCTCCGCTTCCTCGGCCAGCACTGACGCCAGCGCGTGGACGAAATCGTCACGCATCTGCCGTGCCCGCGCCTTTAGAACCTCACTTGCCAGCGACGTTTCGACGAATGCTTGCGTCTCGACGAACAGCGGGAAGCTCCGATGCCGCTGCTCAACCATTTGATGTGCGAGCCTTCCAAGCGCGGCGATAGGCGACATCCCGGAAGGACGTGACCGGATGGCCTCGAACGCGACCTCGCGCGCTTCTTGCTCGCGGTCGAAGAACATGTCCTCCTTGCGGGGAAAGTGGTTGAACACCGTCATCCGCCCCACGTCGGCAGCTTCTGCTATCTCGTCGATCGTGACGCGATCAAAGCCGCGCTCCATAAAAAGGCGGGTGGCGGCATCGGAGATTGCCTGACGGGTGGCGAGCCGCTTGCGCGTTCGCCGGTCGGCCACGGGCTTCGAAACTGCTTGCGACATTAGTTGTACTCGGTACACTTTTAAGGTGCGTCCAGTTAAAGGTTCTTCTCATGGTTACGTCAATCGAACCGACGCCATCTGCGACACCGGATCGATCTGCGCTGGTCAGCGGGGCAAGCTTCGCCGGGCTTGCGACCGCTTGGTGGCTGAACCGGCTGGGATATCGGGTCACGATCGTCGAAGCGGCGACGACGCTGCGTCGAGGCGGAACGCCCGTCGACATCGAAGGGGAGACGATCGACGTTCTGACCCGGATGAAACTAATGGAGGCGGTTCTCATTAAGACGCTCTCCCCTCGCGGCATCCAGTTCAAGGACGAAGATGACGTGACGCTCGCCGCAATGGAAGCGGAGAGCGATCCAGCGGCGCAGACCCGCTACGAAATTCACCGGGACGATCTACTGGATATCCTGGCAGGCGCGTTACCGAACGAGGTCGAACTGCTGTTCGGACGATCCGTCGAGCACCTCGCCGAGCGTCCGGATGGGATATCGGTGACATTGAGCGATGGAAGCCACCGTGACGTTGCGCTGGTGCTCGGGTGCGACGGCAATCGCTCGAACACGCGCAGGTTGGCGTTCGGAGCGAACGGCGAATTCGCCTATTTCATGGGCGGGTACTTTTTCCTGAAGGTCGTTCCGCACACCGGGCTATTGCCGGCAAACCAGTCGCAGGTATTCAGCGTGCCCGGCCGCACCGCGCTGCTCAATGGCTATGACGATCGCACCGACATCGGCTTCGGCTTTCGCACTGAGCGGGAGATCGACTATGACTATCGCGATCGGGCACAGCAACGCCGCTTGATCCAGACCCAGTTCGACGGCTTGGGATGGAAGGTGCCGGCGATGCTCGCCAGCGTGGAAGGTGACGACGAGTTCTATTTCGACAAGATCAACCAGATCAGGATGCCCTGCTGGTCGCGCGGACGCGTCGCATTGGTAGGCGACGCGGGGTACTGCGTCTCGCCGCTCGCCGGCTTTGGCGGGTCGATGGCCATCATTGGTGCGGGCCGTCTGGCGGAAGCTCTCGAACGATATCCCGACGATCACGTCACTGCCTTTCGGCATTACGAAGATGGGTTGCGACCATTTGTCGAGGAGGTGCAGGAGCGGGCTGCTACCAGCGGTCTTGAGATGATGTTTCCCGCCGACGATGCCGACTTTGCAGAGCGGGACCGGAAACTCACCGCGGGTGAGATCGATCTTTAGCTAGGAGCCTTCCTGCAAGCGAAGGGCCAGTGGGATAGCGGGCGTCGTTCAGTCGGCCCCGCCCTCATCTACGGCGCATTTCTCTAAATCTGTTCCCGAAATCATTTTCCTGAAATGGTTTCGCGGAGATGGAGTTTCGGGAAAGCCAAAGTAGCTGCGATAGGTCCGTCGGGGCACCCGCGCTTGGCAGCCCCCCCCTGCCCGCACCGCGACAGACTGAGACATTGATCGATTTAGAGCCGGTGCCTTTCAGGTATACCCCCAGCGCATCCTTCCAGGCCGGTCCTTTTTAGATCAATAGATGATCCATAGAATTCGGGGCTATTTGTTGCCTTGGTCCGGCTGAAGTCCCAGCCAAGGAGGACCATACGGCACCCAATCAAACAACACCGTCGATTTATCACTGCAGGGGTAAGTATCTAAGTATCAGGGTTTCTGTCTTAGCATCACGATCCTCGGCAGCGGTGTCGCGGGCATCGCAAAACCCTCGACTTATATGATGATTGCTGGCGACGCCTGGCAAAGGATCCGTCACAGGAAGCCGTTAAGTCCTGTGGGACTACTCAGGAGGCGCAAGGGCTTCGATGATCCGACAGTCGGCGACGGTGTTCCGGCTACAGGAATCTATCAGCGCATCGAGTTCACCAGCCAGTGCGGTGAGATCGGCAATCTTACGCCTGATCGCGTCGCGGTGTTGATTGGCAACGACATCAACAGCGATGCAGGACTGATCTCGTCGATCGGCAAGCCCCATCAACTCGCGTACTTGGTCGATCGAGAAGCCAAGATCGCGGGCACGACGAATGAAGGACAGGCGGCGCAGGTGCGCACCCTCATAGGTCCGATAGTTCCCCGCCGATCGCGCAGGTGCCGGCAGCAAGCCAATCTGCTCATAGTAGCGGATCGTTTCGACCTTCGTGCCAGTCGCACCAGCCAATTTTCCGATTGTCAGTTTCTCAGACACAGCGCTTGACCCTCTAGCGACTAGAGGGTGCATATAGGCTGTCAGATCGATTCTATCGAGGTGGCGAACATGGCCTGCACAAGCTGCGCGTCCGACAAGGCGGGTACTCTCAACGATCCAAAGTGGCGCCGGGCGCTATGGATCGCGCTTGCCGTCAATGGCGGCATGTTCGTTATCGAGATCATAGCCGGCATCACGGGCGGATCGAAGGCGCTCCAAGCCGACGCGCTCGACTTTTTTGGTGACACCGCGAACTACGCAATCAGTCTTGGTGTTGCCGGAATGGCGATAGCCTGGCGCGCACGCGCTGCGATGTTGAAGGGGGCGACGCTTGCTTTGCTAGGCGTCTATGTCCTGTTCGCGGCGGGATGGGGTGCGCTCCACGACGCGACGCCCCATGCCGACATTATGGGTGTGGTCGGCATCGCCGCGCTGATCGCGAACCTTGTCGTCGCGGTCATGCTGTACCGCTTCCGAAGCGGTGACGCGAACATGAGGTCAGTATGGATTTGCTCGCGCAATGACGCGATTGGCAACATTGCCGTCGTGCTAGCCGCAGGCGGGGTGTTCGGCCTCAACAGCGCGTGGCCTGATCTTGCCGTCGCCACCTTGATGGCTGTGTTGGGCATATCGGGCGGTGTTCAGATCATGCGGCAGGCACGCGCCGAAATGCGTAGCGAGCCCTCACCCGTCCCCGCTACTTACCAGCAGTCGTTACATGGCAGTCGGTAAGCTGCTAAGACGCGGGCCGATGCACCGCCTTTCCGCCCTGTTCCTCAGTTTCATGCTCGTGCTTATGCTCGGGCTTGGATCAGTCGCGCATGCGACCGAAGGCGTGACGTGCATTGATACCACAGCGGTCAGCTCCCTCGATCATTGCGACGGCGACGCTGACCAAGTGCCGGCAGACGCCGACAAGGCGTATCCTCACCATCATGGCGGTTGCCACGGCCATCATGTCGGCGTGCCGTTCGCGTCCGATTCAACCGGACCAGCCAGCAGCGTTCGTATGAATGCGTCGGTGTGGCGCAATGCGCCCAAGGCCCCGGTAGCGTCGGACCCAGCCCTACGTCCTCCCCAAGCCTGACCAACGCCTAATCTCGCCGGGAAAGCCCGTGCGGATGCTCAAAGGTTCGTCAGGAGTCCGTTCCCATGCACCGTTTTATTGCGGCCTTATTGGCCGTGGCGTCATGCGCGTCGATCGCGCAGGCGCAGTCAGCCGATCCAACATCGACCAGTCCCCCGCTTACCCTTGATCAGGCGCTTTCACTTGCCGGAGCGACCGCCCCTAGCCTTGAGGCTGCCACAGCAGCCGTCCGGGCAGCAGAGGCAGGCCGCACGGTTGCCGGCTACCGCCCTAACCCGTCGATCGTCGCCGAGACCGAGAACATTGCCGGTAGCGGTCAATATCGCGGCCTTCGCAGCGCCGAGACAACAGCAGGATTGGCACTACCGATCGAGCTGGGTGGCAAACGATCGGCACGGATCGCCGTCGCGGATGCGATTGGTAATCGAGCGCGGATAGGCACGGCGTTGGTTGAGGCTGATCTACGGCTTGCCGTCACTCAGCTCTACATCGAGGCGACAGCAGCGGAGCGTCGGCTTGTGATCGCCCGTCAGCAGGCCGGTATCGCCCGCGAGGCTTCGCGTGCAGCCGGCGTCCGCGTTCAGGCGGGGCGAGCATCACCGCTCGAACAGCAGCGAGCCGATGTATTGCGGATCAACGCGGAGACGGCTGTGGAGCGCTCGCAGCGGCTTGCCGAGGTCGCGCGAAGCAATCTTGCCCGACGGATCGGCCAACCCCTCACGGGACCGTTGGACTTGGCGTGGTTCGGCCGTGTCGAGAGCTTTGGTCCAGCGCGGCCGATCGAGACCGCCGGGACGCTGGCATTGGCAGCGACACGCGCGGACGTAAAAACGGCAGAGGCCCAGGTGCGGCTTGCCAGGTCGCAGCGCATTCCCGACGTGACACTCAGCGCCAGCGCACGACGGCTTGAGGCTACGAACGACGTGGCAGCGGTGTTCGGCCTGTCGATCCCGTTTCCGCTGTTCAACAACGGCAAGGCGGCAGTGGCGCAGGCGCGGGCGCAGACCGTTTCGGCGCAGGCGCTACGTCGCGCGGCCGAGCTGGATACCGCGCAGGATATCGCAAGCGCACAGGCGAACGTCGCGAATGCCGCGACGACCGCTCGCAACGCCAGCGGGCCGGCATTGGCGGTACCCTGTCCGAAACACGAACCGCCGCGATCGATGCGCTCGCCACCTATCACGACGCCAAGGCACGCCTCGAACGGCTCGTTGCCGCAGCGCCCTCGCCCGAGGAAACCAATCAATGACGAAGACCATCATGCGGGCGCTCGCGCCTATGACCCTGGCTATCCTCCTTGCCGGATGCGGCGGGGGTGGCAGCAGCGAGGCCGGTGAGAAAGCCGGAGCCGAGAAGGCGGAAGGTGCCGAGGCCGGCGAAGCCAAGGAGGGCCCAAAGGATATTGTTACCCTGTCCGCCCAGCAGATCGCGGATGCCGGGATAGAGGTTACGCGTCCTACAGTAGGCGGCGTGGCCGGAGCGATCGAGCTATCGGCAACGATCGAGGGCGATCCTCAGGGTGTGCAGGTTGTGTCCACCTCCGTAGGCGGTCGGCTCGTTTCCGGGCGGCGTGGCCGGAGCGATCGAGCTATCGGCAACGATCGAGGGCGATCCTCAGGGTGTGCAGGTTGTGTCCACCTCCGTAGGCGGTCGGCTCGTTTCCCTCACCCGCAATCTCGGGCAGTCAGTCAGCCGGGGCGACCCGCTGGCTATCATCGAAAGCCGGGAAGCGGCATCACTGAAAGCGGAGGTAGAGGCTGCGCGCGCGCGTTCCGCACTCGCCCAATCGAACCTTCGCCGCGAACAGCGCCTGTTCGCCGAACGCGTTTCGCCGGAGCAGGATCTGGTCGCGGCGCGAACGGCCGCAACGGAGGCCAGCATTGCCCTTCGTCTGGCGCAGCAGCAGTTGTCAGCGACGGGCAGCGGAGGCGGCGCGCTCAACCGCATCGCGGTCCGCTCGCCGATCGCCGGCCAAGTGATCGCGCGATCGGCGACCCTCGGGCAGGCAGTCGCGGCCGATGCAGAGCTGTTCCGCGTCGCCGACCTGTCGAAGGTCACTGTCACCACATCACTCGTTCCCACGGATGCTGGTCGGGTGAAACCCGGCGTGCGTGTCGAAGTGACAGCGCCGGGGCGGCGTCAGGAGGGACGCGTCACGTTCGTGTCCCCCATTCTGGACGAGACGACCCGATTGGTGCCGGTGATCGCCACCCTCGACAACGCCGGCAGCACATGGCGCGTCGGTGAGACGGTCAACGTATCGATCCTCGTTCCTGCGACCGGGGACCGCACCGTCGCCGTACCATCGGCCGCAGTACAGATGATCGAGGACAAGTCGTTTGTGTTCGTCCGGACGGCGACAGGTTTCCGGGCAATTCCAGTGACACTTGGCCGCACCAATGGCGGACAGGTTACCGTAACGGCAGGCCTTACCGGCTCGGAGCGCATCGCTTCCACCAACAGCTTCACGCTCAAGGCCGAACTCGGCAAGGGCGCAGGCGGGGATGAGGACTGAGCCATGATCGGTCGCATCGTCACCCTATCCGTCGAGAAGCGCTGGCTCGTCCTGCTTCTCACCATCGCGGCTGCGTTGCTCGGGATTGGCGCGCTGCGTCAGCTTCCAATCGACGCCGTACCCGACATCACCAACAACCAGGTGCAGATCAACGTCGTCGCTCCTGCCCTGTCCCCCGATCAGATCGAGAAGCAGGTTGCGTTCACCGTCGAAACCGCGCTCGCGGGCATTCCCGGCCTTGAATACACCCGCTCGCTAAGCCGCAATGGCTTTGCCCAGATCACAGCAGTTTTCGGTGAAAAGACCGATATCTACTTCGCGCGGGCGCAGGTCGCCGAACGCCTGAGAACCGCCGAGGAAGACCTCCCCGAAGGCGTGAACCCGGAGATGGGGCCGATCGCCACGGGCCTGGGCGATATCTTCATGTGGACCGTTGAATACCGCGAGCTGGATCAGGTCCATCACCGCAACGGCGAACCCGGCCTGCAACGCGATGCCAGCTATATCACCCCCGAGGGGGATCACCTCGTCAGTGACGCCGACAAGGCGACCTACCTGCGCACTGTGCAGGATTGGATCGTCACGCCGCAGCTAAAAAGCACGGCCGGGCTTGCCGGCGTCGACTCCCTTGGTGGCTACACCAAGGAATATCTCGTCGTTCCGGACGTACAGCGCATGGCAGCGATGCGGCTGACGCTTCAGGATCTCACCACCGCCCTTCAGCGCAGCAATACCAGCGCGGGCGCGGGCGTGGTCAACCGCAACGGCGAAGGGCTGGCGGTTCGATCGGATGGGCGTGTCCGCAACGCCGACGAGCTGGCCCGTACCGTCGTTGCCACCCGCGAGAGCGTTCCGATCCTGCTCAACCAGATTGCGGCCGTTCGCACCGGACAAGGGCTGCGCATGGGATCGGCGTCGGAAAACGGCCATGAGGTTGTCGTTGGGACCGCGGTCATGCGGATCGGGGAAAATAGCCGCACGGTATCGACTGGCGTTGCCGAACGGCTGACGCAGATCGGCCGCTCGTTGCCGGTCGATGTTGTCGTGAAGCCGGTGATGAACCGGACCGAGCTTGTGAACTCCACGATTTCGACGGTTGCCCGCAACCTTGCCGAAGGTGCGGTGCTGGTGATCGTCGTCCTGTTTGCGCTGCTTGGCAATTTCCGCGCGGCGCTGATCGCGGCCTGTGTCATTCCAATCACGATGCTGCTGACCAGCATCGGCATGTTGGAAGCGGGCGTTTCGGCCAATCTGATGAGCCTTGGTGCGCTCGACTTTGGTCTGATCGTGGATGGCGCGGTCATTATCGTGGAGAACGCATTACGGCGTTTGGGCGAGGCGCAGCATGGTCGCGATGACGTGCTGACGATCGAGCAACGTCTCGGGATTGTCGCGGCATCGGCACGCGAGATGATCCGCCCATCAGTGTACGGGCAGGCTATCATCATCCTTGTCTATGCGCCGTTGCTCACCTTCACGGGCGTCGAAGGCAAGATGTTCGAGCCGATGGCACTGACGGTCATCATCGCCCTGGTGTTCGCCTTCATCCTGTCGCTGACCTTCATACCGGCAGCGATTGCGATCTGGCTCAGCAAGCGGGTCGAGGAAAAGGAAAGCCGCGTCGTCACGTTCCTCCGGCAGCGCTATGAGCCGGGACTCGATGCGGCAATGCGCCGCCCCACCCTGACCATCGGCGTCGCGATCGGTGCGCTGGCACTCGCCGGGGCCGCTTTCATGACATTGGGGCAGGAGTTCTTGCCGCAGCTCGATGAGGGCAACATCCTCGTGCAGGCGGTCCGCATCCCGGGCACATCGGTCGATCAGAGCCAGGCGATGCAACAGCTCGATGAGGGCAACATCCTCGTGCAGGCGGTCCGCATCCCGGGCACATCGGTCGATCAGAGCCAGGCGATGCAATTCCAGGTGGAAAAGGCACTGGCCAAGGCCCCTGAGGTCCGCTTCGCCTTCTCGCGCACCGGCACGTCCGAAATCGCATCGGACCCGATGCCGCCTAACGCGACCGACACCTTCGTCATCCTGAAGCCGAAGAAGGAGTGGCCCGACCCCGGCCTGTCCAAGGAAGAGCTCGTGGACCGGCTGGAAAAGCGCCTCTCTACTCTGCCGGGCAACGCCTATGAGATCACCCAGCCGATCCAGATGCGGTTTAACGAGCTGATCGCGGGCGTACGCGGCGATATCGCGATCAAGGTATTCGGCGACGACTTTGGCGAGATGAACGCGACCGCAGATCGGATCGCCGCCATTCTGCGAAAGACGCGGGGTGCAGCAGACGTGCGGGTTGAGCAAACCGAAGGCTTGCCGATGCTCGATATCCGGCCGAACCGCACTGCCATGTCCCGCGTCGGGATGACGGCGGGTGATGTGCAGGACACGGTTGCAGCAGCCATTGGCGGCCGACAAGCTGGCGTCATCTTTGAAGGCGATCGTCGCTTCCCGGTCGTGATCCGGATGGCGGAAAGCTCGCGCTCCGATCTGACGACGGTTGCTCAGGTGCCGGTGCCGACCGGCAGTGGCGGCTTCGTACCGCTATCGACTGTGGCGGATATCGCCGTGGTCGATGGTCCCAACCAGATCAGTCGCGAGAACGGCAAGCGGCGTGTCGTGGTGCAGGCCAACGTGCGCGATCGAGACGTGGCCGGCGTCGTGGCTGATGCCCGGTCAGCCATCGACGCTCAGGTGAAATTTAACGGCAAGCGGCGTGTCGTGGTGCAGGCCAACGTGCGCGATCGAGACGTGGCCGGCGTCGTGGCTGATGCCCGGTCAGCCATCGACGCTCAGGTGAAGTTGCCGCCCGGCACGTATCTCGAATGGGGCGGTCAGTTCGAGAATCTGGCATCTGCCCGCGATCGGCTCAGCGTTGTGGTGCCGATATGCTTCGTGGTCATCATGTTCCTGCTTTACGGCGCGCTAGGCTCCGTCAGGGATGCGTTGATCGTGTTTACTGGCGTTCCGCTGGCGCTGGTCGGAGGCATCCTGGCGCTGGTGCTAAGAGGCATGCCGTTCTCCATTTCAGCGGCAGTTGGCTTCATCGCGCTATCGGGCGTCGCGGTCCTCAATGGGCTGGTCATGGTGTCGTCCATCCATGATCTGATGCGGCAAGGCATGGATCGTGCGGTAGCGGCGCATCAAGGCGCTCTGGCGCGGCTCCGGCCGGTTGCGATGACGGCTCTCGTTGCGTCGCTTGGCTTCGTGCCGATGGCACTTGGTCATGGTGCTGGAGCCGAGGTGCAAAAGCCGCTGGCGACCGTCGTCATTGGCGGCCTGATATCCGCAACCTTGCTCACCTTGTTCGTGCTGCCGACGCTCTACGCTCGTTTCGGACGGCGCGAGCTGCCAGCCCCATCAGGGGGACACATCGAACTGCCACGGCGCGAGCTGCCAGCCCCATCAGGGGGACACATCGAACTGCC
>NZ_LMKX01000003.1:0-28107 GCF_001421685.1 Sphingomonas sp. Leaf28 | reverse complement strand
CTGTTGTCAAGAGGCCCTCCGGAGCGGTCATTCTGGACGCTTTTCGGCGAACGCAGCCGGGGTATCGACTGGTCAGATCGGGGGTGTCGAGGGCGCTCAAACCCGCGGAGAAGCGTCAATGCAGCGCAGAGTTCCTTCGCCGCGGCAATGTCCGGTTTGGGAAGGAGAGCGGCCAGTCCGCTTTTCGTCGGCGGCGGCCGTAAGCGGACGTCTGTTCGGGTGGTCGGGCAGATGTCGACTACCCGCAGCACTTCTAGACGCAGCTCATGGGCAATCACCCAGGTGGTCCGATCATCGTTCCTTCGGGTCGATCCGCTGGATGTAGAAGGCCGCCGGAACTATCGGTACGTGGTGCTCGGAACTCGACATGAGCAGGAGCCTATTGACGGTGTTGTCCTGAATGCCGGTCGGCGCGAAAACGCAGGAGATGCGGCCCTCGTTGCCTGGTTCGCCATGCCTACGCAGCGTCGACTGGGCAGCGCCATGTGACCGGGCGAACCGTGCGGCCAGCCCTTGTTCGAAATTGGGTTTGGTACCGCTGGCCGCAATCTTTTCCAAATAGCGACACATGTCGCCGAACAGAGCGGGGTAGGCGCCGAGGGTCCGCTTCCGTGCAAGCTGCACGATGCGGCCGGCGTCGTCGGGAAACAGGAACTTGGCATCGGCGATCCTGGTAGCCAAGTCTCTTAGCCTCGCCGGAGGCGCTGACGCGCGCGGACGCGCGGCGCGCAGAATTTCCTGCCAACGGTAGGCGCTGTCCGTGACGATCGATGCCCCCGTCGCCTGTGCCAGATACATTGCCATTTCGAAATTGGGGGCCATCTGCATGAGCCGTATTTGTCCGCCCTTCTCGCCGCCGCCGAAGATGTCGTCCTGCAGCGCCGTCAGCGGATCCTCATTCCTCAGACGGTCGATCTCGGCGCGCATTTCGGCGACACCGGCGTCGTCGAGTTCGGGGAAGCTCTCGCGCAGCCGCCTTTCCTGCGCACCTCTTGGCCACATGAGGATGTCGCGCATCTCGTCGACGCGGACGAGGTCGCGCAGCCGAGGCTCACCTTGCAGGGTGATCGGGATACCACCGGCGCGCTCTTCCGCCATGGCCATCGTCGTCCGTCGCAGATGGTAGTCGAACGTCCAGGGGTCGGGAATGAGGTTTACCAGCCCCGCATCGATCAGCGGGATGAGATTCAGGAAGAGTGCCACCGATTTCAGGAACTCGAGGTGGTATGATCGCGGGTGTTCGGTCGGGCTGTATTTCTTCGCCGTTGTCCCGGCATGGATAAAGGGGCTCTGGACGATCAGCTCGCCGAAGTATGCCGACGCGCCGATGGCGAACTCGACGAACGACTGAGGATGCAGCGAGCCGGTGAAGACAGCGCGCGGTCGGCCGTCAGGCTTCGGTAGAAGTTCGAGTAGGTCGGTTTCAAGAGGCCAGAGCGCCTCGTAAAGGAAGTAGACTTCCTTGATCTGCTCGTCGGTGAGGTCGCGACGGACGGTCGTCCAGTCCTTGCCCTTATCCATCTGAAGGATCGAGCGGATGCCTCGGTCGAGAAGGAGGTTGCGCTCGCGGATACTGCGCAGGGCCCAGCTCGGGCGCAGCTTCTCGGGCCTGGAACTGCAGCAGAGCCGGAATGGATGGCCTGATCCGCAGCCGCACGGGTCCGAGACATTCAGCCGAAAGGACGGCACTTTTTTCTTCAGCGCGTTACTTTCCCTCTGCGTCCTGCCGAACGCGTCCTCGTAGTGGGCGGTCCCGTCCTTGTAGCCGACGAACGTCTCACCCCCGAAGCCCCAGAGCTCGTCTTGCGGAGGTAGCAGCGTCGTCGCCAGCTCGGCCCAGGGGCCGGTTGCGTTCTGTTCGGGATGCAGCCACTCCTCTCGTCCGGCGGCGACGTATCGCCGCGCGCGCGCTTTCAGCACGCGGTTTATCCTCGACACTTCGAGATCGGTCAGCCTGCGTTGACGGATGAACTTGTCGGTGCGCGTCATCGTCTGCCGAAAATTGCGCGCGAAGGTGCGTTTCACGAGCGGCGGGGTTGAGGGATCCTGTGCGTATTCGAGGTTGGTTAGGATCAGGCACTGATCGCGTCCCAGCGGGAACAGCGTCTGGGTGGCCTTGAGCGCGATCCCAGGGTCACTTGGATAAGCGCACTGCAACGCTTCGGGCGGCAGTGCATGGTTGAAGGTCGTCACCGGGTGGTCCGTGACGATGAACTTGGTGCCGGCGTCCTCAGCCGATACGATCTCCCGGACGCACTGGGTCCATATCGTCGTATGAAGCATCCGAACCCCCTGCATCTCCAGCATGAGCTCATTCTGGCTGAGGCTGGGGTATTGCGTGGCAAGCCATGCCAGCCCCTTCGGCGTCCGCAGCTTCTGAATGTCGATGTATTCGAAGAATGAGCCGAAGTGCTCGTGCCAGCCGGCCGGATCCGTTGCGGCGAAGGCTCGCAACGCATGTGCACCGCGGGCGTCGATGTCGCCGAAGAGCGATCGTTCGATCTCATCGTTCACCGCCGTGCCGAAGAACGTCGAATACAGGTCGGTCTGGAAGAAGCAGCCCTTCGTCGAACGCTCGGTCAACGCCGGCATGGTTATCGGCCGCCCGTCGTCGAGCATCTTAACCTCGGGATTGAGGTCGAGATATGTTAGCGTCGCCCGTCCGGGCTCCAGGAAGCGCTTCTGATACCAACGCGGAACGTAGTGGTTGTCTCTCGCGATCGCCATTGCACGTCCAATCTACGCTCTTGGTCCAGCGGCGGTCGAGCGACTGATCTTGAAGTTGCCGCCGTCAGGTGTGTAGCACTGGCATTACCCAGGTTGAGGCGTCGGCAAAACTGGGGCGCGCGAAAATATCGCATACTAACTTCTACCCGAGACTTGTTACAACCTGCTCACGAGAGCGAGCATCCGCGCGTCGTCCCATGCCCACTTAGCTCCTGAATGAATGGCAGATGTTGCAGGCCGGATAAGTGGTCCCGAATGGCGTCTTGTGGGCGTTCTGGTCTGATCCCGCATTCTCGCGAGGGATCGCATTTCGAGAATTACAGGCCCGGTCCTCGTTTGACGATCAGATTGAGCCGGTGAGCGACCTAACTTGAACAGCTACAAAATCTAGGCCGCGATCAACTCTTTGATACGTGTTGCTAGCGCTTCCATCGTGAAGGGCTTGGTAATGACATGCATACCGCGATCAAGATGCCCGTGATTGAGTACGGCATTTTCCGCGTAACCAGTGATAAACAATACTTTGAGATTCGGCCGATTTAAGCGAACCGCGTCTGCCAACTGCCGCCCGTTCATTCCAGGCAAACCAACATCGGTCACAAGTAGATCGATGTGTTGATCGCCAGCCAAAGCTTTCATTGCTGTAGGTCCATCGGCGGCCTCAAGCGCAGTATAGCCAAGATCAACGAGCGTCTCGGCAACGAGCATACGGATCGACTCCTCATCGTCAACGATGAGCACGGTTTCGCCGCCTTCAGTTCGTGGTGCATCAGACAGCGGGACCGGCGCCGCATCCTCTTCGGCAGTCTGCTCGTTGCGGGGGAGATAAATTACCACAGACGTGCCGGCACCGGGGCTTGAATGAATACGGACTTGCCCCCCCGACTGGCGAGCGAAGCCGTAAATCATCGACAAGCCCAACCCGGTACCGCTGCCAATCGGCTTAGTAGTAAAGAACGGCTCGAAGGCTTTGGCAATTACAGCGGGTAGCATGCCGGTGCCCGTGTCGCTCACCGACAGGCAGATATAGGGGCCGGGCTCAATATCGCGTTCACGTCCAGCACGTTCGTCCACATAACGATCCTGCGTCTCGATCATGATCTTTCCGCCATCAGGCATGGCGTCACGCGCATTGATACACAGATTCAGCAAAGCATTCTCAAGCTGGCTCGGATCGACCAATGTGGCACTTATGTCAGGGGTCAGTGCCGTTTCGACTATCACTGATGGTCCCACCGTACGGCGGACCAATTCTTCCATACCGTAGACCAAACTATTTACGTCGGTTGGTCGCGGATCGAGCGTCTGCCGTCGACTGAACGCCAATAGCCTATGCGTCAGTGCCGCAGCGCGCCTAGCAGCCCCCTGGGCGGCGTCCATGTACTTGTTGACGTCAGCCCCCCTACCTTGAGCGAAGCGGAGCTGGATCATCTCCAAACTCCCGCTGATACCTGTCAGCAGATTGTTAAAGTCGTGCGCAATACCGCCGGTCAACTGACCAACCGCCTCCATTTTCTGGGATTGGCGCAGGGCATCTTCGGCCGCCACCAGTGCTTCGGTACGTTCAGAAACCTTGCGTTCGAGCGAAGACGCAAGTTCACTCAGGTCTCGCTCAGCTCGGCGTCGCTCGGTTGCAGTATGGGTGCGCTCGGCAACCTCGCGGATGAACGCAAGATCCTCGTCGGTCCATTGGCGCGGCACATCGTCGTTGACGAAAATTAGAGCCGAGAATGCACCATACCGCACCAATGGCATATTGATAAAGGACCGGGCATTGATTGCCTCTAGCGTTGCGGACGTTTCGCGCGTGCGCGCGTCAATGCGGGAGTCCACAACCGTAGCCGTAATACCCCGTTTCAGATCCTCGATGTAGGAACCGTGATCTCGGAAGCGGAGAGTACCGGCGATACTTGTGACGCCTGGAGCGTTCCAATCGCGCTCGATCGTGATCGTCTCGGCGATCGGATCAACTACACCATAGCCGGCTCGGCAGACGCCCAATGTCTCCCCAAGAACCTCCGCCGCGACGTATGAGATGTCAGCAGTAAGATCGAGGTCGCGAAAAAAGTCGTTCAGGTGGGCAAGCGCTTGACGCTTCAACTCAGCCTGTTTGGCGGCGGTAATGTCCGTCGACACGCCAGCAATGCGGATCGGACGGCCTTCAACGTCAAAGAAAGGCTGGCCGCGGGAGGATATCCAGCGAATACTATTGTCCGGCCATACGATCCGATATTCTTCAGAGTATTCGCGGCTTTGTTCTCCAGCCTGCTCCATTGCGTGGGCCGTCCGGTCCCGGTCATCGGGATAGATCGCTGCTATCCGATCTTCGTAAGTGAACGGCAGGCTGGGACTGCGACCGAACAAAACCTTGCACTCATCAGAGGCAGTCAATGTCTGTGTCGATAATTCAAAGCTCCAGGTTCCAAACCCGCCCGCTTTTAGGGCAAGAGCCAACTCGCGTTCCCGCTCCTGTTGGGTGCGGAGGCGTGTCGTAAGTTCTGCCATGAGCGCCGCATTATCGCGCTCCAGACCAGTCAGGCGTTCTCGTTCGATAGTCACATCGACTTGGCTGGCGAAGAAATAGACCAATCGGCCATCGACGTCGAACACCGGTGCCATCAGCAATCGGTTCCAGAACGCTTCCCCGTCTTTGCGATAATTGCGGATATCGACTTCGACCGGTTTTACCTGTTGCACAGCCTCATGCAGGGACTGTCTAGTTGCAGGATCGGTGTCTTCGCCTTGGAGAAAGCGGCAGTTGCGCCCAACGATCTCGCTACGGTCATATCCAGTAAGCCGGCAAAAAGAGTCATTGCAAAAAACTACAGGGTTATCGGGAAGCCGGGGATTGGTGATGATCATCGGCATGCGCGTTGCGTGAACTGCGGCGACGAAGGGATCTGTATGACGGTCTAGACCCGCAATTTCGACTGCAATACGCTCATCGTCTGCGACGCCCCGGACAGAGCGATTTGCGGTATCATTCAGGTCGGACACGTGCACCCTCGACTTCGCGCGCCGGGCGCAATCCACAACCCTAATATGTAATTGTCACCGATAAATCGAGCGTTCCCTGACAGATAGTTCGTATATGCCCTTTCCAATCGTTGTTCGATTAAATGCGTATGCCGCTTTCCCAAAAACGAACATGGAGCGGGAAGCCAGCACCGCCAATCGCATTAAGCCATATGCGCGTTCCGCTTTCCCAAAATCTGTTCCCGATTGGGTTTTCCCGAAATTGCCGGTCGGACATGGGAAAATGGGAATTGGACGAGCGGTTTTTAACGGCCGGTTTCGGGAACGCATACCGATCGAGTGAACGGCCGAAATGGGGCGCGAGCAGCCATGATGTGCCCAGTGTCACAACCGAACGGTTGTGACACCCGTGCCGGTGGCCGCTTTCGATCATCTCGAGCCTGAAAGCTGCCAGGCAGAATTGTCCCCAATTATGGTCGTTGAGGCCCGATTCAACACGAAAAATCTTTCTAGGCGCCACATCGCCTAGTTGGGCGCTTTCGGGGGAGAGACGCTTCTTGTTACCCTGCAAGGAGGTTCAACGGTGCCGTTTAATTGGGTTCCGTATGGTCCTTCTTGGTTAAGACTTCAGCCGGACCAGACGGGCAATTCGACCAGAAATCTATACGTCGTTCTCTCACGTAAAACAGACCCGCCCGGAGCTGGTGCGCTTGGCGCATACCTAAAACGCACCTGCTGAAATAGGTGATTTGGCACGGCTATGGCGGCATGCCACACGAAGGTATAGGAGACATGAGAATGGGATCGTAGCATCAAGGCTCGCTCGTTGCCGGAGGCGGCCAGCTTAGCTATATGACGCTAGCGTAATCGACAGGGGCGGGTGCGCCGATATGACGTTGCAAATTAACATCACGGCCAACGGGCGCATGAGCCTGCCTGCGGATGTCCGGAAGCGTCTTGGTCCGAGTGGCGGCGGTGCGGTCTACCTGGATGAAACGGATGATGGCGTGGTGTTGCGGACGGCAAGCCAAGCGGTGGCACGCGCCCAGGCGCTGGCCAAGCAGTACACCGGCGGTAACCCCGACGCATCCGTTGAGGCTTTCCTTGCCCGACGTCGCGAGGAGAGCGGCGAATGAGCGTGGTGCTGGATGCGTCTGCGATCATTGCCATGCTCAAGGGCGAACGCGGAGCAGCAAAGGTCGCGGCCGAGGTCGGCGGGGCGCGGGTGAGCAGCGTCAACTATGCCGAGGTCGTCAGTCACTTCGTCCATGCGGGTATGCCCGAGCGCGAAGTGGATGCCATGCTCGATCCACTGCCACTGACTGTGGTGCCGGCCGACAAGGCGCTCGCGCAAATTGCTGGTCGGCTACGAGCGGCGACAGCCGAGGCGGGACTTAGCCTTGGCGATCGTTTCTGCCTGGCACTGGCACGGCGCGATGGACTGCCGGCATGGACCAGCGACCAGAACTGGAAGAAGATTGCTGATGCCGTTGAGGTCAAGGTTGTCGCGATCCGCTGACCTCGCACGGTTGTGGGGTAGGGGAGGGGGCAAGGCGTTCGGCTCGACAGCTATGGTGGTTAGCGGAATGACCGCTATCGACCGCCGATCTCGAGAAGCGGCTGCTTGTTCATAAGGTGGGGCAGGGGCTCGCCACTCCTCGGTAACCCGACCGGAGCTATCCTCCGTCGAAGCCTCCAACATGTCTAAGGCCGACGAGGTCGAGGATGGTACTGTCAGACTAACCAGAAATTGGTTCGAATCAACGTTTGGGGTCTGCCAAGGCCGCTGGGGGGCGAGAACGGGTGCGGAGATTTACGGAACAAAGAGGGACGTCGGGCACGCTTGGTGGCGCCCTAACCAAGTAGGTAATCAGCGGTGCATTAGGATTAACAGTGCCCCCTGCTGTGATGCCGCGGAATGCTGTATCGCCGGTTTGCCGCTGAAGTCCTTCCGCCGGAAGGCAGTGCGGCGGGAGTGGCACGAGGACGATGATACCGAACAAGACTGCCAGGAAGGCGGCGCAATACCTGCGGGATTTCGTGCGGGCGAACACCGGCGAATGGGCCGAGATGATGCGCGGCACGAATCCGAAGCAGGGCTACGGCAATGGGCAGGACGCCGCGGACGCGCACGAGGCGGCGATGTTCCTCTATCACGAGACCGACGGACGCTTCCTGTCCTTCGAGATACCCGGCGAATACGCCTCGGGCGAGCACCTGCTCAGCGCGCTGGAGGGCTTCGAGGGGGATCTGGATCTCTACGAGGGGCGGCTCCGCGAACACATGGTCGCGGCGGCCGCGACCGACACCACCCTGCCGGGGACGGTCGCGATCGTGTTCCGCGAGCTCGAGAAGGCCCGCTACGCCGCCGACCACGTGATGAAGATGTTGTCGCGTGGTCGGCAGACCTCGACGGCCGACGAGGCGATGGATGTGCTCCGCCGCATCGCGACGCGCTTCCCCGACGTCGTGGCGCAGATGGAGAAGCGCCGCGCCGACAAGAAGAGGATGCATTCCGCACCCCTCGCCATGACCAACGAATACGACGTCCAGTATCTGTTCCAGGCACTGCTGCGCCTGGAGTTCGCCGACGTCCGGCCGGAGGAGGCGATGCCCAGCACGGCCGGAGGGTCGGCCCGGGCGGATACCCTCCTCAAGGAGGCGGGCACCATCGTCGAGTTCAAGATGACGCGGGACAGATATGACGGGGTGGCGCTGCGCAAGGAGGTCGCCGACGACTTCGTGATCTACGCCAAGCACCCCGATTGCAAGCGGATGTTCGTGTTCGTCTACGATCCGACGAAGAACATCGCGAACCCGCGCGGCGTCGAGGCCGACCTGTCGGTGCCACGCCCGCCGATCAGCGAGGTCGTCACGTTCATCCAGCAGGGTTAGCCGAGAAGGGGGCACGCCGATGGACGCGCTGTATTTCCTCAAGAGCCGCACCGGCTTCATCCGCTTCTTCTACGCGCAGGGGGCGAAGGGGTTCGTCGAGACCAAGGCGGCGATTGAGGAGGAGAGGGCCCCGTTCGACGATCCGCCGTGGAGCGAGGACGGCGAACCAGCCTACCTCGAGCAGTGGCTGGACGCGGACGCCGCGCTCGAGGTGCTGGGCATGGCGTGCCTCTCGATGCTATCCGACACGCTAAAGATGTATTTCAGAACGCTGCAGGAGCGTGTCATCTGCTTCTCGTTCGGCGACCGCAAGGCCGCGTTCCGCGAGGGGTTCGTGCCCGCCTACCTGACCGCGCTGGGCGAGATCCTCGACACCGACTGGAGCGATTGCGCCGTCGACCGCGGGCTGATCGAGCAGATCGTGCTCGCCCGCAACCGCGGTCAGCACAGCGAGGACCTGACCTCCTTCACCGTCACGCACGACAAGGCGACGCTCGAGAAGCATCCGAGGCCCTTCTTCGTCGGCGGGGACGAGATATCCGCACTGACGTCCGAACCGGAATCGCTCGGCTCTCTGCTGATGCCGACCATCAAGGTCAGAGCCGACGGCCTAGAGCGAGCGATCGCCGAGGTCGAGGCGCTCGGCGAATACGTCGAGGCGCGCCTCGACTGCGTCCTGGAATGGCGCCGGCGGTTGAGGGACGCGTGAACGGCGCCCGCCATCGGCGCACCGGTCACCGCCTCGCCGGGCCGCGCCGTCGCGCTAAGCGTAGGGACGGCGCATCACCAATAGCGAACATTCTCGTTTCACCATCCTCTAAGGGAAGGCGGTGTCACACTATGTCTGCTTTCACTATCGGCGTTCCCGTAGCAGTCGCTCCACTTCCCCCCAATAGCAGACACGCGGCCGTCCAGCGCTGCCGTGAGTGGACGGCTATCGCGAGATGAACGAATGGCAGAAAGTGGGAAGCGGGTAGGGGGCTTCCGATGGCCGCTTCTGGGTCCGAGCCTCCCTTCCACCTCGCGTTAGTCTCGGACGATGCCGTGGATGGTCAATTCATCGAGCAGCACCTGAACGCGTTGCGGCAGCGTGTCCGACCGCCCGACGTAGATGGCGTGGAACGCCTCACGGGGTGGGGTACTGTCCAGCGGCAGCAAACGCACCAGCCTGCCTGCTGCGAGATCATCGCGGATCGTGAACGCCGCGAGCCTAGCAGGGGCGACGCCAGCAAGAGCGAGTTGGCGGATGCCTTCGCCGTCGTTTACCCGCACGCGACTGTCCTCGCTTCGCGCAGGTTGCAGCCAATCGCCCGAGGCGCGTGGGTAGGAGAAGCCGAGCCGGTCGTGGAGAGCGAGATCGGCAAGCGTTGCCGGCATGCCATGGCGTTCGATCCAGCTTGGTGACCCCACGACGACCAGGGCTGTTTCACCTAGCGATCGGGCGATCAGCCCGGAACTTTCCAGCGGCCCCGCCCTGATGGCGAGGTCCGTGCGGTCGGCGACAAGGTCGGTGATCGCGTCGCTCTGGACGATGTCGAGGGCGATGTCAGGATACCGCTCGAGGAAGTTCGGTAGCAGCGGCGCGAGCACGTGCGTCGCGTAAGATGCGCTGCTTGCGATACGTACGCGTCCGGCGGGCAGTCGCGCCCCGCCCGCTTCGCGCTCCGCAGCATCGATCTCGGCCAGGATCGCGGCAGCGCGGGCGTGGAAGGTCTCCCCCTCGGAAGTCAGCGCCAGCCGCCTAGTCGAGCGGCGGAACAGCCTGGTGCCGAGCCGGGCCTCCAGTCGCGCGACAAGCTTGCTGACCGCTGACGGGCTGAGGCCCAACGCCCGCGCCGCTCCGGAGAAGTCGCCCGCCTCCACTACGCGGACGAACACTGCCATCTCGGCTGCGCGGTTCGGATCCTTGGGCATGATTGTTCCCCACGTTCACAGATGATGTGCCTGCTCTGGCTCTAATTCTTCGATGCCTAGGGCGCCATAAGGAGCGTCATGACACGCTCCTGCCCTCCACTTGCGCTATTGGCGCTCACCGCCGGTGCCTTCGGCATCGGCGTTACCGAATTCGTCATCATGGGGCTGCTGCTCGATGTCGGTGCCGATCTGCACGTCTCGACCAGCGCCGCCGGATTGCTGATCTCGGGCTATGCACTCGGCGTTGTCGTCGGTGCGCCGGTCCTGACGGTCGTGACCGCGCTCTGGCCGCGCAAGCAGGTGCTGCTGGCGCTGATGGCGATTTTCGTTGTCGGCAACGCGGCATGTGGGCTCGCTCCGAGCTATGGCTTGCTGATGGCGGCACGGGTGCTCGCGGCGTTGGCGCACGGCACCTTCTTCGGCGTCGGCTCCGTCGTCGCGACGCGGCTGGTTCCGCCCGAACGCAAGGCCTCCGCGATCGCAATCATGTTTACTGGCCTGACCGTCGCCAACATCCTGGGTGTGCCGATGGGCACATGGTTGGGGCAGCAGGCTGGTTGGCGTGCGACCTTCTGGGCGGTGGCAATCATCGGTGTCGTCCGCTTAGCGGTGATCGCGCTGGCGGTACCGGCGGATCGCGAGGCTCCGGAGCCTGCCGACTGGCGCCGCGATCTGCGCGTTCTTGGCCAGCGTCCGGTGCTGCTCGGTCTCGCTACTACCGTGCTCGGCTATGCCGGCGTGTTCGCGGTGTTCACCTATATCGCACCGCTGTTGATCGAGCGGAGCGGCTTTTCGGCCAAAGCGATCTCGCCGATCCTGCTATTGTTCGGCGGGGGGCTGGTGCTCGGCAACCTCGTCGGTGGCCGGTTCGCCGATCGTGCGCTGGTGCCAACAATGTTCGCGAGCCTGATCGGCCTGCTCGTGGTGCTGGTGCTGTTGGCTCCGCTGCTCGCCAGCAAGATGGGTGCGTTGGTCGCAGTTGCAGCGCTCGGCTTTGCGGCCTTCGCGACGGTCGCGCCCTTGCAGATGTGGGTGATGTCGAACGCTGGTGGCGCGGGCGAAAGCCTTGCTTCGAGCGTCAACATCGCCGCCTTCAATCTCGGCAACGCGATCGGCGCCTGGGCGGGCGGCGCTGCGCTGTCGGCGATCGGTCTCGGCGCGATCACCTGGGTCGCCGCAGTCTTCCCGCTCGCCGCGATCGGTGTAGCCCTGCTCGCCACTCGCGATCGCACGCAGGAGGTCTTCGCATGAAAGGACTGCTTGCCGTTGCGGCCATGCTCGCCGCCCCGACCCAGATCGTGCCGGCGTGGACAGCCAGCCAGCAGCCGGTCTGGGGTGCCGACTTCCTGTTCCCGACGAACATTCCGGCTCGGCTTGCCGGCCGGACGTTGCGCCAGGTGATCCGGCTCGGCGTCGGCGGCCGCGACGTTCGCATCGTCCTGGCTAACACTTACGGCAGCCGGGCGATCACGATCGCCGCCGTTCATGCCGCGCCCTCGCTGGGCGGCAGCCGCATCGATAGCGCGGCCGACCGCAGCGTCCGCTTCGGTGGCGACGAGGACGTGATCATTGCTCCCGGCGCATCCATCACGAGCGATCCGCTGCCGATTACCGTGACCGCGGGGCAGGATCTGGCGATCTCCATCCGCTTCGTTGCCGAACCGACGATCGAAAGCTTCCACTGGGATGGCAAGCGGACGGGCTATGTGTTCGAGGGCGAGCGGATCGCGGATGTCGATCCGGCCATCGAGACGACGACCACGACGCGCCTGCTGCTCGCTGGCGTGCTGGTCGATGCGGCATCGGCACGGAGTGCCGTGGTCGTTCTCGGCGACTCGATCACCGATGGTGCCGGAGCGACGCTAGATGCTGACACCCGCTGGCCCGACTATCTGGCCTCGCGCACCGCGCCTAACGGTGTGGCAGTGGTCAACGCAGGAATCTCCGGGGGGCGGCTACTCAGTGACGGAATGGGGGCGAACGCGCTCGCCCGGCTCGACCGTGACGTTCTCTCGCAACCGGGCGTCGCCACGCTGATTCTGGCAGTCGGCATCAACGACATCGCATGGCCGGGCACGCCGTTCGACCCGAATGCTCCCGCAATGACGTTCGAGGCCCTGACCCGCGGCTATCGCTCGCTGGTCGCGCGCGCTCACGGGGCGGGCATCCGCGTGATTGGCACGACGCTGCCGCCGTTCGCCGACGCGCTGCCGGACACGCCGCTGCACGCGAGCTACTACAGTCCAGACAAGAACGCGTTGCGGCACCGGATCAATGACTGGATACGCGGATCCGGCACTTTCGACGCCGTCGCCGATTTCGACCTCGTGCTGCGTGATCCCGCCAGACCGGACCATCTCGCGTACCGCTACGACAGCGGCGATCACCTCCACCCCGGCGATGCCGGCAACCATGCGATGGCCGAAGCTATCTCCATCTCCGATCTGATCAAAGGACCGACCTCATGAACATCGACCTAGGCGGAAAGACCGCGCTCGTTACCGGATCAACCGAGGGCATCGGCTTCGGCATCGCCCAAGGCCCCGCGAACGCCGGCGCACGCGTGATCGTCAATGGCCGTACACAGGCGAAGGTGGACGCCGCAGTCGCCCGCATCGGCGGCAGCGCAGTCGGTGTGGCGGCGGATCTCGCCAGCGTCGAGGGACACGAGCAGCTCGTCGCCGCCGTTCCGGATGCGGACATTGTGATCAGCAATCTCGGGATCTTCCAGCCCGCCGACTTCTTCGACACCGACGATGCGACGTGGGACCGTCACTGGCAGGTCAACGTCATGGCCGGCGTCCGCCTTGCCCGCGCCTATCTTCCCAAGATGGAAGCGAAGGGGTGGGGCCGGCTGCTGTTCCTGGGATCGGAATCGGCGTTCAACATCCCCGTAGAGATGATCCACTATGGCGTCAGCAAGACCGCCGACGTCGCGCTCGCTCGCGGCCTCGCCAAGCGGATGGCGGGCACCGGCGTGACGGTAAACTCCGTGCTGCCAGGCCCGACCCTGTCGGAGGGCGTCGAGGCGATGCTGGAGGCGGAACGTGCGAAATCGGGCAAGCCGATCGAGGAGGTGGCGGCGGCGTTTGTGCAGGAACACCGCTCGAGCTCGATCATCCGGCGCGCCGCCACGGTCGAGGAGGTTGCAAATATGATCGTCTACCTCGCCTCGCCACTGGCGTCTGCGACGACGGGCGCAGCCATGCGTGTCGATGGCGGCGTTATTGATACTTTGATGTAAGGAGACTTGCCGATCTCGACCCTCTCTCGTCGTCGGGATCGGCTCGAGTTGTAATGCACCAATGTGCAGCCAGGCAATCAGCCACTAAATGTTCGACTCTGGCGGTGCTCCATAAGGATGAATGATCGTCCGAAGTTGGGGAGAGGTACAGGGGACGCGAACGTCCGGGATTGGGTCGTTTAACCTTGGTCCACCAGAGGTATACCTAAGAGGCACAATTGGAAATCGATCATAGCCGCTGTCTAATCGGGCGGGGCAGAGGGCTGCGAATGGGAGGTGCCCTTACGAAGTGTCGCCAGCCATCCAGCCGCCCTTCGTTTGCGGGAAAAGCTTAGAGCTCCCGGCTGTCACTTCACTCAGGACGGCATATCGAGCGTCGCTCTGCCTGAGATTGAATAGGCGTCAGCCTGACGGTCGATGATGCCGAGTTTCCCGGCTTCTTCGAATACCGATTGGAAATCGGGCGTGGAGAGGTGCGCGCTTAATGCCGCTTGATCTCGCCAAGCTTCAATCAGGCGGAACGTGCCGGCTGCGCCTACTTCCTCCGTGACGTCGAGAAATACGCAGCCGTCCCGCAGCCTGGCCGCGTGTGCCATGCGCAAAGCGACATCCCGGAATGCTTCCACGTCGCCGGGCTGGATGTGATATTTCGCATAGATTAGGATGGTCGGCGTGTCGGTCATGTCTAGGCTCCATTGTTACGACGGAAAGGATGATCGATCCCATCGCGTACGTTCCCCGGATATGGACCGGCACTGCCAGTGGGGGTAGAACCTACCTTTAGGTAAGTACCAGAGAGACCGGATGAATGTTCCTCAATCTAATCCTCCAACTGACTGCGGCCTTGATGTCGCGCTGGCCATCATGGGCGGTAAATGGAAGCCGCTGATCCTGTATCACCTTCGCTCGGGTCCGCGTCGGTTCAGCGATCTCAGGCGGGCGGTCCGAGGCATCAGCGAGAAGGTGCTGATCCAGCAATTACGTGAACTCGCCTCGGCAGACGTAGTGGTTCGTCACGATTATGGCGAAGTGCCACCCAGGGTCGATTACACCGTCACGCCGTTCGGCATGACGCTGATCGAGGCTCTGCTGCCCCTATGCGAGTGGGGCGTGAGGAACCGCACCGCCACTTCGGCCTAGTTGATCGGAGTTTTCCAAAAAATTCGATCGATTCCGAGAACGCCCGCGTCGTCTCGCTGAGCGTTCCCAATCGGGAAGATCGTCATAACGCGAGAGCGCTATCGCTAGATGCACCGGAGTTGATGCTGATGCGCGGGCATTGCGTGTAGGTGGTATGACCTTGATGAAAAGGCATGCTCACATGCGTTCGCCACAGGCTCAAATCAGATCAACCTGCCCGACTATGGCAGGCAGACAGGCGACTGGTGTTCGGGTGGGCCTTCACCAGCTCGGGCGATGGCTACCACGCGGGGTCGAAACGGCCTGAAACGAGGAAGGCCAGATCCCAGAAGATCGTACCGCTTGCTGCCCTGCGCTCCTTCTCGATACGGTCCGCGAGCATGTCCAGATCGACCTCGCCCTCGCGAGCGATACCCCGCTCGATCATCCGCGGCAGCATGACGCGCATGAGCGTCGGTAAAAAGGAGTCTTCCCAAGGCTGGATGAGAACGCCTTCGCTTCGCGCATCCTCGATTGCGAAACCGGCAGCACGCACGAGGCCTGCTAGACGGTAACCGAGCGCTACGTCGCCTCCCTCGCGGCAACGGTGTCCCACGCCATTGTGTAGCACTGCCGATGCGCCGGAAGCTCACCTGCTCCGACTGGTAAGTCGGCGCGTGCATGCTCTTGAAAAGCCAGGATTGTGGCTGGCTTGGCCAGTCGTGCAAGTCGGGCCAGAGTGGCGGCAGCATCGGGAAGATACATCAGTACGTGGCGTCCAACGATCGCGTCGAAGTGGCCTAGGTCAGGCAGCGCCCCGCTCAGATCCGCAATCTGGTAGCGGATAGGCGCCATCTCCGCGGAGGGCGATACCGCGCGAGCCGATGCGAGCGCTTCGTTGCTCCTGTCGATACCAACGACCTCACCTCCAGGCCCGACCAGCGTGGCCACGACCCGGCTCAGATCGCCATTGCCGCATCCCACATCTAGCACGCGCATGTTTGCGGCCAGCCCGATGTGGGGGAAGAAGCGTGCACTCGGAACGTTGGCGGGATTAGCAGGCGCGAGCTTCTGATGTGACATCATAACATAGTAGAAAGCGAACGTCAGGCTGACAAGGCCGGAGCGCTGAACTTGTAATCCGTTCGCCTGCTAAGCCGGTCTCAAACCATAATCGTGTCCAAGAACGCCTGCGCCGTCTCCATCGCCGCTAGTTTGAGGGAAAGCCTTGAGGCCCGGCGGGCATTCCGGTCAGAATGCCATGTCGGGTGCCGCTTTGTCCGAAAGCTGATAGGCGTCAGCCTGTTTGTCGATGATGCCAAGCTTTCCAGTTTCCACTTGGAAAGACGTTTTTCCCATGCTGCGGGGTGAACGGCCTGTAACGCGCTTGAACGCCGCACCAAACGCGCTCTCGGACTGATACCCGACCGATGCAGCAACGGCGGACAGGGACATGCAGCCCCGCGCCAGCCGGTCCGAAGCAATCGTCATCCTCCAGCGTGCTAGATAGCCGATCGGCGTCTCGCCCGTGACCTGCTCGAAATGCGCGGCGAAGCTTGACCGCGACATGCCCGCGCACTGCGCCAGCTCGCCCAGGGACCAACGATGCGCGACGTTTCCGTGCATCGCCTCCATCGCCCGCCGCAAATTGGGATGTGCGAGCGCGGCGAGCCAACCACGATGCACTTGACCGCTTTTAAGATGCGCACGCAGCGCCTCGATTAACAACGCCTGGGCGAGATGGCTGGCGAGTAGCGCGCCTCCCGGACGCGGCTCGCGCAGCTCGCGCATCAGGCGCCGTATGCCCGCCAGCAAGGCGTCCCTGCCTTCACCCTCTCCGACATGGACCAGGGGTGGCAAGGTTGCGAGCAGCGCTGCGGCCTGTCTGTCGCCGAGCTGGAAGAAGCCGCCTACCCCAATGCAATCCCCACCGCCGTTTAGCGTCACGAATGCGCCTGCGGAGACGCTCGACAACAGCGCCACGGCATCGACCGGCACGGCGGCATCGGACGCGCCGAGACGTGCTGCGCCCGACGTCATCAGCACGACGTCGCCTGCTTGAAGTGTCGTGGGCGCCGTGCAGCCTTCCAGCCATAAACGACAGGTTCCCGTCTCGATGGCGATGCACCGGATGCCTTGCGCGGAATCGTACGCCAAAGCCCAATCGCCAGCGGCGTCGAGGCCACGAAAACCGTAGCTCGTCGGCCGCATCATTGTCAGAACGTCTGAAAGTGGATCCATGGTTATTGGACGATCGCGATGAACTACAGGACATATGAAGATGGATGATCCAGCCGGCGAAGTCTAGTTGAGGGGCTCCCCTCCTTTTTTCCGTAGGCCCATGAGTAAAGAAGCGACCCTCTCCATATTCGCCGATCGAGGCTCCCGACCGTCGATTAGTCGGCGTGTGATGTGGAGCGGCCTGGCCGCGCTAAGCAGCGTCGTCGCGCTCGCATCCTACCGCTATCTTGCCGGGGTCGGCCCGGTTCCGCCTAACATCACCGCCAACCGTCACCTCAGTCCGTGGATCGTTATACACGCGGCAGGTGCCGCCACCGCACTGCTTGTCGGACCTTGGCAGTTCGTCCCAGCATTGCGTGGACGCCGACCCGTGATCCACCGGACGCTTGGACGGGTTTATGTCGCCAGCTGTGCCGCGGGCGGCGTGTCGGCGCTAGTCTTAGCGACTGGCGTATCGGCGGGACCGATTGCTGGTGCCGGCTTCGCTGCATTGGGAACAGCGTGGCTCACCGCCACGACAATCGCAGTGCGGGAGATCCTGATGGGCCGCGTGCCGGCGCATCACCGCTGGATGATCCGCTCGTTTGCGCTGACGCTGTCGGCGGTGACGCTGCGGCTCTACCTGCCACTAACCAGCCTGATGGGGCTCGATTTCACAATATCCTACCGCGTTATCGCTTGGGCTTGCTGGCTGCCCAACATGATCGTCGCGGAGCTGTTCATCGGTGCCCCCGACACCTGACACATTTGCGAAAGAATATGAGAATGAGAGTATTCATTACGGGCGCAACCGGCTTTATAGGTCCCGCCCTCGCCACGAATTTAATTGCGCGCGGGCATGAGGTTGTAGGCCTTGCCCGGTCGGAAGCATCGGCAAAGGCGTTGCGCGATGTGGGCGTCAGTTCCCTCAGCGGCAGCCTCACTGATCTGGCCGTACTGCGACAGGGCGCCGCGGAGGCGGACGGCGTGATCCACCTGGCCTACAGCTTCTCACCGGGCGACATGCCGCGTAGACGCCTGCTCGGCGCGGTGCTGGGCGGCTGGCCCGGCAACATGATCGCCCGCATGATGAGGGCAATCACCACAACCAACGACGCTGCGCTCGACGCGCTCGCAGGCGCGCTGCAGGGCTCGAACCGGCCGTTGGTCACCGCCTTTGCCACAATGGGCATCGCCGGCGCTTCGGGGGAACGCGCACCACGCGTTGCCACCGAGGCCGACGCGCCGAACCCTGGATCACCCGGCTATGTGCGCGCGGTGAGCGAAGCCCGTGTATTGCAGTGGGCGACACGCGGCGTGCGCGCCTCGATTGTCCGGCTGGCACCTTCCGTCCACGGAATGGGCGATAAGGGGTTGATCCCGCAGCTCGCGGCTGCCGCGCGCAAGCATGGCGAGGTGCTGTATGTCGGAGATGGCGCCAACCGCTGGACCGGGGTGCAAATCGACGACGCAGTGACTCTGTTTAGGCTCGCGCTGGAGCAAGGTGTTGCCGGGGGCGTGTACCACGGCGTCGGAGACGCCGGGCTGACCTACCGAGAGATCGCCGAAATCATGGGTCGGCGGCTGTGCCTCCCTGTACGATCGGGCACTAAGGCCGACGCCAAGCGCCAGCTGGGCTTTACCGCACCGTTCGTTTCCGTCGACAATCCGGTGGACAGCATGCGGACGCGAGAGCAGCTTGGCTGGGCACCAAAGGGAATGTCGCTGGCCGACGATCTTTATGGACCTGCTTATTTCGGCGACTGATTGCTGGTCGGCGCGGTAAAGTCGTGTTGACCGGCTGCGTCCTCGAGATGCCCTTAGAATTTTCTCTTATGATCACCCTTTGTGGGAAGGTCGATCAAGCCTCTAGGAGGCTGTCGCGCTCGGTAAAAGGTCACCCAGGCCGAACGCATCGAGCAGCAGCCGCTGCCGTGCGTCCTGCACGGTGGTGATCTCCTCCACCCCCTTGTGCTGACCGTCCACGAACACTCGGAACGGGCGGTTCCCACGAGGGCGAGCGAGCGCGTCGCGCAGCGCCTCCCCAACTGCAGACACGTCCAGCGAACCACCGTGCGCGGCGTCGATCTTGCGCAGCCGATCGCCCAGGGTTTCGGCACGCGACGGCAGATCGCCATATTGCGCCACGACGGCCGGTTGCGCCGGCCTGCCGGCATGGGCGAAGTGGTCGGTGCCGCTCGTAAACGCGCCTGGCACGAGGATGACCGTCTCGATCCCGAACGGCCGTGCCTCCATGGCCATGACCTCGGCCAGCGCCTCGCCTGCCGCCTTGGCGGCGGCATAGGGGCCGAGGAACGGTTCTGCGATGTGGGCGGTGGTACTGCTGGTATAGGCAAGGACGCCGTGGCCCTGCCGACGCATTACGGGCAACGCGGCACGGTTGACGCGAAGCCACGAGGTAGCGTTGGTGTCAAATATAGCCTGCACTTGCTCAGGCGCGAACGCTTCGGTGATGCCCGTCATCAACATGCCGGCGTTGTTGACCACCACATCGAGCCGGCCGCGTTCACCCATCACCTGATCGATGGCGGCGCGGCAGCTCACCTCCGACAGCACGTCGAGATCGACGACCCGTAAATCGAGTCTTTCCTTGTCGGCAAGATCGCGGATGGCGGAGGCCCGTTCTTTCCCTTCGACCCGCGACAGTCGTAGCCCCGCATGGACGTGATGCCCGGCGCAGGCGAGAACGGTCGCGATGGCAAGGCCGATGCCGCTGCCGGCGCCGGTTACAAGGACGACCTGATGGTTGGTGAGGGCGCTCATGCGATACCCCCGTTCGCCCGTACGACCTGTCCGTTGACCCAGGCGGCCTGTGGTGATGCGAGGAAGGCGACGACACCGGCGATGTCGTCAGGCCGGCCGAGCCGCTTTTGCGGCGCCATGCCGGCCATGCGCTGCACGTCCGCCTCCGACTTGCCATCGAGGAACAAGCCTGTCTCGACCGGGCCGGGGGCAACCGCGTTGACCGTGATACCGCGTCCACCCAGCTCCTTGGCGGCGACGCGCACGATGCTTTCGACCGCGCCCTTTGTCGCATTGTAGAGCCCGTAACCGGGCGCGTTGAGCGCCAGCGTCGTACTCGATAGGCCGATCAGGCGGCCGTTGTCGCGCACCCGCCGGGCAGTTTCCCGAAAGACGTTGAACGTGCCGCGCAGGTTGATGCCGATCACGCGATCAAACTCATCATCGCCAACCTCCGCGATGGGACCGGTGGTCATCACGCCTGCGCTGGACACCACCACATCGATCCCATCGAATGCGGCTTCCGCCCCGTCGAACAGGCGAGCGACGGCGGTGGCGGACGCTACATCGGCTTGGACAGCTAGCGCCTTGCCGCCGGCACTCTCGATCTCGCGCACTACCTGAGCCGCTTCGTCGGCCGACCCGGCATAGTTCACGACGACCGCGAACCTCTGCGCGGCGAGTGTAATGGCGCAGGCACGTCCGATCCCGCGCGATGCTCCCGTGACTATAGCCGTTCTCATGCTGCCCACTCCGCTGGAAACTATGAGGACAAGCTAAGAGCCGATCAGTTATCGCGCCAATCGATAGGCCGTATGTCCGTCGATCAGCTTGGTGGATAGAACGGTTCCAGTTCCGCGATCGTCTCGCGCAGCCATCGTTGTGCCTGATGCGCCTCGTTGCGTCGGTGCCACGACATGACGAAGGACACCGGGGCTAGATCGACAGGCGGCGGAAACATGGCGAGGCGATTCCGGCTGCCGGACGCCGCGACGACACCTTCCAGCACGGTCGCGATCATGTCGGAGCAGGCAACGGCGTTGGGCGCGGCGTGCATCTGCGGCAGGCTGAGCGCAACGCGCCGACGCTGGCCTTGAGCCGCCAGCACGGCATCGACTTGGCCGAAGCGATCGCCTTCGGGTGATACGAGCAGGTGCGACAGGCCGAGAAAGGCGGCCAGATCGAGCGGCTGCGATGCGGCCGGATGGTCGCGGCGCAGGATGCAGACGAAGCGATCCTCGAACAACGGCCGCATCAGGATGCGGCCACCCGCCCCCTGACGGGCTGGCACCCCGATCGTTAGATCTGCCTCGCCGGCATCGAGCAGTGAGACGGTATCGTCGCGGTGAGTGTAGGCGTTGACCCGCAAGGTCACGCCCGGCGCCACCGCCCGCAGCCTGTTCGTCAGACGCGGCAGCAGCACGAAGGCGGGGTGGTCGGACAGCGCGAGCGTGAAGCTCTGCGTCGAGGTGGTGGGATCAAAACGTTGGGTAAAGTCCAGCGTGCGGCGGATTTCGCCAAGCGCGCGGCCGAGCGGTTCTGCCAGTTCTATCGCACGCTGGGTCGGTTGCAGGCCGGAGGGGCCGCGCACGAACAGCTCGTCCTCAAAGAGGGCGCGTAATCGGGCAAGCGCCGCGCTCATCGCCGGCTGGGTGCGACCGGTGCGCCTGCCAGCGCGCGTGACGTTGCGCTCCGCCATCAGCGCGTCGAACGCGACGAGCAGGTTCAGATCGACGGTCTGCAAATCCATGGTGATGATGATGCCACATACCGACTATCTATTTCAACGATGTGGCGCCGGCTCTTACCTTTCTGCTGTCATCAAGGAGATAGAGCATGGCTCAACCCGACGCTGCGGTAAGCGGCACCCTAAGTGAGGAGGATCGCGTTGCGGTCGAAACGCTGTACCGCGCCTTTTCCGAACATAACCCCGATCTGCTCGATCAGGCTGTCACGGCCGACTGGCAGGACATTCCGCTCGCACCCGGCCAGGAGCCCGGCCGTGATGGCATGAAGCCGCTGGTCCGGGGCTTCAGCGCCGCCTTCCCCGACGCAAAGGTCACGATCCACGAGATTATCGGCGCGCCCGGCCGGGCCGGCGTGCGCGCGGAGATCACGGGCACGCACAAGGGCGAGTGGTTCGGTGTGGCGCCGACCGGCCGCCCCTTCACGCTGCCGATCCATGAGTTCCACCACATCGAGAACGGCCTAGTGACGCACACCTGGCACATGGAGGACTGGTTCGGCTGGTTGCGCCAGATGGGCGCGATGGGCGCCTCCAGCGAGCAGGCATGATGAAGGCGTTTCAGCTTAGCGGCTACGAAGTCGATCCCGCGCTAGTCGAGGTCGAGACGCCGCCGCCCGGCGCGACCGAGGTGCTCGTGCGTGTCGCCTGCGCGGCGCTCAACCCGCTCGACGTGAAGCTCTGGAGCGGTGCGATGCACGGCTACTTCCCGCTCACCTTTCCGGCTACGGTCGGCACCGATCTCAGCGGCACGGTCGAGGCGCTCGGCGCCGACGTGACCGGCTGGACGATCGGCGACCGCATCGTCGCCCGCACGGCGCCGACCAGCGGCGGTGCCGTCGCCGAGTTCACACTCGTGCCGGCGGACCAGCTCGTGAAGCTGCCCGATGCGATCGGCTTCGAGGATGCCGCCGGTATCCCGACGGCGGCAGGCACGGCATGGCAGGCGCTGTTCGAGGTAGCGGACCTCAGAGCCGGACAGACGGTCCTTATCCATGCCGGTGCGGGCGGGGTCGGCAGCTTCGCCATCCAGTTCGCCCGTGCCGCCGGCGCGCGCGTGATCGCGACCGCATCGGAGGACGGCATCGCCGTAGTCGAAAGGCTCGGCGCGGACGTGGTGATCGACTACCGGCACGAGGATTTCGCCACGCGCGTGTCTGACGCAGACGTGGTTGTCGATACGGTCGGCGGCGAAACGCAGGTTCGTTCGTTCGACGTGCTGCGCGCGGGCGGCATCTTGGCCTCCACGGTGTCACCGCCTGACGACGCTATGGCCAAGGCGCACAGCGTTCGTGCGACCTTCGTCTTCCACTCGTCAGACGCGGCTCGGCTCGCGAGCGTGGTGGATAAGGTGGCTGGCGGTGTCCGCGTGCTGATGGACCGTGCCGTTCCGCTCGCCGATGCTTCGGAGGCATTTGCCTATCAGGCGTCCGGCCGGGCGCGCGGGAAGATCATCCTTCGCGTCGCGCGCTGATTGGAATAGCTAAATCGGGACTGGTCCTGGTCACCCCAATCAGGGCCAGTTCGTGTGTCTGCGGCAGACGATACACTCCTCAGATCGTATTTCCCACAGGTTTCGGGAAGCCTGTCCCATTCTCTAAACTCAATCGTTTGTGGGACGGTCGCCAGCAGTGAACTGCAACGCGCCGACACCGCCTTGCGAGCGCATACAAGGCAAAGCTTTAACCCTCAATGGAGCTTCGGCGGTGCCGTTTGGTAGGGTGCCGTTTGGTCTTCCTTGATTAGGACTCCAAGCGGACCAAAGGGGCAATCCAAGCCAAATTTTTGATGTTGTTTTTTGGCGGAAATCGGACCGGCCAGGGTAGGAACGCAGAGGGTATACCTAAAAAGCACTAGCAAAAATTCGATCAATGTCGCGGGAAAGCAGGGGAGGGGAGCCAAGTGTCGCACCCGGCTCTAGCTTAATTTATTATATCGTCTATGCTGGATATATGGAAAGCAACACCGCGATCGCCGCGCTTAGCGCACTAGCGCAAGGAACACGGCTCGACGTGTTCCGCCTACTGGTTCAGCACGAGCCAGACGGCGTCGCTGCGGGCGATATTGCTCGGCAGCTCGATGTGCCGCAAAACACGATGTCGGCGCACCTTGGCATCCTCGCGCGTGCGGGCTTGGTCCGCTCTGAACGGCATAGCCGCTCCATCGTCTACCGCGCAGATCTGGGCGGACTGCGCGCACTGACCCTGTTCCTCGTCAAAGACTGCTGCGCCGGCTCGCCCGAACTGTGCGCGCCACTGCTGGCCGAACTCACCCCCTGCTGCTGAAAGGACGCCCCGTGGCCGTCGATATCGTGATCTATCTCAACCCCGAGTGCGGCACGTCGCGCAACACGCTGGCGATGATCCGGAATGCCGGCATCGAGCCGCATATAGTCGAATATCTGAAGACGCCGCCCTCGCGCGCGCTGCTGGTCGAGCTGATCGATCGCGCCGGGATCACGCCCCGCGATCTGCTGCGTGAGAAAGGCACGCCCTATGCGGAGCTAGGCTTGGGCGACACGTCGCTGTCCGACGACGTGCTGGTGGACGCTATGATGGCGCATCCGGTCCTCATCAACCGGCCGCTGGTTGTCTCTCCGGTCGGCGTGAAGCTGTGCCGACCGTCCGAAGCGGTCCTTGATCTGCTGCCCGAGCCGCAACAGGGGGCGTTTGCCAAGGAAGACGGCGAAAAGGTCGTGGACGCCTCGGGTCAGCGCATCGCCTGATGCTGCTCGCGCTTGCTATCTTCGTCGTCACGATTGCGCTCGTCATCTGGCAACCCAAGGGCCTCGGCATCGGGTGGAGCGCGCTGGGCGGTGCAACCGTTGCGCTGCTCGTCGGCGTCGTCTCGCTCTCCGATGTGCCGGTGGTGTGGGGCATCGTCTGGAATGCGACCGCGACGTTCGTCGCGATCATCATCGTCAGCCTGTTGCTCGATGAAGCCGGATTCTTCGAATGGGCGGCGCTCCATGTCGCGCGCTGGGGCGGGGGGCATGGTCGCCGGCTCTTCGTGCTGATCGTGCTGCTCGGCGCGGCGGTGTCGGCACTGTTCGCCAACGATGGCGCGGCCCTGATCCTGACGCCGATCGTCATCGCGATGCTGCGCGCCTTGGGATACAAGGACAAGGCGACGCTGGCGTTCGTCATGGCGGCGGGGTTCATTGCCGATACCGCCAGCCTGCCGCTGATCGTTTCCAACCTCGTCAACATCGTGTCGGCCGACTTCTTCCGGATCGGCTTTGCCGATTATGCCTCGGTAATGGTGCCGGTCGATCTGGCGTCGATCGCCGCGACGTTGGTCGCGCTGTTGCTGTTCTTCCGGCGCGACATACCGGGCAGCTATGATGTGGCTCAGCTCCGCGCGCCCGCTGACGCGATCCGCGATCCTGCCACGTTCAAGGCGGGCTGGGTCGTTCTCGCCCTGCTGCTCGCCGGCTTCTTCCTGCTTGAACCTATCGGCGTGCCGGTCAGCGCCGTTGCCGCTGCCGGCGCGGTCCTCCTGCTTATCATCGCCGCGCGCGGCCATGTTATCCAGACGCGCAAAGTGCTGGCCGGCGCTCCGTGGCAGGTCGTGATCTTCTCGCTCGGCATGTACCTGGTCGTCTATGGCCTGCGGAATGCTGGCCTGACCGACCACCTTGCCGGCCTGCTTGATCGCACCGCGCAAGGCGGCGTGTGGGGTGCGGCGTTCGGGACCGGGATCATTGCCGCGCTGCTGTCATCAGTGATGAACAACATGCCGACCGTTCTGGTGGGGGGGCTGTCGATCGACGCGACGCACGCCACAGGCGCGATCAAGGAAGCGATGATCTACGCCAACGTGATCGGCTGCGACCTCGGTCCGAAGATCACGCCGATCGGCTCACTCGCGACGCTGCTCTGGCTGCATGTCCTCGGGCAAAAGGGCATCCGGATCGGCTGGGGCTATTACTTCAAGGTTGGCGCGACACTGACGATCCCGGTGCTGCTGGTAACGCTCGCGGCACTCGCGATCAGGATCAGCATGGTATGACGGCACTCGTCTACCTTGCCGCGTCGCTTGCGGAAATCGCGGGCTGCTTTGCCTTTTGGGCATGGTTGCGGCTGGACAAATCGCCCCTGTGGCTGGCTCCGGGCGTGGTCTCGCTAATGCTGTTCGCCTGGCTGCTGACACGTGTGGATAGCGATGCAGCGGGGAGGGCCTATGCTGCCTATGGCGGCGTCTATATCTGCGCATCGCTGGTCTGGCTGTGGGCTGTCGAAGGGGTGAGGCCCGATCGCTGGGACGCTGGTGGAGCGACACTCTGCCTGATCGGCACCTGTATCATTCTGCTTGGCCCAAGGACCGCCTGATGCCGCTCCGCACTCTCTCCGATCCTGATAATCTGCCCGCACTCGATCAGCGCTATGCGCTCGATCGTCCTGCCCTTGGGCTGGGCGCTGGTGATCCACCTCCGCGGATCCTGCTGCTCTACGGATCCCTGCGGGAGCGGTCCTTCTCGCGGCTGTGCGTCGAAGAAGCTGCTCGCCTGCTACAATTCTTCGGCTGCGAAACGCGGATCTTCGATCCTTCGACGTTGCCGCTGCCCGATCAGGTGACGGGGGACGATCACCCGGCCGTCCACGAGTTGCGCGAACTGTCGATGTGGTCGGAGGGGCATGTGTGGTGCAGCCCTGAACGACACGGCCAGATTACCGGCATCATGAAGCTGCAAGTCGATCACCTGCCGCTGTCGATGGGCGGGATGCGCCCAACGCAGGGCCGCACGCTCGCCGTCATGCAGGTGTCGGCGGGGTCGCAGTCGTTCAACAGCGTGAACACGCTGCGCGTCCTTGGCCGTTGGATGCGGATGGTGACGATCCCCAACCAATCCAGCGTCGCGAAGGCGTTTGCCGAGTTCGACGAAAGCGATCGAATGAAGCCTTCGGCCTACTATGATCGGATCGTGGACGTGATGGAGGAATTGGTACGCTTCACGATCCTGCTACGCCCGCACACCGCACAACTGGTCGATCGCTATTCCGAACGAAAGGAGGCAGGCGTGCCGATCGATAGCGCCACGGACCTTTCCAGCATCGCAACCTCACCAACGTATCGGAAAGGCGAGTAAAGTCCGCTTAGTGTGGCAAACCGCTCCTGCGACATTGTGCATCACGAAGTGTGCTTCTAGATGCATGCAATGAAACGCCGGGCTCGCCCACTCTCCAAGATATTGCATTCCATGGCGTTTTTCGTCCTGGCAGTGATGTTACTGGTCCGGCTTGGTCCGCTCTGCGAGACGATGGCGATGGCCGCGCCTCCGGCTGCGTCCGCGATGATGGACTGCGCCAGCAAATCAGCAGGCGCTCCCGTCAAAAAGGCGCCTGCGTCGGCCTGCGCCATACCGTGCGTTGCAGTTGCCGGCGAAACCGTCGAACATATCGAGCTGGTTCCGTCCTCCCGTCTATCGCCATGGCCGGCTCCACAGACGGGCCTTTTAGGCATGGCATACGCTCCGGCCACACCCCCTCCGCAAACCGTGTGAAATTGAACACCATCACACGTAAATTTCGGAGAATATCATGACCAAGTTTAAGCTCATCAGCGCTGCTTTCGCCCTCACCCTGTCGACTGGCGCATTCGCCGCTGTCGCCAATTGCTGCGCCGACATGGCGTGCTGCAAGGACGGTGCGGACTGCTGCAAGGATGGCGCAAAAGCCAAGGCCGCGGACTGCTGCGATCATGCCAAGGGCGGCATGAAGCACGGCTAAATCTGGATAGGGGCGGGCAACCGCCCCTATTTTTCTAGTCTACGTCTACTCGGCGCGGCACGCCGTCCCGCCACGGTCGCTGCGACGAGCGGAGAGTTACCCTCAGGGTTGAGGCTCTTCCCCGAACCGCATCCATCGTTCGTTCCATCTCGCGCGCAATTACCGCCAGCGTCTGCCTGGCCTCGATACGCCGACGAAGCTCGGCGTCATCATCATCGGTCCAGGACGTTCCACGTCGAGCGGTCAGCCCAATACCTCCTCAATCAGGAGCAATCCCAGAAACCCGATGAAGAACATCGCGCTGATAAGCGGGGTGTCAGGCTTCTCGTGCGCTTCGACCAACAGCTCTTCCGTCACGAGATAGAGCAGCGCCATCAGACCGAAACTGAGAAACCCGGCGATGACGACGGGCGGAAACGTCGCAACGGGCGTCGCTATCGCTGCACCGATCGGCAGCAACAACGCGATCCCCATAGTAATCGCGATAATACGCGCCTTGGACTTGATCGTCTCGCCCAACTCGGTCGTCACGGTCAGTCCGAGAAACAGAACCTCCAACGTCAACGCGATCGTCAGCAACACGCCGGCTTTCCCGCCAGCGACGAACGCCAACCCGAGAACAAGCCCGTCGATCAGGATATCGACGGCTACCGCACCCAACATGGCGATCGGGCCACTGGCGCGACCCTCAAGGGCTTTGAGCGACAGCATCACGAGAATGCCAAGCGCGCCGCCTGTGAATGTCGCGATCGGTGAACCTTCGTGCATCACCTGGG
>NZ_LMKX01000002.1:0-28675 GCF_001421685.1 Sphingomonas sp. Leaf28 | reverse complement strand
CCGAACTCGGCCGTGAAACCCGACTGCGCCAATGGTACTATCGCTCAAGCGATGGAAGAGTAGGTCGTCGCCAGGCATTGAAGCCCGTGCAACATGCAAACACACGAATATCAAAACCCATTCACACGTCATCTACCCTCAGTCCCTAACCGGACCGTCGCGGGGTGGAGCAGCCCGGTAGCTCGTCAGGCTCATAACCTGAAGGTCACAGGTTCAAATCCTGTCCCCGCAACCATCTTGACTTGTCGAACCTCGGAAGCATCAGCTCCCGGGGATTTCTTTTGTCTGGCCGGCTGGCTGATCAGAAGCATCGCTGCGAGCTCACCGGTCATTTCCACCTGCAATGCCCCATCGACCGGTGTCAGCACGATGCGTTCGATAAGTCCGCGGATTACTTCCTGCGCCTCCGTGCGGCTGGCCTCGTTGGTGTAGGCAGACAACAGATTCTCGACCTTGTGCCGGTAGATCTGCGCGAGCCGCGTATGGAACATCACGGGTCCAGACGGTTCGGCACTAGCGCCCAGAATTTCCTCCAGCGCTACCTTGCGTTGACCCAAACGGTTCAGCTCCTCACGTACCAGCGATGCATCGACCCCCTTGACGATGGCGGCGGTCAGCCGCTCGATGCCCGAGATGATGCCTTTAAGTTCGTGGCGGAGTGAACCATGATCACGCTCGCGTTCGCGGGCGAGCCGATTGCTCTCGGCGACATATTCCTTGACGAACGCTTCGACCACGTCGGGCTGCAGCATGTCGTCCTTCAGCGCTGCCAGCACCTGCTCTTCGAGTTCGCCGATACGAATCGTCAGTTTGTTGGTGCAGCCGGCGTCGCCGTAGTTGGTGTTCGCGTGACAACCTGAACGGAGCTTGCCGACCTTGCCATAGTTCGACCCGCACACTCCGCACATAACCTTACCCGTAAGCAGGTACTTCGGGCGTTGCTTGGCCCAGAAGGGCGTCACATCGGAGCCGTGCGGACATGCAGTCTGCTTCTGGCGCGCCTTCACCTGTCCCCATAGCTCGTCGCTCACGATGCGCAGATGCAGGGCTTCGGCAGTCTTCTTCACTCCCTCGGCCGTCGCGAAGGCGTGTCGCTTGCCGGTTTCCGGATCCTTGCGGAACGTCTGACGCTGATGCTCGGGGCGACCGACATAAGCTTGGTTGTTGAGGACGCCGGTCCCTCGCTTCTTGTTGCCGTTGATTGTGGAGGCCGACCATTTGCCGCCCCGTGGGCCGGGTACGCCGCGACGGTAGAGGTCGGCTGCGATGGCCTTGGCAGAGCGGCCCATGGCATATTGTTCGTAGATCGACACGATGTGCGCTGCCTCGGACGCATTGACCTTGAGGTGCCCCGGGATGCGATCGCCGCGTGCATCGAGCTGAAAATCCAGTTCGTAGCCATATGCTCGCCCACCGGCATTGAGACCTTTCATGTGCCTATCGGCAAGCGCGTCGCGGGTCTTGCGCGACGTCGCCGAGATCTGCTCGGCGTTCATCGTCCCTTTCATGCCGACGTGCAGCCGCGTGATCTCCCCCTCCGCTACTGTCACCAGGCGGATACCGAGGAACTGCAACCGCTCGTAAACCTTGGCGGTATGTGATTGTCCACGCGATAAGCGGTCGAGTTCGTCCGCCAGCACGACATCGACTTCACGCCGTTCGCAGGCGGCCAGCAGCGCCTGAATGCCTGGACGGTTCAACGTTGCGCCAGAGATGGCCTCGTCGGCCCACGCACCGATCTCCTGCCAGCCGGCCTTGGCAAGATACGCCCGCATGTTGCCCTTCTGCACCGCGATGGTCTCTCGCTTTTGCATGTCGGTCGAATAACGGGCGTAGAGCGCAACTCTCATCACTACATCTCCGTGTCGGTGCGGCTGTGCTCGCCAAGATGAGTCCGGGCGAGGTCGCGCGCAAGCAGCCGTGCCAGCGCCAGTGCCGCCTTCTGGCGGGCAGGTTCGGCAGGGAGGAGCGGCGGAGTAAGGCGGGGATGGTGTGCCATCCAACAGCCCAAACGAAAAAAGCATCGATCAACCCACGCGAGTCGTGGCCGAAAACGCAGGACCAGCAGCCGAAATCGGCCGCCGGTCCGATAGCGTCACATGCCCATGCCGCCGTTCATGGCTCGCGTCGCCATCAGGCTCAACTTCGTCTTTGGTGGGGTCCACGTTGCACGGTCGAACAAGGCGCGGCCATCAGCATGCCGACGACCGAGGCGGATCAAATCCTCATCGCGGTAATCACGGCCATCACCGTCCACCCGGTACCGCGCGATAAGGCGGCCTCCCGATCCGCGGAGCGCGAGCGTTTCCGCTGTGGTCATCGCACCGTCGGCGTCGATCTGGGACGAGCGGAACCGCACTCGCTCGCCCGAATGCGCGACCTGTGGCTCGAACGCGGCAAGTTCCTTCGGCTCGAAACCGGCGCGGCCGTGAGCACCAAGATAGATTATTGGCGGCGCCGGTCGAGCATAATGGGTTCGGCATTTCTGCAGTGCCGACACGGCCTGTTTGAGCGCGGCGCTGATCAAGTCTTCGCGGGCCTGGCGCTCCAACCACCTCACCGGATCTGTCGCAGTACCGCCTTGCGGGTGCGCGAAGCCACGGTCCGCTGCGCGCTGTACGGCGAGACGGCTGATTGCAGCGATTTGGCCGTCGACCAACGAGTCGTTGAAGCGGTGCAGATCAAGATCGAGTTTGGTGCCACGATTTGCCGATACAGCGCGGCGCGCCGCATCGCGCACCTGATCGTGCAGCGCCTGCGGGCACAGCTGTGGCTCGTTGCGGGCGCTCAGGTGCGCGAGACCGACGTGTCCCAGCGCGTGCAACGCGCGCTCCTGGGTTACCATGAGGACTCGGACATCTCCGGCTGAGGCAGTGCGGTCGCATCCAACCGCCCAGTCGATGAGTATCATGCGCGCGCTGTCGACGACCGTCGCTGCGTGTTCCTCTCCAGCCGCCATGGCATCGAAGTGGCGGCCTGCCGCGCCTGCGAGGCCTTTGAGCTGCATGCGCCAGCCACGCTGGCTCACCGTATCGCAGATGTACTGGCTCGTCAGATTTGCAGCCTGCTCTTCCCAGCTGTTCGCGCGGCTTTTTGACGTCCTGAGCTTAGTCGGTCCAGCTGAGGTATGCCGGTGGACGTCAACTCTTCCAACAGCAACGGCTCAAGCACCCGTTCGAAGTTCTTCTGTGGGAAGAGACGCGTCGATGCATCGCGCTCTGCTGCATCAGCGCGCCGCCACCACTCGCCATCCGAGCAAGACGAGGGCGCGATGATGCGACCGACTGCCACATCAGCCATGCGCGCAGCAAGTGCGCGCTGGTCCGCGGAACCGCTGTCTGGCAGGCCTGCCACACCGGCCAGTTCCCGGTCGAGCCACGTATCGCCGTCGAACATCGCCTGCAGCAGTGCCGCCGACGCCACGGAGTTGCGAACATCGTAATTACGCGAATTGTAGGTCGTACCGCGTAGCAGGTGCGGCACACCTAGTGCGGTAGCTATCGTATGAGCGAGATGGGCGCTTTGCCCAGTGGCCGGCTGCTCCGGATCGTCGCGTATTTCCTCGATCGTCATGCACCACGATGCCAGCACCATCCGCGCGCCATCCAGCGTGCTCGCCGCATGTACAGCGCCGTCGTCGATCTGGCGCGCAATGCCGGCGGCAATTCGGCCCGTCAGCCAAGTCAATGCACGGGGCATCCTGAGCATCGTCGAAGGCGTTGCAGAAGTAGGCGTAGGCGATGCTTGCAGCCGTCTTCATCAGCTTCGCCGACGTCGTCGGCTCCTTTACGCCAGCGTTGTTATTGCCAATCGTATCCATCATTGTCTCCGTTCGTCCACGGCGCCTGACTCGGCATATGCTGACGATTGATTAAATGCGCCTGCCCGCCATTGATCAGCACGCCTTCAACATCGTCGAACCCGAGTCTCGCAGCACCAACAAAGGATCCAGTGCAAAAGGATCGAGGAACCTACGCACGTGAAACGCGCGCACGATACAGCGGCGGTGCGAGCGCTCGAAATTTGGAAGCGGAAAGGCCGTTTTTGGTGGAGAGCCGCTCGTCTGTTATCGAGCGGCTACCGTCGTAAACAGCCGTTCGTTCAGATGGTGGGGCAGCAGCCCGACCAACCACTTTTGGCATGAAAAGGCGTCACGCGATAACACCGCCGAGATAGAGTCCCACCCCGGCCAGCGACGTTGCCGCCAGCGTCGGCAGTGTGCCGGTCTTGAACCGCAGCACAGCGACGATCGCGGCGGCCGACAACAACAGCGCCCACAGATCAAGACTGGCGAACACCGGCGCATCAAAACGGAATGGTCCGGTCGCGATCGGCGCCACGCTGTGGAAGAGCGTTTGGATCGCGAACCAGAGGGCAAGGTTGAGGATGACGCCGACCACCGCCGCGGTAATCGCCGACAGCGCGCCCGTAACCGCCGTGTTGTTGCGCAGTCGCTCGATGAACGGCGCGCCGAGGAAGATCCACAAGAAGCACGGGACGAACGTCACCCAAGTCGCGAGCAGCCCGCCGAGCGTGGCGGCGAGCAGCGGAGGCAATGCACCGGGATCGCGGTAGGCGCCCAGAAAACCGACGAACTGGAGGACCATGATGAGCGGTCCCGGCGTCGTTTCCGCCATGCCGAGACCGTCGAGCATTTCCCGGGCGGCGAGCCAGTGGTGTGTTTCGACCGCCTGCTGCGCGACATAGGCAAGCACCGCGTAGGCACCGCCGAACGTCACCATCGCCATCTTTGAAAAAAAGATCGCGATCTGGCTGAATGTGTTTTCCGGCCCGAGCAACAGCACGAGGGCCGCGACGGGAGCGAGCCACAACGCCAGCCAGATCGCGGCATCGGCGATAGCGCGCCGGATCGTCGGGCGGGCGTGTGCCGGCAGCTCGTCGCCGAGCAGCGTATCTGCATCCGCGACGATCATGCCCTTGGCCGAACCATGCCCTCCACCGACCTGGAAGACCGGGTTTCCCGCACGTCCACCAAGCCAGCCGATCAGGCCGGCACCCAGGACGACGACTGGGAACGGAACGGAACGGAGAAAAAGAAGATCAGCACGAACGCGGTCGCCGCCAGCGCGCGCATGACATTATTCTTGAGCGCCCTGCCTCCGATCCGCGCGACCGCCTGAAGAACGATGGCGAGGACCGCCGCTTTCAAGCCGAAGAAGATCGCCGACACGATGCCGAGCCGGCCATAGAGGACGTAAATCCAGCTCAGCGCCATGATCGACAATAGGCCGGGCAGAATGAACAGACCGCCTGCCACGATCCCGCCGCGGGTACGATGCATCAGCCAACCGATATAGGTCGCGAGCTGCTGCGCTTCGGGGCCCGGCAGCAGCATGCAGTAGTTGAGGGCGTGCAGGAAACGATGCTCGCCGATCCACCGTTTCTCCTCGACCAGCACCTGGTGCATCATCGCGATCTGCCCGGCGGGTCCGCCGAACGACAGCGACGCGATGCGCAGCCAGACCCAGAAGGCCACGCCGAGCGTCACGGGGGCGGGCCGTTCGAGCGAAACGGAGCCCGCGGATTGCGAGGAGGTGGCCATTACACGCGCTCCTTCGATCGGGCAGGAACATGCGAGGTCCAGTTGTGCGTCTCGCCGGTTGCATCGCGGCACCATCGGTACAGCGCATCATAGATGAGCATCCCGGCGTCGAGTTGTTCGAGATCGTCGGCGTACATGCGCGACAGACCCAGTGACACCGCGAGCAGTCCCGCGGCTTCGGGCGCTGCTTCCAGGTGCCCGGTATCCGCTCCGCGCACGATCGTCGCCAGCCGGGTCAGAGTATCCGATCCGCCAAGGCCGAAAGCATCGACCATGACGTCGAACGTGCAACGATCACCCTCGTGAGTCCACCGCACGCCGTCGCCTTCGACGTCAAACGGTGTTGCACCCATCCGCTCGGCGACCGCCAGCACTTCGGGCGCAGCGACGAACAGGAACATGGCGGTGGGATCGACGAAGCGTCGGATCAGCCAGGGACAGGCAATGCGGTCGATCTTGGGGCGCGCGCGCGTAACCCACAGCGTTCGGCCCGCCGCGTCGCGCAGCGGCACCGCGGCTTGGTCGACGACAGGATGCCCGGCCTTGGCCCAGGCGCGTGAACCTCCCACGAGATAATCGGCATCGACCCCGGCCTGCCGCAACCAGGCAGCAGCGCCTTGACCCTTGGCGCCGCCATCCTCGCAGACGACAATGACGGACTGGCCGACGAACCCAACTGCCCAGTCCGGCATAGCGGCGACGGGCCGGCGTAGAACGCCGGGAATGGTATGCTGGACCGTATCCAGCCCCAAATCGATAACGACAGGGGCGCTCGGTGTTCCGACAATACGAACAAGCTTGTCCACGGTGATGGCATTTAGCGCAGGCATTGTGCGTCCTCAGGTCGATAGGGACGCGATACTCCAGCCTGTCGCCTCGTGGGGAGATCGCAGTCCCCATAACGCTAGAAGGCATCGAAGTACGCGCCATGTCAAGGCTGACACATCGCAGCCGGCAATTTCCGTTTCTCGATCGATTCCGGTAGGCGAGATGGCCCCGACCAGCGTTTTTGGTGGATCGATCTTCGACGATCTAACCGATCGCACTGCGGGTGTTGGCTTACGAGTTCGCCGAATTTCGAAGCGATCGGCCGATCAGGGAGAAGAATGCGCGGCTGGCGTCGCTGACCGCGACATCCCATTCGGGATGCCACTGGACGGCGATAACGTCGCCGCCGCAAGGCCGCGCGGAGAATGCCTCGATCAGGCCGTCGTCGGCCGCGATCGCTTCGACGTTCAGCCCGGTTCCTAGCCGATCGATGCCTTGGCGATGCACCGACGTCACCGTGACAGTTGACCGCAACATCGCCGTTTCGAGCAGCCCGCCGGTCTGCAAGGCGACATCGTGGACATGATCGAACAGCGTTTCATACGCCGTCGCGTCGCCGTTCTCGCGGTGGTGCCCCGCTTCGGCATCGGTCAGCGTACCACCGAACAGAACGTTCAGTTCCTGCAATCCGCGACAGATGCCGAAGACCGGTCGGCCCGCCTCGATCATCTGCGCGGCAAGATCGAACGCCACGGTATCGCGGTCGAGATCCAGCGTATCGGCTGCCACGTCGACCCCGCCGTAGCGGTCGCCAGCGACATTCGACCGCGATCCGGTGAGCAGCAGGCCATCGAGCCGAGTCGCCAGCGACCGGGCGTCCAGTGCGGCCGCAACCGCCGGTACCAGCAGCACGGTCGCGTTCGCATACTGCACCAGCGGATTGATGAATCGGGTCGCGACCGCCTGGATCGGACGATCGGCGACTTCGTTGCAGCACACCACGCCGATCACCGGGCGTGCAGGCTCCGCATCGCGACGGCTGGTATGACGACACGAGGGAAAGAAACGCGTCACGCGGTTCGCCCGCGCAGCGTCTCGTGCAATTGGGTGGCGGCGTCGCCTTTCAGGATCACCGCGGTCGGCTGCGCCACGACGCTGTCGGGTGGCACGTTCTCCAACAGCCAGACATTGCCGCCGATCGTCGCGCCGCGACCGATTGTCACGCGACCCAGGATGGTGGCCCCGGCATAGATCACCACATCGTCCTCGACGATCGGATGGCGGGCCAGTCGTTCGCGCACCGACATGTCCGTCACGCCGAGCGGGCTGCGCGCGCCAAGCGTCACATGCTGGTAGATTTGGACCCGGTCGCCGATGATCGCGGTCTCGCCGATCACGACGCCGGTGCCGTGGTCGATAAAGACGCCGCGCCCGATCGTGGCGCCGGGATGGATGTCGATGCCGGTGCGCGTGTTGGCGAGTTCGGACACGATCCGCGCAACGATCGGCGCGCCCAGATTGTAGAGCGCATGCGCGATGCGGTGATGGAGCATGGCGACGATACCGGGATAGCAGATGAGGATCTCGTCCGCGCTGCGTGCCGCGGGATCGCCGAGAAACGCGGCGCGGACATCGGCGTCGACCATCTCGCGGATGGGCCCGAGTTCGGCGACGAAGAGACGGACGATCATCGCCGGCTGGCTGGGGTCGAATGCGTGCGCCGACTCCTCCTGCCAATAGGCAAGTTCGCTCGCCACCTGTCGCTGCAGGATCGTCAGAGCGCGACGAAGTGCGGAAGCGACGAAGGCATCTTCCCCCGCGCCATCCCCGGCATAGCCACCTAGGCGACCGGGAAACAGCGCGACGACGAGGTCGCCGATCGCGCGCTCGACTTCGATGCGCGACGGGAAGTGCGCGACGCTGTGACGTCCGCCATCCTCGCGTCGCCAGGCGTTGCGCGCGGCGCGCAGGTCCGCGATGGCGTCGTCGAGATCGGACACTTGCTGATGTGACGCGGCGGTCATCGCAGGTACGGATAGCCGAAGCGGATCGCGGTGCGTTCCAGTGCGCGGATCGGGGGCAGCGCGTCAGCGTCTGCGATAACGATACCTGCCAGCCCTAGCATGGCGCGATCGTCCGCGAGGCGAGGGTCCGTCATGACCTGCTGCAAGGCCAGCCGCAGCGCCGCGATCGTCTCGATACTCGTGTCCGCCGACGTCACAAACGGCAGGGTTGGCGAGGCGGGGCTGCGCGCGACGATCTTGAGCGGGGCGGTCAGATCGGGTTCGTGACGTATCAGCGTGGCATAGGTGACCGTATCGATCGCGGCGATATCCGCGTCCGCTGCGGTGATTGCGGCGACACTGGCGCGGTGCGATCCGGTCTGCACCACGCTGGCGAAGAAGACATCCGTCTCGGCGATCGGCGCCAGCGTCGCGCGGAACAGGTTCATGCCGGTGTTCGACTGCGGATCGTTGATCGCGGCGCGGGTGTCGCGGTAGTCGACCAGTGATCTGTGTCCATCGTTCGCGCGCGCCACCAGCACGCTGGCGTGCGTTGCGGCGCTATTCGTCGACCCCGGCACGTCGTAGATCGGCAAGGCGATGACTTGCAGGGCAGGGCTATCGTCGGTGATCAGCGGATAGCCGCACGCCTGCCCGAACAGCAGCTTCGGGTCCCGCCAGAGATCATGGACGTGGCGCGTCCTGTCGAGGACACCGGGTACGCCGTCGACCCCGCGTGTTCGCAGGATACGGACGATCGCGGACCAGATTCGATCGTTCGCGCCCTGTTGCGCCGGGTGATCGTACATCCCGAGCGAAGCGACCAGTCGCGTCATGCGGAGCGTGCCCGGTGATCGGGATGAAGCATGTCGTCATGCGATCGAAACGCGAACCGGCTTAGGATCTCGCCATAGCCGCGATACACCGGCGCGCCTTGCGCCACGAACCTGTCCCGGTGGTCACGGTGATAGGACGGCAGGCGATACCAGGCGAGCCGTGGACGTTCGTGGTGGGCGGCATGAAGATTATTGTTGAGATACAGCAATGCGAACAGGCCGCCGCGTTCGACGATGGCGGCGCGTCCGGGGCTCGCCAGGTCGGCGCGATGCTCGGCATAGGAACGCAGCATCGTCAGCGCGGTGCCTGGATAGACGAAGGCCAGCAGATAGGTGGCGAGGTTCAGTCCGACATGATCCAGCCACCACAACACCGCGGCTACGCCGATCAGATGCGGTGTCCAGTCTCGCGCGACGCCAGCCGGGCTGCGGACGGCACGTCGCGCCTCGGCGATAAGGAATCGGCCGATCGACAGGGCCGGGCCGAAGATCATCTGGCCGATCAGGGTCGACTGCAGCGAGGCGCCGCGGGCGCCGTGTCGGGATAGACGGTAGCGTGATTCAGGATCGTGTCGGGGATCGGTGATCACCTTGGCGCCATGATGCGCGAGATGGCTTCGGCGATACAACCGATACGGCAGCCATAGCGACAGGGGGGCAAATCCGATCGCCCCGTCGATCCAGGCGACCCCGGTCGGATGGCCATGGATCGTCTCGTGTTGCAACGATCCCTGCCAGGCGACCAGCCATCCGCCGAGGATGATCAGCACGGGAAGCGGAACCTGCGCGTGAAACGCGGTAAGCGCGATCCAGCCGGCGTAGATCAGGACGGCGATGGCGAGCGTGAGCCACTCGATGACGGGCATCCTCGCGACCAGATTTCGCATATCCACCTCCTTTGCTGTCGCCAACATCCCCTTAATCAGTGGGAATTGAAAGCAAGCAAAGGTGCGCCGCTCGGATAGGTTTGCTTCGTCACGGCGACGTCCGACAGGGCCTCACATCGCCAGACGTTCGGCCGGTCTCACTTGACGGCTGCCGTCCAGCTAGGCGTCTCCGATCGCCTGGATGATGCGATACGCGGCGCCCACATCGCGCTCGACCACGCCGGACGTGAAGCGTTCGATGATGGCGCGCAGGCGATTGGTCGGCGCCGTCGCCGCGCTCAGGAGCGGGCCATCGATGAGGCGACTGCCCCACTCCACGCCCAGACGCTGCGCCTCGTCGTCGGCGCCGACGACGATCGACGGGAAGGGCAGGCCGATCTTCGGCGCCGCAAAATGACCGTGATGCGAGCCTGCGCTTTCGGGGGCGACCAACAGGGCGCCGGCGACGTTCGCGGTATACGCTTTCGGCGACAGTCGCGCCCACCATGCGGCGGCCGCGCAGGCACTCCCTTGTGCCAGGAGCATGACCGCACGATCGGACGCCGATACGGCGGCATCGATCCGCGCGGCCAGCGCCGTTCGCTCGGCAGCGGTACGACTGTGAACAGCGATATGCTGCGCATCGCCAAACCGCGGAAACTCCCGGATCCGCCCGAATATGGAGACGGCCTTGTCGGGGACGAGTGCGATGAGCGTCAGCCGACGGCTATCCAGGACAGCAACAGACACAATCCGGTCTCCCTTTCCGTGAACGCGCAAGCTGCCTTCTTCCGGTCAGCGGCGCAATGTAGCTTCTCGGATGCGCGCCAGACCGTTCTATCCTGGGCCTCGGCTGAGATCAGACGTGATTAGATTCCACGCGATAAGTCACCACGTACTGTAAAGCGGTGCTTTTCCTATTCCGGCTCAGCGAGGTCCGACGCTTGAAAGGGCTTTTCCGGGTGCATGAAGAACGACAGACCTGCGCCGACCAGCAGTAGCGCCAGCGAGGCGCAGAACGGTATCGACCAGCTTCCCGTCAGGTCTACCGCCGCGCCGAACACAAGCGGTGAGAGGATACCGGCGATACCGAAGCCGAAGTTCATCATGCCGCTGGCGGTGCCGGCATATTGCGGCGCGATGTCCATCGGTACGGCCCAGATCGGCGCCACCACAAGCTCGGAGAAGAAGAACGCGAGCGATAGGCATATTGCGACCGTCGTCAGATCGTGGGTGAGGACCACGGGCACGAGAAACACGAACGCGCCGACCATCCCGACGATGATCAGATTGCGCCGCGCCGCCTGCAAGCTGCCGGTCCTGCGGTAGATATAATCGCTCGCCGCTCCACCGACCCAGTCGCCGATCACGCCACCCAACAGCACACCGCCCGAGAACAGCGCCGAATGCTTCAGGTCGAGCCCGAAATTCTTGAAGAAGAACGATGGAAGCCATGTCAGGAACACCCACAATGTCCAGCCGTAGCAGAAATCTACGGCCGTGACGGGCGCGATCCGCTGTGCGAGCCGCCACCACGGAACGGGAGGCGTGGTGGCAGCCTGCTGTGCGGCCGGAGCCAGTTCGGCGCGTTCCTCGTCGGACATGCCGGGATGTCGTTCAGGGTTCTCCCGCGCGACCACCAGCCACAAGATCACCCAGACCGCGCTCGCCAGTCCGAGCACCATGAACGCCCCGCGCCAGGACACGAGCGCCATCAACCCCACCAGCAGCGGCGGGGTCAGCGCGTTGCCGAGCCGTGCCGCGGCATGCGTGATCCCTTGCGCAAAGCCCCAGCGCGCCGGTGGCAGCCATGTTGCCATGGCGCGCGTCGCAGCCGGAAACGCGAAACCCTCGCCAATGCCGAGCGCGAGACGCACTGCGAACAGCGATGCCATCCCGCCCACCAGCCCGGTCAACACGGTCGTCACGCAAACGATCGCACCGCAGATCAGCAGCATGCGTCGCGGCCCGAAGCGGTCGATGACCCGACCACCGAAAAGCTGGATCAGGGCATAGGGATAGGAAAAGGCGGAGATCGCCAAGCCGAACTGGGTGTTGCTCATGCCCAGTTCGGCGGTCATGCGCGGGCCCACTGTCGCCAAATTCACCCGGTCGATGTAAAGGACCAGATACATCAGGCAGAGCACCGCGAGGACGCGGTTCGGGATGCTCATCCACCGTGGGACGTGACGGGTCACGGCGTCGGACCGGCTCAGGCTACGGCCCGTCATGCAGGTCGGCCCGTCCCCTTGATCTGCGTCCTGTGCATCACGCGCCGCGCTGCCGGATCGAACGCATCACGCCGGTGCATCGTGCACCGATTGTCCCACAGCACCAGATCGCCCTTGCGCCAGTGATGGCTCCAGCCGAACCGGTCACCGTCGACATGATCCCAAAGCTCGTCGAGCAGCGCTTCGGACTCGGCCAGATCCAGACCATCGATATACGCATTTCGCCGGCGGCCGAGATACAGCGCGGGGCGACCGGTTTCCGGATGCGTGTAGATCAACGGGTGCAGGCTGCCCGGCGCCTCGCGCGGATCGTCGCTTGGCGTGACGCCCTGGCGCAGGAAACCACCACTGTTGTAGGTGCCGTCGTGCTTTACGCGGCGTCCGGCGATGCGCGCCTTCAGGTCATCGGGCAGCGCCTCGTACACGGCGTACATATCGATAAAGCTCGTATTCCCGCCCGTCGGTGGCACTTCCAGCGCATAAAGCGCGCTCGCCTGGGGCGGGACTTCGACATAGGACATGTCGGTGTGCCAGACCGCCTCGCCATTGCCGAGGCTGCCGATCGGGACGCCGCCTTCGACCACGTTCGAGACAACATAGAGTTCGGGCAGCCCCTCGACGAAGCGGCGGCCGGTCTCCTGGATGGGTGCGAGATCGAGGTCCCCGAACCGGCGGCTGAAGGCGATCAAATCCGCATCCGATAGCGACTGGTCGCGGACGAGCAGCACCAGATTGTCGAGCCAGGCCTGATGCAGGTCGGCGAACTGCTGATCATCGAGCGTTCGAAGATCGATACCCCGAACCTCCGCGCCGACGCCCTTTCCCGCTTTGACCACGTCGAGGTCAAGTCGACTCGCCAGAAGATCACCCATCATCCGTACTCCATAATCGCACGTTCGCAGTCGACGAGGGTCGACTGCCGCATGACCGTTTTAACGATCGACCGCCGACGTGAGCCGCAAAGCATTTGTTTGGGCCGGTCAACCGGGCCGTATTTGTGTGCAACAACGGCGCAAATTGGGCGAGGCGTGGATCGCGGAAAGCAGTAGAGGCATTTCCCCATTGGCCATGATCCCGGTCAACCTCACGCCGATTACCCGTCGTCCCGGATAGCGGTCGATACAAAGGAACCATGCATGGTGCGCATCACGCTTGAACTTGCCAGCAAGATTGTCACGGCGACGCTGAAGAGGAGGGTGGAGCTCGGTTTCAAGCCGCTCTGCGTGGCGGTGCTCGATCCCGGAGGGCACCTCGTCGCGATGCAGCGTGAAGACGGGGCCTCGACGCTGCGGCCCCAGATCGCGATGGCCAAGGCGGGCGGGGCGCTAGCCTTGGGCATATCAAGCCGCAAGATCGCGGAGATGGCGTCGGAGCGACCGACGTTCGTCGCGTCGCTCGGGCCAATCTCTCCGCACGGCGTCGTGCCTGCGGCGGGCGGCGTGCTCATCGTCGACGAAGACGGCCAGTTGATCGCATCCGTTGGCGTGACCGGCGACACATCCGACAATGACGAGGCGTGTGCGCTTGCCGGCGTCGCTGCGGTCGGGCTTTCGGTCTTGGAGTGATCTGTGCAAGCGCCACGGCCATTTGCTGAGAAATTTTAGACTTTCATGGTGATCGATCGGACGGCGTCGATGATGGCGTTCGCCTCGGTCCGCTTCATCCAGTCGGGCGTCACTTCCATCCAGGCAACGACGCCTGTTTGGTCGATCACAAGAACCGTCGGGAAAGGCAGTTCCCACGTGCCCGTGCCGGTTACCTCGCCCAAGGGTATTGTCGCGGCCTGCTGGGTTGCTGAGTTCGCTTCAAAGGTGATGCCGAACTGGCGTGCGAGGTGGTTGTCGCGGTCGGTCGCTATGGTGAAGTCGAGCGTGTGGCGTTGCCGTATCTCTAACAGTTTAGAGGAAATCTGCGGGCTGATCGCGACGAGCGGTACACCTAGGTCGCGCAAGGTCGGCCAGAGCGCGCGCTGATAGACGGGTAGTGCGACGTTGCACGCGGGGCAGCCGGCGAACCTGAAGAAGATCAGCACGGCAGGGCCAGTGGAGATCAGGTCATTCAGTCGTATCGTCGTACCATCCACGGCTTCCAGCGCGAAGCTCGGCATCGGATCGCCGATCTTGATCGCGCGTGACCGATCGAAGCCGATGATGAGTTCGCGTCGCTGGCTGGCGTTCAGATCCAACTGCGTCGGCGTCCAGCTATGGTCACGCTCGTCTTGCAACGCGCCAAGCGCGGCGCGGACGGATTCGGTCATGAACGGTCTCCTCACACGTGAAAGCTGTTGGCGGGGCGATCGAGTCCGAGATGGCCGCGCAATGTCGATGCAGAATAGTCGCGGCGGAAGACACCGCGTGACTGGAGCAACGGCAAGACGTCGTGTAGCATGCGGTTGATGCCCGCTGGCATGAACGCAGGCATGACGACGAACCCGTCGCAGGCTTCTTCGACGAGCCAGCGTTCCATCTCGCCGGCGACGGTGCGGGGGCTGCCGACCATCTTGGCGAACGACAGGCTGGAGCCGTACCAGCGACCGAGGTCGGCGAACGTCCAGCCTTCCTCAATCGCCTTGCCGATGACATAGTGGAAGCGGCCCTTGCTGCCCCGGATAAGGTCGCGGATGTCAGGGACCGGCTCGTCGATCGCATGGTCGGCGAGGTCGTAGTTCATGCTTCCCGACATGAAGCTGAGCCCCGCCAGCGGTTCGACCAGCGCGTCGAGTTCGCCGAGCAGGTCGGCGGCGGCATCGTCGCTGTCGGCGATGATCGGCACCATGCCGGGCAGGATCCTGACCGCGTCCGGAGAGCGTCCGGCGCCGGCGACATCGTCCTTGAAACCGCGATAGCCGGCCTTGGCACGATCGATATCGGGATAGACCGCGAACACGATTTCGGCGTTTCGCGTCGCGAGATCCTGGAACGCGCCGGATGCCCCGGCCTGGATCAGCACCGGGTGACCCTGCGGCGGACGCGGCAGCGACAGGGGGCCCTTCACGTCGAACCATTTGCCCGCATGATCGGCGTAATGGACCTTCGCCGGGTCGCCATAGGTGCCGGCCGCCTTGTCGGGGGAAATCGCGTCTTCCTCCCACGTATCCCAGAGCCGGCGGACGACATCGAGATATTCGGCGGCGCGGTCATAGCGGGTGGCGTGGTCGTAATGCTCGCCGCGGCCGAAATTATGCGCCTCGGCGTCGCTGACCGATGTCACCGCGTTCCATGCCGCGCGACCGCCGCTGAGATGATCGATCGACGCGAACATCCGGGCGACGTGATAGGGCTCGGTATAGCTGGTCGAGATCGTCCCGCCGAGGCCGATACGCTCGGTCGTGACCGCGAGCGCTGACAGCAGCGTAAGCGGCTCCGTCCCGCGCGACGCGCGGTAGCGGACGGTGGTCGCGAAGTGGTTGCCGTAGAGATCGTCGACCGCCAGCTTGTCGGCGACGAACAGCATGTCGAGCTTGGCGGCTTCGGCCTGTGCGGCGAGCCGGCGGTAGAAATCGAAGCCCTGGTCCGCGCTGCTCGCTTGCGGATGCCGCCAGCCGCCGTGGTGAATGCCATCCGCGGTCACGAACAGCGCAAGGTGCATCTGGCGGCTCACAGCGACACGCCGACCCGCGCATAATAGGATCCACCGCTGAGCCCGAACGGGGCGAACCCGCCATAGGCACCGCTGCCATCGGCGGCGATCAGACCGTTGCGATCGGGATAGGTGTCGAACAGGTTGTTGGCGCCGACCGCGAGCGTGACGCGGTTGGTCAGGTCGTAGCCGATGTCGAGATCGGCGACCCATTTGCCGCCGAAGGTCCGGTCGCCGCTCGCGACGTTGCTGGACTCGGTGTAACGGCCGTAGCGCGTTGCGCGGGCGAGCGCATGGACGCGACCTAGCGACCAATCGTTGGTCAGCACCAGCTTCGTACGCGGTAGCGCGGCGACCAGATCACGCTGCGCCTGGCGGCCGAACAGCACGACGTTGAGCGAACTGAGTGCGGCAGGGTTGTCGGCGATGCTGAGAATCTTGGTCTTGTTGTAGCTGTAGGCGGCGCTCAGCCGGAAAGCGCCGAGGCCGCTCGTGCGCAACGTGTATTCCGCGACCGCGTCGATGCCACGCGTGCGCGTGTCGATCGCGTTGGTGAAGAACTGCGCGCTGTCGACGCCGGTCACGCCGTTGGCGGTCAGGATGTCGCGGATCGCGGTGCCACCGTTCGACGCCGTCCCGAGGAACTCGGTCTTGACGATGCGGTCGTCGACACGGATCTGATACGCGTCGAGCGTGAGATGCAGCGCGCCCGCTTCGTAGGTGATACCCGCGGTGTAGTTGAGCGACTTTTCCGGCTTCAGCGGTTGCGCACCCAGCGCGATCGCCGCGGCGCTGTTCACCGGCAGGAACTTGGCGATCGTCGAGACGGGCGTGTTGCCGATCACCGTCGTGGTGTTCTGCGTGGTCGAAAATCCGGTCTGCGCGAGCGACGGCGCGCGAAAGCCGGTGTTGACGCCGCCGCGGATAGCAAGGTCGGGCGCGAGTTCATAGCGCGTCGAGACCTTGCCGCTGAGCGTATTGCCGGCGCTGTCGTCGTAATGCTCGAACCGACCGGCGACGCCGATGAACCACGCGTCGGTGACGTTGGTCGCAAGATCGACATAGCCGGCCAGGTTGTTGCGGCTGAGCGAGGCGGCGTCGGCGGGCGAGGTGCCGGTGAACGATACGAGCCCCGGCGACGGATAGCGACCGCCATAGAGTTGCCCGAACGGCGTGTCGTCGACCGGGATCTGGTAGCCGCCGTTGCGATAGCTGTCGGGTTCGCCCGCACGTGACTGGAAGCGTTCCCAGCGATGCTCCGCGCCGACCGAGATCGACAGCGGCTTGGCAAGGCCGACCTCGACGTCGCGACTGAGATCGAGATTGTTGACCCATAGATCCTGGATCTGCGTGCCCATGTAGAAGCTGGTCGGGCTGGTCGGCCCGATCGAAGGGTTCAACGTGTTCTCGGCACCCAGCCAGACGCGATCGCGGCCGAAGCTGGAACTCAGGTCCCATGCCCAGCCCGCCAGATCGCCCTTCGCGCCGCCGGTGACCTGGAAATCGGTTTCCTTGATCCGCCGATACGCCTGGAAACCGGTCGGGTAGAGCTGCGGCAGGACCGACACGCCGCTAGTGTTCGCCTGGCCGCCATAGCCGGTGGAGGAGGGGATATAGGCGCCGCGCGCGTCGCGAATGTCGCGGTAGCTGAGCGTCGAGAAGCTGTAGAGGCGCAGCGTATCGCCGACCGGCAGCTCGGCATTGTACGAGCCGTTGATCATCTTGTCGCGGTTCGAGCGTCCGTATCCGCCGGCATAGACATGGTCGAGCGTCGCCTCGCGCGGGTCGGGTTGGCCGTTCACCAGCGGCAGGATCCGCGGCACTGCGTCGGCGGAGGAGTCCGCGCGATCATGGTATTTGGCTTCGACCGCGGCGTGGAAGAACCCGCCTTCGCCGAGTTTCGTGCCATAGCTGAGATCGGTCTGGAGCAGCGGCGCGCCCTTCGAATATTGCTGGCCGCCGGTGATCGAGAAGCGCCCGCCTTTGGGCGCGTCTTCGAGGATGATGTTGATGACTCCCGACACCGCATCCGAGCCGTATTGCGCCGCCGCACCGTCGCGGAGCACTTCGATGCGGCCGACCGCGTTGGTCGGGATCAGGTCGATATCGACCGGGGTCGAACCGCCCGAGATACGCGAGAGGTTGTTGATCAGCGAGGTGGTGTGGCGGCGTTTGCCGTTGACCAGCACGAGCAGATAGTCGCCCGAGAGCCCGCGGATCGCGATCGGCTTGACGCTCGCGGAGGTGCCGCCGCCGCCGAGTGCGGGCATCGTCAGCGAGGGTACGATGTTGCCGAGGATTTCCTTCAACCCGGTGCGGCCGGTCGCCTGCAGCTCGCGGCGGCTGATGACGTCGATTGGCACCGGGCTGTCGGCGACGGTCCGCGCCTGTCCGCCACGCACACCGGTGACGATGATGGTGTCGTCGGTGCCGCCGCCCGTATCCGGCGCGGTTAAGGTCGTCGCGGGGGCCGGTGGCGCGTTTTGCGCGAAGGCGGGTTGAGCGAGGGTCGCGAGGGCGACACCGGCGAGCAGGCGGGAGGTCGATGTCATGATGATGTCCGTGGGCTAGGCGCGCGTCTCCGATCCCGCCGAAGCGGGGACGCGCGAAGGAAGAACGAGAGACGGTCGTGCGGCGCAGTCGCGGTCGGGTCAGGCCCGCATTCGAAGCTCAGCGTGCACCGGGCGCTCCTTGGTCGAGCGGGAGATACGCGTCGTCGAGCGGTCTATCGCCTGTCAGCGCGCCTGCCTTGCGGAACTGAGCGACGACATCGCGTTCCTCGGCCTTCACCGTGTCGTCGAGCGGTACCCGTGCCATTGGCAGATGCCTGGCATGGAACAGTGCGATCTTGAGCGGCAGACCAGTCTCCTTGGCGAGCACCTCGGCATAGTCTTCTGGATGCGCGCGGGCCCAATCGAGTGCGTGGGATTCGCGTTTCAGGTAATCGGTCAGGATCGCCTTCTTCGCCGTTGCCGCGCTCGCATTCGCCGCGTCGAAGCCATAACCGCTGAGATAGTCCGCGCCATCGGCGACGACGCGCGCCCCTTCGGCGAGCGCGGTCCCACTATAGGGGGACCAGATCGACCAGGCATCGATCGAGCCCGTATCGAACGCCGCCTTGGCATCACCCGGCGCGAGGAAGATCAGGCGGACGTCGGCGGGCTTAAGACCCTTCGCATCGAGCGCACGCAGAAGGAGGTAGTGGCCGACCGAGCCGCGTGTCGTCGCGATCCGCTTGCCGCGCAGACTGCCTGAATCGACGATCCGCGACCGCGCTGGCACGAGGATCGCGAGGCTTTCGCGCGGTCGCGACGTCGCGGACTGCACCGCCACCGCCTTGATCGGACTGCCACTCTGATAGGCGAACTGGAACGGCGCGTCGCCGACCATCCCGACGTCGACGGCACCCGCGCCGATCGCCTCCAGCAGCGTCTGCGCGGCGGGGAATTCGGACCATTCGACGCGGTAGGGCGCACCCTCGAGCACGCCCGAGGCGAGCATCAGCGCCTTCGTGCCGCCGCGCTGGCTGCCGACGTGCAGCACGTCGCCGCTCGCCCCGCCGCGTCCGAGCCACGCGTACAGGCCTGCCGCGAGCACGACGGCCAGCAGCAACGGCCACCAGCGTTTCAGGCCTTCCGCTGGAGGGGGCGGCGTCGCGGCCACCCCCTCGTCATCCGTCCAGTCCGGCATCAGCCCACCGCCCGCTTCGGTTCGAGATCGCGCTCTGCATCGCGCTCGGCGATCAGGTCGTGGACGACCGGCAGCAGGTCGCGTCCGTAGTCGATCGCGTCCTGCAACGGCTCGAAGCCGCGGATCAGGAAATGGTCGATGCCGAGGTCATAGTAATCGAGCATCGCGTCCGCGACCTGTTCGGGCGTGCCGACCAGTCCGGTCGAATTGCCCTGCGCGCCGCCGAGCGCCGCGACACCCGTCCACAGGCGCTTGTCGACGCGGTAGCCCTGGTTGGCGGTGTCGAGGAGCCGCTGCGAGCCGGCGTTCGGTGGCGCGTGACCACTGATTGCAACGCCTGCCGTCTCGCGGAGGTCGCGCACCTTCTCGACGATCTGGTCGGCCTTTTTCCATGCCGCTTCTTCGGTATCAGCGATCACCGGGCGCAGCGACAGCGAGAAGCCGGGATTGCGACCATAGCGCGCGGCGGCGTGGCGAATCGTGCCGACTGCTTCGCGCACCTGCGCCTGCGTCTCGCCCCACAGCGCGTAGACGTCCGCGTGGCGCCCGGCGACGTCGATCGCGGCGGGCGACGATCCGCCGAAGAAAACGGGCAGATTGGTTGGCTTGATCTGGCTGAACGCCTGGCGGACGTTGTAGAAACGGCCGTCGTGATCGAACGGCGTGGCAGATGACCATTCCTGTTTCAGGATCTCCAGATATTCGTCGGTGCGGGCGTAGCGATCGTCCTTCACCGAGTGATCGCCGTCGCGTGCCATTTCGCTGTCCGCCCCGCCGGTGATGATGTGGACCGCGACGCGCCCGCCGGAGAGCTGGTCTAGCGTCGCCAGCTGGCGTGCGGCGAGCGTCGGCTGCGTGAAGCCGGGGCGGTGCGCGATCAGGAAACCGAGCTTGGCGGTAATGGCTGCGGCGTGCGCGGCGACGATCTGGCTTTCGGGGCTGTCTGAGCCGAACGGGATCAGGACGCGGTCGAAGCCACCCTTTTCCTGCGCGATCGCGGCGGCCTCGACATAGGCCTTGTCGAGGCCGCGTGCCTTGCCGACGCCGTGGATTTCGGACGCGTCGTTGAAACCGATATAGCCGATGAACTTGACGGGCATGACGTGTCTCCTGTGGGGGCGTTCGGGGTTCAAATGACGTAGAAGCCGTGCGTGCCGTCGCGCGCGAGCTGGTCGACCAGGCCGTATTCCCAGTCGAGATAGGCCTGCATTGCGGCTGCGGCGTTGTCGGTGCCTTCGTAGGGGCGCTTGTACCGGTGCGCGGGATCGCCCGGCGGGATCGTCGGACCGGCACCGGTTTCGAGCAGACCGTCGAAGCCGCCGTCCAGGACGAACACATCCCATCCCATTTGCGCGAGCCACGATGCGGTCATGTCGGCTCGCGGCCCGATGTCGTCGGCGAGGACGATGCGCGCGCCGCGGACGGGCGCGGCGATGTCGGTTTCCTGCACGAGCTGGCCGCCGGGATAGGAGCGGAAGTCTGTGATGTGGCCGGCGGCGTATTCGTCCGGGCGGCGCACGTCGAAACGGTACAGCGTGCGTCTGGTATCGCGTTCGAGCACAGCTAGCTCGGCAGGCGTCAGGCGTTTTACCCCGGCGCGGTATGCGACGGCGCGGGCGGTGGCGGCGGTTTCGTCGCTTTCTCGAACTTCTGGCGCAGGACGGTCGCTACCATGTGCCAGCGACTGGCCCGCCAGCGTCCAACCGATCGTGCCGTTGCGCAGCGCGACTACTCGGTTGGGGATTCCGGCGTTGATCAGCGACTGCGTGCCGATGATGCTCCGCGTGCGACCAGCGCAGTTGACGATGATCGTCGTGTCGGGGTCGGGCACTGCCTCGGCCACGCGCAATACGAGTTCCGCACCTGGCACGCTGGTCGAGCCGGGGATGTTCATCGTTGCATATTCCTCGAACCGGCGCGCATCGAGGATCGCGATGTCGGCCTTTTCCTCGATCAGCGCGGCGACGTCCTCGGCGGCGAGCCACGGCGTGTGGCGGCGCGCCTCGACCAGTTCGCCGAACGCCTTCGAATAGGAGTTCACGTCCTCGAAGACTTCGAAGCCCGTCGCGCGCCAGCCTTCGAGTCCGCCTTCAAGCGTCTCGATGTTCGTATAGCCAAGAGCGGTCAGCGTTGCGGCGGCGGTCGCTACATAGCCTTCGCCGTCATCGTACAGCACGATCGGCACGTCCTTGCGCGGCAGGCGGATCGCCGATTCGAGGTCGATACGATCGAAGGCGAGGTTGGCGGCGAACAACGGATGGCCAGTCGCGAATGCCGCCTCATGACGGACGTCGAGTAACGCGACTTCATGTCCGAGCAGCAGCGCGGTGCGGATGTCGTTTGGGGTAGTCATGCGGGGGCTCCCGAGCGGTCCCAGAGGTTCGGCAGCACGGCGTTGGCATAGCCCGACACGAACCGCTTCGGCGTGCCCGCCGCATCATAGGTCGCGCGTTCGACCGCGCCGATATTGCTGCCGTAGAGGTGGATGCTGATCGACACGCGGTCGTCGAACGCGTTCGATACGCGGTGGATATCGCCGACCGATGGCGAGACCGCCTCCACCTCACCCGCTTCGAGCCGCTCGATCGCGCCGACGGCATGGAGTCCGCCATCCGGGTACCGCGCGAACCGTTCGGACAGTTCGGCACCGCGCAATACACCGACCAGCCCCCAGACGCGGTGATCGTGGATCGGCGTGGCCTGTCCCGGTCCCCAGACGAAGCTGACGACCGAGAAGCGCTCGCGGCTGTCGCAGTGGAGCAGGTACTGGCGATAGCGGTCAGGGTCGGGCGCGGCATAGGCATCGGGCAGCCAGTCGTCGTGCGCCACCAGTCTGCCGAGTGCAGCGCTGCCTTCCTCGAGCATTGAACGCTCGTCGCGGGTACGATCCAGCAACGCGCCGATGCCGGTGACGAAGTCGCGCAGCCGGTCGAGCCGCGGGCGATCCTGAACCAAGCTCGCCATCACTCGGCCTTCACGAAGGGCAGGGGCTCGTCCCGCTCGACACCGAGCGAACTCAACAACCGCTCGCGCAATGCCGCCGCGATGCTCGTTCGCTGACCGCGCGGGACCGAGATCCGCTCCTCGACAACGATCCGCCCTTTATCGAGCACCAGCACGCGGTCGGCCAGCGCGATCGCCTCGTCGACGTCGTGCGTCACCAGCAGCACCGCGGGTTTGTGCGCGCGCCACAGCGCCATCACGAGGCCGTGCATCTTGACGCGGGTCAGCGCGTCGAGTGCTGCGAACGGCTCGTCGAGCAGCAGCAGTTTCGGTTCGCGGACCAGCGCGCGGGCGAGCGCCACACGCTGCGCCTCACCGCCCGACAGGGTCAGCGGCCAGACGTCGAGCCGGTGGCCGAGACCGACTTCACGCAGCGCCGCCTCTGCACGGTCGCGTACGTCCGGGCCCTTTAGTCCGAGCCCTACATTGCGCCAAACGCGCTTCCACGGCAGCAACCGCGCATCCTGGAACACGACGGCACGAGAGGTCGGGATCATCACGTCCTGCGCATCGGCGGTATCGAGTCCCGCAAGCGTCCGCAGGAGCGTCGTCTTGCCCGACCCCGAACGGCCGAGCAGCGCGACGAACTCGCCTTGGGCTATATCGAGATGGAGATTGTCGAGGACGGTGTTGGTGCCGAAGCTGCGCGAGAACCGCGTGAGCTTGACGACGGGTCGGACGGGTTGCGGCATCGGGATGATGTGCGAGATGGTCATGGTCAGGCCTCCACGAGCTTGGGGCGCCACGCGAGCGCACGGTCTTCGATCAGGCGCACGGACTGGTCGGCGAGCAGGCCGAGCCCGGCATAGACGAGCAGGCAGACGACGATGATGTCGGTCCGCATGAAATCGCGCGCGTTGTTGATCAGGAAGCCGAGACCCGCCGACGCGTTGATCTGTTCGGCGACGACCAGGATCAGCACCGCGACCGAGAAGGCGTAGCGTAGGCCGACGAGCAGTTGCGGCAGCGCGGCGGGCAGCACGATGTCGGCGACGATCTGCGCGCGCGACAGGCCGAAGCTGCGCCCCGCGTCGATCAGCCGGACATCGACTCCGCGGATGCCGTTGTAGAGGTTGAGATACACCGGAAACAACGTCGCGAACGCGATCAGCGCGATCTTGGGGGTCTCGCCGATCCCGAACCAGACGATGAACAGCGGCGACAGCGCAAGCGCGGGCAATGTCCGCAGCATTTGCACGGGCGAGTCGACCGCCGCCTCGCCCTCGCGGGTGAGACCAGCGATCAGGGCGAGGACGATGCCGAGGCTTACGCCGATCACGAGACCCGCCGCCGCGCGACCCAGCGATACGGCGAGGTTGGCGGGCAATTCACCCGACGCGATCATGCCCCACAGCGTCTCCAGCACCTGCGAAGGCGCCGCCAATGTACGGGTGGGGATCAGACCAACCCGGGATGCCGCTTCCCAGGCCAGCATGAGTGCTATTGGCGATACCCAGCGGCTACGCTGCAGCTTGCTCTGCCATGATCGGTTGGTCGATCGTTGGGACGTCTTCGCCATGGACAGCCTTTCGGACGCTCGTTTTCCGGAGCACCTTCAATGCGGTCTTAATTCCCATCGTTTCAATAGAGAATGACTTGCTAGTCTTATGAGCGTTGCAAATACGAGCTTAGAAAGTCATCAATTTCAACGCGTTATTCGACCGGGAAAGAAAGCCTTTGCTGCCGTGAAGAGCGTCAATCTGCGCTAGCGGATTCAACAATCGAACGGAGGACGACTTCGTGAAGTCGGTCGAGGACCGGATGGCGCGTGTCGTTGATGCGCACAACATAGGCGACGCGGGGCAGTCCGGGGAGCCCGTCGTGAATTTCCGGGTCGAGCCCCATCAGAGCGTCGGTTCGACAGGTTATCCCGATCCCGCCCGTCACTGCCGCGCGGAGCGCCGACAGGCTCGGCGTCTCCAGCACGATCCGGTAGGGTCTGCCTGCCGCCTCGAGTGCAGCAATCGCGGCATCGCGGAATCGGCATGGCTTTTGGAGCACCGCCAAGGGCAAGATCGCGGCTGAGGTCAGCCGTGGATTACCGAGCCAGTGCATGTCGGCGGTGGCGACGGCGGCTTCATCGGTCTCCTCGCCGATGCACAGGACGATATCAAGACGGTCGGTTGCAAGCAGATCGAGCAGTTCGGCCGATCCCGCGACGCGAACGTCGAGCGACGCATCGGGGTTGCTCGACGCGAACACCGACAAGACGCCGGACAACAACGTTTCCGCGAAATCCTGCACGAACCCGATCCGAGCGGGGCCGGCGAGGCTGCCGTCACCAAGTGCTGCCAGAGCACGGTCGTTGACGCTCAGCAGTTCGCGCGCATGCGGCAGGAACCGTTCACCCTGCACCGAGAGGACTAGCCTGCGGCCCTCCCGCCGGAACAGCGCGACCTGGAGCAGGTCCTCCAGCCGTTTCATCTGCAGGCTGAGCGCGGACTGGCTGACGAACACGCGATCCGCGGCGCGCAACATCGAGCCGGCATCGACGATCGCGACGAAGCTGCGCACCACGTCGGTAGGAATGTTGACGGCCATAATGATCCCAGAAGCTAGGCGCTTATGCGTAGCAGCTAATCTGTATGGGTCCGATGAGAAACGAAGCGTCTCGCCCCCGGAAGGCGACATCATGGGCGGGAATCGAGGATTGAAGCGGTCTGATCGCGGAGATTAATGAACGGCCGAAGCCGGGAGCCGGCAAAGCAGGCCTGAACGTCTGCTTGTGGGTCTCAGCAACTACAGAAATTCTATGGCTTGTGAAATCCAAAGTCGAGTCCGCTCCTTTATCCCGATAAAGAAGCGGACCTTCCTGAGAAGTTATTAAACTCGGGCGCGAAAACCAAAGAAAAATGCACGACCTGTATATTCATAAAAGGCAGGAACGTTGCTGTAGGTCGAAAAGCGCTTAGTGGCTGAATCCAGCAGATTCGATCCCTGTGCGTAGATGGTAACCTGGGGAAGAATGTCGTAGGATACGCTCGCCGCCAGTTCGTGGTAAGGTGTCTGCTTGATCGCAAGGCTGTCGATATAGCTGTATTGCGACGATACGAACTTCGACTGGTACTGGTACGACACGGAGGCATTGATCCCGTGCTTCTCGTAGAACAGCTTGGCGTTAGCCGAGAACGGTACCGCGTCTTCCAGATTAACCGTCGGGCGCCCTTCGCGTTCGGCGCGCGAGCGATTGTACGTGGCGTTGGCCTGTACGCCCAGACCATTGTCCAGGAAATACTGCCCACCGACCTCGATCCCGTAGACCGTGGCGCTGTCGCCGTTGACGTAGGTCAGTTCGGTGAATGGGAAGCTCGCCGGCGCGCCTGCGACCTGGTTCGTCGGCACCAACGTGAACGGCACGGCCTGCGTCGTGACGAAATTGGTTAGGTGCTTGTAGAAAGCCGCGACGGTGAGGGCGAGGCGGTTGCTGGGATAATATTCCAGCGACACGTCCGCCTGGTCCGCCGAGACCGGTTTGAGGTCTGGACTGCCCGCGTTCGTTACGACGGGAGTGTTCGACTGGGCGGCCGAATAGTCCTTGGCCGAGGAAAGCTGGCCGAAGGTTGGTCGCGATATGGCCTGAGATGCTGCTAGGCGGAGCCTCAAACCGTCCGCAAGATCGTATGCGAAGTTGGCGGAAGGAAGAAGGCGCGAATAGTCGCCGCCACCGACGATCGGCTGGATCGGGTTGAAGACGACATTGGCGGTACCGACGCCGATGACCTGATAGCTGCGCACCGATGCGCCATAACCGAGCGAGTCCACGCTGGAGTTGACGTAACGCAGGCCGAAATCACCCCGCCAGCGTGTTCCCTCCACGTTGAACTGGAAGTAGGCGTTCCAGGTCACCGCTCGGAGGGGAACCCCGGTGTCGATCAGGAAGCCTAGACGCTCGGCTGCGAGAAACTCGAGCACCGAGCGGTGGTGGAAGCGCACTCGCCCATAGCTGGCGAAGCCGAACAGGGGGCGCTCCAGAAGCGTTCGAAGCTCCGACTGCGTCCAGTCGGTCAGGATCACACCGGGATCCAGGGCCGTTCCGGGTGTGCCTCCCCGATCTGCCTCGGCGGCATGCCGGATCGTGAGGCGGCGTGTGAGCAGCATCGCGAGCGCCAGCCTGCCGGCACCCGCCCGCGCCCTTTCGGGGGAGATCTCTACGAGTTCCGGCCTGTCGCGGTCCCGCCGCGGTCGCAGCTTGACGTCGACGTTGTTCCCGACCTGCTCTCGATGGGTGCGGATGCGGTGGTGATCGCGCCAGTCGGCGCATAACTCAACGAGATCCTGAGGGCGTCGTGCGAAGTCCATCGCGTCGCGCGTCCGCAGATCAGCGATCATCACATCGGGATCCTCGATCTTCTCGATCACCGCCATCGTACGGATCTGATCATCCGAAAGCGGCATCAGCGCCACGCTGATCCACTGCTTCGACTCCGCCTCGGCGCCCTTGGGCGAGTTCCGCATCGCGACGTCGACGAACGACTCCGCCAACCCACCGGCGGGCCATCGGTCCGGAACGGGCAGATGACGCCGTACGAGCTCCTGATCGAAGGGAACAGGGCGCGTCGTGATGACGATCCGAGCGCGGTCGAGCCGACCTACCAGAGCCTTCGCCAAACGCTTGAGGGCCTGTTCGAAGGATCCTTGCGTAAGCTTCAGTTCGTCGATCGAATCGAGCAGGAAGGTTGCGACCTCGTGCTCCGCGGCGAGCCAGGCGTCGAAGCGCACCTCTTCCTCAATCGTGAGCATTTCCCTCACCGGTGATCGCGCGAGTTCGACCAGTTCAAGAAAGAACGCAGGTTCACCCGCCGTCCAAAGTGCCTTCTGACGATCGCGACACTCGTACGTCTTCCCGGCGCCGGCTTCCGAGATCATCAGGATCCGGTCGGATCTGAGCAGGTCGTCCCACCCGAGACCGCCGACCATCCCCGCTCGGGCCAAGGCCGTGAGCATATCGAGGTCGGCGATGCGTTCGTCCTGCAGATCATGGAACGTCCGGGAAAGGACACCGGGCGGAGGCGAGTGTTTCGGTTCTGACATGATTCAACCGCAGCGTACCCGGCGCGTTCTTCGACCGCCACCCGGGATACAACTATTGTCGGACCTAGGCCGATGTACGCCAATCGAAGCATCGTTCACGGTCGTTAAAGCCTATCAGGCAATGCGCGGCGTTGCGCTTATCACGGCGGTCAACTTCGTGGTCGAGATTGGCGACGTCAGGCGTTTCGACACTGCCCCACAGTTGATGGCCTATCTGGGCCTTGTGCCTTCTGAAAGCTCGACCGGAGACCGGGTGCGACGTGGCGGCATCACAAAGGCTGGTAACGTCCGAGCCCGCCGCGTGCTGGTCGAGGGTGCGTGGACCTATCGCTTTCCAGCGCGAGTGAGCCGTGACATCGAGGCGCGTCTCGACGGATTGCCAAGATCAGTTCGCGAGATCGCCTGGAAGGCTCAGATCAGGCTATGCGCGCGCTATCGTAAGCTCATCATGGCGGGCAAGACCAAGACTGTGGCGGTTACCGCAATCGCGCGCGAGATGGCGGCCTTCTTGTGGGCGATCGGGCATGAGGTGTCACCTGCGACGCAGGCTTGAAACTGTAGGTGCTAACAGACCAGAAAAGGAGAAACCCGAGCTCTAAACCTTCTGTCGATGTGCAAACTTGGGGACAGGGCCCCGGTGGTAAACCCTCGCGGCGGCTTTGTGGCAGGCTACAAGCCTACGCCCGACCGAAGGACCGAGGCAGCTCCAGACGAACCTACGGAAATGCGGTAACCAACCCGCGCATAAGAGTATGTCAACCGTCGTCGAAAGCCCTGTCTCCAACTTTGCACATGAGCTTCACGTTATTTTGCTTCATCAATACTGATGGAAGGATATTGGTATGCCTAGCGCTCTTGTAAACGAACATAAGAGCCGCCAGTCCGCTTTCCCTCCCCATCACGACATTCGCGAGCGGATAGCCGGGCTTCAAAATCGGTTTTTCGCAAAGATGAACCAGCGTCCAAAGTCGGGAAGCGAGGGAAGGGGCGTGAACGTCCGATTGTGATGACGTGGACGGCTCTCCAACCCTCCAGCAGAATGTCCTGCGGAGAGTCGAAGGAGAGCAGCGATGGGAAACGTCACAACGATCGGTCTGGATATCGC